>NZ_JBXAPK010000007.1:0-280094 GCF_058803905.1 Luteimonas sp. GW821-FHT14E02 | reverse complement strand
AAAGCGTTTTTCTTTGGTTCGTTTCTTTTGACGCTTATCAAAAGAAATGAACTCGGCCGCGTAGCGGACGAAACGCTCTTGCTCTTCACAAGCAACAACAACAGCAAAAGCCAAATGGATCCCAGCTTTCGCTGGGACGACGATCACGCCAAAAACTGGATTCTGGCTTTCGCCGGAATGACGAGCAAAACCAACGGCAAAGCCCATAGATGACCAGCCATTCGGCTGTTAAACACCCGGCTTCCGCCGGAATGACGAGCAAGAAGCTACGCCGCCCCAACCACCACTCGCCGCCGCGCCCGCCACCACCCCTCACCCGCGAAAATCACCAAACTCACCCAAATAAACACGAACCCAATCAACCGATTGTCATCAAACGGTTCGTGCAACACAAACACACCAATCAGAAACTGCAACGTCGGCGCGATGTACTGCATCAACCCGATGATCGAATAAGGCACCCGCCGCACCGCATAAGCGAACCCGATCAACGGCAACGCCGTCAGCGCGCCCGCCAGCACCAGCAGCGCATCCATTCCGGTGCCCCAGCCGGCGGAGAAGAACTGTCCGGCCCCGTGCGTCTCGCTCCACACCAGCAGCACGAGGGCAGGCAGGAACAGATACAGGCTCTCGACCCCGAGCCCGGGAATCGAATCCACCGCCACCACCTTCCGCACCAGCCCGTACAAGCCGAACGAACCAGCTAGCGCCAAGGCGATCCACGGAAAACTGCCGTAGTTGAACGTCAGCCACAGCACGCCAATCGTCGCGATCCCCGCCGCCAGCCACTGCGCCGACGTCAGCTTCTCGCGCAACAACAGCACGCCCAGCACCACGTTGAGCAAGGGATTGATGAAGTAGCCGAGACTCGTCTCCACGACATGCCCCGCGTTCACCGCCCAGATGTACAGGCTCCAGTTGAACGCGATCAGCAACCCGCTCAGCAACAGCAAACCGGCGACGCGCGGCTGCGACAGCAACGCGCGCCACCATTGCATGCCCTGCTTCCAGCACAGCCAGCCGACCACCAGGATCGTGCTCCACACCACGCGGTGCAGCACAATCTGCAATGACGGCACCGCCTTCAGGGCGTGCCAGTACAACGGCATCAAGCCCCACAGCACGAAGGAAGCGGCCGCGGTCCACAGGCCGCGACGATCGAGAGCCATCGAGGGCGTCACGCGGTTTCCTCGGAAGCCGCTTGCGGCGCCGGCTTCCGCGCGCGCGCCTTGCCCAGCGTGATCGCGACGACACCGAGCAGGATCACCACCATCGCGCCAAGATCATGGGCGGTGAAGCGTTCGGCCGCCAGGAAGGCGCCGAGAATCACCGCGATCACCGGATTGACGTAGGCGTAGCTGCCGGCCAGCGCCGGTCGCACGTTCTGCAGCAGCCAGACATAAGCAGAGAACGCCACCAGCGAGCCGAACAGCAGCAGGTAACCCACGGATGCCAGCGCCTTGGGCGTGGGCATCGCCGTGAAGCGTTCGCCCAGCAGCGATCCAACCACCAGCATCACCGCGCCGCCGCACAGCATTTGCGCCGCCGCCGACATGAAAGGCGTCGGCAGATCACGGCCCCGGCTCCACACCGAACCGAATGCCCACACCATCGAAGCGACCAGCAGCGCCACCAGTCCCCACGGCGTCGCCGTCAGGCTGCCACCGGCGTTGAGCCACAGCACGCCCACGAAACCGATGCCCAGTCCCAACCATTCGATGCGCGTGGGAGATTGTCCGCGCATCGCCGAGAACAGGCCGATCCACAGCGGCGCAGACCCCACCGCCATCGCGGCCAAGCCCGACGACACCGACTGCTCCGCGATGCAGACCAGCCCGTTGCCGCCACCGAGCAGCAGCACGCCCATCAAGGCGCTGTTGCGCCACTGCCGCGGCGTCGGCGCCGGCATGCCGCGCATCCGCAGGGCGGCATACATCAAGGTGCCGGCGATCAGGAAGCGCGTCCCCGCCATCAGCAATGGCGGAAACCCGCCTTCGAGCGCGAAGCGGATGCCGAGGTAGGTCGACCCCCAGACCACGTACACGGCGGCGAGCGCGAACGCGACGGCTAGGCCGCGCGGCATGGCGGAGTCAGAAGAGGCTGGCATGTGGGGGTTCCAGAGTCGGAGCTGCGGGAGCCGTGCGGCGCACGATCGGTTTCAACAGCTCTATGGGTGCAGACTAGCGGGGCAGCAAGCACAGTGCTTGAAATTTCGTGCATCCAAACGCGAAAATTTTGCATAGCTGGCTTGAGGACGATTCATGGCAGCGTCACCTCCGCTTCTCGACGAGTTCGACCACAAGCTGCTCGAGCTGCTGCAGCGCGACGCCGACACCACGCTGTCGACGCTCGGCGACGCGATCGGCCTGTCGGCGAGCGCCGTGCAGCGCCGGTTGACGCGCTATCGCAAGAGCGGGTTGCTGCGTCAGGTGGCGGTGCTCGATCCCGCGCAACTCGGCAATCTCACCCTGGCCGCCGTGCTGGTGACGCTGGAGCGCGAATCGGCCAAGCAGCACACCGCCTTCCACGCCCGCATGCGCGCCGCGCCGGAAGTACAGCAGTGCTACGTGCTGGCCGGCGACTGGGACTATCTGGTGATCCTCGCCACCACCAGCATCGCCCATTGCCGCGAAGTCGCCGAGCGCCTGTTCTACGACGAGGGCAACATCAAGCGCTACGACACCCGGTTCGTGTTCGACACGGTGAAGCTGGGCCTGCAGCTGCCGACCCGGCCACCGCCACGCCGGCGCAAATAAGACCGCCCCGGCGAAGCATCAAACCGCATTGCCGCGGCCAGCGTGCTCGCGCTGCAACAGGCGATCCTTCAGCGGCAGGCCCCAGCGATAACCGCCGAGCGAGCCGTCACCGCGAATCACGCGATGACACGGCACGATCACCGCGATGCGGTTGTGCGCGCAGGCATTGGCGACCGCGCGCGTGGCGCGCGGCTCACCCAGCCCCGCCGCCACTTCGGCGTAGCTGCGCGTCTGCCCGGCCGGGATTTTCATCAGCGCATCCCAGACGCGCTTCTGGAATGCCGTGCCGAGCAGATCGACCGGCACCTGCGTGCGCTTGCCCGCGAGCGCGTCCGCCACCGCGCGCACGCGCGGGGCGAGGAATTCGTCGCGACCGGCATCGACGCGTTCGAGATTCGCATTCGGGAATTCGGTGCGCAGTTTCGTTTCGAGTTCGGCATCGCCGCCCGAGGAAGCCACGACCTCGACCATGCAAATCCCGCGCTCGGTGGCGGCGACCAGCGCACGGCCCAACGCGGTGTCGATCACGCTCCAGCGGATCGCCTCGCCGGCGCCACCAGCGCGATAGCGCGCGGGTGTCATGCCGAGCTTGACCGCGCCGCCTTCGTACACGCGCGAGGGAGAGCCGTAGCCAGCGTCGTAAAGCGCGCCGCTGATGTCGTCGCCTTCGCGCAAGGCGGCCTTCAGCAGTTCGAGCTTGCGCTGCGCGCTGTATTCGGCCGGGCTGAGTCCGAACTGCGCGCGAAAACGACGCTGCAGATGCGAAGCGCTCAGGCCCACCGCGCCGGCCAGCTCGGCGAGCGAGAGATCGTCGCCTTCGAGCAGTTTGCGGGCGCGTTCCAGTTTGTCGTCAGTCTTGTCCATGGCATGAACGATAACGGGCGCCCAAGGCGCCCGCTATCCGATTCTTGCTGTTCCACTTTCCCTTCTCCCTCCGGGAGATCGAAGCCGCTTCAAGCGGCTGAGGGGCGCGAAGCGCCGGATGAGGGCGCCGAATGACTTGTCATGGAGCGTTGATCGGCTCGTGATTTCCCGCCCTCATCCGCCCATTCGGGGCACCTTCCCCCGAGGGGGAAGGAAAAGCGATCAGTCGGCCCAATGTCCCGGCGTTTTCGCTTCCGGCAACACCTGTCCGGCCAGGGTGCGATCGTTGTGCAGCAGCTGGATCGCATCGCCGAGAATCGACGCGGATTCGCGCAACAGCGGATCGGGAGCCTTCTCCGCCGCCTTCTCGCGCGCCGCGTCCTTGGCGATGTCGCGTTCGCTGTACGTCAGGCCGTCGTCGGCGGCATCGTCGGCCAGCGGATCGAGCGGCAGGCCGAGCGCCTTGCGCTGTTCCTGGCGCGACTTGCGCTTGGTGTCCTGACGATCGCGCTCGGCGCGGCGCTCGGCCTCGTTGAGCGAGATGTACTTCTTCGCTTCCTCGGCGCGGAATTCGGCGACGTCTTCCTCCACCCACTGGAATTCCTTGTCGTTCGTCACGCGCGCCTTATGCAAGGTATCGAGCCTGGGCAGCAGGATCGCGAAGTTGCCGTACTGCGTGTGCGGCACGCCGGCGATGCGGGTCCACGGCAGGGCGTTGTCGTAGGTGCTTTCGCCGAACTTGGAGGCATCGACCATCACCGGGAACTGGATATCCGGCACCACACCCTTGTTCTGCGTGCTGCTGCCGCCGGGCAGGAAGAACTGCGCGATGGTCAGCTTCACCTGGCCGTAGCGCTTCTGTTCGTTGCCGGGCCAGCGGTCGAGATCAACCAGATTCTGCACAGTGCCCTTGCCGAAAGTGGTCTCGCCGATCACCAGGCCGCGGCCGTAATCCTGGATCGCGCCAGCGAAGATTTCCGATGCGGAGGCGGAGCCGCGATTGACCAGTACGGCCAGCGGGCCGTCCCAGGAAACGCCGCCCTCGTCGTCGCTGTCCACGCCGACGCGGCCACCGGATTCGCGTACCTGCACCACCGGGCCCTTGTCGATGAACAGGCCGGTGAGTTCCACCGCCTCGTTGAGCGAACCGCCGCCGTTGTTGCGCAGGTCCAGCACCACGCCATCGACCTTCTGCGCCTTGAACTGCTGCAGCAGCTTCGCTACGTCGCGCGTGGCGGAAGCGTAGTCGCCGTTGTTCTTCCGGCGGCCGTCGAAATCCTGGTAGAACGCTTCGAGCTTGACCACGCCGATGCGGCGCTGCGGTTCGCCGTTGCCGGCGGGCAGATCGAGGATCTGAGATTTCGCCGCCTGCTCTTCCAGTCGGATGCGGGCGCGCGTAAGCACCACGCGTACCGGCTTGCTGTCGAGCGTGGCTTCGGCCGGCACGATGTCCAGCCGCACCTGCGTGCCGCTCTTGCCCTTGATCTTCTCGACCACGTCGTCGATACGCCAGCCGATCACGTCTTCCATCGTGCCGCTGGTGCCCTGGCCGACGCCGACGATGCGATCGCCCGGCTTGAACTTCTTGCTGAGCGCGGCGGGACCGCCGACGATCAGCTCGCGGATCACCACCACGTCGTCCTGCTTCTGCAGTTGCGCGCCGATGCCTTCCAGCGACAGCGACATGCTCTGGTTGAAGCGCTCGGCTTCGCGCGGATCGAAGTAGTCGGTGTGCGGATCGATCGAGGACGCGTAGGCGTTGAGGAAGCTGGAGAAGGCATCGTTGCCGTCGAGCTGGGCGATCGACGAGGCATTGTTGGCGTAGCGCTTGTCGAGCGTCTTGCGGATGTCTTCTGGCTTCTTGCCGGCCAGCTTCAGGCGCAGCCAGTCGTTGCGCACGGACTGTTTCCACAGCGCATCGAGTTCGGCCTCGTCCTTCGCCCACGGCGCGTCCTTGCGTTCGTAGTACCAGCGGTCGTTGCCGCTGAAGTCGAAGATGTCCTGGTTGAGCAGCGCGCGCGCGTAGGCGAGGCGCTGGCTCACGCGCTGCTTGTAGACGGCGAAGATCGCGAAGGCCGGATCGAGCTGGCCGTTCTTGACGGAATCGCCGAGGGTGTTCTTGTAAGGCTCGAACTTGGCGATGTCGGCGGCGGTGAAGAACACTTTGCTGCTGTCGAGCGCTTCGAGGTAACGCTTGAAGATGTCTCCCGACAGATGCGCGTCCAGCGAACCGGGGCGGTACGCGTAGCGGCTATCGGACAGCAGTCCGTAGACCAGCTTGGACGTGGTGGCCTGATCGGCGCTGGCGGACGAGGGGATGGCCTTGTCTTCACCGCGCGCCATCAGCACCAGCGGTACCGAGAGGGCCAGGGCGATCAGGGAAATGGACAGCGGGCGGGACAGATTCATGCGTTCACTCGATGATGAACCGCGTCGGCGAACGTGTGCGAGGCGCCGCCGCGGCCCTGGAAACCCGGCGGAACCGGGCTGGGGGTATCCGGGGCCTGATCAAATGCGCCACGGACAATGTCACCACTATAGGGTTCGGTTTGGACGACGCAACAGGTCGAAAGTTGCGTGCCGGCCCACTCTACCCGCGGCGATTGGAGCGGTTGTGAATGAAACGTAGGCGGACCGCCCTAGGGCGGGGCCTCGCCCCGCTCCCATTCAGGCTCAGGCGGCGGCGACGCCGGCTTCGGCGGCCTGCCGGTCGGCATGGTAGGAGGAGCGCACCAATGGCCCCGAGGCGACGTGGGTGAAGCCCAGCGACATGCCGTAGGTCTCCAGCGCCTTGAACTCCTCCGGCGTCCAGTAGCGCAGCACCGGATGGTGGTGCGCGCTGGGCTGCAGGTACTGGCCGATGGTGACCATGTCCACGTCGTGCGCGCGCAGGTCGCGCAGCGTGTCCTGCACCTGCTCCATGGTTTCGCCCAGGCCCAGCATGATGCCGGACTTGGTCGGCACCTCCGGATGCTGGCGCTTGAACTGCTGCAGCAGGGTCAGCGACCACTGGTAGTCGGCGCCGGGTCGGACGTTGCGGTACAGGTCCGGCACGGTCTCGACGTTGTGGTTGAACACGTCCGGCGGGTTGGTGGCCAGGATTTCCAGCGCGCGCTCCATGCGGCCCTTGCCGCGGAAGTCGGGCGTGAGGATCTCGATCTTGGTGTTCGGCGTCCTGGCGCGGATCTGGGCGATGCAGTCGACGAAGTGCTGGGCGCCGCCGTCGCGCAGGTCGTCACGATCGACGCTGGTCACCACCACGTATTTCAGCCCCATGTCGGCGATGGTGTTGGCCAGATTCACCGGCTCGAACGGATCGGGCGGCTTGGGACGGCCGTGGGCGACGTCGCAGAAGCTGCAGCGGCGCGTGCAGACCTCGCCGAGGATCATGAAGGTGGCAGTGCCGTGGCCGAAGCATTCGTGGATGTTCGGGCAGCTCGCTTCCTCGCAGACCGTGACCAGCCGGTTCTCGCGCAGCTTGGCCTTGAGCGCGGCCACCGCGCCGTTGCTGGGAATGCGCACGCGGATCCACGACGGCTTGCGCAGCACCGGGGCGTCGACGAATTGCACCGGCGAGCGCGCGATCTTGTCGCCGGCCACTTGCTTCACGCCAGCCTGAAGCGCTCCGGCCTGCGGCGCCGCATCGGCGGAAACGACTTGGAGAGGGATCGCGCGGGGAGTGGTTTCGCTCATCGGAATCTCGGAATGCAAAGCGCCGTCTGGTGTCGGCGGCCTAGGGTTGGCAGCTTGCTCAGGCGGCTTGCGACAGATCGGGCAATCGCGGCTCGGCGTGCAGTTCGAGCCCGAACTGGCGGCCCAGCTCGGCCAGCAGAGGCGCCTTGACGGCGTCCAGGCCGGACGGTCCACCCAAGTCTAGCACCGAGGTCACTTGCAGCCCGGCGTAGCCGCAGGGGTTGATGCGGTGAAACGGTTCCAGATCCATCGCCACATTGAACGCCAGCCCGTGGAAGGTGCAGCCGCGGCGCACGCGGATGCCGAGGGCGGCGACCTTGGCTGCGTTCACGTACACGCCGGGCGCGCCGTCGCGGCGTTCGGCATGGATGTTCCAGGTGGCCAGGGTGTCGATGATGGCCTGTTCGATGCGGGTGACATAGTCGCGCACGCCCACTTTCAGGCGCTTCAGGTCGAGCAGCGGGTAGACCACGATCTGCCCCGGCCCGTGATAGGTGACCTGGCCGCCGCGATCGACGTGCAGCACCGGAATCTCGCCCGGCATCAGCACGTGTTCGTCCTTGCCGGCCTGACCGAGCGTGAATACCGGGTCGTGCTCGACCACCCACAACTCGTCCGGCGTGCTCTCGCCGCGCGCATCGGTGAAACGCTGCATTGCATGCCAGACCGGCTCGTAGGGCTGCCGGCCGAGGTCACGGACCACGGCGGGGCGCAACTCCGTTCCGATGCCGCCTACAGCGTCCATTTCACTTCCGGGTGCGCGCGCAGGGCCTCGTGCGCCGCCTCGTACTGGGTGCGGCTGTCGGCGCGGAAGCGCAGCTTCACCGAGACGAATCTGCCGCCGCTGGACTCACGCCAGCTGATGGTTTCATGCAGCACATCGATGCCGGCGGCGGTCAGCAGCCTGGGAATTTCCGTCTCCAGTCCGGCGCTCGCCGCGCCCATCGCGGTGATCTCGAACTCGCCCGGGAACTGGAATCCGTGCTCGGGGTTATCGGATATGATGTTCATGCCCCGATTATGCGGCCAGGGGGGGCGCGATCCCAAGATCGCGCCAGGGTTCGCGGGCAACAGGAAGTTGAACAGATCGTTCGTTTTTTTCATTGGAAGCATAGGGATAACAGAATGAAAACCTTCACTGGCCACGCGCTGGCCATCGCGTGCTGCTGTCTGCTGCTCACCAGCCAGGACGCCTTCGCCAGAAAGAGCGCGCAACAGGAGCGCGCCGAGAAGACCACGCAGATCCCGACCTGCGGCAAGAAACTGGGCACGATCACCGTGCTCGAGCCGGAAAACCACTGGTGGTCCTCCTACCAGCTCGAATCGCCGGCCGCACTGATCAAGCTGTTCGTCAACAAGTCCAAGTGCTTCACCCTGGTCGACCGCGGCAAGGGCCTGGCGGCGATGCAGGCTGAGCGCGATCTCGCCTCCAGCGGCGAGCTGCGCAACCGTTCCAACCTCGGCAAGGGCCAGATGAAGGCGGCCGACTACGCCCTGGTGCCCGACCTGATTTCCAAGAATTCCGACGCTGGCGGCACCGGCATCGGCGGCGCGCTGGGCGGGCTGCTCGGAGGCCGTGCCGGCCGCATCCTGGGCGGGATCGACCTGAAGAAGAAGACCGCCGACGTGCTGCTGACCGTCACCGACATGCGCTCCTCCGAGCAACTGGCGATGGCCGAGGGCCACGCCACCAAGACCGATATCGGCTTCAGCGGCAGCGGCTCGGGCTGGCTGTCGAATACCCTCGCCGGCGGCGTGGGCGTGTCGAGCTATTCGAATACCGAAATCGGCCAGGTGATGACCATGGCCTACCTGCAGGCCTACACCGACCTCGTCGCCGAGCTGGGCGGCCTGCCCGAGAACGCCTCCGCCGCCAACGCGCAGCAGGCCGTGACCGTGAACAAGCCCGGCCGCCTGCTCAAGCAGTCCAGCGGCAAGGGCGGCGCGGTGCGCGACCTCGATCCGGGCATGATGCTCTACCCCACCGGCAACAAGGACGGCGCGATGTGGGAAGTCGAGGACGAACTCGGCAACAAGGGCTGGGTCAGTTCGAACCTGATCGAACTCTCGCGCTGAGATCCCTCGTCATGACACACAAAAGGCCGGCAATGCCGGCCTTTTGTTTGCGCGCAGTTTTGCACGCGATGCGTGAAAGGGATTATTCGGAATCCCACCACATCCAGAACGAATCCCACAGGCGCCCGAAGAATCCGGCTTCCTCGATGCCATTGAGTGCGACCAGCGGCGCGGTGGCGATCACCTTGCCGGCCAGCGCCACCTTCACCGTGCCGACCTTCTGGCCCTTCTTGATCGGTGCGACCAGCGTCTTGGGCACGTCCATGGTCGGCTTGAGCTGCGCGTACTTGCCGCGCGGGATGCCGACGAGCAGTTCCTGCGCCACGCCGAGCTGCACTTCCTCGGTCTGGCCCTTCCACACGTGCTGCTTGGAGATCACCTTGTTGGCGTCGTACAGCTTGTGGGTTTCGTAGAAACGGAATCCCCAGTTGAGCAGCGCCTGCGAATCCACCGCGCGCTGGTTCTCGCTGCTGTCGCCCATCACCACGCTGATCAGGCGCTGGTCACCGCGCTTGGCCGAGGCCATCAGGCAGTAGCCGGCGGAGGAGGTGTGGCCGGTCTTGATGCCGTCGACGCTCGGGTCGCGCCACAGCAGCAGGTTGCGGTTGGTCTGCGGATTCATCGCGCCGACCTTGAATTCCTTGATCTTGTTGAAGCTGTAGGCCTCGGGATAATCACGCACCAGCGCGCGGCCGAGCAGCGCCAGATCGTGCGCCGTGGAGTAATGCCCTTCCGCCGCCAGACCGGTGGCGTTGACGAAGTGCGAGTTCTTCATGCCGATGCGCTGGGCATAGGCGTTCATCAGGTTGGCGAACGCGCCTTCGCTGCCCGCGGCATGTTCGGCGAGCGCGATGGCGGCGTCGTTGCCCGACTGCACCACCATGCCCTTTTCCATCTCGATCAGCGGCGCGGTCTTGTTGACCTCGAAGCCGCTGTAGCTGCCGTCGGTGCCGGCGCCGCCGGTGCGCCAGGCGTTCTCGCTCATCAGCACCTGGTCGTCGCGCTTGATCTTGCCCGCCTTCAGTTCGGCGGCCAGCACGTAGGAGGTCATCACCTTGGTGATGCTGGCCGGTTCCACGCGCAGGTCGGCGTTCTCGCCGGCCAGCACCTGCCCGGTGGCGTAATCCAGCAACACCCAGGCCTTGGAGACCTTCGGCGCCGGCGCGGGCGGGATCGGCAGGTTATCGCTCAGCGCGGTCGTGGCCGCGGGCTTGGCGGCCGGTTGTGGCGTCTGGGCGACGGCCAGGCCGACGGCGGAAGTGAACAATGCGGCGAGCAGCGCACCACGTGCGACAACGGCGGTTTTCATCGACAACGAAACTCCAAAGACGATCACAGCGCCAGACTCGACGCCAAATTGAATAAAGCATTAGAAAGTCCGCACATCGGGCCGCGCCGTCAGCGCGGGGAGGTGTGCGGGCTCTTGCGGAGGGACCCGCGTCCCCGAATTCTAATCGCGAACGACCTGGGGCTGGCCGAATCCCAGACCAACAACGCGGCTCGACAGTTCCGCGACACGCCCGTTGTCGACCGGACCGACACGCAGCCGCCAGATCGGCTTGCCGGCGGAAGTGCCGTCGAACAGGCGCGCGTCGGACACGCCGGCGCCCTTGAGCATCGATAGCGCGCGCTCGGCGTTGGCGCGCGCGCCGAAGGCGGCGACCTGCAGCGTCACGCCGTCTTTCGCGGCCACCGGCACCGACGGTGCGGGCTCCGCGGCGGCGGCGATGGATTCCTTCGCGACAGGGACCTCGGCACGGCGGGCCTCCATCCGGGCCTCTTTCCGCGCCTCCCTGGTCGGCTTGCGCGTCGCGGCCAGGCGGGCTTCGGGCGACGCCGAGCCATAGGGGTCGGGCTTCCCGGCCTTGCCGGTCGCCACGCGGGCGCGGCGCGCCTTCATCCAGGCGTCGAATTCGTCGGCGGTCATCGCGCGGCCGTCCTGGCGCATGTCGAAACGCCAGTCGAGGTCGCTGGAAGCGGGCGGCGGCGCCTTGTCAGCGGCGGGCGCCGCCGTTCGCGAGCCGGCACTGGCGACGGTGGTCGGCGGCCGTTCGCTGGCATTGGCGCTGGCGATCGGCAGGGCCTGCACCAAGGTGTCGATGGCGCTGGAAGAGGCAGTCGTCGCGCCCGAAGCCGTGCCCGCGCGCAGCGGGGTGGGCTTGCCGGTGGCGATGCGCACCCCCGGCGGAAGCCTGGTCGCACCACCATCGGCAACCGGCTTCGCCGCCGGCTCGTCGCGCCGCGAGGCAACCGCGTCGTAATCATTGCGGGCGTTCTCACCGGGGCTCAGACCGACCACCTCGACGCGACCGGTGCCGCGTGGATGGATGCCGAGCTTCACCGCCGCCGCGTAACTCAGATCGATCAGGCGCCCGTCGTGGAACGGCCCGCGATCGTTGACGCGCACCACCACCGACTTGCCGTTGTCGAGATTGGTCACGCGCGCGAAGCTCGGCAGCGGCAGCGTCTTGTGCGCCGCGGTGAAGGCGTACATGTCGTACACCTCGAGATTGGACGTGCGGCGGCCGTGGAACTTGTTGCCGTAGTACGAGGCGGTGCCCCTCTCGTCGTAACCCTTGGCACTGTCGAGCACCCGGTACGATTTGCCGAGCACCTTGTACGGCGTGCGGTTGCCGTAGGAGGACCGCGGTTCATCGACGACATCAGGCTCGGGAATCGCATCGACGTCCGGAATATGGTCCGGCGCGCTGTCTGCGACGCCCGGCGCGTACAAACCGCCGCGCGTGTAATTGCCGCGTTTGCTCGGATCTTCCTGCGCCGGCGCATACGGCGAACGCTTGTTGCGCCCCTGCGGCAGCGTCGAACGTCCGATCGAGCCTTTCTCAGGCAGCGCCACGGCTTCGGAAGCGGATTTCTTGGGGTTGCTGGCGCAAGACGCCAGCACGAGCGGCATCGAAGCCAGGATCGCCGACGAGAGCAGCCACCGTCTCATGGTGTGCCGCTGCCAACCGTACCGTTACGGATCGCCTGCGCCAGCTGATAGACGGCGAGCGAATACATCGGGGAACGATTGTAGCGGCTGATGACGTAGAAGTTCCGATAGCCGAACCAGTATTCCTTGCCCGCCTCGCCATCGAGCGAGAGCAATATGGCGCCCTCGACGACCGGCTCGCCGGGCTGCGGACGATAGCCGCGCGCGGCGAAATAGGCCTGCGGATAGATCGGGTCCAGCGCCTTCGGGTCGCCTTCCGGCACAAAATCGGCGGCCTCCGGCGCACGCGCCACGCGTGCGACCACCGCGCCGCCGCGCTCCCAGCCATGCGCGACGAAATAATTGGCGATCGAGGCGAACACGTCGGGTTTGTGCGTGAGCAAATCGCGGCGGCCATCGCCGTCGCCGTCCTTGCCCCAGTTGCGCCAGCTCGACGGCATGAACTGCCCCATGCCCATCGCACCGGCGTAGCTGCCTTTCAGCGTCAGGATGTCGAGCTGCGGCTCTTCCTTCACCAGCCCGAACAACTGTGCCAGCTCACCCGCGAAGAACGGCGCACGCTTGGGGTGCCAGAACGCCAGCGTGTACAGCGCATCGATCACGCGATAGCTGCCGGTGTTCTTCCCGTAATTGGTCTCCACGCCGATGATCGAGACGATCATCTCCGCAGGCACGCCGGTTTCGGCACTGATGCGGTCGAGCGCCTCGCGGTTTTCGGCATAGAACGCGCGGCCGCCCTCGATGCGCGCGTCGGTCATGAAGATCGGGCGATAGTCGCGCCACGGCTTCACCGCTTCGGCCGGGCGCGTGATCGCATCGATGATCTTCTGCTGATACACCGCCTGCGCCAGCGTCGAACGAATGAAATTCGGATCGACGCCGTAGGTCTGCGCGGTGTAATCGACGAAGGCGGCGACGCGCTGCTCCATCGGAATCGCCGGATCGGTCACCGACGGCGGCGCCACCGGACGTTCCGGCGGCTGCGGCACTTTCGGCAACAACGTCGGCGTGGCAGGCGCCATCACCGGTGTCGGCGCGGCAACCTTGCTTGTCGAGGGATGAGGGATCGCCTGCGTCGCGCACGCAGCGAGCGTGAGCGGGATCAGAGCGATGAACGGTGCGAAGGCGTGGGCGCGTCGGATCATCGGCGCGAGGGTAGCACGCGTGCGCGAAGGCAGCTGACCACGTGTTCAGCCTCGATTGTCAGAGTTTCCGGACTTCAAGGAGTTCGCTCGTCATTCCCGCGAAGGCGGGAATCCAGCGACTTTGGCTCTTCAGTCAGAATCCGCGCGAGAGGCAAGCAAGACACTGGATTCCCGCCTTCGCGGGAATGACGAGCAAAAGCCAAGCGTCCCAAGACCGCGAAAAACCTACGCATGAATCGGCCGATGATTGCGCACCGCCATCACCACGCCGATGCCGGCCAGCAACGACACCGCAGCGGTGCCGCCATAACTGAGCAACGGCATCGGTACGCCGACCACGGGCAGCAGGCCGGAAATCATGCCGCCGTTGACGATCACGTAGACGAAGAAGGCGAGGCCGAGACTGCCGGCGAGCAGGCGCGAATAACCATCGCGCGATTCGGCCGCGATCCACAGACATCGGCCGACGATGAACAGGTACAGCGCCAGCACCGTGGCGACGCCCATCCAGCCGAATTCCTCCGACAGCACCGCGAAGATGAAGTCGGTGGTGTGCTCGGGCAGGTAGTTCAGATGCGATTGCGAGCCCTGCCCCCAGCCCTGCCCGCTCATGCCCCCGGAACCGATCGCGATCTTCGACTGGATGATGTTCCAGCCGGTGCCGAGCGGATCGGATTCGGGATCGAGGAAGGTGAGGATGCGGTCCTTCTGGTACGGCCGCAGGAACCAGAACCAGGCGATCGGCGCCGCCGCCGCGATGCCGCCGAAGCCGAGCGCGAACCACCACCACGGCAGGCCCGCCAGGAACAGCACGAACGCGCCGCTGATCGCCACCAGCATCGCCGTGCCGAAATCCGGTTGCAGCATCACCAATCCGGTCGGCACCAGGATGATGACGGCCGTCATCAGCACGGTCGTGATGCGTGGCGGCAGCCACTGCCTGTCGAGATACCAGGCCGCCATCATCGGCAGGCTGAGCTTGAGCAATTCAGACGGCTGGAAGTAGAACAGCTTCAGGTCCAGCCAGTGCCGTCCGTGCTTGCCGGTGCCGATCGCCAGCACCAGCAATAACGGGATCAACGTGGCGGCGAACACCGTCGGCGTGAGATCGCGCAGGCGCAGCGGCGACATCCACGACAATGCCCACATCGCGCCCAGGCCGACCACGTAGCGCGCGCTCTGCGCGATCACCAGCTGCATGCCGTTGTCGCCGCCGGCGCTGTAGAGCACGGCGAGCGCGATCGCCATCAGGGCGACGAGTGGCGCGATCAGGGCCCAGTCGAGCGTGCGGGTGACGCGCAGGAACAGCTCCAGAAGCCAGCGCAGGATGGTGCTCAATGCGTCGCTCCCGTTTGCGTGGCGGAAGCATCGGTCGGGATCGCAGCCGGATCGATGTCTTCCTCGCTCGTATCGGCCGTTTCGACCGGTTCAACCACGGCGGGCGTCGCGGACGAAGGTGCCGCGCCCGACACCGGCAGGAACCGGCGCGCCCGCTCCGGCACCGCGTCCTCGGGCTTCGGCGGCAATTTATCCAGGTCCGCGGCGGCGACCGCTTCCGCGCCGATCGCGGTGAAGGGAATGCTGTCCGGATCGCGCTCGGGCAATTTGCCGAGCAGCCAGGTGTCGAACACCTTGCGTGCCACCGGCGCGGCGGCGCTGCCGCCGAAGCCGCCGTGCTCGACGATCACGGCGATCGCGATCTGCGGATCCTCCGCCGGCGCGTAGCCGACGAACCAGGCCTGATGGCGCAGATGCAGCGGTAGGCTGTGCGGGTTGAGGCTGACATTGCCGCGGCGGCTGATCTTCTGCGCCGTGCCGGTCTTGCCGGCCATGCGATACGGCGCGCCGCGCGCCATCGCGCGGCCGGTGCCGCCCGGATCGTAGATCGTGCCTTCCATGCCGCCCTGGATCTCGCGCACGTAGCCCACCTGCGAGGTGAGCGGCGTCGGCGCCGGCTGCGGCATCGGCGTCCACGGCTTGTCGAAACCGTCGCGGCGATCGCGCGCCAGATGCGGGCGGCGCCCCTGCCCGTTGTCGGCGATCGCGGCCACGCCGCGCGCGAGTTGCAGCGTGGTCGCGATCCAGTAGCCTTGGCCGATGCCGGAGATCACCGTCTCGCCGGCATACCACGGTTCCTTGCTGCGCTTGGCCTTCCATTGCGGCGACGGCACGATGCCGTCGTTCTCGCCCATCATGTCGATGCCGGTCGGCTGGCCGAAGCCGTAGCGGCGCATGTAGCTGTCGAAACGGGCGATGCCCATGTCGTAGGCGAGCTTGTAGTAGTAGTAGTTCACCGATTGCGCGATCGACTTGCGCAGATTGGTCCAGCCCGAGCCGCCATGCGCGTCGCGGTAACCGCGGCGCTGCCCCGGAATGTGGAACTCGCCGGTGGAGAACACCTGATCCTGCGGCCGGCGCAGGCCGCTCTCCAGGCCGGCCAGGGCCACGAACGGCTTGATCGTCGATCCGGGTGGACCACCGCCGAGCACGTTGCGGTTGAACAGCGGCCGTGACGGATTGTCCATCAGGCGCCGGTAGTCGGTGTTGGAGATACCGTTGACGAACAGGTTCGGGTCGTAGCTCGGCAGGCTGACCATGGCGAGGATTTCGCCGGTCTTGGGATCGATCGCCACGGCGGCGCCGTCGTTGTCGCCGAAGGCGTCCACCATCGCGCGCTGCAGATCGGCATCCACGGACAGGCGCAGATCGGTACCGGCAATGGCGGGGACGCGCCCCTCTCGGCCCAGCGGCCGGCCCTCGACGTTGGTCTTCACTTCCTCGAAGCCGATCTTGCCGCGCAGCGCCTCGTCGTAGAAACGCTCGATGCCCGAACGCCCGGTATGCGTGAACACGCCATGCTCGGCGCCGAAGGCGGCGATGTCCTTCTCGTCGGTGCGGCCGACATAGCCGACGATGTGCGCGAACAGTTCGCCGTAGGGGTAACGGCGTGTCAGGTACGGCTCGACCGTCACGCCGGGGAAGCGCCACTGGTCGACGGCGAAGCGCGAGATTTCCTCGGGCGTGAGCCGCAGCTTCAGCGTGACGGCATTGAAGCCGCGCTTGGCCTTGCGCACGCGCTCGAACTGGGCGATGTCGTCGGGCGTGAGCGCGATGATCTTCGACAGGTGCTCGATCAGCACTTTCGTGTCGCCCGCCGTTTCGGGCACCACGTCGAGGCGGAACGCCGGCACGTTGTCGGCGAGGATGCGGCCCTTGCGGTCGTAGATCAGCCCGCGCGCCGGCACCACCGGACGCGGCTTGACGCGATTGGCTTCCGACCGCTTGGCGTAGTCGGCGTGATCGACCACCTGCAGCTTGAAGTACCACGCCGCCAGTCCGCCCAGGCACAGCACCACGATCGCGAAACCGAGCAGGGCGCGCAGGCGGAACTGCGCCGATTCCGCGTGCTGGTTCTTGATTCGCTGGCGTTGTGGCCGCCGCATCACCACAGCCTGCTCATGATCTCCGCCCCAGCCGCAAGGCGTCGAACAACAGGAACAACGGCGCCCACAGCAGCATGCCGATCAGCGGCGCCCACCAGTAGCCCCACGGCAACTGCGGCGCGCCCAGCGCCAGATGCACGGCCGCGGTCACCACGCGATCGTTGAGCAGCAGGCCGCCGATCGCCAGCGCCTGCTGCGACAACGGAAAGAAGCGCAACTGCGAACGGAAGCGCTGCAGGATGAAGGCCATCACCGTCAGGCGCAGCGCCTGTTCGCCGAGGATGCCGCCGAAGACGAGATCGCCGAGCAGGCCCATGAGGAAGGCGAAGCCGAGGCCGGCGCGCTCCGGCGTCTCGATCACCCAGTACGCCACCACCAGCGCCAGCCAGTACGGGCGGAACGGCTGCAGCACCGCCGGCATCGGCAACAGGCCGAGCAGCAGGGCCAGCAGCACGCTGACCGGCAGCAGCCAGGCGCGACGCGGGCGGCTCATCGACGAGGCTCCTGGCTTTTAGCTTGTTCCCCTGCGGCAGCTGGAGGCTGCGCATTCGGAAGTTCCACTCGCGTCGCCGCCGCCCCGGTCACCGCCGGATTTTCGGCTGCCGCCGAGGCCGCAGGCGTCGCCAGCGGCGGCGCCGTCACCACGCTGCGCAGCAACAGCACGTCGCGGCCGCGATCGAGCTGGGCCGCCGGCTTGAGCTTGCCGACCAGGAACGCGCGGCTGTCGTCCGGATGCAATTCCGCCACCGTGCCGACCGGGAATCCGGCCGGGAAGCGCCCGCCGATGCCGGAGGTGATGATGGCATCACCCTTCTGCACGTCACCGGAGAGCGGGATGTTGGCCAGATCGAGTTCGTCGCTGCGGCCCTTGCCGTAGGCGATCAGGCGCACGCCGTTGCGCGCCACCGCCACCGGCACGGCATGGTCAGGGTCGGTGATCAGCAGCACCGTGGCCGTGGTCGATGTCGCTTCGATGATCTGGCCGACCAGGCCGCCGGCATCGATCACGCTCTGCCCCAGGCGCACGCCGTTGCGGGTGCCGGCGTTGAGGATCAGGCGCTGCCGGGTCGGATCGAGGTCGATATCCAGGATCGGCGCCAACTGCACATCAAGCTGGCCGCGTTGGGCCGCGCCGAGCAGGCCACGCAGGCGCTCGTTCTCCGCCGCCGCCACCTGCAACCGGGCCTGCCGCGCGTTGCCGACCAGGATCTCGTTGCGCAGGCGGCGGTTCTCCTCGGTGAGCCGCGTGCGCGTCACCGCGTCGTCGCGCATGCTCTCGCCCAGCCGCGCCGGCAGACCGGCCAGCCACCACAGCGGCTGCACGGCGACGTTGACTTGCGCGCGCACCGCCGACAGCCAGCCGCCGCGATGATCGAACACGATCAGCGCGATCGACAGCGCCAGGAACGCCAGCAACCGCAGCGTGCCTGCGACATCGCCGCTGTTGTTCGGAGTTGGACTGGCGTAGGCGGGCACGGACTGGCGCGGAAGGGAATTTGAAGGCTGTTTTTGCCTTCTCCCCCCGGGAGAAGGTGGCGCGCAGCGCCGGAGGATGGCGGGAGAATCACTAGCCTAGGTGCGCTCCATATAGGTGCGCTCCATGACGCGGAATGTTCCCGCCCTCATCCGCCCCTGCGGGGCACCTTCTCCCGGAGGGAGAAGGGAAAGCAACCATACTTCGCTTTGCTGCCCGATGCTTACTCGTAAGCGAAAAACTCGTTGCCGTGCGTGTCCAGCAGCTCCAGCGCGCGCCCGCCCCCGCGGGCGACGCAGGTCAGCGGATCCTCCGCCACCTGCACGTGCAGGCCGGTTTCCTCGCTGAGCAGACGGTCCAGATCACGCAGCAGCGCGCCGCCGCCGGTGAGCACGATGCCAAGCTCGGCCACGTCCGCGCACAGTTCCGGCGGCGTCTGTTCCAGCGCCTGCTTCACCGCGCTGACGATGCCCGACAGCGGTTCGCGCAGGGCTTCCAGCACTTCCTTGGAATTGATCTTCACCATCTTCGGCACGCCCTCGGCGAGGTGGCGGCCGGAGACTTCCATCTCCAGCACGCGCTCCTGCGGATAGGCGCAGCCGATGTCGATCTTGATCTTCTCGGCGGTGGTATCGCCGATCAGCATGCCGTGGTGACGGCGCACGTAGCTGATGATGGCCTCGTCGAAGCGATCGCCACCGATGCGCACCGACTGCGAATAGACGATGCCGTTGAGCGCGATCACCGCCACCTCGGTGGTGCCGCCGCCGATGTCCACCACCATCGAGCCGCGCGCCTCGGTCACCGGCATGCCGGCGCCGATCGCGGCGGCCATGGGCTCCTCGATCAGCGAGACGTCGCGGGCGCCGGCTTCCAGTGCCGATTCCTTGATTGCCCGCTTCTCCACCTGGGTCGAGCCGCAGGGCACGCAGATCAGCACGCGCGGGCTGGGACGCAGGAAGCGCGACTTGTGCACCTTCTTGATGAAGTGCTTGAGCATTTCCTCGGTGTAGGTGAAGTCGGCGATCACGCCGTCCTTCATCGGCCGGTGCGTGGTGATGTGGCCCGGCGTGCGGCCCAGCATCTGCTTGGCGGCGGTGCCGACCTCGGCCACGGTCTTGGGACCACCGGCGCGGTCCTGCCGCACCGCCACGACCGAAGGCTCGTTGAGCACGATGCCCTGGCCACGGACGAAAATCAGGGTGTTGGCGGTGCCCAGGTCGATGGACAGGTCATTGGAGAACAGGCCGCGAAACTTCTTGAACATCGGGGGCGCCGCCGCTGGGAGGGCTGGGGGAAAAGGGCGGTTAGCCTAGCAAAAAAGCGCTGCCAGCACGCTGTTTTATTGCCTGTTCTTTCGCCTTTGACACCTCTCCCCGCACCGAACCGCGCCTTCAGCGCGATGAGACAGGGGAGCCCGGGAGGGAGACGAGGCGCGCAGCGCCGAATTCCGCGCGAAAAAGCCGACGCCCACCCCAGCCCTCCCCCTGCATCCGGAGGCGCGAGCGCTTTTTGCTGGCCTCCGCGCACCCGTCCCGCTAACCTTTCCCGTCTTGCCCAAACCACCAACGACGAGTTCCTCAAGATGGCTGCACTGATCTGCGGTTCCCTGGCCTACGACACCATCATGGTGTTCCCCGACCAGTTCAAGAACCACATCCTGCCGGACAAGGTGCACATCCTGAACGTGTCGTTCCTGGTGCCGCGCATGCGCCGCGAGTTCGGCGGCTGCGCCGGCAACATCGCCTACAACCTGAAACTGCTGGGCGGCGACCCGATCCCGATGGCCACCGTCGGCCAGGATTTCGGCCCATATCGCGAACATTTCCAGGAACTGCAGATCAACCTCGATCGCGTCAAGGAAATCCCGGAGCTGTTCACCCCGCAGGCCTTCATCACCACCGATCACGACAACAACCAGATCACCGCCTTCCATCCGGGCGCGATGATGCGGTCCTACGAGAACCACGTCCGCGACGTGCCGAACGTGAGCATCGGCATCGTCAGCCCCGATGGCTACGAGGGCATGCTGCAGAACGCCAAGGAATTCAGCGAGGCCGGCATCCCCTTCATCTTCGACCCCGGCCAGGCCATGCCGCTGTTCAACGGCGCCGAGCTGCGCGCCTTCATCGACCAGGCCGACTACGTCACCGTCAACGACTACGAATCCAACCTGCTGCAGGAACGCACCGGCTACAGCGAGAAAGAGATCGCCGGCAAGGTGAAGGCCTACATCGCCACGCGCGGCCCCAAGGGCGCGGTGATCTACGCCGGCGGCAAGATTTACGACGTGCCGCCCGCACACGAACGCCGCGTCACCGACCCCACCGGCTGCGGCGACGCCTTCCGCGCCGGCCTGCTGTTCGGCATCGAGAAGGACTACGACTGGATGACCATCGGCCGCATCGGCAACCTGATGGGCGCGCTGAAGGTGGAACATCCAGGCACGCAGAACCAGCGCTTCGATTACGAGGAATTCGCCGAGCAGTTCAAACAGCAGTTCGGCTACGCGCTGTAAGGCTTCACGCGTTTGAGTTGACGACGGAGCGTCGATCCTGCGCCGGGACGAACGGCACTGGATCGACGTCTTCATGCAGGCGAGGATCGCCTCCCCAATCTTCGGGAGAGCCGCAATGCCCCGCATGCCCGTCGCGTTTCTCCTGCTGCTGGCGCTTGCCGCCGGCTCCGCACAAGCCAAAGGCCTCGGCCTGCGCGTCCTGGAAACCAAGGAACCGGTCACCGGCACCACCGTCCCGTTCGCGGTCGTCTATCCCGCCTCCACAGCCAAACCCGATGCGGTCACCCAGATGGGCCCGTATGCGGTGCAGGCGCAGATGGACGCGCCGATCGCGAAGGGCCGCTTCCCGCTGATCCTGCTCTCGCATGGCCACGGCGGCAGCAAGTTCGGGCACCACGATCTGGCCGAGGCACTGGCGCGTCACGGCTACGTCGTCGCGATGCCGGACCAGACCGGAGACAGTTACAACGACCAATCCGGCGCCGGCACCGACCGCGTGCTGCTCGGCCGCGCCTGGCAGGCCAGCGCGACGATTTCGGCCGCACTGGCCGATCCGCAGCTGAAAGCACATCTCGACCCCAAGCGGATCGGCGCGGCCGGCTTTTCGGCCGGCGGCTATACCGCCTTGCTCCTGCTGGGCGCCCACGCGAATTTCTGGCGGTTCAAGGACTTCTGCGAGAAGTATCCAAACACTCCGGAGGTCTGCCCGACCGGATCGAAGGCGCCGCCGAACTGGAACCCGTACACCCTCAAGGATCCCCCGCCAACCGTTGACCCGCGCGTGCGCGCCGCCTTCTCGATGGCGCCGCTGAGCCTGATCATCCCGGACGACGGCCTCAAGGACGTCCGCAATCCCGTGTTCCTGTACGCCGCCGCCAAGGACCAGGTACTGCTGCCGGACGAAAACGCCAGACGCATCCGTCCGCTGCTGCCCAATCTCTATCGCTATCGCGAGATCGAAGGCGCCGAGCACTACGTCTTCCTGCCGCCGTGCCCGGAAGAACTGGCCAAGGCGGTTCCGGTGATCTGCACCGATCCCGCCGGCATCGATCGCGCCGCCGCGCATCGCCAGATCAACCGGGACGCGGTCGCCTTCTTCGACAAGACCCTGAAATGAACGCGTGCCGGCGCGTCCCGGCCGCCGCCGGCATCCGCACCAGCTAACACCGCACCAATCGGTTGCACGAACTGTAACCGCGTCACACAATTCCCGGCGGCCAGGGGCAGATGGAAAGGGCCGCCATGTACAGCTTCCGGAATCTGCGCGCATTCGCGCCGCTATTGCTCTGTCTTGCGGCGACGCCTCTGCGCGCCGCGCCGCCACCGATCGAGGCCTACGGCCGCCTGCCCGCCATCGAAGAACTCGAACTGTCGCCCTCCGGCGACCGCTTCGCCTTCATCGCCACCGACGGCAACAAGCGCCGCCTGTACGTGCGCGAAGTGGATGGAGACAAAGCACTGCTCACGCTCGTGGATGTCGGCACGGTGAAGGTGCGCGATCTCGACTGGGCCGGCGAGAACTTCATCGCCATCACCATCAGCGATCGCTACAACCTCGGCATGTGGTACGGCGGCGCTTACGAACTCGCCCAGGTGATGATCCTGGACGTGGTCAAGAAGCAGCTCAAACCGCTGCTCAAGGATTCGCGCTTCCTGGGGTCGGTCAACGGCCGCTACGGCTACGCGCAGCGCGACGGCCGCTGGGTCGGCTTCTTCTCCGCGCCGCTGATGTCCAACTCCACCGGATTGTCGGGCGAGCGCACCCTGCTCGACGGCGATCCGGATCTGGTCAGCGTCGATCTGGAATCCGGCGGTTTCCGCAGGCTCGCCGAAAGCAGTTCCGGCAACGGCGCCGGCTGGCTGGTCGGCCGGGACGGCACCGTGCTCGCCACCGCGCGCTACGAGGACAAGAGCGCCGACTGGCGCCTGTACGCCGGCACGATGTCCGGCAAGCTGATCGAAAAACGCAAGGACACGCTCGGCGAGAACTGGATCATCGGACAGGGCCGCACGGCCGGCACCGTCCTGTACGCGGTCCACGACGAGCAAGGCGCCACCCACTACATGGAAGCGTCACTCGCCACGGGTGAAAAACAGGAAATCCTCTCTGAAGATCCCGTGCGGAGTTTCAAATTCGATCCTGGCACCGGGCTGCTGACCGGCACTCTGCGCGAAGGCGACAACCCCGAACTGATCATGTTCGACGCCAGGCAGCAGGCGCTGCTCGACGCCACGCGCCGGGCCTTTCCGCAACTGCAAGTCGGCTTCGAATCGTGGAGCGACGACTTCAAGCGCCTGGTGGTGAAGACCGAAGGGCCGGGCGACGCCGGCACCTGGTGGCTGGTCGACGCCCGCATCGCCGGCAAACCCGCCAAGGCCGACTACCTGGGCGAGCAATATCCGGGAGTGAAGCCCGAGCAGGTCGGCCCCTTCAAGATGATCGATTACAAGGCCGCCGACGGCACGAAACTGCAAGGCGTTCTCACCCTGCCGCCGGGCCGCGACCCGAAGAAACTTCCACTGGTGGTATTGCCGCACGGTGGCCCGCAGGCGCGCGACTACCCGTCGTTCGATTTCTGGGCGCAGGCCTATGCCAGCCGCGGCTACGCGGTGTGGCAGCCGAACTTCCGCGGTTCCGCCGGTTACGGCGTCGGCCTGGTCAACGCGGGACACGGCGAATTCGGACGCAAGATGCAGACCGATATTTCCGACGGCGTGGCCGAACTCGCACGCCAAGGCATTGTCGATCCGCAACGCGCCTGCATCGTCGGCGCCAGCTATGGCGGCTACGCCGCGCTGGCCGGCATCACCTTGCAGCAAGGGCTGTATCGCTGCGCCGTCGCGGTGGCAGGCGTCACCGATCTCAAGGATTTCCTCACCGAACGCCGCACCCGCCTGGGCGCCGATGGCATGCGCTATTGGATGCAGTACCTCGGCGCGAAAAACACCGGCGACGACCTGCTTGAAGCCCTTTCCCCGACCCGCCTCGCCACGCGCGCGGATGCACCGGTGCTGCTGATCCACGGCAAGGACGACACGATCGTTCCGATCCGACAAAGCCAGCTGATGAAGCGCGCGCTTGAAAAGGCAGACAAACCAGTGGAGATGATCACCCTCAACGGCGAGGATCATTACTTGTCGCGAGAAGCCACGCGCATCGACATGCTGCGCGCGGCGGTGGCGTTCGTGGAGAAGCACAATCCTGTGGAAGCCGAAGCACAGGCCGCTGCCGACTGATGTCGCCAACACTCAAAATTTCCGCGAGACGGGTGACGGGAAAAGGCAAGTGACGGACAGTGCCACCAATCTTTTTTCATCAGATATGAATTGCTCTCGGAAAGAAGTTTTACCGCGTTTTCTCACCGGGACTTAACTCCTCTTTCACACCCCCGCCACTACGGTTTACGCGAACCACGCAAGGACAGCTTCATGGGGCCACGCTTCTTTTCCATCCTCGCGCTCGCCGTGTCCTGCGGCTTGTCCCTCTGCGCCTGCGCACATGGCCTTACCGAAACCGTCTCGCCGACCGCCAAGGAGCCCGTCAACATGGTATCGCCCGAAGCCCCCACCGCTAGCCCGGCCCCCACTGCTGAGGAAATGGGCAATCGGTTCCTGAAGCTAATCAACGAGATCAAATCCAGCTCCGACATCACCCTTGAGCGCGTCCAAGCCGTTATGCGGATTCGGCTAGAGCCGACTGACCGGGGAAATTTTGTGGCTTCCGGAGACCTCAGCCAAGGGTACAAGTACACGATTGCATTTGATCCAAAAAACGGGGCCGGGGTGGAATTTACCGACAGCAATTCGTCGCCTGCATGCCCCCTACCAATCACCTTCCTTCTCCGCTCACTCCCGCGCTTTGAATCAAGCATGCCTTTCATTGTTTCAAACGGTTTGAGAACGGGATGGACGTATTACAGGGACGACGGGTCTTTCCTCGAAATTGGCGTAAAGATGACGCCAACGGAGACCGCTATCGAAAATGACTATGTCTGTCAGATGGGTGTGCGACCTAGCGCATAAGGAGCCAAGGAATGGCAAACCCAAATCAGCAGCTGGAAGCTGCATTGACACAATTCGCCAATCAGCCTGGCGTCACGCCTGACCAAGCGGCCCAACTTCGCGCAGCGGTTACTGGCAGTGCCCAACAATTGCATGAGTTGAATCAGCAGGCGCAAGCCGGGCAATTGAAAGGCTTCGCGCTGCAATCAGCGACGAACTCGACACCGAATCTAGTCGGAACATACGACATACAGAGCGGTGTCGTCACGCTTCCGAATTCCAGCTTTCAACCATCCGGCACTACGGCAAGCGCCGACCTAAAGGCAACCGTCAAAGTGCAGCAGATGTCCGTCGAGTTCGCACATAAGACCCACCTGGATTCCGCGAGTAATTCGCAGCCTGTCTCACAGGACATGGTTGACAACTTGCAGTCAACAATCAACCAGTCGCCTTTGCTCGCAAAACAGATCAAGAAGGGCGCAACCGAGGTCGACACCACAGATCGATATCGACGTACACACTTAGAACATTTCGACTTGATCGCCCCTGGCTTCGCGGCTGGCGGCACATACAACGGTGGCGACAAGACGATGCGGCTGCCAGCCCTCGACCTGCAAACCAAGACTACGGCAAACCAGCAAGGGCGATTTGACGGCGACGATATGACTTTCGTACTCGGCCATGAAATTCAACATGGCTTCAATCACTCGACCAAACAGCAAGCATTGCAAACGTTCTTCACGGACACTGGCAATATAGCGAAAAGTACGCAGCCAATACACGACTATACAGCCCCTATCAGCAATTACATTCAAGCCGGCCGTGACGATGAAGCAAAAGCGGAGATCGCGGGCTGGAACGCACTGATGAGCCGTCAAAAGCAAATTCAACCGCTCGCGCCTGAGCTGGATTTGATGCTGACGACTGGAAACGGTCGCGTGAAAGACTTCATCGAGCAGGATCCGACGGTCACGGCCACCATCAAGGCTCGCCCCCTATCGGGACTCACGTTCAATCAGGACGGAACTCTTTCCATGTCTGCGGGCAACGTCACCGCGATGGGGCAGCACTACTTCAACAAGCCAGATCACGCTCATGCACAGCCAGGCCAGCGTTCGCTTGGCATAGGTGAAAAGGGAACCTCGGACTATTCCAATTACTATGGCACTTTCGCCGTCGAGCAAACGATCGGTCTCGAAAGGCGTTTCGCCCAGCCTGTAAACGGCGTGATGCCACAAATGACGATCAACATGGCCGCCGCGCGCTTGAGTGAGGAGTTGCTGGAGAAGGAAGGCATCGACCTCGGGACCAACAAAACGCCGCGGCCCTACTACGACAGCAGCCAGACGCCAGCCGCGCTACACCGTTTCGACCATACCCAGGACGGAAGTGTGAATATCGCTCATGATCACCAATACGTCCCGGTCGCGCCATCATCACCTTCTCAACGCAAAGGTCCCGATGAGCCCGACCACCCTGATCACGCCATGCTGGAGCAAATCCGCGCAGGTGTGCGCAAGGTAGATGATGGGTTAGGCAAATCCTACGACGACATGAGCGAGCGCATCGCGCGCGGCTTGCTGGTGACATGCAAGGACAATCGGGAGATGTATCCCGAGGCTGCCGATTATTCGCTCTCAGCAAACGCGCTCAATCGCGTCGACCATGTAATCCTGGCGAAGAACGGCAACATCTTCGCGATCGAAGGCAACCCAAACGACCCGGGCGATCCCGCCAACAAGCGCGCCTTCGCACCTGTCGAGCAGCTTGCCCGCACTCCGGTCGAGCAGTCCGATGAAAAGCTGCAGGTGGCCAACCAGGATCTCGCGCAGGCACGGGAATTGACGCAACAGCAAGAACTTACCCGGCAGAAAGAAATCAGCGAAAGCGCGCCCAGGATGTCGATGGCCATCACGATGAACGGCCCGGGTGACGGGGGCGGTGACGGCTAGTCCCGATCAATAGTCAGCAGAGGCCCTCTCTCGAAAGAGAAAGGGCCTGTCGCCTCGCGTGTTACCTCCAGCCGCCCTTCCTTGGCATGCAATGACCTTGCACTGACCTCAATGGAATCGATCGGTTGGCCGGAACCCCAGGCAAGGCCCTAGCGCCGATGTTGCCCACCCATTTCCGGCCCTTCCGGTGTCGCCCCTTGCGATTGCGTGGAGGCGGGTGCCGGCAGACTCTTTACGCTCTCGAGCGCCGGCGTCGCGGTCGCCTGTTGCACGCTGATGCTCAACCGGTCCGAAGCGGGCGTGCGCGCGGCGATGTTCGCCTCCTGGCCGATGAAGAGGTTCTGCTGACCGTTCACGGGCTGACCCAGCGTGACGTATCCGATCCTGGGCAATCCGTTCTTTTCCGCCAGCACGGCCAGACTCGCCGCAGTCTCCAGCACCGGCAACGCCTTGTTGCCCGGCGGAAGATTGCGGTTGAGTTCCTCCACCTTTTCCTTCGCCTGGGCGAACAGCTGCTGCGCTTCGCCGGAGCGCGTCCTCAGCGCCTGATTCACCTTGGTCAAGGGATCCTGGCTCTCCAACGGAGCCACCGATCGCGGCAGAGCCGCCCTCTCGATCGCTCGGTCGGCGTAATCCGGATAGGCCGGCACCGGCGCGGGCTTCGTCGCGCGGTCGGATTTCGATGAGCCGCCACCGAAGCGAAAGGTCAGGCCGATACCGACGCCGACGTCGTTGCCCTTCCCGTACACATTGCCGGAGACGGTCAGATTGTCGCGGGTGTAGTCCGCGCCGAGCCGGAAGGTGGTCTTCTCGCCCTTCCTGTCCTCGATCGAGAAGCTTCCCTTCAGATGTTCGTTCTCGCGGAACATCTTGGAGATCTCGACTCCAGCCAGGAACTTGTTGTTGTTCGGGTCGACGGAAACATTCGCACCGACGTTCGAGCCCAGCTTGTCGAAGACATAGCTGCCGTTGGCGCCGAAATAGGGCTTATCGCCATTGACGCCGAAGTTGCCGTTGAGCTTGAGGTTCGGACCGGCGATGCCGAGATTGGCATCGAACTGCTTGCCGACGCTGTTGTACTTGCCGTTGGCCAGTCCCGACCACGTATCCGAGAACGCGAACGCCGATTCGGCTGACAGCGAGTAACCGTTCGGCTGCCCGGTGAAGTTGAAGTTGAGGTGATTGCGCTTGTCGAACGCGAGCTTGGCATCCAACGACTGCGTGTTGGTGGCGCCGTTGCGCAGGTAGTCGAAATTGAAGCGACCTTCCTCGCCGAACGCGTACCAGCCATTCAGGCCGAGCGACGACCCCTTCGGCTCGAACGAACTCTTGAGGCCAAAGCCGAAGCGATCCTGCTTGCCCACATCAAGATTGAAGTCGGTCTTACCGAGCTGTTCGTTCCAGAGGAATTGCCCGGCGATATTGCCGTTCTCGCCGAGCCTACTCTTGCCGCTCAGATCGATCAGGCCCATGCCCTTGATGTCGCTGGCGAGCAGATTCAACTGCTGGCGGCCGTTGCCATAGTCGAAATTGAGCTGCGTCTTGCCGAGCGACTCGTCCCAGAGGAAGCGGCCGTTGAAATTGCCGTCCTTGCCGATCAGGCCCTTGCCGCCGATGTCGACGAAATCCATGCCCTGCGTCCGGCTGGCGAGCAGATCGAACTGTTGGCGGCTGTTTTTGTAGTCGAAATCGAGCGCCGTCTTGCCCAGCGATTCGTCCCAGGTGAAGCGACCGTTGAAATCGCCGTCCTGGCCGATGCGGCCTTTGCCGGTGACATCGAGCAGACTCAGGCCCTTGGTGTTGCTGGCCAGCAGGTCGAACTGCTGGCGGCCATTGGTGTAATCGAAATCGAGCGCGGTCTTGCCGAGCGATTCGTCCCAGGTGAACTGACCGTTGAAATTGCCGTTCTTGCCGAGCTGTCCCTTGCCGGTCAGATCGAACAGGCGCACACCCTGCGTGCTGCTGGCGAGCAGATCGAACTGCTGCCGCCCGTTGGTGTAGTTGCCACTCAACGCATAGACGTCGGTGCCGGTATTGCCCGCCAGACCGCCCTGGAACTTGTGTTCGCCCTGACTGCCCTTGCCGCCGGCGGCGAAGAGAAGATCGTTGCCATGCAGTCCGAGGCCGCCCACGAAGGTGCTGTTGCCGCGATTGGCGCCGAACAGCAGGTCATGCGTGCGGGTATCGAAATTGCCGGAATAGTTCCCCAGCAAGGTAGTGCCCGAACCCGGATCGGCATGGCGGCCGAACGCATCAAGCACCCATTGATTCTGCTCGTTGAGTCCAAGGCGTGAGGTATAGCCGCTGCCGGTCCCCGGCAACGAGAACTGCGGCCAGGTCAGGCCCAGCTGCGGCGTCGTGGTCTTGAAGACATCAGGAATCTGCGCGGCCGATTGCTGGCCGGCCGGCTCCACCGGCTTGGGCGGATCCTGCGGGTCTTTGGGCTTTTTCTTGTCGTCGTGGTCATCCATTGCCATCTCCACCCGTCCATGGTTTCGATAGATATCAGTCCAAATAGCTATGACATAGCAGCTGAATGCTTGTCAAGAAAAACGGTTGCAGGCCGGCTTTCAGCGCCCCCATTTCGGCAACTTTTCTCGATCCAACCCCGCCACTTCGAACGCCGCCGAGCGCGTCCCGCCGGCCTGGACCGGGAACTCGATCACAATCAGTTTCGCGCCCTTGGTCATCCGCCACAGCGCGCGCTCATCGTTGATGAACATCGCGATCGCCTCGTCGGTCTTGGGCCGTAGGGCCGCCATTGTCTTCGGCGCGGCATCGTCCACCTTCACCTTGACCTTGCAGCCACCGTAGCAATCGAAATCGCCGGCCTGCAGCACGAGATAACTGCTCCGTCCCCACGCCGGATTGTCGCGGAAGATCAGGCGAACGGGCTTGGCGCCGCTACCGTCGGTGTCGACATCCTCCTTGGAATAGATCGCCGCGGACAATTGCTGCCCGCCCTTCACGTTCTCGGTGTTGTAACTCCACAGCGCGGCGACTCGCGCCTGCTCGCGAGAGGCTTCGGCCTTGGCCTTGATCTCCTCGTACTGCGGGCGGATGCGCCTGGCCGCTTCGGTATCGGGATATTGATCGAACAACACGTCCGCCTGCGCCTTCGCCAGCGGCCAGTTTTCCTTGGCGACGGCATCGTCGAATCCGGTGGCGTTTTCCTTCGCCTTCGCTTCGTTGGCCGCGGCGGTGGCGGCCGCCTGGGCCGCGGTGTCGGCGGCGCGGTCGCGGCAGCCACCGGCGATGGCGATCGCGAACAGGACGGCCACATATGGAAAAGCGTTCGGATTCATGTGCGAGCTCCTGCTTCAACGGATAGCGAATTCTTCAAGCGATCACAACAACGGACTCAGCGCGTCTCGATCAGCGCAACCACTTCTTTGGCGACCTCATCCGGCTGCTCGATGATCGGCGAATGGCCGCTTCCATCGAGCAACACTTGTCGCGCATGCGGAATCCGTTCGCCATAGGCCGCCATCGCGCTGGCATCGATGACCCGATCGTGCGCGCCCCACACCAGCAGTGCGGGTTGCCGGATCCTGGAGGCTTCGGTGCCCGGCAGGAACTGATCCGTGCCGCGACCGATGTGATCGAGGATCGATTGCTCGAACGCCCCCTCGGCGCTGCGATAGGCGATGACGATGTTCGACACCGGCCACGGAATCGGCGGTAGCGCCCGCTTGTCGTGTACCACGATGCCGAGATAGCGCTGCAGCGACGCCGCATCGGTGACACCGAAAGGATTGCCCCCGGCCAGCACTTCGAGCGCGAAGGGATTCTCGTCGAAGCTCACGCCGGACGCGTCGAACAAACCGACGCGCTCGATCAGCTCCGGATGCCGCGCGGCGGTGAGCGCGGCGATGCCGCCCCCCATCGAGTGACCGAGCAGCACCACCGGCGTTCCGCAGACCGCGCGGATGAAAGCGGCGACATTTTCGGCCTGCGCCGTGTAGCCGTAATTCGCACCGGCATCGCGCTGGCTTTCGCCCCAGCCCGGCAGGTCGGGAATCACCAGGCGATAGCGGCCGCGCAGGCGTTGCGCGAGGCGGTACCAGTTTTCCTTGCTGCCGGTGTAGCCGTGGATCATCACGACGGTGGGCGCGCCGGCACGATCCGCGGCGCGTTCGGCGTAGACCCAGCGCTTGCCGCCGATCTGCACGGTATGCGCGCTCAATCCGGCCGCCCTGCGCTGTCGCGCGTATTCGGCGCGTATCAGCGAGAGCGGATCGCGCCATACACGCCATGCGATTACCAGCACGCTCACGACCACCACGAGGATGGCCATGATGAGAAGGAGTTGCCAGCTCATCGCGAAATACTCGCTCCCTCTCCCTCGTTTGCGAGAAAGAAGGTTTGGAGTGAAGGGGAACGGAACCAGCCGTCCGTCGATCGCTTCAGACAATCGAATGCGGAAGCCCCCCGATGTTCGACGCTCGAAAACAATTCGACGCTTTTCATCAACAGGCTCCGGCTTCCCCTTACCCCAACCCTCCCCTCCGCATGCGAAGGAGAGGGGACGTTCTGCTCGCGATGATTGTTACTGCGCCGGCGGAGTCGCCGCCGGCGCCGGCGCCGGCTTGGCCTCGTCGATCAGTTTTTGCACGGTCCCCGTGGTGATCGGGTGATAGCCGGGCTTGGCCTTGGCGAACACCTGCTTGGCCAGTGCCAGGCCCGCTTCGGTCTTCACCAGTTCCTCGTACGTGGGGATGATCAGCTTGCGGCGTCCGACCCGCTCCAGGAACGCCGCGATCGCATCATTGGCCTGCGTGTAGCCGCTACGCACCGCCAGCGGATACCAGCGCTGCGCGATCTCGCCGTTCGGCGTGCCGGTGAAGTGATAGGCGCCATCGAGCTGCGTGAGCTGATCGATCCTGAGCGTCTTCGGCATGCCTTCAAGGAAATGCACCCATTCCTGCGTGCTCCACGCGCCGGTGATCGCCGGCGGCGGCAGCTGGCCGCTGCCCAGCCAGCCCAGGCGCGCGGTCTTGACCACGCCGAAGCGCGCCGCCAGCACCTGCGGCGCCGTCGGCGGGATGCCGGGTTCGTACAGCCAGGCGTCGAATTCGGCCTGCGTCACCTTGTTCGGATACTTGTTCAGCAGATTGGCCTTGGCGTAGTCGGCGAACTGCTGGCTGTTGATGCTCTGGAACGCGAAATGGTCGAAATAGCCACGCAGGAACGTATCGAAATCGGCGCGCCCGAAACGCTCCTCCAGGAACTGCAGGAACCAGGCGCCCTTGGTGTAGATCGTCGCGGAGGAATTGTCGTCCGGGTCCTTCTGCGTGCCGGGCTTCTGCGCCAGCACCTGTGCTTCGGGCTTCACGCTCTTGAACTCTTCCTTGAGTTCGTCGCGCGCGATCACGCTCTCCATGTCGGCCTGTTCCTTGCCGTACAGCGCTTCGACGATGCGGTTCTCGACGTAGCTGGTGAAGCCTTCGTTGAGCCACCCGTCCTTGGCGCTGGCGAAGGTCACTAGATTGCCCGACCAGCTGTGCGCCAGCTCATGCGCGACCAGCGACACGAGCGACTTGTCGCCGACGATCACGGTCGGCGTGGCGAAGGTCAGGCGCGGATTCTCCATGCCGCCGTAGGGGAACGAGGGCGGCAGCACCAGGATGTCGTAGCGCTCCCAGCGATAGGGGCCGTAGAGTTTCTCGGCCGTCTCGATCATCTTCTCGGTGTCTTCGAATTCCTTGGCGGCCTTCTTCGCCATGGCAGGCTCGGCCCAGACACCGGCGCGCGGCGAGAGTGGCTCGAACACCAGATCGCCGGCCGCGATTGCCATCAGGTACGACGGGATCTTCTGCGGCATCTTGAAGTTGTAGTCGCCGTTGCGCTCCGCTTTCGGATTGTTGTCCGCGCTCATCAGCACCATCACGTCCGGACGCGAGACCACGTGCGCCGTGTAGGTGTAGCGCACGCTCGGCGTATCCTGCAACGGCACCCAGCTGCGCGCGTGGATCTGCTGCGACTGGCTGAACATGAAGGGCAGCTTCTTGCCCTCGGTCATCGCCGCGTCGAGCCATTGCAGGCCGGAAGCATCCGGCGAGGTCGTGTAGGTCACACGCACGTGCTGATTCTGCGCCGGTGTCTCGATGGTGAACTTGCTGCCGAGGATGTCGTCGCGCTTGGCCAGTCCGTATTGCAGCGGCTGCCATTGGCCGGACGCGTCCTCGCCCTCGACCTTGTCGATGCTCAGATCGCGCGTGTCGAGCACGAGCTGCTTGGCGGCCTTATCCTTCCAGTCCAGCGTGTAGGTGGCAGTGCCGCTGAGGGTCTTGGTGTCGAAATCGATCTTCAGATCGAGTGCGAGATCGGTGATCGCGACCTTGTCCGCTTCCGCGTAGGAGTGCTCGTCGCGTTCGACCGTCATCTTCGCCTCCGCGGGCTTGGCCGGTGTCGACGATCCCGGCGTGGGGGTGGATTCGCGCGAACAGCCCGCCGCCAGCACGGCCAGGCAGGACAACAACAGGGCGAAACGACGCATGGGCGGATCCGAAAACTAATGAGAGGCGGGGATTCTAGTGCACCCCACGCCCGCAATCGTTAGGCGTTCGTAGTGTGGACGCCATCCACCGATGTTCAGACGATGGTCTGGCAGACATCCACCCAGGCCGCCCCGGTCAGCTCGACCATCCGCTCGGGGGACAACCGCACGGCGCTGTTGGTCGCGCCCGCAGCCGGCACCACTTCGTCGAACGCGCGCAGCGAAACGTCGCAATACACCGGCAGCGGCGTCGCCAGCCCGAACGGGCAGACGCCGCCGACCGGATGACTGGTCAGCGCCAGCACCTGCGCCGGATCGAGCATCTTGGTCCGGCCGTTGAAGGCGGCTTTCATCTTGGCGTTGTCGATGCGTGCATCGCCGCGCACCACCACCAGGAAGGCGCGCTCGTCGGGGCCGCGGAAGGCCAGCGTCTTGGCGATGCGTCCCGGCTCCACGCCGTGCACCTGCGCGGCTTCCAGCACCGTCGCGGTGGAACCTTCGGATTCGATGACGTGCAGATCGGGTGCTTTTTCGGCCAGGAACGCGCGCACCGATTCCAGACTCACCCGCGCGACCTCAGACCTTGTATCCGCTATGGATCGCCACGATGCCGGCGGAGAGATTCTTGTATTCGCAACGCGCGAACCCGGCCTCCTCCATCATCGCCTTGAGTTCTTCCTGCGGCGGATGCTTGCGGATCGACTCGGCCAGATACTGATAGCTGTCGGCATCGTTCGCGAACAGCTTGCCCAAACGCGGCAACACATTGAAGGAGTGGAAGTCGTAGATCGGCTTGAACCAGTCCGCCTTCACTTCGGAAAACTCCAACACCCGCGCCTGCCCGCCGACCTTCAGCACGCGCAGCATCTCGCGCAGCGCCGCCGGCTTGTCGGTGACGTTGCGCAGACCGAACGCGATCGTGACCAGATCGAAACTCGCATCCGGGAACGGCAGACGTTCGGCATTGCATTGCACATATTCAAAACCGCGCACGTTGCCGCGGTCGGTCATGCGGTCGCGGCCCACGCGCAGCATCTCGCCATTGATGTCGCCAAGCACCAGCTCACCCGTTTCGCCGACGCGATCCTTCAGCAACGCGGCGATATCGCCGGTGCCGCCAGCCAGATCGAGCACGCGGTCGCCGCGCTTCACCTGCGCGGTGGCGACGAAATAGCGCTTCCAGACCCGATGGACGCCCATGCTCATCAGGTCGTTCATCAGGTCGTAGTTGCCCGCGACCGAGGAGAACACCTGTCCCACCAGCTTCTGCTTCTCAGCGGTGGGCACTTCGCGGAACCCGAAATGGGTGGTATCGGGCTTTTTGTCTGCGGATTCGCTCATGGCACGATTATCGCATCCCTGCCCGCGCCTGCGCCCGCCGTGCGCTCCTACCGTGCCTCGTCTCACCATGCCAGGGGCGGCTCGACGCCACCGCGCGATGGCGGCAGACTGCCTGCAACCTTAACTCGCGCCAATCCCCATGATCGCCATACCCGACTACCGCGCCCTGCTCGACACCGCCATTCGCGAAGCCCGCCAGGGCCTGGCCGAAGGCGGCATTCCCATTGGCGCGGCGCTCTATCACAACGACGGCCGCCTGCTCGGCTGCGGCCACAACCGCCGCGTCCAGGAAGGCGACCCGTCCGTGCACGGCGAGACCGACGCCTTCCGCAAGGCCGGCCGCCAGCGTCGCTACAAGGACACCATCATGGTCACCACCCTCGCCCCCTGCTGGTACTGCAGCGGCCTGGTGCGCCAGTTCAACATCGGCACCGTGGTGGTGGGCGAATCGGTGAATTTCCCCGGCGGCGTCGATTGGCTGCGCGAGAACGGCGTCAACGTGATCGATCTTGCCAGCGAGGAATGCATCACGATGCTCGGCGATTGGATCGCGGCCAATCCTGAAGTGTGGAACGAAGATATCGGCGAGGATTGAGCCTCCAGGCGCTTCGTCCGGCCGAAGATCCAAGGCATGACTTTCCACAGTCCTCTTTCCACGGACAGGCGGGTAGAGTCGGCCCAAGCCATGCATGAGGAGCGGGAGAATGCGCGGATATTGGATCGTTGGGGCGATATTGCAGCTGGCATTCTGCCTCAGCGCGCAAGCGCAAGGCGATCCGGCCCAATCGCACACGGTCCTGCGCCCGTCGCCAGCCGCCGTGGAGATTCGCACATCTTCGTACACGGCCGTGGACGGCACGACACTGCCTTTCGATATCTATTACGACGGCACGCGCAAGGGCAGGCGCGCAACCTTGATCCTGCTGAGCGGAAATGACGACCCGCGCACTTGGGGAGCGTACGCCGATCTGGGCCGCCTCGCGGCGCAGCGCGGATTCACCGCCGTCGTGATGGCCAAACGCTTTCCGCGCACGAATGCCGGAATCGAGTCGGGATACGGTGACGTCCATTCGCTGCTCGAACAGCTTCAAGACCGTGTCGACGTCGCGGACCGGAAGCGGACCTGCTTGTGGGGATTCTCCGCGGGCGGACGCCTGTTATCGCTGGCCTTCGCACAACCAGCGCCCGCCTTGCGCTGCACGATCGGTTTCTATCCCGTACTCACCGCCTTTGCCGACGCGCCTTCCGATTGGACCCGTCGCTTCATCCCCGTCGATGCGGTGCAGGCGGGCGGCACAGCTTCTTCGCCGCCCATGCTGATCGTCCGCGCAGGCAAGGATACGCCTGAGATCAATCAAGGCATCGAATCCTTCGCATCGAACGCCCTGCGCCGCAACGTGCCGATCACGATCATCAACCTGCCCGAAGCACGGCATGCATTTGATTGGCATGACGATACCGCCTGGTCGCGACGCGCGATCGAGGATGCATTCGAGTTTGCCGAGCGCGCCACGGCGCAAGCCCAGGACTGACGGCGGCGTGCAAGGATAATTTCGCGGCAGTCGCATCCGGCGCTGGCCGATCAAGCAAAGGGGCTCGTCCCTCGATCCACAACGCCGGCACTGCGTGGTTCAAGCCGGCTTCATCACCATCAGCCAGAAGATCGCAATCACGCTGATGAACGCCGGCCAGCCCAACCAGAACCACCACCGCATGACGCGATGATAGGCAGCCGGTAGCGGCATCCCCGTCGCCGATGCCGCGAGAGCAAGATTGCGTGCTCGCCATTGCAGCCACAACACCGGCAGCCAGCAGGCGCCGACCACGAAGAACAGCAGCAGTGCCGCCTTCAACCAGAAGGCGGAATACGGATTGCCGAGCGCATGCGCCAGCCAGAAGCCGCTGACGAATTGCACCAGCACCGCTGGCGCGGTGAAACAGGCATCGGCAATCACCACGGTGCGTGCAGTCTCGGCGATGACTCTGACATCTCCGCGCTTGTGTGCCAGCCACATGAAGAACGCGATGCCCAGACCGGTACCGAGCAGCAGCGTCGACGACAGGATGTGAATCCATTTCACCCACAGGTACATCACCTCACCTCCTGTCGGACAGCACCCAGAGCACTGCAAGCACCGGCAGTACCGCCAAGTTCTTCGCCAGACCGCCCAGCGGTTCCAGCCATAACGCGGGCAATGTGATCCCGAAAACGAGCGTATACGCCACCACGCTCACCGCCATCAAGGACAGCACGAGACGCGGCCGCCACCCGATCCACAAGAAGATCGCCAGCGCGAAATCAATGACGGCCGCAGTACGCGCCAGCATCACCGGCTCGACTCCCTGAAGCGGCGATCCCGCCACCAGATGTTCAATGTCGGTGGCGGGCGTGAACCACCCCGCCACCGCCGAAAGCAGCCACAACGCCACCATGCAGACCCGTAGCCCCGGCACGAGAAAATACAGCTGCGCATGCCAGCGGTCCTGCACCTGGCTTGGTCGCAAGGCCAGCGTCTGCGCCAACGTGCGTGGCGCGAAGCCGAACGCATCCCGCAGGCGTGCATGCGCGCCGGGAGTCGTCACGTTGCCGCGTCTCAACATGCGCCACATGGTTTCGCCGACCGGGCCGCTGCCCAAGCGCTCGAAGATGCCAACCTGCAGCGTCACCAGGATTTCCGGAACGTGGATTTCACGCTGGCCCGAAATGCGTAGCCAGCGCCGCCATTCGCGCTGGTAATCACGCAACGGCATCGGTTCCGGACCACCGACTTCGTAGATGCCTGGTGGTGCCTCCAACGCAAGCGCTGCCAGGTCGCCGAGATCCTCTGCCGCCACTGGCTGAATCGGCCAGCGGCCATCGCCTGGCAGCACTTGCACGCCAGGAAACCCCGCCAACGCGCGCAACAACGACGTGCCGCCATACGACCCGGCCGCGGCATAGACCACCGACGGGCGCAGCACCACGGCTTGCAACGGCAATTGTTGCAATGCCTCGTCGAAACGATGCTTGGAAGCAATGAATTCGCCGTCCTCCGGCAATCCCAGCGCCGAGATCTGCACAAAACGATCGATGCCACGCTCGACACAGGCCTGAGCAAGCGCCAGCGGCGCCGTGACATGGATCGTTTCGAAGCGCTGGATGCCAGACTCGCGCAGGATGCCGGAGGCATTCACCACCGCATCGACGCCATCAAGCACCTCATGCCAGTCGTCGGGTTTCGTCATTCGAGTCAGATCGCAGGCACGCTCATCCTCCCGAAGCGGTTTGCCGACCGGCCGGACGCCGCGCAATACTTGATGACCGCGTCCGCACAAGGCCGCCACGATGAAGCCGCCCAAAAAACCATTGGCGCCCACGACCAGAACGGTCCGTGTCGCCGGATCGGATGCTTCGTCTGCACGCATGCGCACAAACTAGCAGAATCCCACTCCCCTTTTCGCAGAGGTATTCGCCATGTCCCAGCATCTGGCTTCGATCCGTTGGTCCCGCGATGGCAAGCCCTTCGACTACAACGGTTATTCGCGTGATCATGAGTGGCGTTTCGACGGCGGGCAGCGCGTCCGCGCCTCGGCCTCGCTCGATTATCTCGGCAGCGCGGAAAGCGTCGATCCGGAAGAGGCGCTGGTGGCGGCATTGTCCTCGTGCCACATGCTGACCCTGCTCGCCATCGCTGCGAAGAAGGGCTGGACGATCGACGGCTACGAGGACGACGCGGTCGGCACGATGGCCAAGAACGAGGCCGGGCGGCTCGCCGTCACGCAAGTGGTCCTGCGTCCGCGCATCACGTTCGCCGAAGGCAAGGCGCCGGATGCGGCGGGCCTGACCCATCTGCACGAGCAGGCACACATCCACTGCTTCATCGCGAATTCCGTGAAGACGGCGGTGACAGTGGAGCCGCAGAACGCCTGACGGATCGTCAAGGCACGATCGCTGGCGCGACGAAAACGTCGAACCAGCGGGTCCGGATCACGTACCGACGTGGTAGTTGTTCTCGCACTCGGCGCAACCGATGTTCTCAAGCGCGATCGACATTGCCGCGGTGTAGCTCTGCGCGCCGCAGCCGCTGACAACGGCTAGCACGGGACCGCTCGACGGTGTGATCACGGGCTCCTGCTGGCCGACGAAGTCGTCGTGGACTTCGATGTAGGGCACCTCCAGCCGCGCCAGCGCATCGCGCAGCGAAGCCTTCGATTGCGAGTAGGCCCCGGGATCGAGCAACACGATTTCCGCCCGGTCGTCCGCGAGATGCGCGAGACGATCCAAAATCTCACGCTCGTCGGCGCACTGATAACGACACAAGGTACGGCCCGCGCGCGCGGCACGCGCATGCAAGGCATCAAGAATTCCTGGCAGCAGCGACGCGTCGTATTGCGTGGCGGCCTGCGGTTCCGATATCCGGATCATCACGATCGACATGGTCAAGCATCACTCCGATGCGCGCTTCGGCATCGCCGCCTCGCGGCGATCAGCCGTCGCGCATCGAGGACAAGATTAGGAGTGGCGGCCATAAAGCCGCTATGCGCGCGCTGATTGTGCGGCATAAAACACTCGTAAAGCCCACCGGCAGTCACCTGCCGGTTACCGTCATTCCCGCCTCAATGCGGGAATGACGGGCAAGGCATTCCTTACAGGATGTAGCGCGACAGATCCGGATCCTGCACCAGCTCACCCAGGTGCAAATCCACATAGGCACGATCGATCGACACGCTCCCGCCCTTGTCCGGCGCTTCGAAACTGAGCGAGTCCAGCAGCCGCTCGAGCACGGTATGCAGACGGCGGGCGCCGATATTCTCTTGCCGCTCGTTGACCTGCGCGGCGATCTCCGCGAGGCGATCCACGGCATCCGAGGTGAAGCCGAGCTGCACGCCCTCGGTCTTCAGCAACTCGACGTATTGCTTGGTCAAAGCCGCTTTCGGCTCGGTCAGGATGCGGACGAAATCGTCCTTGCTCAGCGCCGACAGCTCGACACGGATCGGGAAACGCCCCTGCATCTCGGGGATCAGATCCGACGGCTTGGCGAGATGGAACGCGCCGCTGGCGATGAACAGGATGTGGTCGGTCTTCACCGAGCCGTACTTGGTGCTGACCGTGGAACCTTCCACCAGTGGCAGCAGATCGCGCTGCACGCCTTCGCGCGAAACATCCGCGCCCATGCCTTCGCTGCGTTTGGCGACCTTGTCGATCTCGTCGATGAAGACAATGCCGTGCTGCTCGCAGGCCTCGATCGCCGCTTCACGCACCTCGTCCTCGTTGACCAGCTTGGCCGCTTCCTCCTCGACCAGCTGCGGGCGCGCGGCCTTGATGGTCAAGGTTCGCTTGTGCGTCTTGCCGCCGCCGAGATTGGAGAACATCTGCCGCAACTGCTGGCCCATCTCCTCCATGCCCGGCGGCGTCATGATGTCGACGCCGACATTCGCGGAGAGTTCAAGCTCGATCTCGCGGTCGTCGAGCTCGCCGGCGCGCAGCTGCTTGCGGAATTTCGCGCGCGTGTCGTTGTCGGGCGCCTGGTAGTCCTCCGCCGGCTTCTCCGCACCGAAGCCGAAGCCTCCCGGCATGCGCCGGGGCAGCAACGCGTCGAGGAGGCGATCCTCGGCGCGCTCTTCGGCCTGTGTACGCACACGCGTCTTGGCCTGCTCGCGATAGAGCTTGACCGCGGTGTCGGCGAGATCACGGATGATCTGCTCCACGTCCTTGCCGACGTAGCCGACTTCGGTGAAGCGCGTGGCCTCTACCTTCACGAACGGCGCGTTGGCGAGCGTGGCCAGGCGCCGCGCGATCTCGGTCTTGCCGACGCCAGTGGGGCCGATCATCAGAATGTTCTTCGGCATCACCTCGTTGCGCAGTTCGTCAGGCAGCTGTGCGCGGCGCCAGCGGTTGCGCAATGCGATCGCCACCGCGCGCTTGGCCGACTGCTGGCCGACGATGTGGCGGTCGAGTTCCTGCACGATCTCGCGCGGGGTCATGGTGGCGGAACTGGTGTCGAACTTGTTGGGCATGGGATTCTTGAAGATGAAGGAGTGACGGCTCTTCTCGCTCGAATACAGGAGAAGACGATCGAACGCGTCGTGACGTTACAGTTCTTCGACCACCACGTTACGGTTGGTGTAGATGCAGATATCGCCCGCGATATTCAGGGCTTCGATCGCGATCTGCTTGGCATCGAGTTCGGTATGCGCATACAGCGCCCGCGCCGCGGACAACGCATAAGGGCCGCCTGAGCCGATCGCGACCAGCCCATCCTCGGGCTCGATCACATCGCCCGTGCCGCTGATGATCAACGAGGTTTCCTTGTCGGCGACCGCGAGCAGCGCCTCGAGCTTGCCGAAGCGGCGCTCGGTGCGCCAATCCTTCGCCAATTCGACGGCGGCGCGCAGCAGCTGGCCGTGCTTTTCCAGCTTCGATTCGAACAGCTCGAACAAGGTGAAGGCATCGGCCGCGGCACCAGCGAAACCGGCCAGTACCTGACCATCCTTGCCGAGACGGCGCACCTTGCGCGCGTTGGCCTTCATCACGGTATGGCCGAGCGTGACCTGACCGTCACCGGCAATGGCGACGTGGCCGTTGCGGCGCACCGAGACGATGGTGGTGGCGTGGAAGACGTTGGGGTTCTGGCTGGGGTCCATGCGAATCTCCTGGTTAGCCCCTTGGTGGGGGCTGATGGAGAGGAGCGCAAGGGGTGAGCCAAGGCGCGCTTAGCGCGGCACTGCCGCGCCGCCTTGGCGAACGCCCGGCCATGGATCTAGAGTCGCGCCGTCAGCGCGGCGATAGGCCGGAGGATCCGAAGCCAGATCTGTCACGCCATGGATGGCAGCACGACATTACCCGCAGAAGCAACTCGCCTTACTTGGCTTCCGTCTTCCGCCTTTTCGCACGCGGATGCGCCGCGTCGTACACCTTCGCCAGATGCTGGAAATCCAGATGCGTGTAGATCTGCGTGGTGGCGATGTCGGCATGCCCCAGCAGTTCCTGCACGCCGCGCAGATCGCCGGAGGATTCCAATACATGACTCGCGAAGCTGTGCCGCAGCATGTGCGGATGCACGTGCTTGAACAATCCTTGCCGCACGCCGAGCTGCTTGATGCGGATCTGCACCGCGCGTGGCGAAATCGTCGCGCCATGGCGTCCCGGGAACACCGGGGCATCGTTGGCGGCACCCGTCTCCATTCGCCACGCGCGCAATGCCTCGCGCGCGTGCGAGCCCACCGGCACGCTGCGCTGTTTGTTGCCCTTGCCGAGCACGGTGACCAGGCCGCCGTCGAGATCCAGATCGCGCCATCTCAGATGGCACAGCTCGGACAAGCGCAGGCCCGAGGAATAGAACAGCTCCAGCAATGCGCGATCGCGCAATCCCAGCGTCGCATCGGTGGGCAGTTCGACCAGCTTCACGGCCTCGTCGGTATCGAGCACCTGTGGCAGCTTGCGCGGCGCTTTGGGTGCGCGCACCGGGGCGGCGGGATTGGCCTCGATGCGCCCGTGCTTGAGTAGCCACTGGTAGTAGCTGCGACACGCCGACAGACGGCGCTGCAGACTCGTTGCGGAGAGGCCGCGGCGCCGCTCGGCGGCGACGAAAGCGCGGATGTCGGCGTTCTGCAATGCTTCCGGATCGCCCCTGCCCTGCGTCTGCGCCCATTGTGCGAGCGCGTCCAGGTCACGCTGGTAGGCATCCAGCGTGTGCGCCGAAAGCCGGCGCTCGACTTGCAGGTGCGAGATGAAATCGGCGATCGCCACGTTCTGTTCTCGCGGTGTGTTCGAGCGCCGCGCTACGGCGCCCGGTCGAACCGGCGCAACGACGCCGCGAACGCATCGCCCATCATGCGCAGGAACAGCGTGCCCATGCCGGGATAGAAACGATTCGGATCGCGGCTGCCGACCGCGACCAGCGCGGTACCATCCAGCGACAATAGCGCGCTCGACAGCACTTCCTCGGCGCGCATGCCGTACAGCAACGCGTTTTTCTCCGGCTGCAGGCGTCCGCACAGCGGCTCGCCGTCAGCCAGACAGTCGCGGAACGGCGACAGGCGCGCGTCGTCCTGGGCGATCGTCTGCAGCCAGTCGACGCCATCGAGGCTGGCGATCGGCTTGAACAGCACGATCCGCACCAGATCGCCGTTGAAATCCTCGGCCAGCGCCGCGGTCATCGCACGCACGGTATCGGCGGCATTGTCCTGCTTGAGCAGCGCCAGCGTGAGCTGATGCGTGCGCACGGCCAGGCGCTCGTTCTCCTGCGCGTTGCCGAACAACTCGTGCAGACGGCGCGTGAGCTCGCGATTCTTGTCGCGCAACACTTCGAGCTGATAGCTGGCCAGCGACGCGGCCGGCCCCTCTTCGCGCGGCACCACCATGCTCAGGGCGAGGTCCGGGAACTGCTGCAGGAATTTCGGATGCCGGCGCAGCCATGCGGCGATTTCGTGCGCGCCCAGCTTCTCAGTGCTGTCGATCATGCGGTCCACTCTCCCTCGAAAACGAATGCGGCCGGCCCGGCCATCGCGATTTGCGCGGCATCGTCGGGCCAGCTGATGCGCAAGTCTCCTCCCGGCAGCGCGACGACGACGTCGCGATCGATGCGCCCGCGCCGCATCAGCACCGCCGCGGCGGCGCAGGCGCCACTGCCGCAGGCGAGCGTTTCGCCAGCGCCGCGCTCATACACGCGCAGGCGGATGCGGTCGCGCGCGACCACCTGCGCGAAGCCGACGTTCACCGATTCCGGAAACCAGGGCGAAGACTGCAAGGCGGGGCCGAGCCGTACCACCGGCGCATGATCGATGTCTTCGACTTCGATCACGACATGCGGGTTGCCCATGGAGACGGCACCGAAATGCACCCGCTCGCCGTCGCCGGGCTGTTTATAAGAAAGCTCGGCCTCGTAAATGTCGCGTGTTTCTCCGAAGCCGCGCATCGGCACGATCTCCGGCGCGAAGCGCGGAACGCCCATGGCGATGCGGAAACGACCATCCCCGAGCACATCGACGTCATGCGTGCCGGCCGGACTGTCGAGCGAGAAGCGCTCGCCGCTCGCCGCGCCATCGCGCAGCAGCCAGGCGGCGATGCAGCGCGCGCCGTTGCCGCATTGCTGCGAGGTGGAGCCGTCCGAATTCCAGATGCGGTAGGCCGCCGCCGATTGCGCGGTGCGCGGCCCTTCGACGGTCAGGATCTGATCGCAGCCGACGCCGGTGTGGCGATCGGCCAGGGCGCGGCACAGCTCCGGCGACGGCGCCGCGCGCGTGCGCAGGTCGAGCACGACGAAATCGTTGCCCGCTCCGTGCATCTTGCTGAACCGCAGTGTTGTCGTGCTAGCCATGTCGCGTGGTGGAAGACATTGGCCTGACGAGCGGCATTCCGTTTGAAGCGAGCCCGTTCAAGGCTGTGTGGAAGGCGGCGATTCCGCCGGCGTCGTCGACTCCGTCGTGGCAGCCGGCGCCGTGGAAGCCGGCGTCGTCGTGGTGTCGGCAGGCGTTTCCGTGCCACTGCTGGTTTCGCTCTTTTCGCCTTCCGTCGGCGTCGTGCTGTCGGTAGCCGGCGCGGCGGGCGTTGCCGGCTGGGGCGCCGGTTTCTCCGGCAGGACCAGCGGGCCTTTGTTGCCGCAGCCGGTCAGGGCGAAAGCGGCGGCGAGCAGGAGCGGAATGAGAGATGGCTTCATGGGGAGGAGTTTAGCCGCTCATGTCCACAGAAAGACAACCCGGCGCGGGTGATCCGTGGCAACGCGATTCAGGCGACGCGACGGGCGGATCGCTCAGCGCCGCGGTTCCGGTCGCAGCCACAGCCAGGTCGCCACGGCCGCCATGCAGGCGATGGCGAGCGCGGCGATCCAGGGCTGGGAGAAGCACAGCAGGATCGCCGCGCAAACCACCATCGCGAGGCTCGCCATCCATTTCGCGCGCCGGCTCACTGCGCCCTGCGCCTGCCAGTCGCGGATCGCCGGGCCGAAGCGCGGATGCGACAGCAGCCAGCGATGCAGGCGTTCGGAGCCACGCGCCGCGGCCCAGGCGGAGATCAGCACGAACACCGTGGTCGGCAACCCCGGCACGAAGATGCCGACGATGCCGACACCAAGACTGAGATAAGCGAGCAGCCACCAGGCCCAACGGGGCATGTTCAGGGCACCATGTTCAAGAGCGCCAGGTCGCGCGCGTTCATCCGCACATTATGCGCGGACGAACGCGGGAGAGGCCTGACCGGCGCGTTACTGCTTGCCGACGCTCAGCTGATCGAGCAGGAACGCGTACATCTCGGACAGTTCGCGATACTTGCGGAAACGGCCCGACTTGCCGCCGTGGCCGGCGTCCATGTTGGTGCGGAACAGGACCGGTTGCTTGACGCCCGCTTCATTGGGCATGTCGAGATCGCGCAGACGCGCCACGTACTTGGCCGGCTCCCAGTATTGTACCTGCGAATCCCACAGGCCGGTGCCGACGAACATCGCCGGGTAGGCCTGCTGCTTGAGATTGTCGTAGGGCGAGTAGGACAGCATGTACTCGTAGTAATCCTTCTTCTCGGGATTGCCCCACTCGTCGTATTCGTTGGTGGTGAGCGGGATGCTCGGATCGAGCATCGTGGTCACCACGTCGACGAACGGCACCTGCGACAGGATCACGTGATACTTCTCCGGCGCCATGTTGGCGACCGCGCCCATCAGCAGGCCGCCGGCGCTGCCGCCATAGGCGGCGACGCGATCCTTGGCTGCATAGCCTTCCTTCACCAGATAGTCGGTGACGTCGATGAAGTCGGTGAAGGTGTTCTTCTTCTTGAACAGCTTGCCCTCGTCGTACCACTTGCGGCCCATCTCCTGGCCGCCGCGGATGTGCGCGATGGCATAGACCATGCCGCGATCGAGCAGGCTCACCGTGGTCAGGCTGAAGCCCGGGTCCATCGAGGCGCCGTAGCTGCCGTAGGCGTACTGCAGCAGCGCGGCCTTGCCGTTCTTCTCGAAGCCCTTCTTGTAGACGATCGAGACCGGAATCCTGGTGCCGTCGCGCGCCGTGGCCCACAACCGCTCGGTCACATATTGCGTCGGATCGTAGCCGAGCACCGGCTGCTGCTTCAGTTGACGCCGCTCGCCGGTCTGCGTGTTGAGCTCGTAAGTGGTGGCCGGCGTGGTCATCGAGGTGTAGCTGTAGCGCAGCCACGGCGTGTCGTGCTCGGGGTTGGCGTCCAGGCCCATCGAATAGGCCGGCTCATCCGCGGCAACGTGGCTTTCCTTGCCGTCGGCGGCGATCAGGCGGATGCGCTCCAGCGCGTCGGAACGCTCGGCGACCGCGGTGAAGCCATCGAACAGGTCGAAGCCTTCGATGAAGACGTCATCGCGATGCGCGATCCAGTCCTTCCAGTCCTTGCGCGAAGTGCTGCCGTCGGGGGCCGTGACCAGCTTGAAGTTCTTGGCGCCATCGGCGTTGGTACGGATGACCCAGCGGTCGCCGAGATGGTCGGCGTCGTACTCGACGTCGCGCTCGCGCGGGGCCAGCACCGTGAACGCCTCAGGGTTGGCAGCCGGTGCGCAACGCAGTTCGCTGGACACCGTGCTGCTGACGCCGATGCAGATGTACTTGTCGTCGCCCGTGCGCGAGATGCCCATGTAGAAGCTGTCGTCCTTTTCCTCGTAGACCAGCTTGTCCTCGCTCGCCGGGGTGCCGAGGACGTGCTTCTTCACGCGCACGGTGAGCAGGGTTTCGGGATCGTTCTCGACGTAGAACAGCGTCTTGTTGTCGTCGGCCCAGACCAGGTTGGGCGAGATGCCCTTGATCTCGTCCGGATAGAGTTCGCCGGTCTCCAGATTCTTGAAGCGGATGTTGTACTGGCGGCGGCCGACCGCGTCCTCGGCCCAGGCCAACAGCTTGTTGTCCTGGCTGATTTCATAGTCGCCGACGCTGAAGTAATCCTTGCCCTTCGCCATCGCGTTGACGTCGAGCAGCACCTGCTCGCCGGTCTTGTCCGCCTGCTGGGTCGCGGCGAGCACGCTCAGCGGCGTGGCGCCTTCGGCGTCCTTGCGGCGGGCGTGGATCGGATAGTCCTGGCCGGTCTCGAAGCGCGTGTAGTACCAGTAGCCGCGCTCGCGCGACGGCACGGAACTGTCGTCCTGCTTGATGCGCGCCACGATCTCGTCGTAGAGCTTGTCCTGCAGCGGCTTGAGCGGCGCCATCACCTGGTCGACGTAGGCGTTCTCCGCTTTGAGATACCCCAGCATGGCTTCGTTCTTGCGCGTGTCGTCGCGCAGCCAGTAGTACTCGTCCTGCCGCTCGGCGCCGAACGGCGCCTTGACCGTATGCGGCTTCTTCTCGACATCGGGCGGTGCGGGGAGTTCGGCGGCGGACAGGTTCGTGGTCATCATGGAGACGGCGGCAAGGAAAAGGACGGTCGGTTTCATAGGTAGGGCTCGCGGGTGTGCGATGCAATGGTCGTTTGGCCCCTCCCCCTGCTTGCAGGGGGAGGCTGGGAGGGGGTGTGAGGCGCGGAACGCCGAAGCTCACGCGCGGAAAAGCGCCACCCCACCCCAACCCTCCCACCCATTCGGAGGGGAGGGAGCATCGTTTTACTTAGTCAGTTCCTTCCAGAGGAAGGTGTACGCCAGCGCGTTCATATGCGCCTGCTGCGCGTTGTTCGCCGCGCCGCCATGCCCGCCTTCGATGTTCTCGTAGTAGCGCACGTCCTTACCGGCGGCCTGCATCTTCGCCATCATCTTGCGCGCATGGCCGGGATGGACGCGGTCGTCCTTGGTGGAGGTCATGAAGATCGTCGGCGGATAGGTCTTGGCCGGGTCGAACAGGTGATACGGCGAGAAGGTCTTGATGAAGTCCCAGTCTGCCGTATCCGGATCGCCGTACTCGGCCATCCACGAGGCGCCTGCCAGCAGATGGCTGTAGCGCTTCATGTCCAGCAGTGGCACCTGCACCACCACCGCGCCGAACAGCTCCGGATACTGCGTGAGCATGTTGCCCATCAGCAGACCGCCGTTACTGCCGCCCTGGATGCCGAGGCGCTTGGGCGAGGTGATCTTGCGTGCGACCAGATCCTGCGCGACCGCGGCGAAGTCCTCGTAGGCCTTGTGTCGCTTGGCCTTGAGCGCGGCCTGATGCCAGCGCGGCCCGTATTCGCCGCCGCCGCGGATGTTGGCGAGGACGTAGACGCCGCCCTTCTCCAGCCAGCCCTTGCCGATGCCGCCGGAATAGGTCGGGGTCAGCGAGATTTCGAAGCCGCCGTAGCCATACAGCAGCGTGGGATTCGCGCCGTCGAGCTTCATGTCCTTGGGGTGGATGATGAAGTACGGCACCTTGGTGCCGTCTTTCGAGGTGGCGAAATGCTGTTCGATCGCGTCTTTCGAGGCGTCGAAGAAGACCGGCATCGACTTCAGCTTCTCGATCCCGTCCGCCACGCCCGGACTGACCAACGTGAGCGTGGTCGGCGTGAGGAAGTCGGTGATGGTCATCCACACCTGATCGCTTTCGTCACTATCCACCGCACCGACACCGATGGTGCCGTATTCGAGCGAGCCGACGTCGAGCGGCTCGGATTTCCAGCCGCCTTCACCGTGCTTGAGCAGGAACAGCTTGTTCTTGACGTTGTCGAGGACGTTGAGCACCAGCTGCGTCTTGGTCCAGGTATAGCCGGCCAGCGATGTGGTGTCGGTGGGCTCGAACAGCACATCGAAGTCGCGCTTGCCGCCCATGAAGCCGTCGAGCTTGGTCGCCAGCAGCGAACCCGCCTTGTAGGTCTTGCCGCCCACGGTCCACGGCTCGCGCAGTTCCAGCATCAGCCAGTCCTTGCGCACGCCCTTGTTGACCGAGTTCGGCACGTCCACCTTGGTGAGTTTGCCGTCTTTGCCACGCAGATAGAGCTCGTCGTTGTAGAAGGCGATGGTGCGGCTGACGTAATCGCGCTCATAGCCGGGCGTGTTGTCGTGGAAGGCCGCGATGTACATGTCTTCCGGCTTGCCTTCGTACACCACCTTGGCCGATTCGATCGGCGTGCCGCGCTTCCACTCCTTGACGATGCGCGGATAGCCGGAGCTGGTCATCGAGCCGGGGCCGAAATCGGTGTAGACATACACCGTGTCCTGGTCGATCCAGCCGAGCCCGCCCTTGGCCTCCTTGCGCTGGAAGCCGTCCTTCACCCAGTCCTTGGTGGTGAGGTCGAATTCGCGGGTGACGTCGGCGTCGGAGCCGCCGGGCGAGAGCGCGATCAGGCAGCGCTTGTATTCCGGTTTGAAGCAATCGGCGCCATGCCAGACCCACTTCTCGTTGTCAGCGCGCTTCTCGGCCGCGTTGAGCGCGTCGAGATCGATCACCGTCTCCCACTGCGGATTCGGCTTGCGATATTCCTCGAGCGTGGTGCGGCGCCACAGGCCGCGTTCGTGCTGCTTGTCCTTCCAGAAGTTGTAGTAGTAGTCGCCGATCTTCTCCACGCCGGGAATCTTGGCGTCGGAATCGAGGATGGCCCGGATGTCGCCCTCGAGCTTCTTGAACTCGGGCGTCGTCGTCAGTTCGGCCTCGGTCTTGGCGTTTTCGGCCTTGACCCATTCCAGCGCCTTGGCGTCCTCGACGCCTTCCAGCCACTGATAGGCGTCAGCTTGTTGAGACTCGGACTGTGGAGCATCGGCAGCGCCGGCGTTTTGCATCGCATCCTCCTTCGTTTCGTTCCCGGAGGCTTGCGCAAAGGCGGATGTGCCGGCAACACCGGCGGCCAGGCTCGCGGCCAGGCAGAGTGACGACAACTTCGGCATGGGCTCTCCAATCAGGATTGGGTCTATTCAAGACCCGCGAACCTAACACAGGGCAGGCACCGCCCCGTTGTGCCGAAAGTGTGGTCAAGGCCGCTCAGGCGGCCTGCGGCCACCGTTGCTGCGGCACCGGCACCCTGCGCCGGCGGGCCTGGACATGTGGGCGCGGACGCCGCCGTGCGCCGGATGTTGCAATGGCAGCACGCGCCTGCGCGCGCGAGCCCGCCACCCGGACCAGCAGCAATGCCGCCAGGCTGACGAGGGGCATGCCCACCAGCCACAAGGGCATCCAGCCCAAGGCCGCGCTGTCGCCACGGGCGGCCGGCAGCGACAGCATGGCGATCACACCGAGGAACACGGCGCCGAGCAGCCAGGACACGATCTGCGGGTCGACACGGGATGCCGTGACATCGGCGATGTCCGGCGAATGCGGGGAGGGTGCCGGGAAAATGAAGTGGCTGCGGCGATTGGCGAGCATGACGGCGCTCCTGGGATCGGGAGCGCAGGCTCGCCGGTCCTCATCTCACGGACTGCGATCCTTGCGCCGCCGCCGGATTTTGCCGTGCGCCCTCAGTAACCCGCCGCATCCAGCGCCTTGCGCGTCTCGGCACGCCCCACCTCGATCGCCTCCTTGGCGCGCCAGAACTCATAGAAATGGCAGGTGTCGCGCGGAATCTCGATCACCAGCTCGGGCGGATCCAGCGCCAACTGCACGCGCGCAAGCTGGCCCTGCATGGTGTCCAGCGACAAGCCCATGGTGTCGATCAGGCTCTTTTCGCCGGACGAATTGCCTATTCGCCCATCCAGCCAGCGCGTGAAACGCCCGCCGCGCGCCTGGGCGGGCGCGTCAGGCGCCTCCGCGAGCGTGCCGGGCGGACGCTTCGGCCAACCGTTCATGTTCACCGCGATCAGCCGGTGCGCATCGGCCATGCGCGTGGCCGCGATCGGCAGCGGCGCGAGCAGGCCGCCATCGACCAGCTCACGGCCGTGCACCAGGTGCGGCGTGAACAAGCCGGGGATGGCGAACGAGGCACGCAGCGCGTCCCACAACGGACCGGTCCGCAGCCACACCTCGCGCTGGCGCTCCAGATCCACCGCGACCGCGGTAAAGGACACCGGCAGCGATTCGATATCGGGATTACCCACCACCTCGCGCATCGCCTCGACCAGACGATGGCCGTTGATCAGGCCGGGACGGCCGAGCACTGGATCGAGCAGGCGCAGCACGTCCGCACGCGTCTTCGCCTCCATGCCTTCGCGGAATTCGCGCAGCTTCCCGGCCGCGAACACACCACCGACCAGGGCGCCGCTGGACGCGCCGGCGATCGCGACGATCTCGAACCCGCGCGCCTCCAGTTCCTCGATCACCCCGATCTGCGCGAGACCACGCGCACCACCCGCGCCGAGCGCCAGAGCCACGGGCTCGCGCTTGGCGATCTTCGGTGGATCGGCGGCCGGTGGGGACATGCGAACCTCCTTTTCAGCTCAACGCGTCAACTTCGTGTGCTTCGATCGGGCGCGTTGCTTCGATTGGCGGGCTTCAATGGGGCGCGTTATGCGCCTTTTGCCACGGCCGCGCCATCGCGCCCGCCGCGACAGTGCGTTGCAGGCACCATCTTCGCCTTTCGTTCAAGCGTCGTAATTGCTCAGCGCCAGCGCCAGCAGCGAACGCGCCTGCTCGCGCAGCGCCTTCGGCTCGATGATCTCGGCGTCGCTGCCGTAGTGCAGCACGTCCATCAGCAATTCGCGCGCGGCGCTGTAGGGAATCTTCAGTTCGTAGCGGCCATCGGGCAGGAAGCGCCCCTGCTGCTGCGAATGCCAGTGCTCGTCGGCCACCCAGCGCGCGGCCTTGGCGCTGAAGAGGATCGTGGCCACCCCCTTCGGCGGTCCGGAGAAGATGCCGTAGCTGCCGGCCAGATGACGATCGAGCTCGGCCTCGTCGATGTCGCGCGCGGGCGCATCGAGCTGGCGCGCGACGGCGATGCGATCGACCGAGAAGCTGCGCAGCGCCTCGCGATCATGATCCCAGGCATCGAGATACCAGTTGTCGCGATAGTGGGTGATGCGCTGCGGCGAGACCGTGCGCCGCGACTTCTCGTCGGTGGAACGCGCGCGGTATTCGAAGCTGAGCTGCTTGCGCGACAGCACCGCCGAACAAACGGTACGGAACGCGTGCTCGTCCATGCGCCGGGTGCGGTGCGGGATCACGCGCACGCGCTCCATCGGCCAGGCCTTGCCGGCGGCGTGCTCGGACAGCAGCTTTTCGATGCGTCCCTGCAACGGCGCCAACGCCGAGGACAGCACGCCACCGCCACTGCGCGACAGCAGTTGCTGCGCGGCGAGCAGCGCGTGCAGTTCGTCCGAGTTCAACCACAGGCCGGGCAGTTCGAAACGGCCGCCTTCGTCGGCGTCGTAGCGGAAGCCGGCTTCGCCGTCGCCGACCACCGGCGCCATCAGGCCATCGCGCAGGAAGGCCAGGTCGCGATAGACGGTGGCGCGCGAGCATTCGAGTTCGTCCTGCAGCCGCACCACCGTCACCGGGTAGCGCGAGGTCTTCAGGATGCGGTGCAGCGATAAGATGCGTTCGTAACGGTCCATTGTGAGTGCCGTAACCGGGTGGCGTCCGCCGATCCGCCTAGCATCGCATCGGCATGATCGGCACCGCCAGTCCCATTATTGTGACAGGCGGCCCTCTGCCGTCTTCTGCGCGAGATATTGGGCAGCCGCCCGTCCGACGAAGCTGCGGCCGGGGTTGTCGGCGGCGATCCAATCCTGCGGCGGGAACAGCGCGAACAGTCCGACCTTGACCAAGGTGGGCACCGCCAGCCGCAGTTCGTCCTCGATCTGGCCGCGCTCGCCGTGGTTGTAGCGCTCGACGTTGTGCAGCATGGCGGCGACCGTGCCGGTCTGTACAGAACTGCCGTCCTGCAGCCGCACCACTGGCAGCGATTCGCCTTCGGCGACGATCTTGTGGTTGATCGCGCCCAGGCGATCGGTGTTCTCGGGGGAGGATGCCGACACGACGATTTTCCGGCCAGGCGCGGATTGCGCACCTCGAAGAGATGACGCTCGACAGCGGCTTTTCAAGGACGCTATGGCGCTGGATGGGACACGCCCATGACGGCGTCCGCGCTCGCAGGCACAATATCGCGATGCATCCGCCAGCTCCGAACCGAGAATTCGGCCGCCAGCCCGACGCAGCCTGCACGGAGCCGGGCCGCGCATGAAGCAGCCGGCCATCAACCTGTCGCCCTCGCCGGGAGATGAGGTCAAGACCACCACCTGCTACATGTGCGCCTGCCGCTGTGGCATCAAGGTGTGGCTCAAGGACGGCAAAATTCGCTATATCCAGGGCAATCCCGCGCATCCGGTGAATCGCGGCGTGCTCTGCGCGAAAGGCGCCTCCGGCATCATGCAGCACTACTCGCCGGCACGGCTCGACAAGCCGTTGCTGCGCACGGGCGAGCGCGGCAGCGGCGAGTTCAAGGAAATCGAGTGGGAGGATGCGCTGCAGATCGCCACCGAATGGCTGCAGCCGATCCGCGAGCGCAATCCCGACGAACTGGCCTTCTTCACCGGCCGCGACCAGTCGCAGGCGCTGACCGGCTGGTGGGCGCAGCAGTTCGGCACAGTCAACTACGCCGCGCACGGCGGCTTCTGCTCGGTGAACATGGCGGCCGGCGGGCTGTACACGCTCGGCGGCTCGTTCTGGGAGTTCGGCGAACCGGACTGGGATCACGCGCGCTACCTGATGCTGTGGGGCGTGGCCGAGGATCACGACTCCAACCCGATCAAGCTCGGCCTCGGCAAGCTGAAAGCGCGCGGCGCCAAGATCGTGGCGGTGAATCCGGTGCGCAGCGGCTACGGTGCGATCGCCGACGAGTGGATCGGTATCCGCCCGGGCACCGATGGGCTGTTCGCGTTCGCGCTGATCCACGAACTGCTGCGCATGGACCGGATCGACCTCGACTACCTGGTGCGCTACGCCAATGCGCACTGGCTGGTGATCCGCAATCCCGGCGGCGCCGATGACGGGCTGTTCGCGCGCGATGCCGAAGGCAGACCGCTGTGCTGGGATCGCAACGCCGATGCCACAGCCGATGCGAACGCGATCGGCATCGCGCCCGCCGTGGTCGGCGAATACGACCTGCCCGGCGGCCACAAAGCCGTTCCCGTCTTTCACCTGATCGCCGAACGCTATCTCGATCCGCAGTATTCCCCGGATGCGGTCAGCGAGCGCTGTGGCATCCCCGCCGACACCATCCGCCGCATCGCGCGCGAACTGGCCGAAGCCGCCTTCGACAGCCATCTGACGCTGCCGATCGCCTGGACCGACGCCTGGGGCCGCGAACACACCGAAATGGTTGGCCGCCCCGTCGCCATGCACGCGATGCGCGGCATCAGCGCGCACAGCAACGGTTTCCACACCTGCCGCGCACTGCATCTGCTGCAAGTCTTGCTCGGCGCGGTGGATGCGCCGGGCTCGTTCCGCTACCAGCCGCCCTATCCCAAACCGATCCCGCCACCGAACCGTCCCGGCAAGGCACGCAAGGACAACGGCGCGCTCGACGCACCGCCGCTCGGCTTCGTGCATTCGCCCGCCGATCTGCTGGTCGACGCCGCAGGCCAGCCGCGCCGCATCGATCACGCCTTCTCCTGGGCCTATCCGCTGTCCGCGCACGGCATGCTGCACACCGTGATCCGCAACGCCCACGCCGGCGATCCGTACCGCATCGACACCCTGCTGATGTTCATGGCCAACATGAGCTGGAACTCGGCGATGAACACCACCGAGACGATGCGCTGGCTCACCGACAAGGATGAGGACGGCGGCTACCGCATCCCGCGCATCATCTATTCCGATGCCTACGCCAGCGAGATGGTCGCCTATGCCGACCTGGTGCTGCCGGACACGACCTATCTCGAACGCTTCGACGCGATCAGCCTGCTCGACCGCCCCATCTCCGACGCCGACTGCGCCAGCGATGCGATCCGCCATCCCGTGCTCGATTCGGCGAAACAGCGTGGGCATGCCAATCAAAAGCCTCGCGACGTGCGCGGCTTCCAATCCGTGCTGCTCGAACTCGGCGCGCGCCTCGGCCTGCCCGGCATGACGCGCGAGGACGGCACGCCGATGTATCGCGACTACGCCGACTACATCGTCCGTCACGAACGCGCGCCCGGCGTCGGCTTGCTCGCCGGCTGGCGCGGCGATGGCACACATCACGGCAAGGGCGCGCCGAATCCGCAGCAGTTGCAGCGCTACATCGACAACGGCGGCTTCTGGCGCGAGGAAATCCCCGAACACGCGCGCTACTTCAAGATGGCCAACCGCGGCTATCTGGAATGGGCGCAGAAACTCGGCTTCGTCGGTTCCACCGAGCCCATCGTGCTGCAGCTGTATTCGGAAATCCTGCAGACCTTCCGCCTCGCCGCGCAGGGCCACGGCGAACACCAGCCGCCGAAGGAACACCGCGAGCGCATCGCCACCTACTTCGATCCGCTGCCGATCTGGTACGAACCGTTCGAACACGACCAGACCAGCCGCGAGACCTTCCCGCTCAATGCGGTGACGCAGCGGCCGATGTTCATGTACCACGCCTGGGGATCGCAGAACGCCTGGCTGCGCCAGATCACCGCGCGCAATTACCTGTACCTGCATCCCGACACCGGCGCGCACCACGGCATCGGCGACGAAGACTGGATCGAAGTGACCTCGCACCACGGCAGCATCACCGCACAGGCGAAATTTGCCGGCAACGTGCAGCCGGACACGGTGTGGACCTGGAACGCGATCGGCAAGCGCAAGGGCGCCTGGCGCCTGGCGAAGGACGCGCCGGAGAGCAATCAGGGCTTCCTGTTGAATCACCTGATCTCCGACAAGCTGCCGCAGACCGACTACGCCAACGCCGACCCGGTCACCGGACAGGCGGCGTGGTTCGACCTGCGCGTGAACATTCGCAAGGTGGATGCCGTGCAGCAGTCTCAGCCGCAGTTCGCCTCGCTTCCGTTCACCCCCGCCGATACGGCTCCCTTGCGTTACGGCGCCGATTTCAGGAAGCGGCCCAACCGATGACTTCTGGCCGATGACATCCCTACCGCCTCCCTCGAAGAAAAAGCTCGGCCTGGTGATCGACCTCGACACCTGCGTCGGCTGCCACGCCTGCGCCACCAGCTGCAAGGAATGGAATGCCGGCGGCATCGCCGGGCCGCTGACGGACGAGCAGCCCTACGGCAAGGACCCAATCGGCGTCTGGTTCAACCGCGTGCACAGCTACAAGCTTCCGGCGCAGCCCGCCGAATCGAGCAAGCCGGCACAGCCCGCGATGACGCTGCACTTCCCGCGCTCCTGCCTGCACTGCGAACAGCCCGCCTGCGTCACCGTCTGCCCGACCGGCGCCAGCTACAAGCGCGCCGAAGACGGCATCGTGCTGGTCGACGAGGACAAATGCATCGGCTGCAAGCTGTGCAGCTGGGCCTGCCCGTACGGCGCGCGCGAGTATTCGCCGGTCGAAGGCGTGATGAAGAAATGCACGCTGTGCGTGGATCGCATCTACAACGAGAACCTCGACGAATCCGAGCGCCAGCCCGCCTGCGTGCAGGCCTGCCCGACGCGCGCGCGGCACTTCGGCGATCTGGCCGATCCGGAATCGAAGGTGTCCAAACTCGTGGCCGATCGCGGTGGTGTCGATCTGATGCCGCAATTGGGATATCAGCCCACCAACAAATATCTGCCCCCCCGTCCGCGGCGTGGCGGCGATGCGGTGGCAGCCTCCGAGGAGGCACTGGATGGCAACGCCCTGCCGGCGCCGCTACGCTGGCTGGACCGGATCCTGTCGCGATGAAGCACCTCATCAAACGTCGCGGAGCTTGTCGCTGACATGCATCCCGCTTTTTCCGTCATCGTCTTCACTACGCTCTCCGGCGCCGGCTATGGCCTGATGGTGTGGCTCGGCCTGCTGCAACTGTCCGGACGGTTTCCCGCCGACACCACGCCTCCATGGCTGTGGGCAGCGTTATTGCTGAAGGCATTGGTGCTGGTGAGCATCGGCCTGCTCAGTTCGACGTTGCATCTTGGAAAACCTGGTCGCGCATGGCGGGCGTTCTCGCAATGGCGCACTTCGTGGCTCTCGCGCGAAGGCGTGATGGCCGTGCTGACCTATTTGCCCGCGATCGCGTTGCTGGCGCCGATCGCCGTCGAAACGTGGACGCCCTATCGCATCGCCTTCACCGCCATGACCACCTCGATGCTGGTCATCGCGCTCATCGTCTGCGCGCTGCTGACGGTGATCAGCACGGCAATGATCTACGCCTCGCTGAAGCCGATCCCCGCATGGCGCCATCCCCTGGTCGTGCCCGGCTATCTCGCCTTCGCGCTGTTGAGCGGCGCGGTGTTACTGGCGGCGGCGCAAGCGGTTGTCGATCGCGTGTCACTGGAAGTCTGCATCGCGATCGCAGCGCTGGCCTTGCTCACCGGCGCCCTCAAGCTGGCGTACTGGCGCGGCATCGATCACCAGGCGCTGCCCGCCACGCGCGGCGATGCGATCGGCCTGCCCGGCCGGGACCCGAGCGTGTTCGAGCGCCCGCATACCGAAGGCAATTACCTCACCCGTGAGATGGGCTTCGTGCTCGCCCGCAAGCATGCGCGCAAGCTGCGCGTGATCGCGCTGGTGCTGTTCGTCATGCTGCCCTTGCTGCTGATGGCGCTCGCGCTGCTGATGCCCGCCACGGCGATCGGCGCACTGCCTGCCGCAGCGCTGGCGGTGCTGGCGGGCGCCTTCGTCGAACGTTGGCTGTTCTTCGCCCAGGCGCGGCACTTGGTGATGCTCTATTACTGAGGGCCGGCGAGCCCTCGGATGACGGAAACTGGGCTTCCGGGCACAACAAGCTCTGAATACGGATGCCCAGAATGTTAAATCCGTCTTGGAGCCGTCATCCCGGACTGACATAATTCCAATTCTGTAACCGTTTTCAACAGGTGCGCACGTGTCCGCGGTCTGGTGGCTGGCGCTCGCCGGCCTTCCCGTCTTCCAGCATCCCTTGCCCGAATCCCCGGGCGAGCCGGCGGCGATCGCCTTGGCGGCGGGACGGATTTCGTTGCGGGCCCCCTGTTACGAACTGGTCTGCCCGGATGCCGAATGGAGCGCCGACAGTCCGATGCTGGCCGTACAGCTGCGCAAGGATGGCCAACTGCCGTCTCCCCTGGCCTCGCCGTTCTCCAAACGCTACGCCGCGTTGAATGCGCCCGTCTCGCGTCGCGTCTGGGTCGAGTCCCAGCTCGACAAGTCCAAGGTCGGGGCGAATTACCGTTTTCAGGCCTTGTCCAAGCCAGGAAGCGATCTGCAGGTGCAGCTCGGCACCGGCTACCGATTGCTGAGCTATGACGACAACGCCTGGGTCGATGCGCCGGTCACGCGCGGCAGCCTGACCTATTCGCGGCAAATCAGCCCGGTGATCCGTTTCCAGCAGCAGGCGCAGATCGAAGCCATTCCGAACAACACCAATATCCGCCAGACGTTCGGCTTCAATATCGCACTGGCGCCGAAATGGGCGTTGAGCTCGGCGGTGGAATACAGCCGGGACACCGGCTTCAACAACACGCTGGTCCGGCGAACGCTGGGACTGCGCATGCCGCTGGTCTCGCAGTGGACGCTGGATTCGGAATTGCGCCGCTACTCCTCGACGACGGCCAGCGGCGACCAGGCCTACACCGAAGGTTCGATGAATTTCCGCTACGCGTTCTAAGCGCTGACGTGATTCCAACGCGCCGCAGTCACTGATCGCGCGATCAGCGCGGCGGCAGGAAACGCGCGGCGCCGGCGTCGAGCAGGTGTTGCGCCACAGCTTTTCCGAGCGCGTCGGCTTCGGCCACCGTCGCCCGCGCCTGCGCGCGCACGACCTCGCCCGTGGCGGCGTCGCCCACCAACCCCTCCAGCGACAACGCGTCGCCTTCCAGCGAGGCCAGCGCCGCCACCGGCACGTGACAGCTGCCGTGCAGCGCGCGATTCATGGCGCGCTCGGCTTCGACGCGCAGCCGCGTCGGCACGTCGTCGAGCACGGCGCACAGCGCGCGGATGCGGGGATCGTCGTCGCGGCACTCGATGGCGATGGCACCCTGCGCCGGCGCCGGCAGCCAGTCCGGCGCTTCCAGCCGCGCGCGGATGCGGTGGGCGAATCCGAGCCGGTCCAGGCCGGCGCAGGCCAGCACGATGGCGTCGTATTCGCCGGCATCGAGCTTGCCCAGGCGCGTGTTGACGTTGCCGCGCAGGTCGACGAGTTGCAGATCGGCGCGACGCGCGCGCAGCTGCGCCTGACGCCGCAGCGACGAGGTGCCCACGCGCGCGCCCTGCGGCAAGGCATCGAGATTTTCGAAGCGCGCGCTGACGAAGGCATCGGCATGATCGGCGCGTTCGAGGATGGCCGGCAGCGCAAACGGCGCATCCAGTTCCATCGGCACATCCTTGAGCGAATGCACCGCGCAATCGGCCTCGCCGCGCAGCATCGCCAGTTCCAGCTCCTTCAGGAACAGGCCCTTGCCGCCGATCGCCGCCAGCGAACGGTCCAGCACTTCGTCGCCGCGCGTGGACATCGGCACCAGCACCACCTCCAGATCGGGATGGGCGGCGCGCAGGCGCGCGGCGACGTGCTCGCTCTGCCAGAGCGCGAGCGGGCTTTTTCGGGTGGCGATACGGAGCAGGCTCATGCCGGCATTATCCGTGATGAACCGCCCATGCGGTGTGGAGAACCCAATGACTCAGAGGTGCCGGATGGTCTCGCGCAGATTCGCCACGCAGCGCCGGCTGACTTCCAGCGGCTGCTTGCCGTGGCGCAGGATCGCGTGGACGTGGCCCTCGGCGTCGCGCTTGAGCTCGACGAATTCGTGCCGCGCGACCAGGCAGTTGCGATGGATGCGCACGAAGCGGTCGGAGAACTCCTCCTCTAGCGACTTCAGCGATTCCTCGACCAGATCCTCGCCGCGCGCGTGGTGCACCACCACGTATTTCTCTTCGGCCTGCAGGTAGTGCACGTCCTCAATCGGGATCAGACGCAGGCTGCCGCGCAGGCGCGCGCACAGGTGGCTGCGCGACTTGCCGGCGCGGGCGCCGTGCCCGTCGGTACCGCGGGCACGGCCGGCGATGAAGGTGCGGGCGCGGTCGAGCGCGGCCTGCAGGCGTTCCGGGCGCACCGGCTTGACCAGATAGTCCACCGCCGCGGCCTCGAACGCCGACAGCGCATGCGCGTCGTAGGCCGTGCAGAACACCACCGCCGGGCGCGGTTCGAAAGCGGCGAGATGACGCGCGGCCTCAAGGCCGTCGATACCGGGCATGGCGATGTCGAGCAGCACAAGATCGGCGTCGAACTCGGCGCAGGCCTGCAAGGCTTCGCGGCCGTCGCCGGCCTCGGCCACCAGCTGCACGCCCGGCTGCGCGGCCAGCATCTGGCGCAGGCGATCGCGTGCCAGCGGCTCGTCGTCGGCGATGACTACTTTCACCCAACCACCCTCACGTCGAGGACTCGTTGACGACGATAGTAGCCATCCGGCCGCGCGCAAGCCATCCGCGCGTCGCGCAATGCGTCAAGCTTTCGTCAGACGCCGCGACAGCCAACCGCCAAGGTCGCTGATTTCCTCGGCGCACACCGAATGCGGCATGCGGTAGGGGTGCCAGTCCACCTGGAAACCGAACTTGCGCAGCAACGCGGCGCTCTGCTCGCCGGCACCGAACGGCACCACCGGGTCCTGCGTGCCGTGGGCCATGAACACCGGCTGCGTCTGCGCGCCTGCGTTCAGCGCCGCTGCCGCGGCAGCGGCGCCGGGCAAATAGGTCGACAACCCGATCAGGCCGGCCAGCGGCGTGCCGCGACGCAAGCCGGCGCTCAACGCGATCGCGCCGCCTTGCGAGAAGCCGGCGAGGAAGATGCGCTCGGCCGGAATGCCGCGCTCGATCTCGTTGTCGATCAACGTTTCGACCTGCGCCACGGATGCGTCGACGCCCTCCTGGTCGGCGCGATTGGCCAGATCGAGATCGCGGATGTCATACCAGGCCCGCATGCGCACGCCGTTGTTGATCGTCACCGCGCGCACCGGCGCATGCGGGAACACGAAGCGGATCGCCGGCCAGTCGCCACGCACCAGTTCCGGCACGATCGGTGCGAAATCGTGGCCGTCGGCACCGAGGCCGTGCAGCCAGATCACGCTGTAGCGCGGCGCGGGGCCGGTTTCCTGTTCGATGGTGTCGAGGAGCATGCGGGGATTGGGAGGATGGGAGAAGAAATCGGGAATAGCGTAATGCCTTTTCTCGTCATTCCAGCGCAAGCTGGAACCCATTCTGATTTTGGGCACGACGGCAACAACAAAATGGGTCCCAGCTTGCGCTGGGATGACGAAGCGGAGGCTCTTACGATCCCCGACTTCCGATTTCCGACTCCCGGCCTTTGACCGTGCGCAACGCACTGGCGCGCACCAGCACCTCCGGCGGATTCAACTCCTCCGGTGTGCAGAAGATGCGATGCCGGCGCAGCCACTGCCCCGGTGCGAACGCCGAGGTCAGGATCACGATCGGGATCGACAGCACCAAGCCCAGGATCACCGGCGCCATCCACGCCGCCAATCCCGGCGAGACCAGATACGTGGCGATGCCGGCCACCGCGCCGAACAGCGTCAGTCCGCCATAACTGCGCAGCAGGCTCGACAGTGGCAGGCTGCCGTCGTCGCGACGCTGCGATTCCCAGCCCGAATCACGCCCCGCCAGCACCTCGGCCACACCACGTGATTGCACATACATCGTCACCGGCGCCATCAGCGCGGCCAGCACGGTTTCCAGCAGCATCGCGATGAAGGCGCGCACGAAGCCACCGCAGCCACGGCGCATGTCGCGATCGAACATCGTGGCGATGAAGCCCATCAGCTTCGGCGACAGCAGCATCGTCATGGTGATGATAAACACCCAGATGAAGCGCTGCGGGTCCTGCTCGCGCCAGTACGCCGTCGGCGAGAACGCGGGGATCACGAAATTGCCCCACGCGAAACCCGCGTTCACCAGCGGGATCGCCAAGCCGACCAGCATCAGCATCGCCCACATCGGCGCGGTGAAGTAATGGCCGATGCCGATCAGCAGATGCCAGCGATTCACCCAATGCAGCCCGCGCGCCGGCAGCACCGCGCCATGCTGCAGATTGCCCTGACACCAGCGGCGATCGCGGATCAGCATGTCGGTGAGCGAGGGCGGACCTTCCTCGTAGCTGCCCTGCAAACCGGGAATCATGTGCAACGCCCAGCCACCGCGACGCAACAGCGCGGCCTCGACGAAGTCGTGGCTGAGCACGGTGCCACGGAATGGCTTCACGCCACGCAGCTCCGGCAATCCCGCGCACTCGGCGAAGGCGCGCGTGCGAATCAGCGCGTTGTGGCCCCAATAGTTGCTCTCGGCGCCATGCCACCAGGCCACGCCGTAGGCGATGACCGGCCCGTACACGCGTCCGGCGAACTGCTGCATGCGCGCGAACAGCGTGCCGCCGTTGACGATCACCGGCAATGTCTGGATCAGCGCGACGTCCTCGTGCCGCTCCATCGCACCGGCGAGCCGGACGATGGTCTCGCCGGTCATCAGACTGTCGGCATCGAGAATGAGGAAATGCGGATACGCCGCGCCCCAGCGCCGCACCCAGTCGGCGATGTTGCCGGCCTTGCGCTCATGGTTGTTCTCGCGCAGACGGTAGTAAACGCGCGCGTCCGCGCCAAGCCGGGCACGCAGCGCGTCAAAAGCGGCCGCCTCGGCCGCCTGGATCTCCGGCTTGCGCGTATCGCTGAGCACGAAGAAGTCGAAATGCGCGAGCCGGCCCGTGGCCGCCACCGATTCGTAGATCGCCTGCAGGCCCGCGAGCAAACGCTCGGGGTCTTCGTTGTAGGTCGGCATCAGCAGCGCGGTGCGCGTACCCAGTGTTGGCAATGGTGCCTTCGCGGACAGGCCCAGGCGCGCGCGCCTGCGCGAGATCACCAGCACGAAGCCCGCGAGCGCGCCGACGAAGGACTGCACGATCCAGGCGAACAGCAGGATGAACAGCGCCAGCAGCGAGCCTTCCAGCACATCGATGCCGTCGCCGCGCAGCAGCCACCAGATCTGATAGGCCGCGATCAACGTCAGCAACACTGCGCTGCCGATCACCGCGAAGCGGCGCCAGAACATGCCGTTCGGCGTGGTCGGCAGCACGCGATTGCGCAAGCGGCCGGCACGCAGCGTCTGCACCGGCATCGTCATCGGCGCTTCCGGCGGCAAAGTCAGCGGTGGCGGTGTGCCTTGCCGCGGCGGCAGCGGCGTGCTCATCGTCACGCTCATGCCAGCCACCGGTACAGCCAGGTTTCCGTCAACGGGCCTTGCTTGTCGAGCAGGCGTGCGCGCAGTTCGATCGCGCGCGCCTCGCCGGGCTGCAATTCGAAGCTGAGCCGCCATCCGCGCTGATGGCGATACGCGACCGCGTTGCGCACGGTGCCGTGCGACGCCGTCGCCTCGATCTGCGGTTCCGCGTCCTCCGGCAGGTTCATCAGGCGTCCGCCGGCCAGATCGATCACGATCAGGCGCGCGCCCGCCTTCGCGGCACGGCCGATGCGCGTGCCGGCCACGCGCGCCAGCTGCGGCTGCCAGGCATGATCGCGGCACCAGTGCAGGCGATAGCGCCAGCGATGCTCGCGGCCCGCGGCGAGCGGTTCGCGCGGACGCCAGAAGGCGACGATGTTGTCGCTGTATTCGTTCGGCGTCGGAATTTCCACCAGATGCACTTCGCCTTCACCCCACTCGCCCACCGGCTCGACCCAGAGACCGGGCCGGTTCTGATAATTCGCCTCGGCATCCATGTAATCGGCGTAATCGCGTTTGCGTTGCATCAGTCCGAAGCCGCGCGGATCGCGATCCTGGAAGCCGCTGTGCTGCAGCGCCCTCGGGTTCTGCAGCTGGCGCCAAACCTGTTCGCCGCTGCCGTTGAGCAGGGCGAGACCATCAGAATCATGCACTGCCGGGCGGTAATCGTCGATGCCGAGGCGATCGCTCGCATCGAAATCGAACATGCTGGTGAGCGGCGCGATGCCCGCTTTCGCGAGGGGAACGCGCGGATACAGCCGCAGATCCACATCGAACACAGTCTCCACGCCCGGCGTGATGCGGAAGCGCATCGCCGCCGCCGCGCTCGGGCTGTCGAGCAATGCGTGCACCACCATCGCATCCGCGCCCGCGGCCGGCTGCTCCAGCCAGAACGCCTTGAAAACGGGAAATTCCTCCGGCCCCGGCTGCTCGCCCGTGCCCAGCGCCAATCCGCGCGCGGAGAGGCCGTAGCTCAAGCCTTTCGCCACCGCGCGGAAGTAGCTGGCGCCAAGGAAGGCGCAGACTTCATCAAAATAGTCGGGCCGATTGAAAGGCGCATGCAGACGGAAGCCGGCGAAGCCGAGATCGCCGACGTCGGCATCGCGCAACGCGGGTCGCGGCGCGTAGTCGAACAGGTCCGTCGAGAACGCGAACGGCGTCACCTTGCCGCCATTCACCATGTAGATATCGACGCGCTCCTTGAACAGGAACCCGCGATGAAAGAATTGCGCCTGGAACGGCAGGCCCTGCTCGCGCCACAACGCGCGCGCCGGGCGATAGCGGAAATCGCGATAGGCGTCGTAGCCGAGCTTCTCCAGGGCTGCGGGCAGGCGCCGATCCGGCGGCCGATAGGCGCTCGCGGCCAATGCCTTCGCCTGCGCGGCGACGGTATCGTCGTTGAAACCGTTGCTGCTCGCCGGCACCGCTGAAACCGTTTTCAAATCACCGGCCAGCGCGGTCAGGGGCAACGACAATCCCGCCAACACCACTTCGCGACGACGCACGCGGACTCCTTCTCGACAGCGATCGCGCACTATACGGAGCCGATCCGCAGCAAAACGTAAATCCCGGGGCCGCGCGGCCGCTGCGGTACAGGTCTCAGTTCATTCGCACGCGCCTGCAATCCAGGCAGCGCAATATCGATGCAGGCGCCAATGCGCGGCACATGATCCATGCCCGCGCACTCGGAAATACTTCGTTCCGCCTTGCCGCCAGAATCGGCGAACGGATGTCGATCGACTCAGTCGATGCGGAACACGCGCGGCTTCGCCACGTCCTCGTCGACCTGCAGGAACCAGCGCCCGGCGATGCCCGGCACGACCACCACCTCCGGTGCCTGCAACGGCTTGTGCAGCTTCATGCTGCCCTTGAGCACCTGCCAGCGCTGGCCATTCTCGAGTTCGAACACGGTGCCTGGGCCCCACTCGCTCACGCTGCCTTTCAGGCGGCTCTTGATGGGACCGTCCTCCAGGCCGATCAGCGAGGAGGCGCCCATGCCCTGCCGCTGCCGGACTTCTTCCGCGACGGGCTTCTGCACGCTCGCGTCTTTCTCAGCGGCTTCGCGCAACATGCGATTGAGCAGCGTCAACTGCTCCGGGGCCAGGTTCACCTCGCGCAACTGTTCCGGCGTCAATCGCTTCTCGATCTCGACGTAGGACTGCTGCGCCATCGCAGCGAAGGAAGCGAACAGCATCGCCACCACAAGACCGCTTTTCTTCAACATCGCTCGTCTCCTTATCCCGCCGGATGCATCGTCCGGCATTGCCATCGACCGAAACTGATCAATTCTGCCCGTCTTTCATGTCGGATTTGCGTCACCGAGCCATGGCATCCGTTCGCCGCGCCGGCCTACCATGCTTCGGAGGCCGGTCGCGATGAAGCCGGGCGATCCGATCGGCCGTCGCGACCAGTTGCGCGCGCAGGGCCGGCGGCCCGAGCACCACGACCTCCTCGCCCAGCCGCATCAGTTCGCGAATCCCGAAGCTGAAGGATTCGAGCGGCAGCTGGCAACGCACCCATCCGTTGCGATCCGGCTTGCTCGCGGTCTGCGCCGCCATGCGCATCACATAGGGGCCGAGCAGTTCGAGCATGTAGACGCCCTGCGGCGACAGCCGCACGTCGGCGAGTTCGTGATAGACGCCCGCCTCGTACTCGCGCACCGCCTTCTCCCAATGCACGACCAGGTCGAAGTTCGGCGGCCGCACGAAGGTCTCGTCACAAATCTCGGCATCGTGGATGTTGGTGGCGCGATAGCTGCGCACGGATTTGCCGCTGCGCGCCACGAGATACCAGATACCGCCCTTGAGCACGAGCCCGAGCGGCGCCAGCTTGCGCGGATGTGCCCCGGTTTCGCCGGAACGGCGATAGCGCAGCCTGAGCATGCGCTCGTTCCACACCGCGCTCGCGATGACCGGCAGCGACGGCAGCTGATCGGCGCTGTGGAACCACGACTGCGCATCGAGATGAAAACGCGCCGCGATGCGTTCGGCCTTCAGCTGCATCTCCGGCGGTAGCGCCGCCAGCAGTTTCAGCCGCGCCGTGGACAACGCGTCCGCCAGTCCCAGTTGCGCGGCGGGACCGGGCAGGCCGGCGAGAAACAGCGTCTCCGCCTCGGACTGGTTGAGGCCGGTGAGCAGCGTGCGATAGCCATCACGCAAGCGGAAGCCGCCGCTGCGCCCGCGTTCGGCATAGACGGGAATGCCAGCCGCGCTGAGCTGATCGATATCGCGATGGATCGTGCGCACGGCCACTTCGAACTCCGCCGCCAGCTCGCGCGCGCTCATGCGGCCGCGCGTCTGCAGCAGCATCAGGATCGACAAGAGGCGGCTTGCCAGCACGTTTCGCCCTCGTTCGAATACATGACATCAGATGGCATCTTTAGAGGGGCATCCTACGCGCATCATCCGAAAAGGGGGATGGCATGAAGACCATTCGTTTCGCGCTGCTCACCGGCCTGCTGGTCGCCGCCGGCTCGGCATATCCGGCATGGGCCTCGCAGGACACGCCCAAACCGCCCACGGAAGCCGGCGACCTGTCCGGCCTGCACGACTTCGACTTCCTCGTCGGCGACTGGAAAGTGCATCACCGCAAACTGAAGGAACGCCTGGCCGGCAGTGACGAATGGATCGAGTTCGACGGCACGCTCAGCATGCGCAAGCTGATGGATGGCCGGGCCAACGTCGGCGACAACCTGTTCAATGTGCCGGGCGGCGCTTATCGCGGCATCGGTTTTCGCGCCTACGACCCGAAGACCGGGCAATGGGCCAGCTGGTGGCTCGATGGGCGCAATCCGTTCGGCAATCTCGATCCCGCGATCAAAGGCCGTTTCAAAGACGGGATCGGCACCTTTCATGCGAACGACACGCTGAAGGGAAAACCGATTCGCATGCGCGTCATCTGGTCGCGCGTCACGGCCAATTCGGCGCGCTGGGAGCAGGCGTTCTCCGATGATGGCGGCAAGACGTGGGAGACGAACTGGATTTCCGACTTCCAACGAGTTCCGTGAGCCAACTGTCTGCGTCACAGCACATCACGACATCCGCTCTTGATGACAACTTCAGTCCAATCGAGAAATGCCCGATGACCTGTCCCGTTTCCACTTCGCGCCGAAAGCTCATGATCGATGCCATCACAGGCGCGAGTGCCGCCAGCCTGCTGCCGATCGCAGGCCTCGCAGCCGCCTCCGACAAGCAAGCATCGACGCATGGCCAGACCGCCTCGAATCTCGTGATTCCAACCGGCGGCGTCCACGATTTCGATTTCTTCGTCGGCCACTGGCACGGCACCAACCGGCGCCTGAAGCAGCGCTGGATCGGCAGCGACGATTGGGATGTCTTTCCCGGCGCTCTTCGTTGCGAAAACCGCATGGGTGGTGGCGTCAACATCGATGAGGTCAATTTCGCCACCAAGGGTTGGTCGGGCATGACCGTGCGCATCTTCAACCCGAAGAAACGGCAGTGGTCGCTGTACTGGATCAACAGCATCACTGGTGAATTGTTTCCGCCGGTGGTGGGTGGCTTCGACGGCGATCACGGCGAGTTTTACGGCGATGACACCGACGAAGGCAGACCGGTCAAGGTCCGTTTTCGCTGGAAACGCCTTGGGCCCGATGATGCGCATTGGGAACAGGCGTTTTCCATCGACGGCAAGGCATGGGAAACCAACTGGACCTGCGAATTCGCCCGCGTGAAGGCCTGAGATCCACCTCAGGCGACGTTCTGCGGCACCCAGGCATTCCACAGCAGCCGCGCCTCTTCGGCGATCACATCCGGACGCTCTTCCGGCCAGAACAGCTTGCTGTCCTCCAGCCGCCTGACGCCTCGGGAGTTGCCAAGCACGCGATCCAGATAAGCCGGACTATCCGGCGAGAAGATCGTATCGCTCATGCCCCAGACGACGCGGGTCGGCACGGCACTGCGCTTGAGCTTGGCCTCCAGGCCAAGCAGTGCATTGCGTTCGAGGCCAATCGCATACGCATGCGCGAGCGCCTTGCTGCGTGCACTGGCCAGCAGTGGCGTGAAGTAGGTGTCGATCGCTTCGTCCGTCGGTTGCGATGGATCGGCGTAGCACATCCCGCCGATGCCTTGCGAGGAACGCGCCAGCACTTTGTCATCGCGCCATGGCGCCAGCCATTGGTCCACGAACTTGCCCTGCTTGGCCAGTTCGATCACCGGCAGCAACGCCGGCGGCGGGTTGTCGGTTTCGACGTCGCAGTTGGTCAACAGCATCGTGCGCACGCGTTGCGGATGCCGGACCACGAACAGCTGCGCCACCGCACCGCCGCTGTCGTTGGCGACCAGATCGACACTCGTGATTCCCAGCGTATCCAACAGCGACACGAGCATCGCGACCTGTTCGTCGGGGCCGACGCCTTGCCCCTCGGCGACCTCCGTGTATCCCATTCCCATGAAATCCGGAGCGATACAGCGGCGGTACGGCGACAGTCGTTCGAGCGCACCGCGCCACTGGAAACTGTTGAGTGGGAATCCGTGCAGAAACAACGCCGCCGATCCGGTGCCGCGCTCGACGTAGGCGATGTTGCCGAAGGACGTCTTCACGAAGCGTCGCGCGGCGTGGAAGGCGGCCGCATCCAGGGTTTCGCTTTCCGCGACAGTGGTCGCGCTCAGGCCGCCACGGCTCAAGCAGCCCGCCATCGTGCCCGCCGCGAGCGCGCCGACCGTCATCTTGATGAAATGTCTACGATGCATGTGTTTCTTCCAATGATGGGGATGCGTGATTCGCCGCCCGCGTCGATCCAGCACAGGATGTGCTTGATCCGCTGCTCTGAGATCCGGGAGTAATCGCAATCGACGGCTGCCGCACCGTTTCTGCGGCAGCCGTCGTATTACGTGACGACGTGTGTCGAGTTACGAGCTTGCGTGCCAGTGCGCGCGCAACGCCTGGTTGAATTCCGGCCAGCGCTCTTCGGGGAAGAAGATTCTGGCGCCTTCGAATTCCATGCGCTCCCGAGTACCGGGAATCGTGTCAGCCAGCCAGCGCGACCATTCGATATCGAAATAGATATCGTCGGTGCCCCACGCGATCAGCGTCGGCGCCTGCAACGCTTTCAACTTCTCTTCGACGGCAACCGTGTGGCTGTTGTCGAAGGCGCCGAGAAACCGCTGGAAATCACGCGTGCGCTGCTCGGTCCGGACCAGCGGCCGCAGATAGGTCTCGATGCTGGCGTCGCTCAGCAGTTCCGGCCGTTCGTATGCAGGCCCCAATGCCTGCGGCGAACGATAGACAGATGTGTCGGCCAGCATGCCTTCGAGCGCGCCCCGCAGACCGCCCGCCGCCGCCATCGCCAGAAACGGCTTGAACGCTTCCGGCGGCCAGTTGTCGTGCGTGTCGCAATTGGTCAAGGTGAAGCTGCGGACCCGCTGCGGATGCAGCGCGGCGAAGATCTGTGCGATCCCGCCACCGCTGTCGTTGCCGACCAGGTCCACCTGCTCGATGTTCAAGGCGTCGAGGAACTCATTGAGCATGTTCGCGTTCGCCGTCACCGAGACGTCCTGATCCGGCGTGATCTCCGTATCGCCGTGGGCCAGCAGGTCCACGGCGATACAGCGCCGGATGTCCGACAGGTGCGCGAGCTGGTGGCGCCAGAGGTGGCTGTTCAACAACACGCCATGGACGAACAACGCGACCGGTCCGGCACCTTGTTCGAGATAGCTGATCCGTCCCGATGGCGTCTCGACGCTGCGGCGGATGGCCGAGTAGGTCGTCCCGTCCATGATCAGCCCTTCCTCGGCGCCGTCGCGGCGTCGGAGGCTTCCTTCAGTTTCTGCGCGCATTCCTCGCAGCACACTTCCACGGTCTTGCCGCCGATCTTCACCTGGATGGCAGTCTCGTCCAGGGGGTAATCGCACGCGGCGCAAGTCTTTTCCGCCATGACACTCTCCGATGAGCGCCCGAAATCCGGGCGTGATCAGTAGGCCACGGGGGGTGCGGACCCCGCTGTCAGAATCTTTAGCGATTTGCCGGAGCGACTTGCCAGAATCGGCCGAGACACGCCTAATTCAGGCGTGTTCGATCTTCATCATTCCCACGAATGCGGGAATGACGGCTCCCCTGTTTTTCAGCGATGCAGCGCAGACTGGCGGAATTCGGAGGGCGAACGGCCGTAGGTCTGCTGGAAAGCGGCGCTGAAATGGCTGTGACTGGAGAAACCGAGTTCGTGGCTGAGCGCGCTCAGGTCGTCGTATTGGCCTAGCAGGTCAAGTGAGCGGGCGAGCCGCAGGCGCAGCTGGTAGCGGTACAGCGGCAAACCTTCCACTTGCTGGAACACCTGGGTGAGATAGACCGGTGACACGCCGACTTCGGCGGCGATGTCGGCCAGGGTCCAGCGCCGCGACAGATCGCTGGTCAGCACCAGCTTGGCCCGGTCGACGAGGCGCTGCTTGCCGACGTTGGCGCCTGCGACATGCGTGGTGCGCGGTCCCAGCGAACGCTGCACGAGAGTCAGCGCCAGGCTTTCGGCTTCTAGCCGCTCGGCGACGTTCTGCCGCAGGCTGTGCCGCAGCATCGCCACGAGCGCCTGCGCGCGCGGATCGATGCGCAGGCGTTGATGCCGGAACGCCAGATCCTCGCCGCCATGCAGCAGCTCTTTCGGCGCCAGTTCGCGCAGGAGGCCTTGGTCGACGGACACCGAGAGGCAGGCATCGCCGCCCTCGATGGGATGACTGACCTGATACCCCTCACCGGCATTGAAGAACAGCACCTGGCTGGCCTCGGCCACCACTTCCGCACTGCCCACATGGCGCACGTAGACGCCGCGATAGGGAAACACCAGATAGGTCGAACTCGCGCACTCCTCCGCGCTCTTGTGCCGGCATTCGCCACGGCAGCACACATCCATCACCCCGACGGTGGGCGTCTTCAGCAACGGATGGACTGTGAATTCGGACATGCCTGTGTCGAGCGCCGGAACCCGCGGTCGGCCTACTCTAACGCTTCACGGCATCGGAATCAGTCCTTGCGCCTGCCGAATGCGAAATAGGCCAGCAGCAGGGTCAACAGGATCAGGCAAATGACGATCGCCAGGAATCCGTGACCATTCTCGGACAACGGAATGCCACCCACGTTCATGCCGAACAGGCCCGCGATCAGATTGATCGGAAGCGCCATCACCGTGACGACCGTCAGTACGAACAGGCTGCGGCCGGTCTGTTCGTTGACGAGCGCGGCGAGTTCTTCCTGGATCAGCTTGACGCGTTCGACCAATGCCACCGAATCACCGATCGCGGTGGAGAATTCCTCGGCGGCCTGCTGCAGGTCCTGCACGTCATCACGGCTGATCCATTCCGGCGGCCGGCTGAGCAATCGGAACAATGCCGTCGGCTCCGGCGCCAGCAGGCGCTGCAGCCGCACCAGCGAGCGCCGCAGGGCGCTGAGCTCCTTGCGGTCGGAGGAAATGCGGTTGGCCAGCAGCTTGTCCTCGATGCCATCGACCCGGCGCGTGGACTTGCGCAGGATGTCGCCGAGTACGTCGGCCTGATCGCGCAGCAGATGCGCCAGCAGTTCCACCGGCGAGCGGAACGCATGGCCGGCACGCACGGACGCGCGCAGCTGATCGACCGAACGCAACGGCCGCAGACGCGCGCTTACCAGCAGACGCGGCTGGATGCAGAGGCTGGTGGTGCCGACTTCCGAAGCGTCGAAGGTGGAATCGAAGAGCACGTCGTGGATCACGGCCACCAGCGATCCCGCGTCCAGTTCCAATCGGGTGGAACCGACTTCGCTGCGCAGGGATTCGAAGAACGCCTCCGGCAGCGACAATCCGCGGTGCATGTAGCGTTCCGACGCCTGGTTCGAGAGCGAGAAATGCAGCCAGAGGAATTCGCCGCGGGCCTGCTCGCCTTGCGCCGCCAGGAATTCCGGCACGGCGTCGGTGCTGATCGGCTGCGCCGGCTGTCCGGGCGCGAAGCGATAGCCCCAGATCAGGCCGTGCTCGTTCGAACCGTAGGTGTTGTCGATGATCCGCACGTCGCCAGCCTGTCGTCGCTCGCGGCTAGGCTAGCGGAAAGCCGGGCATTTGTGCCGGCCGTGCACCAGAAGCAGAAAAGCCGGCGATTTGTCGCCGGCTTGTCATCAAAGCCGCCAGCAGCGCCGCTTCCGTACGGCGCCCGGCGATGCGAGTTGACCAGGGGAATGGGGTATCGCATGTCGTTGCTGGCAGGAATAGATTGCCGGACCCGCCGGCTCCTGCCCATCGGTGATCACCGCTTCGGCGTGTCGGGTTTTTCCTACAGGGGGCGGGGCCGTTTTTCCTCCGGCGCCCGCCGGACAATGCCTCAAAAAGCGGCCACGGCTGGGAAAACCATGGCCGCCAGGTCCGTCACGCCTTGATGAAGTCGAGCAGATCGTTGTTCAAGCGATCCTTGTGAGTGTCGGTGATGCCGTGCGGCGCACCCGGATAGACGATGAGCTTGGCGTCCTTCACCAGCTTCGCCGAGGCCTTGCCGGCGGCATCGATCGGCACGACCTGGTCGTCATCGCCGTGGATGACCAGCGTCGGCACGTCGAAGCGCTTCAGGTCCTCGGTGAAGTCGGTGGCGGAGAACGCGGCGATCGAATCGTAGGTGTTCTTGTGCCCGCCCATCATGCCCTGCATCCAGAACGAGTTGATCAGGCCTTGCGAAGGCTTGGCACCTGGACGGTTGAAGCCGAAGAACGGGCCGGATGCCAGGTCCAGGTACAACTGCGAGCGGTTGTCGATCGAACTCTTGCGCAGACCATCGAACACTTCGATCGGCAAGCCGCCCGGGTTCGCCGGCGTCTTCAACATCAGCGGCGGCACCGAACTGACCAGCACGGCCTTGCTGACGCGTTTCGTGCCGTGGCGACCGATGTAGCGCGCCACTTCGCCACCGCCCGTCGAGAAACCGACCAGGACGGCATCCTTCAGATCCAGGGCTTCGATCACCGCGGCCAGATCGTCGGCGTAGTGATCCATGTCGTTACCGTCCCACGGCTGGCTGGAGCGGCCATGGCCACGGCGATCGTGGGCGATGACGCGATAGCCCTGCGAAGCGAGGAACAGCATCTGCGCTTCCCAGTTGTCCGAGCTGAGCGGCCAGCCGTGGCTGAAGACGACGGGGCGCCCGCTGCCCCAGTCCTTGTAGTAGAGCTGCACGCCGTCTTGCGTGGTGATGGTGCTCGACGTCTTGGCGACGGCGGGACGAGTGGATTCGTTCATGGCGGTTTCTCTCCGGATATTCGTGAGGGGGAAGAAGTCAGTCGGCGACGACCAGCGAAACGTCGATGTTTCCGCGAGTGGCGTTGGAGTACGGGCAGACCTGGTGCGCCTGCTCGACCAGCGCCTGCACCTGCTCGCGTGGCAGGCCTGGAGCGGAGATGCGCAGTTCAGCCTGGAGACCAAAACCATGCTGGATGGGGCCGATGCCTACGCTACCGGTGATGCTGGTCGTCTCCGGCAAGGCCACCTTGGCCTGACGGGCCACGAGCTTCAGGGCGCTGAGGAAGCAAGCCGAGTAGCCAGCGGCGAACAGCTGTTCCGGGTTGGTGCCGGGACCGCCCGCGCCGCCCAGTTCGCGCGGCGTGGAAAGCTGGACGTCCAGGGCGCGGTCGGAGCTGACCGCGCGGCCATCGCGACCACCGGTGACGTTGGCCTGGGCGGTGTAGAGGATCTTTTCGAGGGACATGGCTGAGTTCCTTTGAGAGGGGTGGGAGGCGCCGTATTGCGCCGGCGAGGTGTACTTTGCACCTTTCTTTGAAACTAAAAGCAACATAAAATCTCAAAAACTTGATTTGGAGTATCGACCATGGTCGACCGCCTCGAAACCCTGCTGGAACGCTTTTCCGTCAGCGCCCGGGTTTTCCACACCGGCGTGCTCTGCGGGGTCAACACGCTCGACCCCACGGACGACAGCGGCCAGTTGCACCTGATCCGCAGTGGAACGGCCGATGTCCGCCACCGCGGCGCCGACGATCTGCACATCGATACTCCCAGCCTGCTGCTCTACCCACGGCCGCTGCCGCACAGCTTCATCACCGACGCGACGCATGGCGCCGACTTTGCCTGCGCTTATTTGCGTTTCGAAGGCGGCGCCGCGAATCCGATCACGGCCGCCCTGCCGGATGTCGTCTGCCTGCCGCTGCAGGAAATCGAGGGCGCGGAGAACGTGCTGGCGCTGCTGTTCGAGGAAGCCTCCCTGCATCGTTGCGGGCGGCAGGCCTTGCTCAATCGTCTGTTCGAGATCGTCCTCATCCAGATCCTGCGACAGCTGATGGAAAGCGGACGCGCCCAGGTCGGCATGCTCGCCGGATTGGCACACCCGCGATTGCGCCACGCACTGGTGGCGATGCACGAACAGCCCGCCGAGGACTGGTCGCTGCACACGCTCGCCGATCGCGCCGGCATGTCGCGCAGCGTGTTCGCCAATACGTTCCGGGACACGGTGGGCTGCACGCCGGGCAGCTATCTGCAGAAGTGGCGCATCGGACTGGCTCAGCAGGCCTTGCGGGGCGGGCGTCCACTCAAGCTCGTCGCGGACGAGGTCGGCTATGGCAGCGAAGCCGCCTTGTCGCGGGCGTTCAAGGCGCAGATCGGACATTCGCCCAGGGAATGGAAGCAAGCCGAGAGCACTTGAGCCTGGCGACATCGCACCGGAGTCTCGACCTTGGTCCATGACTCCATGGTCGCAATCCGCAGCGGTGATTCACAGGACATATACCTGGCGCACAGGCCGGTGCGCTACGCTTATGCCCATGTCCTTCCCGGCATTCCTGCTGCGCATCGTGCTGATCTCGATCCTCGTTCTGAACGGGGCCACATCGGCGTTCGCGTCGGCGCACATGCACTTGTCGGATTCGATGCCGTCGCGGACGGCATCCGCGACGCCCAGCGCTGATGCACCGATGGCTTCGCACTGCGCCAGTCACGGCGATCACATGGCCGCCGCCAAACAAGAGACTGATGCGCCGATGGCGGCGACATCACCGGAACAAGGCGACGATCCTCCCGTTCCTGACTGCTGCAAGCAGCGTTGCGATTGCGCATGCGTGCACGCGTGCGCCACGGCCGTTCCCGTCGCCGTGCAAACATCGCTCGCCATCCCGCACGATCTGAGCACCCGATTCATGGCCCTCGGGCATCCCTCGCCCGCGTTGCCACATCTGATCCGACCTCCCATCGGCTAAGCGTCCCGACGGCGCCTCGAGCGCCCGTTCGTCGTGTCCTGACTCCTCGTATCGAGAGAAGTCGGCGGCCCGGCGTGAACGCCCGCACTCCGGGCAATCTTTCGACGCATGTGGAGTTTCCATGTCATCTGATTCCTTCGGCATCGGCGGCCCGCGCCATCTGTCGCGGCGCCGCTTCGTGCAGGGCCTGGCCGCCGGCGGCGCCATCGCCGGCCTCGGCCTGTGGCCCAGATCGAGCTGGGCCTTGAAAGGCCCGGGCAATGCCAACGTGCTTTCCGGCACCGAGTTCGACCTCAGCATCGGCGAGACGCCGATGAATTTCACCGGCCGCACGCGCCCGGCCATCACCGTCAACGGTTCAATCCCGGCACCGCTGCTGCGCTGGCACGAAGGCACCACGGTCAATCTGCGCGTGTCCAACGCGCTGCCCGCCGGTTCGATACACGGCAGCGACACCTCGATCCATTGGCACGGCATCGTGCTGCCGGCCAACATGGACGGCGTGCCGGGACTGAGTTTCGACGGCATTCGCCGTGGTGAAACCTTCCACTACCGTTTCGCGGTCCGCCAGGGCGGCACCTACTGGTATCACAGCCATTCCGCGTTCCAGGAACAGGCCGGCCTGTACGGCCCGCTGGTGATCGATCCGATCGAACCCGAACCTTTCAGCTACGACCGCGATTACGTGGTGATGCTGTCCGACTGGACCGATCTGGATCCGGCTTCGCTGTTCTCGCGGCTGAAGAAGATGCCGGGCCATGACAACTACTACAAACGCACGGTTGGTGATTTCTTCCGCGACGTGAAGAAGAGCGGCTTCGCCGCCACGGTCGAGGACCGCAAGATGTGGGGGCAGATGCGGATGACGCCGACCGACCTGTCCGACGTCAACGCGAACACCTACACCTACCTCATGAACGGCACCACGGCGCTGGGCAACTGGACCGCCTTGTTCCGTTCCGGCGAGAAGGTGCGACTGCGCTTCATCAACGGCTCGGCGATGACCTATTTCGACGTGCGCATTCCCGGCTTGAAGATGACGGTCGTCGCCGCCGACGGGCAATACGTGCATCCGGTGACGGTGGATGAATTCCGCATCGCCGTGGCCGAAACCTACGACGTCATCGTCGAGCCGAGCGGCCAGGACGCCTTCACGATCTTCGCGCAGGATTCCGGCCGCACCGGCTACGTCAGCGGCACACTGGCGGTACGCGAGGGATTACGCGCGCCGGTGCCGGCGGTGGATCCGCGTCCGATCCTGACCATGGCCGACATGGGCATGGATCACAATGGCATGGGCGGCATGGACATGTCCGGCGGCAAGGGCATGGAAGGCAGCTGCGGCGCCAACATGGGCATGGCGGGGATGCAGCACGGCGCACAGGATGATGGGAAGGCATCCGCGCAGCAACCCGCTTCCGATCCACATGCGGGCCACGACATGAGCGCCATGCAAGGAAGCGCGATGGACAACATGAATCACGGCACCGGCATGCAATCGCATCCGGCGAGCGAGACGCGCAATCCATTGATCGACAATCAGGCGATGACGCCAACCTCGCGTCTCGACGATCCCGGCAACGGCCTGCGCGACACCGGCCGCACCGCGCTCACCTACGCGATGCTCAAGAGCACTTTCGACGATCCCGACGGCCGCGATCCCGGCCGCGAGATCGAACTGCATCTCACCGGCCACATGGAAAAATTTTCCTGGGGCTTCAACGGCCAGAAGTTCTCGCAAGTGGCACCGCTCCGCCTCAACTATGGAGAACGCGTGCGCATCGTGCTGGTCAACGACACGATGATGACGCATCCGATCCACCTGCACGGAATGTGGAGCGACGTCGAGGACGACAAGGGCAACTTCCTGGTGCGCAAGCACACCGTCGACATGCCGCCGGGCAGCAAACGCAGCTATCGCGTGCGCGCCGACGCCTTGGGCAGCTGGGCCTATCACTGTCACCTGCTCTATCACATGGAAGCGGGAATGATGCGCGCCGTTCGCGTCGAGGAGGCCAGCGCATGAACGCCTCCGCATTCCTTCGCGCAAGCTTGTTGACTCTCGCGCTGCTCCCGCTGCTTCCCGTCACGGCGGCGGCGCAGGAAATGGATCACTCCAAGATGCAGATGCCGATGCAACCGGCTTCGACCCAGCAACCCGGAAAACAAACCACTCAGAAGAAAAAAACCAAGCCGGCGACAAATGAAAGCCATGCCGGCCATGGAACAGAGAAGCCGGCTGCATCACCAGCGCAAGAGATGGATCACTCGAAGATGGGCCACGACATGGGCACGATGCCCAAGGACGCCCCTTCGAGGCCGGCGATGGATCACGCCGGCATGCAGCACAAGACATCGACGACGCCAGCCGCGCCAACTCAGCCGCGCACGCCAATCCCGCCCGTCACCGATGCGGACCGTGCCGCCGCGATCGCGCCATCGCATCGCCACGACATGCTCGATAATGCGATCCAGCGCTATTTCCTGATCAATCGCCTCGAAGTCTCCGATGCGGATCCAGGCACCGCATTCGCCTGGGAAGGCCAGGGCTGGATCGGCACCGACCTCGATCGCCTCTGGCTGCGCAGCGAAGGCGAACGCAGCGACGGCCGCACCGAAGCAGCGGATCTGGAGCTGCTCTATGGCCGCAGCATCTCCGCCTGGTGGGATCTGGTCGCTGGCGTTCGCCAGGATTTCAAGCCCGGCGATTCGCAAACCTTCGCCGCCATCGGCGTGCAGGGATTGGCGCCGCAGAAGTTCGAAGTCGAAGCCACCGCCTACGTCGGCGAGCACGGACAGACCGCAGCCCGTTTCGAGGCCGAGTACGAACTGCTCCTCACCAACCGCCTGATCCTGCAACCGCTGGTCGAAGTCAACCTGTTCGGCAAGAACGACTCCGCGCGCGGCATCGGCTCCGGCTTGAGCACCGCCGAGGCGGGCCTGCGGCTGCGCTACGAATTCACGCGCAAGTTCGCGCCGTACATCGGCGTGGTCTACGAGCGTGCGTTCGGGAACACGGCCGACCTGCGCCGCGAAGAATTCGAAGACGTCGACGACACCCGTGTCGTCATCGGCCTTCGCACCTGGTTCTGAGGAGGCTCTCATGAAAACGATCACCATCGCCGTTCTCACGATCGGCGTGCTCGCCGTCGTGGCCGCTGCCGGCGGCGCCGCTATCGTTTATTCCGGCGCCTACAACGTCGCCGCGGATGAACCGCACACACGGCCGGTCTATACGCTCCTGAGCCTTGCCCGCGAGCGCTCGATCGCCAAACGTGCGAACGCATTGCAGGTTCCTTCGGACATCACCAGCCCCGTTCGCGTTCGCCAGGGCGCCGGGAACTACGCCGCCATGTGCGCCGGTTGTCATCTTTCTCCCGGCGCGGAGCAAACGGAACTGAGCAAGGGCCTGTACCCGCCCCCGCCCGACTTCTCGCAACACGCCGTTGCGCCGGCCAAGGCCTTCTGGGCCATCAAGCACGGCATCAAGGCCAGCGGCATGCCGGCCTGGGGTAAGAGCATGGACGACGAGTACATCTGGAACATGGCCGCGTTCCTGCAGACATTGCCGAAGCTCGATCAGGCCGAATACGAAGCGCTCGTGGCGAGCAGCGGCGGCCACGAACACGGCGGCGGCGAAACCGGCGGGCATTCGCATAAGGACGGCGAAGCCGGGAGCCACGCCCACGATGCAATGGCTCCCGACGCCAACGACGCATCCATGCCGATGGAAGGCAAATCGCACGAACACGCCATGCCACCGGAGAAGCAGGCCACCGATTCCGTGCCGCGATCCGAACCGGCTGATCACGACGGCCACGAACATTGAACTTTCGAGTGTTCGATCTGCCAATCCCTCGACTCTTTGGAGAGTTTTCATGAATCGCACTTCCTCACTCTTTCTGCTCGCGCTTTCCCTGCTCGTCGCCATCGCCGTTGCCCACGCGCATGACGGCCCGCATCCACCCAAGACCGAGAAGGCCGGTCAGGCCATCAAATCCAGTGAATTCACCGCATTGGATTCCAACAAGGACGGCAGCTTGTCCAAGGCGGAGCTGGCGAAGCACAAGCTTGGCCCGCACTTCGACATGTTGGACACCGACAAGGACGGCCGTTTGAGCGTGGCCGAGTTCGCCGCCGGCAAAGGAATGTAGGCGCGCCCTCTGGATTGAGAACGCCCCTCTCCTCCGCATGCAGGAGAGGGGCGGTGCCATTCCGCGCAAAGTCGCTACGATTCCATCACCGGTGACGACCGATTTCCGCATCAGGATCGCGCATCGCCACGCCTGTGCTCAAATCTTGAAATCGTCGAAGGCGACCTGCTCCTCTGCGACGCCAAGTTCGCGCAACAACTTGCGCGTTGCCGCCAACATGGCGGGAGGGCCGCAAAGATAGAACTCGCAGGCGGAAAGGCCGGGATGATCGCGCAACAGGCCGTCGTGCACGGCGTCATGCACCCAGCCCTGAAGCAGGCCGGCGCCCTGTTCGATGTCTTCCGACAACACCAGATGCCAGCTGAAATTCGGATGCTTGGCGGCGATTCCGGCCATTTCGTCGACATAAGGCGCTTCGCGGAGATTTCTCGCGCCGTACCAGAAGTGGATGCGCTCTTCCGCTCCCTGCGCAAGCCGGGAATGCAGCATCGCGCGCAAGGGCGCCATCCCCGCTCCACCGCCGATGAAGATTTTTTCGTTCCCGCCGGGCTTCAGGGCAAAATCGCCGAATGGTCCGCTGAAACGGACGATGTCACCCGGCCTCAGGGAGTAGAGATAAGTGGAGCCCTTGCCGACGGGATGTCGCTTCCCTGAGGGACGCCCCGGGCTGAAGCGCGCCAGCAATGTCAGATTTCCGTCTGCCTCTTCGATCGGAAGCGCCAGGGAGTACGAGCGCCGCACCGGCATCTTGTTCACCAGCTTGTCCGGCAACTCCATCGTCTTCCAGTCTTCGCGATGATGCTCCGGGTGCCCGATATCGTGACGCAACAGCTCGTAGCCCGGCACATGCATTTGCAGATAGGCGCCGGGACGGAATTCGGTGCCGAGAGCCGCCTGCGGCATCAGGACGATCTCGCGCAGGAACGGCGTCACCGCGGTCACCTTGATCACTTCCGCGACGCGCTCGATCCAGAGATCGGCACCGGCTGAAGCTTCGATCTCGAGGTCTTCGCTCACCGGCAGGTTACAGGCGAGACGGTATCCCAATCGCAACCGACTGTCGGTCATGTGGCTGCGATCCGCACTCGTGGGCACCGGCGCCGTTCCACGAACGCGCACTTCGCACAGGCCACAGTTCTGGCCGCCTCCGCAGTTGGAGGGCAGCTGCAATCCGTTCCTGGCCATCGCCACGAAGACGGTGTCGCCGGCGCGCGACTCGATCGAACGCAACTTCGCGCCGCCGCCGTCGAAGACCGTCAATTTCCGCGCCGGACGCCATCGCGCGGGAACGAATTCGCTCAGACGCAGGCTCGTCACCAATAGCCAGAGGCCGGAGAGCGCGATCCACAGACCGCCGGATGCGGCCATGATCACCAGCGGATTGTTGAAATTCTGGCGCCCCGTGTAATCCATGATGTGGAGCATCCAGACCACGTCGAACAAACGCCAGGTGTCGTTGCGGCGTTCCAGGATCTGTCCGTCCTGCGCGGAGACATAGAGCGTGGTGTTGTCCTCGTCGTCGAAGTGCACGCGCCAGATCGCCCCCGGATGCCCGCGTGCTTCCAGCGGAGCGGCATCGAGCCATTCCGGGCGATCGGGCCGACCATCCCCGCGATAATCCGCCGCGGCGATTCCGGCGGCCAGCGCGGCATCGATCCGCACGGGTTGTCCGCTCCTCGCATCGACGAGCCAGGCCGTTGTCTTGTACGTCAGGCGATAGACCGGCCTTCCCTGCAGCCATGTTGCATCAATCATCTGCACCGGGCGTTTGGCCTGTGCCAGGATTTTCTCCAGCGCCACGGTGTCGTCTGGCCAGGCAGGGGCTTTGTGCGCATGCTCGGCCCGGTGGTGATGCCCCTCGACGGTGTCGTGATCGAGCAGACTCATCACCAGACCACTGCCCATCCAGATGACGAACTGCAGCGCGATGATCAGTCCGACCCATTTGTGCAGCCTGCGGATCCACGGCGTCATGCGGCGCGCCTCCGGTTGAAGCTGTACAGCAGGAGCCAGAGCCCGCTCGATGCGAACACGAAGCCGAGCGCGGCCGCGAACCGCAGCAGTGCGTTGTTGACGTCGGTCCGCTGCTCGTAATCCATGATGTGAAACATCCAGAGGAAGTCGAACCAGCGCCACAGGTCATGCCGTTTGGCGAGCAGTTCCCCGGTTTGCGGCGAGAGGTAGAGCGTGGTTTCGTTGCGGTCGGCGAACGCGACACGCCACATCGGGACCGGCCGTGTCGCGACTTCCTGCGGTGCTTTCCTGACGAGTTGGACCGTCTCGATCGGCGCCTTGCCCCGATACAGCACTTGCGCCAGTTGCCGTGCCGCCGCTTCATCAAGCGGGCTCAGTTGCTGTCCGGTTCGCGCATCGACCAGCGTGATCGTCTTGTCCTGATGCAGTTCGTAGACCTCGCGCTCGTGCAGCCGCTTGAGCCGGAACGACGTCAGCCCCGGATACCGCTCCTTGAGTGCGTCCGAATCGACCAATGACACGACAGGAGCCAACGGTTTGGATTTGGCATGCGCGAGATGATCGCCATGGATGATGTCGATCGAGATGGAAGTCATGTACAAGCCGCTCGCCATCCACAGCAGCGCCTGCACACCGATCGCCAGAGCGATCCATTTGTGGGCGCGGCGCGCCCAGAATGCGGGTTTCATTTCAGTACCTGCCTAGACATGGACGGTTGGGCCGGCGTGCGATTCCGTCGGAGTCATCGACGGAATCGCACCCTCGATCACCAGCAAGATCACCAGCAAGATCACCAGCAAGATCACCAGCAAGATCACCAGCAAGATCACCAGCAAGATCACCAGCGATAGGTTGCCTTGAGGTTCCAGCGTCGTCCCAGCAGGTCGTAGGTCATCGTGTCGGTATTGGCATCCGTCCAGCTCTGGATGAAGGGCGCCTTCTTGTCGAAGAGATTGTCGATGCCGACCGCGACATCGAAGGATGCGTTGAACGCGTACTTCGCCTGAAGGTTGTGATAGGTGACGCTCGGGGCGTGATCGCCGATGTCACCGGGCAAGGCGTTGATGTCTTCCGCACGGCCGATGTACTGCGCGCTGTACGAACCCGACCACGGGCCATGCGCCAGCGTCAGCGAGGCGAACGAGCGCCAGCGGGTGTAGCTGCCGCGTCCACCGGTAATCTTGCCGGCATAGCGGATTTCATCCGCTCCCTGGTACGGGCGCACGTCGTATCGGTCGAGATAGGAGACGTCCCAGCTCAGCGCGGCGTTCCAATCGTCGACCACGAACTGGTACAGCACGCCGAGATCGACGCCAGACACATTTTCGGTCGCGAGATTCTGCGGCTGCGAGAGCAGGAAATCGATCTCGCCAGTCAGCGGGTTGCGTGTGAACTGGCCGCTGCAGAAGGGATGACTCAATCCGGGCGAGTTGTAGCAGGCCGCAAGCTTGGTGGAGCCGTCGACGCGCTGGATCGCGTCCTCGATCCTGATGTTGAAATAGTCCAGCGTCACCGTCAGGTCATCGACGAAGGCCGGCGTCCACACCAGGCCGACCGTCACCGTTCTCGCATCCTCCGGTTGCAGCTCATCGTTGCCACCAACGGTGGTCAGCACGGTATTGCCGAGCTGCTCGTACCCCACGGGCACGCCCGAGGCCTGGCAATTCTGGTAGATGACCGACGAGGGCGACGTATCGCTCCAGCCGCTGCAGGGATCGGTCGTCGTCAGATTGCCTTCGGACACGCCGCCAAAGAGTTCCGGAACGTTGGGAATCCGGAACGCCGTGGCGTAGTTGGCGCGCAGCTTGAGCGCGGGCACGATCTGCCAATCGATGCCGATCTTGTAATTCGTATCGGCGCCGAACAGGTCGTAGTCCGAATAGCGGACCGCCGCGTTCAAGTCCAGGGATTCCGCCAGTGCCTTGCCTTGCAGCAGCGGCACCGCGATCTCGGCGAACACTTCCTTGGCGGTGTATTCGCCCAAGATCGGATCCTGTTGATTGGTGTTGGCGATGCCGAGCACGGTCAGCGGATCAGGATCGCGCCAGCCGCGCTCCTTGCGGACTTCCACACCGGTGGCCAGGCCGACCCACCCCGCGGGCAGTTCGAACAGCTGTCCGCTGAGGTTGGCGGTGAAGCTTTTCTGTTCGTTGCCGCCCTTGTCGCGGGTGGTGAACATGATGTAGTCGAGCACGTCCTGGGTGATGTCGCCATAACCGAGGTAATCCGCGCACGGAATCACCGCACCCGGCGCATTGCCGCACAGCGCGGTGTTCAGTGTCTGATCGACGCGATCGAGATTGGCGACATTGGTCGTGCGATCGGTGCCGGTATTACGTCCCCAGTTGAACGCCGTGGACCAGTCCCAGCCGACGCCGATCCTGCCCTCCAACCCGAGGACTACGCGAAATGTATCCGTGTCCTGATAGAACTTGCGGGGACCGGCCTCCAGCAGCCGGCGACGTTGCAGCAACAGGTCCTGGCCGGTCGGATTGGTGGGATGATCGGCAGCGATGTTGATCGGACGATATTGGCCGATGGCGCCAGGCGTGGCGAGCTGATCGGATTTGCGCTTGGTGTACATCAGCTCCGTGAACAACTCCACGTCATCTGACAGCGAAAGATTTCCGAATGCACTGGCGCTGATCCGCTTGATCGGATTGACCGCGTTGAGATATGGATTGGAGTTGAAGTTGTGCTTGGCTGGTGAATACGTTTCGTAGGAATCGCCGTCGCCGTTCGGATCCTGATTGAAGTTGATGCGCTGTCCGTCGGCGAGCACCGCGCGCCCGCCGATCGTGGCGGAGCTTCCCACGCAGACCAGACGCCCGTCCTCCTCGCCCAGACCGCAAGGCGCGCGGTCGGCCATGTTGACCGTGCCGCTTTCGGAATAGTTGAGCGCGGCCATGAAGGAGCCGCTGTCGCCGCTCGCGCCCCAGGTCAGATCGGCCGCGCGCTCCTCGCCGTCTCCATGGAACGTCTTGCCGTAGCGCACCGCGGCCTCGAATCCGTCGAATTTTTCCCGGGTGATGATGTTGACCACGCCCGCCACGGCATCCGCGCCGTAGATGGCCGACGCGCCATCCTTCAGCACCTCGATGCGTTCGATGAGCGCGACGGGAATGATGTTGAGATCGACGGCGCTGTTGGCGCCGGTGCCGCCGTAAACGACGCGGCGGCCATTGAGCAGGACCAGCGTGCGATTGATGCCCAGGCCGCGCAGGTTGACCTGCGTCGTGCCGTAGCCGTTGTCCGCCCAATAGGCATTGGTCTGGTTGCCGGCGAAACCGGCGCTAGCCGGCAATCGCTGCAACAGATTTTCCACGGAAATGGCCCCGGAGCGTTCGATCGATTCGCGATCGATCACGGTGACAGGCCCGACGCCCGAGATCTGTGCGCGTTTGATGTGGCTGCCCGTGACCGTCACGGTCTCCATGGTCTTCGCTTCCTGCGAGGTCGATTCCGGAGAGGTGGCAGCCGTTTCGGTGGTTTGTGCGAAGGCGATGCCTGTCGTTCCGGCGGACAGCAACGCGCCGATCGCCAGGGCAAGAGGGTTGCGCATACGAAACATGGAGAAAACTCCTCACGATTCTGATCGGTCGAATGGCCACGGCGCAGCCGGCGCGGCAAACGTGCCACGGGTGCACTCAAGGCAATGGAGGCCACGACGCGGTGGCCGGCTCGATCAGCCGATTGGAGGTCGGAAAACGCGTGCGGCGACGGCAGGTGCCGCCGGCATCTGTCGCAGCACGGCGGGCCGGTCGGCCAGCAGATGCTGTGCCGCGAACGGCACGGTACTCGCGGATGCGAATACGGGGAGCACGCAGTCACAGGCACATCCCGAACCCGCGCCGCAATCGCAATCCTCGTGGGGCGCGCCCTTCTGCCCGGGCGACGCATCGTCCTCGCAGTCGCCGCTGGCGTCAGGCCGGTCGGCCGTTGCCGCATGCGCGGCGCGCTCGACCGCCATGGCACCGGAAGCCCACAGCGACAGGCCACTCTCGAGACAGAGCGTCACGATGAGCAGGCAGCGCAACAGGATGCCGGACGGGGACATAGGCGTGCGGGAGCGATATTCGACTCTCAATTAACATGACGAAAAAGCGCATGTCAACATCGCGTGAAGCTATTGGCCGGAGATCTCCTCCAGAGAACTCTGGAGGAAACTCCAGCCATGACGCGTTCAACGGCAGGAAGCGCCGCGCGCGAGCTAGGCGCGACGCGTCTCCGGAGAAGCAGCCGCCGGCGAGGACGCCAGACGCAACGCATTGCTGACCACCGACACCGAACTCAGGCTCATCGCCAGCGCCGCGATCATCGGACTCAGCAGCCACCCGAACACGGGGTACAGAACACCGGCAGCCAACGGCACGCCAAGCGCGTTGTAGAGGAAGGCGAACCCCAGGTTTTGCTTCATGTTCGCGACCGTGTCGCGGGAAATCTCCATCGCCTGCAGGATCCGGCGCAGGTCGCCCTTGACCAGCGTCACCTGCGCACTCGACATGGCGACATCGGTGCCGGTGCCCATGGCGATGCCGACATCGGCCGCGGCCAGCGCCGGCGCATCGTTGATGCCATCGCCCGCCATCGCCACGCGACGGCCTTCGTTCTTCAACCGCTGCACCAGCGCCGCCTTGTCCTGCGGACGCACTTCGCCGTACACCTCCTCGATCCCCAGCGTGTGCCCGACAGCCGCGGCCGTGGCCTGCGCATCGCCGGATGCCATCACCAGATGCAATCCGGCTGCGCGCAGTGCGTTCAACGCCGGCAGCGTCGTGGCCTTGATAGGATCGGCAACGGCGATCGCGCCGGCAAGACGGCCCTCGGCCGCGAGATACATCACGCTGGCGCCTTCCTTGCGCAAACGTTCGGCATCGCCGCGCACCGGTGCAGCATCGGCGCCCACTTCCGTCATCAAGGCTTGATTGCCGAGTGCCAGCGCGCGATTGAAAGCACGTCCGCGCACGCCCATGCCGGTGACCGATTCGAAATCTTCCGTGCGCTCCAATGCCAGGTCGCGGCGCTTGGCCTCGCCCAGGATCGCTTCGGCGAGCGGGTGTTCACTGCCCTGCTCCAGGCTGGCGGCCCATTGCAGCACCTGATCCGCGGTGAAGCCTTCGGTCACGATCACGTCGCGGTACGCGGGCCGGCCCTCGGTCAAGGTGCCGGTCTTGTCGACAATCAATGTATCGATCGTGCGCAACCGCTCGATCGCCTCGGCATCGCGGAACAGCACGCCGGCCTTCGCAGCGCGGCCAGTCGCGACCATGATCGACATCGGCGTCGCCAGGCCAAGCGCACAGGGACAGGCAATGATCAACACGGAAACGGCGTTGAGCACGGCATACGTCCACGACGGCTCCGGCCCGAACAATCCCCAGCCCAGCAATGTGAGCAATGCGACGGTGAGCACGGCCAGCACGAACCAGAACGCCACCTTGTCGGCCATGCGCTGCATGGGTGCGCGCGAACGCTGCGCCTGCGCGACCAATTGCACGATCTGCGACAGCACCGTCTCCGACCCGACCTTCTCGGCACGGATCACCAGGCTTCCGGTGCCGTTGAGTGTGGCGCCGATCACCTTGACCCCGACAGTCTTCTCCACCGGAATGGCTTCTCCGGTCAGCATCGACTCGTCGATGCTGGAACGGCCTTCGAGCACTTCGCCATCCACCGGCACTTTCTCACCGGGGCGCACGCGCAACCGGTTGCCGACATGCACGTGTTCGAGCGGGATGTCTTCTTCGCTCCCGTCGTCGTTGACGCGCCGCGCCGTCTTGGGCGCCAGGCCGAGCAGGGATTTGATCGCCGCGGACGTCTTCGAGCGCGCCCGCAGCTCCAGTAGCTGGCCCAACAACGTGAGCGAGACGATGACAGCGGCAGCCTCGAAATACACACCAACCCTGCCATGCTCGCGGAACGAGGCCGGAAACAGATCCGGCGCGACGGTGGCGATGACGCTGTAACCGAATGCGGACGCCACGCCGATGCCGATCAGCGTCCACATGTTGGGGCTGCGATTGCGGATCGACTGCGCGCAGCGCACGAAGAATGGCCAGCCCGCCCACAGTACCACGGGCGCGCTCAGGATCAGCTCGAACCAGGTGCGCGCTTCCGTCGAGAGAAAGGTGATGCGATGCCCGAGCATCGCCAGTGCCAGCACGACGAGCGATAGTGGCAGCGTCCACCAGAAGCGATGCGAGAAATCGCGCAGCTCCGGATTGTCGTCCTCCTCCAGGCTCGGCATCTCCGGTTCGAGCGCCATGCCGCAGATCGGGCAGGTACCCGGCCCTTCCTGACGGATCTGCGGGTGCATCGGGCAGGTGTAGATCATGCCGGCGGGTGCGGATGGCACGGTCTTGGCCGAGGTGACGTGATGTCCATGCGCGGTGTGGTCGTGCGCGGGGGCGCCGGGGGTGCCCTCGGCTTCCGATGACACGTATCGCACCGGGTCGGCCACGAATTTCTCGCGGCACCGCGCCGAGCAGAAGTGGTATTCCACGCCGGCATGCGTGGCGTGGTGTGCTGTGGTCGCGGGATCGACCTGCATGCCGCAGACGGGATCGCGCGCCGACGACTGCGTCGCGGCGGCGGATGTCTTGTGCGTCGAGCAGCAACTGTGGCCCTGACCGGCCGCATTGTGACCGCCATGCCCCGAAGGAGGATGCGTGCTCACGTCCGCTCCTCCACCAACGCATTGAGGATCGGACAATGATCAAGGGTGCCGTGACCGGGGCAGGCATCCACCAGGGCCTTGAGCCCGTCGCGGATGCGGCCGAGTTCGGCGATCTTGACCTCGATCTCGGTCAATTTCTCCGCGGCCGTCGCCTTGAGGCCGGCCATGTCGTCGTCCCGATGGTCGGAGAGCGACAGCAGATCGCGGATTTCGCCCAGAGTGAAGCCGAGCGCCTTGGCCCGCCGCACGAAGCGCAGGCGCGCCACGTCCGAGGCCTCGAACGAACGGTAGCCGGAATCCCGGCGGGCCGGCAGCGGCAGCAATCCCTGCCGTTCGTAGTAACGCACCGTGTCGATGCCGACGCCGACACGCTGCGCGAGTTCACCAATTTTCACCGTGCACTCCGGTTTCTGGGCCTTCAATGCGGCAAGTCTGCACCCTGGACCATGGTCCAGAGTCAAGCCCTTGTTACGAACCGGTGTGGCGGTGGCGTCTTGGAAGCGGCTGCGCCAGTCTGATTACCTCAAGCGGCCCTCAATAGCTCGCATCGAACGCGAAAATCGGCTTGCGCGACCGCCACAGGCCCTTGGTGAAGTCCGGAAACTCGAGCGTCTTGAATCCTTCGGCAATGGATTGTTCCGACAGCGGCGTGATCGCGCTCCAGGCCACCGCGTCGTAGATATCGATGGGCATCGGCGCGTCCGCCTTCACCGCCTCGACGAAGGCATGGATGACGAAATAGTCCATGCCGCCATGCCCGGCGCTGGCGGCGCTGTCGGCGTACTTGCGCCAGAGCGGATGATCGTACTGATCCTGATAGGCCTGGAACGGCTCCCATTTATGCGGCGGGCTGCGGCCTTCGATGTGGATCGACTGGTTCAGATCCATCCACAGGCCATGGGTGCCCTGCACGCGGAAACCGAGCGAGTAAGGCCGCGGCAGCGAGGTGTCGTGCTGCAGCAGGATGGTCTCGCCGTTCTCGCAGGCCAGGGTCGTGGTGACGATGTCACCCAGCTTGAACTTCACCTGCGTGCTGGGATGGGTGGCACCGCCACTTTTTGCCGCGGTGTAATCGTGCAGACCACGTGCCTTGGTGGCGAAGCTGTTGATGTGGGTGAAGCGATTGCCGCGATTGATGCCGGTAACCATCGCACACGGGCCGATGCCATGACTCGGATACAGCTCGCCATTGCGACGCACCGAATGCTCGGTGCGCCAGCGCGCTTCCGACCAGGCCTTCGGGCCAAATTCAACGCCGCTGCCGTATGGCTGGTCAGGATTTCCGGAATTGAACTTCACTCCGCGCAGATCGTGCTGGTAGCCGGCTTGCAGATGCACGAGTTCACCGAACAGGCCCGCGCGCACCATCTGCAACGCCGCCATGACGTCGCGCCGATAGCAGACGTTCTCCAACAGCATGTACGGCGTGCCGGTGCGCTGCTGCGTTTCCAATACGTTCCAGTGATCCTGCAGGGTGATGCCGGCCACCACTTCGCAACCGACCGGAATCCTGGCTTCCATCGCTTCGATCGCCATCGGCGCATGCCATTCCCACGGCGTGGCGATGATCACCGCGTCCAGGCCGCGCTGTTGCAGCAGACGGCGATAGGCGTGCACATCCTTGTCCTCGCCATAGGTTTTTGGCGCAGGCTTTCCGGCCTCGTCCGCCATCTCCAGCGCGCGCTTGAGCATGATCGGCTCGATATCGCACAGCGCGACGACCTCGACATCGTCGCGACGCAACAGTTCGCGCAGCAGCACCTGCCCCCGCATGCCGGTGCCGATCATGCCCAGGCGCAGGCGGCGGCGGGCCGCGTGGGTCGGCAGGGATGGCAGCAGGCTGGTCGCGCCCAGCGCAGCGGCGGCGAGGATGAAGTCTCTACGATGCATTGCGATCTCTCTCCATACGACATTGCGAATCTTTGGGGTCGGCTCGATCCCGCGTCGGATAACATGCCCTCGACGGGCTTCGCGTCTTGCGAACCCCGCCTCAGGTTAACGCCAACCGCGTAATCGGAATCAGGGCAAGGTATTCAAATCGATAGCCGGCGGCGCCCCGTTCGTCGTTCGCACGAAACTCTGCCCGGGAGCGACGGGCGGCGAGAAGAAACCACCCATGCGAAGGTAGAACAGATTGCCGTTCACGCCGCCCGCGTAATCCAGCCGTTGCTGGTTGCTTCCAGTCGCATCCACGGTGAAGCGGGCCGTCGCCAGTTCTGTCCAGGCACCGCCCGCGGGCTTGGCCCACTGATTGCCGTAGCGGGCGCTGCGGCCGAGGTAGCCGTTTTCCGGAAGAAACGACTCCAGGAACGAATACAGCGAACGCAGATACGTGGGACCGCCAGGGCGCTTCCAGGTGGCGATCAACTGCCAGTCCGTACATTTGCTTTTGCGAGCAGAACTCGCCGCCTCGGCGAACCAAGAAGTGAACAACGTGCCGCCACCGCCATCCGGCCGGGCGCGCGTGAGGAAGCGATAGGTATGTCCGGCCTGCCATGGGTAGACGAGAAAACTCTGGCCGCCCGTCCCTTCTCCGCCGAAGTCGTTGGTGACCACGTTCTGCCCTTTGGCAACCAGCGTCGTCTTGCCGCCGTCGGGCGCATCCCAGATCGAGAACAGGACCCTGCGTTCAGTGCGCGAGTTGACCTGGATACCGAAATAGCCGCCGTCGAATCCGTTGGCCATGTAGTAGGAACCGATCGCATCCTGCCCCACTGGTACCGTCACTTCGCTGTAGACGTACTCGGTATCGGCAGGAGCCTGATAGCCCAGATGGACCGAAGGACCACGGCGCGACCAGTAGAAATTCTCCGGATCATTGGCAAACACCACGCCGACGGCGGCGCTTCCCGCGATGCGCAGGTCGCTGACATCGCCGTAGTACCGGCCATCGGTGGACACGCCCTGCAGATCCACCTTCACATAGCCGGGGCGATCGACGGTGAAGCTTCCGACCGGGAACACCGCGCTCTCCGTGCCGAAGAGATTCACTGGTATTGACTGATTGCCTACGGTCACCTTGACCGTGCTGCGATCCGCGCCCGCGAGCGCTCCCACCAACGCCACCTGCAGTTCTCCTGCCTGCTGCACGCTGAAGTAGACGCTGACGACGGCCCGATTCGAATCCCAGTTGTGCAAACCGGTCTCGGTGATGACTTCATGCGCGGCCGGCGCCGGTTTGCTGATGAAAGCATTGCCGCCCAGCGGCACGGTGACCGTGGTTTCCTGCGCACCGGCGATGCCAGGCAATACGAACCACAACAATGCGAGACTTGCACGAACGAGCGATCTCATGAGTGTTCTCCGTGATGGGGAGGTACTGGCGCGATAGTTCGGATTGGAAGATCGCCACGGCCGGAAGTCGGCCGACCGTGGCGGAAGCCTGCGTGATTTCGGGACTAGAACTTGTAGTTCAGCGAGACGCTGTAGATGCGGCCATACAAGTTCGCGTAGTCGCTGGCGTCGCCGAGGAAGCTGTTCGGGTCGTAGAACGGCAGTCGATCGAACAGGTTCTTCACCGTGACACCGACCTTCACGTTTTCGAGCGGCCGCCAGGTCACGCCGAGGTTCGCCGTCCACCAGGCCGGAACACCGTTGCACTGTCCGGGCGATGGCTTGTTGTAGTACGCCATGCACTTACCCGGCAACGAATCGACATCGGTCTTGTCGTAGGCCCACTTGGTGCCACCGACATAGTTGATGAACAGGCTTGTGGTCCAGTTGCCGTAGTTCCAGTCGGCGTTCAACGTGGCACGCAGCCTCGGGTTGCCGTAGTAGCCGACCGTATTGCCATAAGCCCATCCGGTGCTGCTGTCGAGGAGGACCGTGTCGTTGCGACGCGCGATCGTCGCGGCCAGTCCAACGTTCAGCCCACCCCAGTCGCCCAGCGAGAAGTGGCCGCGGGCATCGATGTCGAAACCGTCGACCAGGGTGCGCCCCTGGTTCTTGTACTGACCGACGACGCTGGACACATTGCCCACGCTGTAGGTCGGTAGCGTGCCGGGACAGGTCACGCCGCTGGCGGGATCGGCGCACATGGCGGCAAGCGTCGCCAGATTCGCGCGATCGGCGTCGGTGATCGGGAACCGCGTCGAGGAGACGATGTCCGCCGCCTTGCTGAAGTCCGGCGCGGCGATCTGGTCGCGACGGTAGATGAACCAATAGTCGGCCGACAGCGACAACCACTTCGTCGGTTCGTACACGAAGCCCAGCGTGGCGATCTTGGCCTTCTCCGGCTCCAGATCCTGGTTGGGCTGCGTCATGCGCGCCACGGTGCGGCTGCAATCCGCGTTCAACAGTGACGTGCCGAGATCCTTGTCGCCCTGGCGATTCGACTGCAAGAGCAGGTTGGCGATCGCATTCGTCTCGTTGCAACGGGTCTCGTCCCGGTAGCCGCCGAGCTGGGCGAAGACGCCACCGGTGCCGGATTCGGCCAGGCTCGGCGCGCGGAAGCCTTCCGAATAGGTGCCGCGCAGCAACAGTTCCGGCAGCATCTGGTACTTGATGCCGATCTTCGGCGCGACGTTGGCGCTGAAGTTCGGATACTTGTCCACGCGCACCGCCGCGTCGATTTCCAGCTTCTCGGTGATGGGCGCGACAGCTTCGGCAAACAGCGCGCTCGTCGTGCGCTCGCCGTCGAACCATGAACCGCCTTGTTGCGTGATCAGGCCGTTCGCCGCGTCCGGATTGCCAGGCGTGAAGAACGACTCGCGCATCACGCTGAAACCGAATGCCGCGCGCACTTCACCGGCCGGTAGCGTATAGATCGGTCCTTCGATCTTGCCGTCCAGGGTATGGAGGCGCGTCCAGGAATGGATGTCGAAGGTCGGGTAGGCCTCGCGGATCAATTTTGCGTTCGCTTCGTTGATGACACCGAACTGGTAGGCCGGATTGTCGGCCATCAACGTGCGACCAGTGACCGGATCGATCGTGAACGGGCCGAACGCCTTCGCGAACCCTTCCAGATTGACGTTGACTGTCTGGTACGTGACCGAGTGTGTCCCAGCCGTGGCGAGAGCGGTCTCCCAGTTCCAGTCACCGATGTTACCGCGCAGGCCGGCGAGTGCCCGATAACTCTTGTCGGTGTTGCGCTGGCCGAAATAGTCGTCGCCCACGTCCTGCAACAGGTATTGCAGGCCGACCACGCCGCCCATCAACGCCTTCAGCTCGGGACTGGCGTTGTTGTACACGTTGTTCGGGCCCATGAATGGATAGCTGAACGTGTTGACGTTCACACCCGTGTTGCGCGCGAACCAGCTCGTCGGGTTGCCGCTCGTGCTGTTGAAGGCGCGTGGCGTGCCGCCGTTGGCGGTCAGCTCGATATCCGTGTACGTCGCCTCGCCGAAGGCTTCCATCGAATCGCCAATCAGGAAATCCCCGTGCAGGTAAATGGTGGTGCGCTTCGACTTGGCGCCCGCATCGATCTCGTTGTTCAACCACGTTTGCCAGATGCAGCGCGGGCCGGCCGCCTCGGTGGTCAGCACGTTGTTGCAACCCGGCGCGGGCTGTTGCACGCGGGCGCCGGTGCTCGGATCGAACGCGAAATAGCTGCCGGGATTGAACACGCCCGGCGCGCTGCCATTATTGAGACGGAAATTGTTGATGTAGTTGGGATTGTTGACGTAGTACTGGCGCGGCTTCTTGTCGTACCAGTCGCTGAGCGGAATCGGGTCGCGCCGATACAGGTTGACCGAGGCATAGAGGTTGTAGCGATCCTTTTCGAGATCGCCGATGCCGGCGGTGATGCTGGCCTGGTGCTCGCCGTAGGAATCGATGCGCGATGACGTGTCGCTGCTCAAGCTGAGCTCGACGCCATCGAACGACTTCTTCGTGATCACGTTGATCACGCCGGCCACCGCATCGGTGCCGTAGACGGCCGAAGCGCCGTCGGTCAGCACCTCCATGCGCTCGATCGCGGCGGCGGGAATCGCGTCGATGTTGACGAACTGGGTCTGGAAACCCGCCGGTGCGCCGTAGTACGACAGGCGGCGGCCGTTCAACAGCACCAGCGTGCCCTGAGCACCGAGGCCGCGCAGGTTGGCCTGCGATGCGCCGTCGGAACCGGTGAACAGTGACTTGAAGTCCTGCTGCGCCGGCCGCGCGGCGGGCAGGTTGTCGAGCACCTGGAGCAAGGTGCGCGCGCCCATGTTCTCGATATCCTGCTCGCTGATGATCTGCAGCGGCGAGGCGGTTTCGACATCGGTGCGCTTGATGTTGGAACCGGTGACTTCGATCCGGGCCAGATCGGTGGCCTTGCTATCGCCACCGGGTTTTTCCGCTTCCGTTTGTGGAGTGCTGGGATCGGCTGTCTGCGCGGAAGCCGGACCCGCCGCGGCGAGCGCCATGCTCAACGCAACGGACAAGGTGGTGGCGGGGATGCAGCGATGGCGATGGCGTACTGGCAACATCTTTGTCTCCTTGTTCGATCCGCAGGCGGGGGACTGCGTGGTGAATGGGTTTGCGTCAGGCAACAGCGGGCCCGTGCCACGGCTGACAAGCCGCAGTTGAAAGGCAGGAACTGTGGGTACGACTCGGCTAAGGTGGTGCGATCGTGGCGGTGTCGCCCTCCTGTCCAATCAGGACCGCATTGGCCCAGTTGCCGCAGACCCGTGCCGGCTGCGCGCCTTGCGCGCCAAGCGTGCGCAGGCTCAGACGGTGCAGGCCACGGAGATCGAGTTCGGGTTTGACGACGCCCGGCGCACGCACCAACCCGCTGTCGTAGAGCAGCCGGTCGTCGCCCCACACCTGGAATTGCATGCCGCCGGCATCGCGGCAGCTGTCATCGATGCCGAGATCGGCGCGCAGCAGGCGCCAGTCGCCTTGCAGTTGCATATCGATGCGGCTGTCGGCGCCGACGCCCAGGCCGCGGCGGAAATGCAGGCCGTTCATGCGCATCTCCGATGCGCCGCCATGCGCGTGATCACGCGCCACTTCGGTCGAGAACGCGGGCGGCAATGTCAGTTCGGAAAGATAGCGTTGCTGCATCGGGCGCTCGCTCGATGCGTGTTCGAGCACATGGAACGTGGACAGCACGATCGGCCCGACATCACGTGGCTGCAACGCATCGAAGGCACGCGCGCCACCACCTTGCGCGGCCGTCACCATCGGATCGCTGCCGCTGGCGGCATCACCCTCGGGGTTCTGCGTGCTCAACACGCGGAAGCGCAACAACCGGCCAGCATGCGCGGGGAAATCGATGCGCTGCATGTCCTGTTGCAACATCAGGCGTCCGCGCTTGACCGGTTCGCCCCACTCGCCGTTGCTGTCGGCGAGATAGATTTCGTAATCGCGAATCTGGCCGTGCTTCCAGTTCTTGTCGTTGCGCGGCGCCAACTCGATGCCGTCGATCAGACGGCGTTCGCCGAAACCGATCGTCCATTCGTGCGCGCCGGTGCGCACGGCCTGGTTGCGCACGGTGCGGAACCAAGTGGTGGGATCGTCGTCGAAGGCGTTCTCGAGCGAATGGCCGGGTTCTTCCGCGGGACGGTTGACCACGAGCAGGCTGTCGGAAGGCAAGGCGCGGCCAAGCACGGGCGCGGCGGGGAAATCGTCGTCCGGCAAGGCCGAGTCAGCCGGAAAATCCAGACGGAAGTCCAACGCGCGGCGGATATCGACCGGCGCGGTGCGCACATGCAGCGTGCCGCGCCGTTCGGCGGGATCGAAATACCAGCCTTCCGCAGCGGACTGCCAATCCGCCGCACTGGCAATTACCGGCAACGCACGACCATCGAGTTCCACGGCACGCGGACGCGCGCGACTGAGCACGCGCAACGCGTAGCGGCGTTGCGGCAGTTGGCCAGCATATTGACCGCGCACGGCATCGATGCGCACGTGCACCTCGCCACTGCCCTGCTCCGGCGCCCGCATGGCGATGTCCTGTTCGCTGGATTCGCCTTGCGCGTAGCGGCGCGTGTTGCCGTCGTCCTCGTACAGGGTGTATTGCGATTCGCCCTGTGGATACAAATCGAGGGTGAGTTCGTCGATCGGCTTCTCACCGTCGTAGAGCATCGCCGGATACATCGGCACGATCGCGCCGGCGCGCACGAAGACGGGCAAGGTCTTCAGATCGACCTGACGATCGATCTGGCGTCCCTGCGGCCCCGCCAGCAGTTGGCGGCCGTCCCAGTAGTCGATCCAGCGGCCAGGCGGAAGATGGATATCGCGCCGCCAACCGCGACTGGCGGCCTGGCTGCGATACACCGGCGCCACCAACAACTCGCGACCGAGCAGGAACTGATATTTGTGCGCCTCGGTGTACGCCTGCGGATCCTGCGGGTCATCCCACATCAGCGCGCGCACCAGCGGCGCGCCGCTGCGCTCGGTTTCACGCGCCAGTCCGTACATGTACGGTGTGAGGCGCATCTTGAGCTTCAGATAATCGCGATTGATGCCGCGATAAGGCTCGTCGAACGCCCATGGATGCTTGCGCGTGTTCGATGACCAGCCGGACATGCCCATCAATACCGGCGTGAAGCTTTTCCACTGCAGATCGCGGGTGAAGGTCTCGGCGCTGCCGCCGAAGATGCCGTCGACATCGCCGGTGGCGTAGGCCATGCCCGACAGCCCCGAGCCGATCACCGTCGGAATGTGCCAGCGGATGTAGTCCCAGCTACCGCTCTGATCGCCCGTCCACGCCACCGCGAAACGCTGGATGCCGGCCCAGCCCATCACCGTCCACAAGAATGGGCGCGAATCGGAATTCTTCAGAATGCCGTCGTAGGCGGCATGATTGGCATCCATTGCGAACTGGTAGCCCTTGCCAGTCCATGCCACGTCGAGTTTCTGCACGCGGCTGCCAGCGGTGCCGACTTCCCAGGCGATCTTGTCGACGCCGTCCTCGGTCCACAAACCGGTGCGGAAGCCATAACGCGCCAGCCCTTGCACCACCTTCGGCAAATCCTTGTAGCCGCAACCGTAACCATCGTTGGGCAGGATCCAGCCGCCGGGCATGTCGTATTCGCGGTATTTGCGCGCGACGCTGTCGACCACGTCCGGCGTGGTGCCGGTGGGGCCATCGCGCCAGCCTTCGGGCACGGTGCCGGGCTTCTTGGCGTTGTCGCCGTCGTTGTAGCAATCGGCATCGCCGTAGGAAAGCGCCCAGCGCGGCGGCAGCTTGGCGCGGCCGGTCAGCGCGGTGTAGCGATCGAGCAGCGCGTGCAGACTCGCGCCGACGAAGTAGTAAGCGTCGAAGCGGTCCTCGCGATGCAGCAGCGTGATCGCCTCCGGCTCGCGCAAATCGTAATTGCCGTCGCTCCAGGTGTCGCGCAGCATGCCCCAGCCGCGCGAACTCAGCAGCATCGGCGCCGGGCTCGGACGATCGCCCTCTTCCCAACCACCGGAATACGAAATCTCCAGCTCGCGGCCCTTGAATTCAAAGCGTCCGTTCTGCTGCCCGCCACCGTAGAAATGTTCGTCGGATTCGCTGGAGAGCACTTGCACGGTCTGCCCTCGCGACAGATCCAGCGGCTGCAACTCGCGCCATAGCGGAATCGTCTTGCCGGCTTCGATCCGATCGAGCGCGAAGCGCAGCGGCTGGCGCTGGATGTGCAGCACCAGCGCATCGGTGCGGATGCGTACTTCATTCGCATCCTCTTCCAGCTTGAAAGGCACCGCAGACACCGGCTGCGGCAACACGATCGGCGTGGCCTTGTCGCCGGCCGGGAGCAGCTTGCCGTTGTGGCCGGCCTGCACGCGCAGCACGTCGGCGCGCAACAGATCGATGCGAACGCGCGTGCCGTTGTCGGTGGTGATCTCCCAGCTCGCCGAGCCTTCACTGGTCGAAGCATTGGTCGAAGCGGACGCGATGCCGCGCAGATTGCCCACAGGCTCGGCCAAAGCCGGGACGGCCCAGACCAGCAGGGACATCATTGCGGCAAGCAGACTGCCTTTGCGTCGTGCGTGGGTTCCCACCGTGCCCAGCCCCGCCATGCGTGGAATCGAAACCGATGCGGCCGACTCTAGGGCAGCGCATCGAAACATTCAACAAATTTGAAAGAAAAAAGAAGGAAATTCTCAAATAAACGAAAGATTGTGCAAGGCAATATTTTCGAAACGAGTGCTCATGCCGTCGGAATTCACAGGAATTTAGCTCCTCTCATCGTTAAGCTTTGCCGGCCCCGCAAATGCAAGCCCAGACCCAACTCCGACACACAATCTTTCCTTTTTCTTTCGTTATTTGACTTTTCGAAAGAAAACGCGGATCGTGCGCGCGCCTAACAGGAATCACGAATGGAAGCCGCCCTGCTCTCTGATTTATCCGTCTGGCAACACCTCGGCGGACGCCACACCGCCGAAGAAATCGCCCAGCAACCCGCGCTCTGGGACGAGCTGGCGGCTTCGCTCGATCGCACGCGCACACAGATCGACACCTTTCTCGGAGACTGGCTGCGCCAACCCGCGCATCGCGTGATCTTCACTGGCGCCGGCAGCTCCGGCTTCATCGCCGAGATGGTGGCCGACCAGATCAATGCGCAGTGGCCGGCCGACGTGCGCGCGCTGCACACGACCAGTTTGTTGACGCATCCAGCGCTGTACCTGGATCGCGAACGCCCGACGCTACTGGTGTCGTTCGGACGCAGCGGCTCCAGCCCGGAAAGCGTGGCCGCGGTGGAACTCGTCCACGAACGCGTGGCGCAGGCGCGCTTCCTCGACATCACCTGTAACGGCGAGGGCGAACTGGCGCGACGCGGCCAGGGCCGCGCGGATACGTTCACGCTGCTGATGCCGCCCGCCAGCTGCGATCGTGCCTTCGCGATGACCAGCAGCCTCAGCTGCATGTTGCTGGCGGCGCTGACCGTCTTCGACGCCGCGCCGTGGCCGGAACGCCTGCAACGTCTGCACGCACTCTCGGCCCATGGCCAACAGGCGCTGTCGGACTGGGACCCCGCCGTGACGTCACTGGCGCAATCGCCGTACACGCGCGTGATCTATCTGGGCAGCGGCCCGCTGGAAGCATTGGCGCGCGAATCCGCGCTCAAGACGCTGGAACTCACCGCCGGGCGCGTGCTGGCGCTGGCCGACACGCCGCTCGGTTTCCGCCACGGCCCCAAGTCCACACTCGATGCCAACACATTAGTCGTGATGATGCGAAGCGCGCAGCCGATCGCGCGCCGCTACGAGCAGGATCTGTTGGACGAGCTACGTCGCGACGGCATCGCCGGACGCGTGCTGTCGGTCGGACCACAGGCGAACGACGGCGAACCGACCGACCTCACCCTGGCTGTGCCCGCACTGCCCGATCCCTGGCTCGCGCCGCTATGGCTGACCATGGCGCAGCGCTACGCATTGCGACGTTCGGTGGCATTGGGCCTGTCGCCCGACAATCCTTTCCCGGACGGCACCGTCAATCGCGTCGTCCGGGGCGTGATCATCCATCGCCATGACCAGCTCTAATCCCGGTACGCGTGTTGGCACCGCCGCGCGGACCTATTACGGGCTCGACATCGGCGGCACCAAGATCGAATTGGTCGCCTGTGACGAGGCATTGGAAGTCCGCTATCGGCGCCGTATTCCCACGCCAACGCAGGATTACGAAGCTTTCCTGCATGCGGTCACCGAACTGATCCATGCCGCGGATACCGATCTTGGCAATGCCTGCCATGCCATCGGGCTCGGCATGCCGGGCGTGCGCGATCACGTCACGGGACGCCAGCTCAGTTCCAACGTGCCCGCGTTGACCGGTCGGCAAGTCGGCCAGGATTTGCAGGCGCGATTGCAACGCCCGCTGCATCTGGGCAACGACTGCCAGTGCTTCGCCTTGTCGGAAGCCTACGGTGGCGCGGCGGCCGACTATCCCAGCATGTTCGGCGCCATCCTCGGTACCGGCGCCGGCGGCGGTTATTGCCTTGAAGGCCGCCTGATCGCCGGCGGCAACGGCATCGCCGGCGAATGGGGCCATTGGACCATCCCCGCCACGCTACTGGAACGCCACGCGCTGCCGCTGCTGGACTGCGCCTGCGGGCTGCGCGGCTGCATGGAGCGTTACGTGTCCGGCAGCGGCCTTGAAATGATCCACCACCATCTCGGTGGCGAACATATCGATGCCGGCGCGGTCGCCATGCGTGCGTATGCGGGCGACGCCATCGCGTTGCAGGCGCTGGACGTCCATCGCGATCTGCTCGGCCACGGCCTCGCGGGCCTGGTGCTGTTGCTGGATCCGCACGTGATCGTGCTCGGCGGCGGCTTGTCGAAACTCGAACAGATCTATCAGGCGTTGCCCGCCGCGATCGCGACGCATCTGTTCGACGGCGTGCACGTTCCGCCGATCCTGCCGGCGGCGTTCGGCGACGCCGGTGGCGCGCGCGGCGCGGCCTTGCTGGCGCGCCAGCACAGCCCAGCGCCCTGATTTCCACTCGCCATTCCAGAGATCGCATCCATGTCCGCCGTCCAATCCCTCATTGCCGCCCATCGCCGTGGCGAGAACGTCGGCCTGTACAGCGTGTGCTGCAGCAACGAGCAGGTGCTGCTGGCCGCGATGCAGGTGGCGCGGCACTACGACACGGTGCTGCTGATCGAGGCGACCTCCAACCAGGTCGACCAATTCGGCGGCTACACCGGCATGACGCCGGCGCAATTCCGCGACTACGTATTGCGATTGGCGAACACGCAAGCATTTCCGGTCGAACGCCTGATTCTCGGCGGCGATCATCTCGGTCCGAATGCCTGGCAGAAGCGTCCGGCCGCCGAAGCCATGGCGCATGCGCGCGATCTGATCGCCGCCTATGTCGCCGCCGGTTTCCACAAGATCCATCTGGATTGCAGCATGTCCTGCGCCGACGACCCGACGCCGCTTCCCGACGAAATCGTGGCCGCGCGCTCGGCCGAACTGGCGCGGATCGCCGAACGCACCGCGACCGAAGCTGGATTGCCGCCACCTGTTTACGTGATCGGCACCGAAGTGCCGGTGCCGGGCGGCGAAGCTTCACTGGCGGGCGGTTTGGCGGTGACACGCCCGGAAGCGGCGGCGAAAACGCTGGAGATCCATCGCCAGGCATTCTCCGCGCCCAATCTCGCTGCCGCGTGGGAACGCGTGATCGCGATGGTGGTGCAGCCCGGCGTCGATTTCGACCACAGCGCCGTGCATCACTACGATCCACAGGCCGCCACCGCATTGTCGGCCTTCGTCGAGACGCAACCGCGCATCGTGTTCGAGGCGCATTCCACCGATTACCAGACCGAGGCGTCGCTGCACGCGCTGGTGCGCGATCACTTCGCCATCCTCAAGGTCGGCCCGGCCGCCACCTTCGCATTCCGCGAAGCCTTGTTCGCGCTGGCGGCGATCGAGGACGAACTCCTGCCGGCGGCGGAACGCTCGCAACTGGTGGACGTGCTGGACCGCTGCATGGTCGAGCATCCGGCGCATTGGCGGAATCACTACAGCGGCGATGAACACCAGTTGCGCCTGCTGCGCCGCTACGCGCTCAGCGATCGCTGCCGCTACTACTGGGGCGAGCCGGACGTGAGCGCGGCGGTGGACCGGCTGATCGGCAATTTGCAGCGGCACACACCGCCGCTGATCCTGTTGAGCCAGTTCATGCCCGAACAGCACAACGAGATCGTCGCCGGCCGGCTCACTCCCGACCCGCATGCCATGATCCAGCACAAGGTCTTCGGCCGACTGGCCGAGTACGCCCGCGCCTGCGCCCGCAATCGCGCCGGCGCGCGCGGCGAAAACGAAACTTCCGACGCCACGGCGCTTTCGGAAAGGTAAGCTTCCCCTTCCGAGACGCCCGAAAAGATCGCCATGCGAAACACCCGCCAACGCCGGCAACAGATCGTGCAGCTGCTGGTCCAGCACGGCAACGTCCAGGTCGCGGACCTGGTCGAGCGCTTCGACGTGTCCTCGGTGACGATCCGCGCCGACCTCACCCACATCGAATCGCAGGGCTTGGCCACGCGCAATCACGGTGGCGCCACCCTGGTGCGCACACCGCCGCAGGAGCGCGACATCCACGAGAAGGACGCGCTCAACCTGCCGCTGAAGGAATCGATCGGCGCGAGCGCGGCACAGTTGGTGAAACCCGGCGACAACATCATCATCGACTCCGGCTCGACCACGATGACGCTGGCACGCCATCTGCGTGAGCATCGCGACGTCACGGTGATGACCAACGGCCTCAACATCGCGTGGGAGCTCGCCAATGCACCGGGTGTGTCGTTGTTGCTCGCCGGCGGCACGCTGCGCAAGCAGTCGCTGTCATTGCATGGCAGCCAGGCCGAAGCCAGTCTCGGCGCCTACAGCTTCGACACCCTGTTCCTGGGCGTGGACGGGCTGGATTTGCAATTCGGCCTGACCACGCACCACGAAGCGGAGGCGAGTCTCAACCATCGCATGGTCGAGCGCGCGCGCAAAGTGGTGGTGCTGACCGACGCGTCGAAATTCGGACGGGTGAGCCTGCATCGCATCGCGCGGCTCGATCAGGTGCACACCGTCATCACCGACGACGGCATCAGCGGCGAATATCGCGAAGGGCTGCAGAAACTCGGCATCGAAGTGATCATCGCCGAACCTTCGCCCTGATCGGCCCCTTCACGACAGCCTGATTCAATCGTGACCCACGCCGGTGCCGCCGGACAACGCGCTCTATGCACGCAGGAACTGCCGCGTGCGCAGCAATGCATCGGCATCGCGGGTGTCCACCGATTGCGTCGGCTGTTCGGGCGAGAACTCGTAATGCCGCCTGGTCACGGGGCCCAGAACACGTACCCGGGCCCGCTCGCGGTATCGCAATGCCACGTGTCGGGTACCGGTTGATGCTTCCGGCGCCGTCCGGCCTGTCCCAGTGTTCGCTGCGGTGACGACGCCGGATCGAGGCTGAAGCCCCGGCACGGCACCCGGCATCGGCGCCGGCATCGCACTACGTTTTTGTCCGCAACATCCCATCCTCTTCTCCTTGATTCGGTTCGGGCAACGGCTGCATGACGACCTCCGGTTCGCCGATGCGCTCGCACAGGCAGGCCGCGCCGGACACGGCCAGCCAGACCAGACATGCGTCGAGTGGCTTCGTCGTCACCCACAGCGCGGCGGGCGCGGCCATCCACAAGCTCAGGCATTGGAAGCAGTCGAGCATCCGGCCCAGCACGCCATCGCCTAACCCCAGACGCAGGCGCGCGATCAGGTCGAACGGACCGTCTTCGCGCGCGAGCAGGTGTGTGAAGCGCCAGGTCGCGAGGATGGCGATCGTCAGCTTCAACCAGAAATCGCCGCCCTCGCCGATCATCATCTGCTCCCGTATGCGTGGCGCATCACCATTGGTGTCATCGCTTCAAAAAATTCACTGCACACACCCTTCCCGGGTTTGTGCAGTGATCGCGAGTCCGGGCTTATTCCCGGACCCGCTTCCATCGGATCGAGCACGCGTGCGCCTGATCCATGTGCACGCCTTCCATGACGTGCGGCAACGCCGGTTCCTTCCGCGTTGCCTCAGTCGATCGCCAGGGCGAAGGCTGCCGTCTCCTGCGCATGTGGGTAGTTCATGTTCGAACCGTCGGTGGTCTTGGCGTAGGTCGTCAGCGTGACGGCGAACGAACAGCGCGGCAGTACCGTCGGCGGATTGGGCGCGTCGAGCCGGGTCAGCATGTGCTCGAAGGTGTTGCTGCCGCTGTTGATCGGAAGCGCCGGCGGCTTGCCCACGTTGGCCGGGCTGAGCGGCGTCGGCAACGTCCCGATTCCACCGTTGGCGGCCGATGCGTTCAACCCGCGCAGCCAACCGATGCCGTGACCGTACTGGAAGCGCTGATCCGGCACGTAGGCGCGGTACTCGATCGCGAACGTGGAATCGTCCGGCCCATGCAGGAACTGGCACTCCTCGTCCGATGCATCGCTGTCCATCACCAGTCGCGTGATGTCGGCCACCGGTGCGCGGTTGTCCCAGCAGAACAGGTGCGTCAACGCCGCGTATGGCACCTCGACGGTGTCGTCGCCCACGCTGCCGCCGGGCTGGAACCAGCGACGGTACTTGAACGGCTTGACCACCTCCGTCCCTGACTGACCGGAAGCCGGCGCACCAAGCGGACGCAAACGTTGACCGGCCGCGTCAAACAGCTCAAGCGTAATCAGATGATTGGCGGCGGGGCTGGCGAGATCGGCGGCCGTGGGCACGTTCAAGTCCGCCTGCAACGTGTTGACCCGCGCGTGGTAACGCACCGTGCCAGTCCAGGGCTCGTCGCTGTAGGGAATGCGATACAGATTCGCCTCTCCACCCACCGTGTTGGGGCCCAGGGATTCGGGAACGATGTCGGCACCAACGATCTTCTGCCAGGCCAACCCATCCCCCTGGTAGTGACGTGGACCCACCGGGTTTCCGTCCGCATCGGCGCGGCAGATGCTGATGCGGTAGTAGTGCGCGCCGATCGAGGGATCGCGCAATCCGAGGCTGAAGTTGAAGGTCAGCTCGACGGCACCGCCCAGATTGCGCAAATGGCCGCTCGCGCTGGCATTCGGGAACAGCAGGCCCGAGGCCGCGTCCGGGGCCGCAACGCGGTCCCAACCCGTGGAGTCCGGCGTCGTCAGCTCGTGGCTTTCGGTATCGCCGATCAGGTCGAGGAAGACATACGCATCGCCATCACCAGTGCCCGTCTCGTTGCACGAATAGGCGTTGCCGTTGTACGTGGTGAGCACCGGCGTTTCACCGGCGGAGAACCAGGCGCCGGCGGTGAGGCCGTTGTAGATGGTCGTGGTCGTGTTGCCGATCGTCTGCTTCACCACATAGGCGTACTGCTCGTAGCAGTTGACCAGCAGCAGGCGCCACGGCTCGAGCCAGCAGATGTTGAAGGTGCCGTCCGGCTGGATCGTGCCGGTGGCGACCTTGCTGGCCTGGCCGCAACTGCACAACCGGTGCAGCAGGTAGGCGCGGCTCTGGATGTACTGCGCGACCTGGTCAGACGGCAACGTGCGCAGCATCTGCAGGTCGTTGCTCGCATTGATCGCCAGCTCGTTCATCGCACCGCCCTTGAAGAACGGCGTGCGCAGCGGATCGCCAACCGGCGGCGGAGGCGGCGGCGGGAAGCCGGGTTTGGGCTTCGGAAACTTCGGCAGACGCTCGACGTAGATCTCCAGATCACGGATCAGATCCGGAATCCGCGGATCGTCGATCACGATCGGCCAGCAGCAACATGTGCGACGATAGACCTCGACGGTGCCGAGGCACACTGGATAGCAGCGATACGGCCAGTAGATCAGGTCATTGAGCGAGGGTGAGAGCCGCTCGATCGACGAACTGACCGAGATATCGCGCGACACGATGGCATTGGTCAACACATTCTTCCGCGCCAGCACCGTGCCCGCCTTCGAGATGATGCTGTCGAACCACCACGGACGGCGCCGGCACACGCGCACGCTGCCGCTGACGCAGGTCCAGTGGAAATGGAACCGCGACCAGATACTTTCGGCCAGCGCGAGCCTGCCGTTCTTGATCTGCGCGAGGAACTCCTCGGCACGGTAGCTGATGGAAGCATCGACACGAACGCTGTCCTTCTCGTCGGGCGCGCCGATCACCACGCGATGGGCGCGCTTGAGCACCTCGGCCGAAACAGCGAAATTGCCGTCGTCGCCGATCTCTTGCGAATACAGCGCGGTGTTTTTGCGATCGAGCGCCTGCAGGAGGATCTTCGGTCGCTCGCTTCCCGCCGCGAAACCGACCAGTTCCAGTTTGTATGCGTCTTGCTTCCTGCCTGCCGTTTCCTGGCCGGGACCACTCTTGCTCATGACTTTCTCCTTGAGTTGGTTGCGGTCCTACGCCGGGTGCGACGTCACCGCGTGACACATGCCTGATGTGTGGTGTTCCGATGAATTGCGTGATGCAGCATCCCGGCGCCAATCCGCCATCCTGATTCCCGACGCGATCGCGACCGGGCTACGGGCTGCTTGCCTCTGTGTAGTGATGTCCGGGGGCGAAACGTTTCTCGCCGGGGCCGCTCTCGTGCACGAGGCGTGGAATACCGGCGCGGGCAATCCCGGAAAGGAAGCCAGGCCAAGCCACCGCCCGGCGAGGCCGGCGGACAGGGGGCTGGAATGGGGCCGGTTCCAGCTGAAACGTTTGGCCCTCGAAGGTCACTACATGAGGACGGGAGGGGGACGCCCGTAGCAAATCCACAAGGCCGGCGCGTTCGGCCAAGACGCAGACGTCAGTTAGGGATGGACTCGTGGCTATACTCGTTCTACCTCTGCAGCATCCGGGACGGGGAGACCCCATGCAGCACTCGGGGCGTGACCTCCACCGCTTCGACGGCGGCTACGTGCAGCGCCTGCGCGGCGGCGACTCCGAGACCGAGCGACATTTCGTCGGCTACTTCAAGGATCTGCTGCGGATCAAACTGCGTTCGCGGCTGCGCTCGCGCCAGCTGATCGAGGACGCCTGCCAGGAAACCTTCCTGCGCGTCTTCAAGACCCTGCGCTCCGGCGAGGAAATCCATTACCCGGAGCGCCTGGGCGCCTATGTCAACACCGTGTGCGATCACGTCCTGCTGGAGTTGTATCGCTCCGAGAAGCGTCATCCGACGATGTCGGACTCCGCGATCCCGGAAGTCGAGGACGATGCGCCGGTGGTCGAGGAACGACTGCTGGCCGTCGAACGGCGGACACTGGTGCGGCGCGTGATCGACGACCTCCCCGACCTCGACCGGCGCCTGATGCGGGCACTCTTCGTCGAGGAGCGCGACAAGGACGAAGTCTGCAAGGAATTCAAGGTGGACCGGAGCTACCTGCGCGTGCTGCTGCATCGCGCCAAGCTCCGTTTCCGGACCCTCTACCTGGCGCGGACAGAACCCGCCAGCCCTCGCGGATGAGCAAGATGGATCACGCCACAGCCATGCGAAAAGCGATCGCCGAAAGCTACGTCCTGGGCGAGCTGAGCGAGGAAGAGCGCGCCGAATTCGAGGAGCACTTCTTCACCTGCCCGGAGTGCGCCGAGGACATCAAGGCGCTCAGCCTCTTTCTCGACGACACCAAGGCCGTCCTCGGCAAGCAGTCCATGCGCCGCCGTCTGGCGAGCGCGACGCGACGCCTGCGGCAAGGGCCATGGCAGTCGCGGTGGCGGCTGCTGCCGGCACTCGCGGTGGCCGCCACGGTCGTGCTGTCGCTCGGCACGGTGATCTACCAGTCGGCCGTGACCATTCCGCAGCTGCGCGGCGAACTCGCGCATAGCCAGAACCTGCAGACCACGAGCTGGCATTTCCTGTCCGTCGCCCGCAGCGATCCGGCGGAGATTCGTGTGGGCCCACAACAGAACATGATCGGTCTTACACTGAGCCGCAGCGGCTACGAGTCTTCCGCGCGGTACCGGATCGACGTGCGCGATGCCAAAGGCACGCAAGTTCTCTCTTCTGTCGTTCCGGCGCCCACTACCGGCGATGAGCTGCAATTGTTGCTGCCGGTGTCGGGCCTGGCCTCCGGCCGGTACGCAGTCGAACTGTCGGGTCTCAACTCGCCTGATGCGCAAACCGTTGCATCCGAGCGCACCCGATACCTTTTCGTCCTGACACGCGAGGAAATGAAATGAGCCACGATAAAGATGAGCGCAGGTTTTGGTTCCGCGGCAGCACGATGGCCGTCGGCGGCCAAATTACCAGCCCCATACGAGAAAGCATCGAACCACAAGGCGCCTGCGTCCTGTCTCCCGGAGGCGGTTACGCTTCGGCGGCCGTCGAAAATTTCAATTTCAGGAACATCGTTCGCTTCGATCGCGTGACCAGTACTCTTTCTGGCCAAAAGGTGCGTCATGACGGCGGGCTGGCCGGTGAAACCCTGGTCACGACCGCCATCGAAGGGCTGAACATTCTCGATGTGATCACGGCCGACCGTGTCGTTGCCCGCATCACGTCCCAGCACAAGGAAAACGAACGCGAGTCGGAGATCCTTCCCTTCGGCAGCCAGTTCGAGAACTTGCGCATCGGAGGAATCCCGATCGAGCTGGAATCCTATCCCGAACTCCTTGGCGGCGGCCGATACAAGGAAATCACCCACTCGTCCCGCTCCGGCAGCTTCCCTTTCATCGACGCGAACGGCAATCCGATCAAGACAGAGGAACCGCAAGAGCAGAAGGAGTCACGTTTCCCATCCGATCGAACACTCCTGGCGCCGCTATTCCGTCTGGACAAGAAAAAAGGAGTCATCCCGGTCGGCTGCAGAACGAAAGGCCAGCACGGCATCCTCGTACCCGGCTTCGGCATCGTCTACCTCGGCGAATACCTCATCACACGTGACTCGCGTCAACTGACGATGTTGCGCATCGAACTCGGCTGCCCGATCTCTGGCAGTATCGTATGTGCAAATGCCATCGGCAACGGCCACTGGGATCCATAACACCGCGAACAAACTGTTTGCGCTGCTCGCGCTTTTCGTTGCCTCATGCGGCGCCGACAAGGTTCCCCTCGACAAGCTCTACGGCGATGGTTATCGCGAGTTTGAATCCGGTAACCTCAGCGCGGCAAAAGCGCTTGCCGAAGACGGATTGCGGCAAGCGCAAGAGACACGCCAGCCAGGATGGGCTTGGGCCTTCGAAGTATTGGACGCGGAGGTCCTGGTCGGCCAACGCCAGATCACGGCGGCACTGAGCCGGCTCGACACAGGCCTGTCCGCGGATCGGCCGCGCGACGTCGTGCTGGCGCGCGCGCTGATGACCCGCGGCTACGCGCGCTGCCACGCGCCCGATGGCGACAATGCCCCGACCCGTGCGCGAACCGATCTGGAAACGGCGGAGCGCATCGCCGAGGACCTAGGCAATGCCAGGCTCGTCGCCGAGGTGACGCTGCGGCGCGGCACCTGCGCCGCGCTACAAGCCGACCTCGTCACCGCGGAAGCATTCTTCCGCAAGACGATGGAAACGGCGGAGCGGCAAGGATTCCGCCTGATCGAAGCAAAGGCGGCAGGAAACCTTGGCAATCTCCGCATCAACGCGTCCGAATACGACGACGCGGTCCGCTGGCTTCGCCGCTCCGAGACACTGGCTTCCGGCCTCACCGCAGGCGGACTCCGCGCCAGGAATCTGGGCAGGCTCGGCTGGTGCTACTACCGGCTCGGCGACTACGAACGCGCCATCCAGGTGTTGTCCGAAGCCGAAGCACTCACGCAAAAACTCGGCTACGAAGGCGATCGCATGGTCGTCCTGGAAAATCTCGGGCAGACGCTGCAGCGCCAGGGCGACTACGCGCGCGCCAGCCGCAGCTATGCCCGCGCCGCCACCATCGCGCGGGAACTCGAGGATCAAAACGAGGCCGCGGAAACCCTGGCCGACATCCAGACCACACGCGCGGCTCTCGCGCTCGAACGCGGAAACTACGACGAAGCGGCCTCCCGCGCCGAAGAAGCACTCCGCATCCAGACCGAGCATCGGTTCTTCACCGGGCGACGTCCGACAACGTTGTTGCTGGGCGAAATCCGCGAACGGACGTTGCTGCTGCTCGGCGAGATCCGCGAGCGGCGCGGGGAATCGTCGCGAGCGGCGGCGCTCTACAACGAAGTCATCAGCCTCCCGAACGTCAAACCGGACATGGTGTGGGAAGCGCACGCCGCCCTGGCACGCCTGTACGCCCGCGACCGCCGCCCGGTCGAGGCCGAGGCCGAATACCGGAAGGCATTCGCGTTAATGGAGACTTCCCTCGCGCGGTTGCTGGAGGTGGAGCATCAACTCCCGTTCTTCTCCAACCTGGATCGCTTCTACGACGACTACGTGGATTTTCTCGTCGGACAGGGACGCACCGACGAGGCGTTGCGAGTCGCCGACGAGAGCCGCGCGCGATTGCTGCATGAGCGATTGCAGGGAACCGGCTCCGTTCCAGGGCGCCAGATCGACTACCCGCGGCTGGCTCGAGATTCCAAAGCGCTGCTGCTCTTCTACTCAACCGGTGCCGAGAAATCCTTCCTGTGGGCCATCGCCGCCGATGGCATCCAGCTGATCCCGCTGCCGGGCGAGAAAACCCTGGGCACGCTCGTCTCGACCTATCAGCAGCGAATCCTCAATTCCCGCGATCCCCTCGCCGAAGCCGCTCCCGAGGGCGCGGAGTTGTATCGGCTGCTGGTGCAGCCCATGGCGGCGGCGATGACGTCAGCGGAACGGGTGATCGTCGTCTCCGACGGCCCGCTCAATCCGCTCAATTTCGACACCCTGATTGTTCCCGGGCCTCACCCTCACTATCTGATCGAGGACGCAGCCCTGGCGAGAACCCCGTCGTTGCGACTGCTGCAAGTCGAAAGCGAATCGTCGCCCGCGCATGAACGCTCCCTGCTCGTCTTCGGCGATCCGGTGCCTCCGGACGCGGAATTCCCTGTGCTGCCATTCGCCGGCAAGGAAGTCGCATCGATTTCCAGATTGTTCAAATCCGGCAACCGCCTCGTCTACTCCGGACAGCAAGCGACGCCCTCCGCATATCGCGACGCCGATCCGAAGCGATTCACCTACCTCCATCTCGCCGCCCACGCGCAGGCGAATTCCGTGGTACCCCTCGACTCGGCCGTGGTCCTGTCCGCCGACGCCAGCGCATACAAGCTCTATGCTCGCGACGTCGTCACCGTTCCGCTCCACGCCGAACTCGTCACCCTCTCCACTTGCCGCAGCGCCGGCACGCGGACTTTCTCAGGCGAAGGATTGGTGGGCCTGTCCTGGGCGTTCCTGAGCGCCGGAGCGAAACGCGTCGTCGGCGGGCTGTGGCCGGTCGAAGACGCTTCCACCGCCGAATTGATGACGCATCTCTATCACCAGCTGGCGGCGGGCGCGGAACCCATCGCCGCGCTGCGCCTGGCCAAACTGGAACTGCTGCATTCCGGCACCGCGTACCGCAAGCCGTACTACTGGGCGCCGTTCGTCATCTACACCTCACGCCTTGCACCCGCTTCGCGATCGTGATTCCACCTCCGCGCATTGGCGTCCTTGCGCGGCGGTCCTTTAACCGCCGGCCGGGGATTGCGTGCAGGTATGCGATTTCCCGGCGGCCTGCAGCTGGACGAGACTACCGTTGCGATACAGAGACAGTTCCTCGCCGAGATAGGCATCGCCGCCGCCACCGGATGCGGACTCGGCGCGCGACAACATCGTCGAGCCCGTGGGCAGTTTCACCAGGGCACTGTATTTGTCGTAGGTGACGGTCACGCCGCTGCCATCGTCGCAGGCATACACGACCATGCTCCCTGGCGGCGCGTCAGGCGCAGGAGTCGTCGGTGCGGGCGCGACCGGCGCGGGCGTTGTCGGTTCGGCGGCAGGCAACGATGCCGACGCATCTTCCGCGGGTTGCGCGACTTCGGATTTCTCCGGCGACGAAGACGGGCTGCAAGCCGTCATCATCACGACCAGCATCAGCCCGGTCGTCACTCGCATTCTCCGACTCATCGCAGCTCTCCGCTCAGGGCATAGGCCGGCATCATAGTGCGTGTCGCATCGTCATGCAGGGCCGCGACCTCCGCCATCGAGCCGCGATCGCAATCCACGCGATGTCTCCGGCGGGATTGCCGCCAGCATCCGGACTTCGACGCTGCTCAAACCGTCCATGCGGAACGTGCGCGGCTGTTAACCGCGCTGGATCGAATCAAATTCATGCAAGTCGCGCTTACCGGCAAACGCCGCTAACCCGGATACCCGAGATTTTGCGGATTTTGTCGTCCGGACAGGAGGGGAACCCGGTCCTTTTGCACCGCAACAAGCCTAGCGTTTGTCAGTCGGCAGCCGCGCATCACGATATGTAACTAAACGTGCTAGAAGGGCCTTCCGGGAAGGCCGATTCGATCACGTCGGCTGGCCAGCCAATCGGCCGGACCCGGAAGGGGATATATGCGCAACGTGGGCAGTCAGGCAGGCATGGATCGTGCATCCAGGGCGGATTGCGCCCGACGATTTCGCATGTCGACACGGAAACAAATCCAATCCACTCATTGAAGTCTTTTAGGGGACAACGTCATGAGCCGCAAACAATCAGTATTCCTCAAGTCCTTGATCATCTCGGCATTACTCCTGCTCGCAAGCGGGAGCGCTTTTGCCCAGGCAACACGCACCTGGGTGTCAGGTGTGGGCGATGACGCCAATCCCTGCAGCCGCACCGCGCCCTGCAAGACATGGGCCGGCGCGATTTCAAAGACAGCCGCAGGCGGCATCATCAACTGCATCGATCCGGGTGGCTTCGGCACCGTGACGATTACGAAATCCATCACGATTTCATGCAAGCACGTCGAAGGATCGTCCCTGGCATCCAGCACCACGGGCGTCATCGTGAACGGAGCGAACATTGATGTCGTGCTTCGCGGCCTGGACATCGACGGCGGCTCGCCCACCTCGGCCGGCCTCAACGGCGTCCGATTCCTTCAAGGTGCATCGCTGATCGTGGACGATTGCATCATCCGTGATTTCAACGGAGCGGCGCCGAATGGCAACGGCATTATCGTCCTCAACTCGTCCTTGACCGCCGAAATTCATGTCATCAACTCCACCATCACCGGCAGTGGCAATGCCTCAAGCGGAGCCGGAATCAACATCGCTCCCACAGGCACAGGCGGTGCAAGGGTCTACATCACCAACTCCACGCTCTTGAACAACACGATCGGCCTGCGCACCAGCACTGCCGCGACGAGCGGCGCCATCGGCATCACGGTGGCGGACACATCGGCGACGGGCTCGCCTCTGCATGGCATCGTCGCGGAAGGAACCAGCGGCGCCATTCGCATGATGTTGAATAAAGTGGTGTCGGCCAACAACCTCGGCGACGGCGTGCAGGCGACGGGCGGCAACGCCATCATCAGAATCGGCAGCTCGACCGTGACAGGAAACGCCGGGACCGGCCTCATCGCTTCTGGCGGCGCTCAGTTGTTCACCTATGGAAATAATCAGGTCAATGGCAACACGACGGATGGATCGGGGACTGCTGTTGCTTTGAGATAGCGCCTGTTCCAGACGGCTGTTGCCTGCGAGCGCATCATCATTCGTGACTCCTCTTCATCTCCGCATCGCCCGTCGCCCAAGTGGCGGCGGGCTGGTGGCTCACTTCGGCACGGCGCAGTTCGCCAACACATGCGCGCGTGAAACCGACCAGTACAGGACCTTCCAACATTTGCCGCAGTCGCGCCAGTCGCGGCAAGGGCTGCATTGAACATGAGGGCGTCGGCATCAACCGGTTCACCTGGATGCTCCTGAATCTGATCCTTCGTTCTGCTGTTCAAACCGTTACGGGCCCCAGCTAGCCGGGTATTCGGCATGCGTGGGCAGATCTCCGCAGGGACAGCCCCAACGCGGCCGTGAACTCCAGAAAATATGATCTGTCGGCTCGACGGGAGGATCTGCGTCCAGCGATCCCGCCGGGACCATCACGAGCGCACCGCCACGGAACGGGCGCGGCACCGGCGTGCCGCATTGACGACAGAACCACTTGCCGAATGACTTGGCGGCGGGGAGATCGAAGCGCGAGATCAGCTCTGCGCCAGTCAGCCAACGGAAATTGCCGCAATCCACGACCAGATTGGTCGCGTGGGCGGTCCCGGAGCTTTTGCGACAGCGTAGGCAGTGGCAATGCACCATCACCCGGAAGTCCGGCCCCGCCTCGTACCGCACGGTGCCGCAAAGACAACTGCCTTGCACGAGATTCCCGTTCATGCGCCTCTCAATGCTCAATGTCAGTGCCGGTCCGGGTCCATCGGCGATCCGACCGGTTCGCTGTAGTCGTCCAGCCGGACTTCTGGCAGGGCGTAGGCATCCCTAAGCCACTCCGATACAGAATCCAGGGCCAACATCCGTGCAACCCAACGACTGACCCGGGGCCACGCTGCCAGGCTCGGCATGTGAGTGGTCAGGCGCTGAATCGTGGGAACAAACGCCAGGTCGGCCAGAGACAGCTTGCCGGTTAGGAATGGACCACCGCTTTCGGCGAGCTCCTTTTCCCAAACTGCAAACCCCCGCGCGGCGCCTTGTTGCTCCTCGGGCGTCATCGCTCGCTTGTTGGCATAGAAGGAGGCTTCAAAGGACAACCGCGGGCAGATGTTGGACAGCCCCGAGTGCTGCCATGCGAGCAGCGAGCGGCAATGCGCCCGCGCATGAATGTCCCGGGGGAGCAGCTTTCCGTTCGCCAACTCGTTTGCGTACTCCATGATCGCCAGGGAGTCGTAGATGACGATATCGTCCTCGACGAGGACCGGAACTGCGCCGGGTGGAGAGAACTTCGCGATCGCCGCCAGGTTGTCGAATCGTTGCGGGACACGGATGTCCACGATGATCTCTTCGAAAGGAACGCCTGCCTCGCGGAGTCCCAGCCAAGCCCGCAGGGCCCAGCTGGAAGCGTTCCGGGTACCACTGTAGAGAATGCGCTTCATGATTGACGTTAGTTGCCTAGCCAATTAGGCCAACGGGACGCGGCCCTTGCCTTCTGGATACTCGATATTTCAAGCGGCGATCGGGTTGCGCAGACTCACGTTGATCTGGTTCCAGGTGCGGATGGCGCAAATGGTGAACGTGAGCTTGGCAATCTCGTCGTCGCTGAAGTGCGCCTTCAGGCGCCCGAACGCGTCATCACTGAGGTCCGAATTCGGGATCGCGTTGACCCGCTCTGCCCATTCCAGCGCGGCGCGCTCGCGATCGCTGAAGAAGGGGGCTTCGCGCCAACCGGACACAGCGTTGACTTCGCGCGGTTCCATGCCGTGGTCGAGCAACAAACGCCAATGCATGTCGATGCAGTAGGCGCAGCCATTGATTTGCGACAAGCGGAGGAAGATGAGCTCCACCAGTCTCCCACCGAGCGAACTTTTCTTGACGAGGTCGGACAACTCGAGGACCTTCTGGAATTCCTCGGGTGCCAGCTTGTAGTAGACGACGCGGGGACCTTGACTCATGGAACTCGCCTCATTGGAATTAGGTTGTGGCGGTTGACGTTCTGACTGACGAAGCGTGCCGGCGTGAATGAGCTATCCGGGAGGACTTCGCGGTGTCTGCCGGGATGACGGGCATGTGTCGGAGCTGCTGCGCCGGCTTTCAGTCACGGTGTTTCCGCACAGAACAAGGCCGCCAGAGCACGCCAACGACAACAACGGTTGAATCGCCCGGATACGCACGGTCAATGCACCAGGTCGGCAGCGAAGATTCCACTGAGCATCGCCGGGGCGACGCCGTAGCCGGGATAGGTGGTCTGCCCGGCGAGATACAGGCCGGGAAGCGGGCTCTTATGCGAGAACTGCGCCCGCGCATCGGCCGCGGGAGACAGGCCGTAGATCGCTCCGCCGAACAGATGCATGTCACGCAGGAAATTCTTTGGACTGCGAATGCGTGTCACGGCAATGTCGAGATTGTGGAGACGCGAGAGCATGGCGATGGTCTCCTCGGCTACCCGCTGCGCGTGCAACTGGCTCCACTCGTCAGCCGGGATCGACTGATCGATCGCCGGGAATACTTCGATGACACTGCCGCCGGGAGGCGCCAGGCTGGGCATGGTGACCGTCGGTACGGAGTAGCAGAGCCACTTGGTTGTGCCAGACGGGGGAACGAGCAGCTCTCGCAACGATTCCATCTCCGGGATGTAGCCCATGAAATGGCTATCTGCATCAATGCGATTGCGCAGCCCCAGCTGAATGGAAAGCGACGTTTGGGACAGCGGTGCAAACGTCGCCTTGCGCACCTGCTTCATCGGCGAGTCGTTTCGGCGCAGGAGCGTCTGATAGGTCGCCATCGCGCTCGCTGTTGACACTACAGCGCTCGCGCTGACTTGACTGTCACCCGCGATGACGCCGGCGACGTGACCAGAATCGACGAGGATGCGCTCGACCGGCGTCTCAAGGTGAACCTCACCGCCCAGCTGCAGGAACTGCGTGCCCAGAACATGGCTGATGCGCCCCATGCCTCCTTCAGGCAGATAGAACTCATCAGCCAGCATCGCGACCAAGCCAATCAACTGCATGACTGGCGTGTCCTCGGGAGGCAGCCCCGTGTACAAAGTGACGCTGCCCATTGCCGCACGCACCGACGAGTCGGCAACCATCCGGTTCAGTTCGTCGGCAACCGTGCCCCGCAGCTTGGGTAGCTCCCGCCAGCCTTTCCACAGCAACCGAGGCAACGAGAAGGGCTGAACAATGATCTCTTTGGTCAGCAGATCGAGAAGTGGCCCCCAGCGCTCCCGTAGACGGAGCACATCCTGCTGCGGGCTCCGGCCTGAGCTCGGCAATGAACTATTGATGTGTTCGGAGTGGACCTGGCCGCCGTGCCGGAACCTGACGATAGCGTCGTCCGCCACTCGCGTGGTCTGCAGGTCGGTAATCTGCCGCAACGGCACCAATCCGGTGCGATCGATGCCCAGGCGTTCGAAGGCCGTGTCCAACAGCTTGGGCAAGGCAACGTAAAGCGCGCCGTTGTTGAACGAGAAGCCATTCGATTCCGTCGTTGTACAGCAACCACCGAGCCGGCTGCTGGCCTCGAACAGTGTCACGCGCCGCCCTTGCCGAAGCAGCGCAATGCCTGCACTCAAGCCGGACAAGCCACCGCCAACGATAACGATCCGATCTGCGCGCTTCATTGCGTAACCTCGTCGTGCTCTATGTTTTCCGCTTCCTCCATCGCCAACCGCAGTACGAACAGGAACGACTCCTTATCCGCCAGTTGAGGGGTGTATCTGCGAATGTTGAAAAGTCCGAGCATCGCCATGTAGATGCCACGAGCCAGTTGCAAAGCCTTCTGCTCCGACGCCCCCATTTGCCGGAACGCCTGGAGCAAGTAATCGACTCGTCTTGCATCGACCTGACGCACCGTGCGTGCGACCACTTGGTCCTGCGCAGCCCAATTGCGCATCGCTGCGTCTGTCTGGCCGATCGCAAAGTTGGATTTTGGGTGCAGTACCCGATCGAACAGGTCTTCGAGGCGCTTGCGAGGGGCAAGGCTGGCGGTGTCTTCGATCAAGCGCTGCGTGAACTCATGCTTCCACTGCTGGAGCATTGCCCCGAGCAGTTCATCGCGCCCGGAAAATCGCCAATAGAACGGACCTTTGCTGATGCCGAAAGTCTCGGCGAGGCGCTCGACCTTTACCGACTCGATTCCAGAAATTGCCAGCTGTCGTAGCCCTGCCGCAACCCAGTCCTCACGGGTGGGGCCCTTATCCCTGGTTGCCATTGCAGTCACCCACATTGGTTGCTTGCACGCCGTATACGGTACCGTATACGACGTGCATTGATCAATATACGGCGCCGTATACGAAATGACACACCCCAAAACATCGGCAAAAGAGTGGGAGTCCTCTCGCGCAGAATCGCCATCGACGCCCACCTACACGGGCGTATGATGTGCGCGGAGGGGAGCGGTATTTTTAGTCTTCGCTTGTAACTTGCCGGCCAAGACTCGGCAGGGACGAGTGGCCATCTCTATGATTTCCTGGCAACACCGCCCTTCGGAAGGGAACTTGTCTTTTTTGGACAAACTTCCTGGACGCCCATCAAGTTTTGGCCAAGGCGGCCGAACTTTATTGGATCGCGCAAATACGATCTCGACGCAAAGCGCTTGGTGGGCCCACCAGGACTCGAACCTGGAACCAAAGGATTATGAGTCCTCTGCTCTAACCATTGAGCTATAGGCCCGCGGTGGGAAGTTTAGTGGAGGCGGCAGGCTGACAGCCAGGATCGGCTAACCGCCTCTACCTCTCCGCGCGCCTCAACGTGCGGGCCTCAACGCGCAGACCTCAGCGTGCAGACATCGAATACGGCTGCCGCGACGGATGCGTGCCCCACTCGCGATCGGGTTGCGCCTGCATGGTGAAGCGCAGTTCGCCGCCGGCCATGAGTTCCTCGTGGCGCAGGAAGGCGCGGTCGAGGGGCTTACCGTTCAAGGTGGCCGTGCCGATGTAGGGATGGCGGGCGTCGAGGCCGTCGGCGATCACCGTGAAGCGCTTGCCGTTGGGCAGGTTGAGGGTGGCGCGCGGCAGGAAGGGGCGGCCGATGATGTATTCGTTGCTGCCGGGGGCGACGGGATAGAAGCCGAGCGCGGTGAAGACGTACCAGGCCGACATCTGGCCGAGGTCGTCGTTGCCGGCGAGTCCGTCCGGGCGCGGGGCGTATTGCGAATCCATGATCCGCTGCAGGCGTGCCTGCGTGCGCCAGGGCTGGCCGGCGTAGGCGTAGAGGTAGGCGACGTGGTGGCTGGGTTCGTTGCCGTGCGCGTACCAGCCGATCAGGCCGGTGATGTCTTCCATGTGCTCGAAGATCCTGGGATCGACCTTGGCGTTGAAGACCTGGTCGAGCTTGTCCAGCAGCTTGTCCGTGCCGCCATGCGCCTGCGCGAGGCCGGCGACGTCCTGCGGCACGTACCAGGAGTATTGCCAGGCATTGCCTTCGGTGTAGTCGGTGCCGTAGCCGCTGGCCGTGGCGTCGAAGGGTTCGCGGAAGCTGCCGTCGCGCTTGCGCGCGCGCATGAAGCCGGTCGCCGGATCGAAGGCGTTGCGCCAGTTGCCGGCGCGCTTGCCGAATTCCTTCGCGATGTCGCCGCGCCCCATCGTCTCGGCCATGCGGGCGATGGTCCAGTCGTCGAAGGCGTATTCCAGCGTCTTCGAGGCGGCCTCGCCTTCCTCGTCGATCGGGACGTAGCCCAGTTCACGATACTGGCGGATGCCGTCGTATGGGCCGTAGTTGGCGCTCGCCACCATCGCATCGAGGGCTTCGCTGGTGTCGTAGCCGCGGATGCCCTTCATGTAGGCGTCGGCGATTACCGGCACGGCGTGGTAGCCGATCATGCACCACGTTTCCAGGCCGTGGAACGCCCAGACCGGCAGAACGCCGTAGGGGCTTTCGCGGCGCGAGGCGAGCAGCGAATTGACGATGTCGTTGGTGCGCTGTTCGGGCTGCGCGATGGTGAGCAGCGGATGCAGGGCGCGGTAGGTGTCCCACAGCGAGAACGTGGAGTAGTGCGTGTAGCCCTTGGCCTGATGCACGGCGTTGTCGGGGCCGCGGTAGCCGCCGTCGCTGTCCATGAACAGGCTCGGGCCCATGAAGCTGTGATAGAGCGCGGTGTAGAAACTCTTGCGCATCGGCTCGGGCGCGTCGACGTCGATCGCGGACAAAGCCTGCGCCCATTGCGCTTTCGCCGCCGCGCGCACGCCGTCGAAATCCCAGCCCGGAACCTCGGCATCGAGGTTGGCGATGGCGCCTTCCTCGCTGACCGGCGAGATCGATACCTTCACCAGCAAGGGTTCGCGCAAGTCGTCGCCGAAGTCGAAGCTGCCGACCAGCTGGCGGCCTTCGATCTGCGCGCGCTCGCCCGGCGCCTGTTCGCCCGGTGGCGGGAAGCCCTTGTAGGGAATGTCCTGCTCGGTGTTGTGGAAGGCATGGCCGCGTAGCGGCTTGGAGAACCGCATCGCGAAATACAGCTGCCGCCCCGGCGCCCAGCCGCGCGTTTCGCGGAAGCCGGTCACCGTGCCGTCCGCGCGCAGGCGCAGACGCGACCACGAGATCTTGCCGGGGTAGTCGTACATCGAAGTGCGCAGGTCGATCAGCACATGCGCGGGCTTGCCTTGCGGGAAACGGTAGCGATGCACGCCGACGCGCGGGCTGGCGGTGAGCTCGGCGCGCACGCCGTAGTCGTCCAGCGTGACGGCGTAGTAGCCCGGTTCGGCGCGCTCGTCGTCGTGGCGGAAGCGCGAGGTATAGCCGCTGCCGGATTTGTCGGCTTCGCCGCGCTCCAGCTTTACCTCGCCGGCGATCGGCATCAGCAGCACGTCGCCGAGATCGGAATGGCCGGTGCCGGAGAAATGTGTGTGCGAGAAGCCGACGATGGTGTGGTCGTCGTAGCGGTAGCCGGCCGCCCAGCCGTAGGCGTCCTTGCGCGGTTTGATCTGGGTGTCCGGGCTGAGCTGGATCATGCCGAAGGGCACGACGGCGCCGGGGAAGGTGTGGCCCTCGCCGCCGGTGCCGATGAAGGGGTCGACCGCGGCGACGGCCCGCGCTCCCGCTTCGGAGGAAGGCCCGGTCGCCGCCATCGCCATTCCCGTCATGAGCAATGCGCTCATCGTCATCACCACTCCGAACCCGCGCTTGGCCATCATCGTCGCGTCATCTTTGGATCGTTCCAAACAAAACCCTATCATGGGGGCCGGATCGCCCCATGCTGCGCCGCAAAATGCCATGGGAACCGTTTACCGGCACCATGCGCTCGGATTTAGACCGATCTAAAAGAAATGTTCGCCACCCCGAAGCCGGTCCAACGCCTCGCCCCCGCCGCTGCGATCGCGGCCTGTGGAATCGCGTCGACGCCGTTGCCGGGGATGTCGCGCGCCTGTCCGGCGCGCTCCCTGCCCGAGCGCACGCGAAGGCACGCCCGCCGTTCCTCCGGAGCCCATCCATGAGTCGACAGCAACGCGATCTCTCCCACTCCGCGGCCATCGCGGTGGTGAGCCTGATCTTCTTCACCTGGGGCGGGCTCACCAGCCTCAACGACGTGCTGATCCCGCATCTGAAAGCCGTCTTTCAGATGAACTATTTCCAGACGATGCTGATCCAGATGACGTTCTTCGGGGCGTACTTCCTGATGTCGCTGCCGTCGGGCGCGGTGGTGGCGCGGGTCGGTTACAAGTCGAGCATCGTGATCGGGCTGGTGGTGGCGGCGGTCGGCGCGGCGATGTTCTATCCGGCGGCGCGGCTGCCTTCGTACCCGCTGTTCCTCTCGGCGCTGTTCGTGCTGGCCAGCGGCATCACGCTGCTGCAGGTGGCGGCCAATCCCTACATCAGCCTGCTGGGCGAGCCGGCCGGTGCGCCGAGCCGTCTGAATCTGGCGCAGGCGTTGAATTCGCTGGGGACCACGCTGTTCCCGTTCGTGATCGGGCCGCTGATCCTCTCGGCCGCGGTGCTCGGTGCCGAGCAACTCGCCGCGATGAGCGTGACGGAACAAGCGGCCTATCGCGCGCAACAGGCGCAATCGGTGCAGGTGCCCTATCTGGCGCTGGCGGGCGGCCTGCTAGTGCTGGCGGTCTTCGTGCTGCTGATGCGCATCCCCTCGCTGCGCGAGGCGACCGATCGCGGCGACGAAACCCACCACACCTTCGGCGAAGTGTTGCGCTTTCCGCATGTGCGCTGGGGCGTGCTGGCGATCTTCGTCTACGTCGGCGCCGAGGTCTCCATCGGCAGCTTCCTGATCAACTACATCTCCAGCCCGCAGACCGGCGGCCTCACCGAGGCCACGGCGAGCCGCTATCTCTCCTTCTACTGGGGCGGCGCAATGATCGGCCGCTTCATCGGCGCGCTGCTGCTGCGCACGATCGATGCGCGCAGGCTGCTGGCGATCTTCGCCGGCATGACGCTGCTGTTGCTGGCGACCACGATGTCGACCAAGCACGACGTCGCGATGTGGAGTGTGCTCGCGATCGGCCTGTTCAACTCGATCATGTTCCCCACCATCTTCACCATCGCCATCGAGCGGCTGGGGCCGATGACCAGCAAGGCGTCGAGCCTGCTGATCATGGCCATCGTCGGCGGCGCCATCATCCCCTTGCTGCAGGGCTGGCTCGCGGATCACATCGGCATCCAGCACGCCTTCGTGCTGCCGCTGATCTGCTACGCCTACATCGCCTGGTACGGATTGCGCGGTTCACGCCTCGCGGGTGACCTTCCAGTCGCCGCGGGCACGGCGCGCGTCGCGGGGCCGATGCACTGATGCCCACCACCCGCACCGCTGCACGCTCGATCATCGCCTGCTTCGGCGAAGCCCTGATCGATTTCCTCGCCCGTCCCGCGAAAGCGGCGGGCGAGCCGCGCCAGTTCGCCGAATACGCCGGCGGCGCGCCCGCCAATGTCGCCGTCGGCGTCGCCCGTCTGGGCGGGCAGGCGCGCTTCATCGGCATGCTCAGCACCGACATGTTTGGTGATTTCCTGCTCTCGCAATTTCAAGGCTACGGCGTCGACACCGCGCAGGTGCGGCACACCGATGCCGCGCGTACCGCGCTGGCCTTCGTCTCGCTCGGCAATGATGGCGAGCGCAGTTTCAATTTCTATCGTCCGCCGGCGGCCGATCTGCTGTTCCAGCCGCAGGATTTCGACGGCGAAGCCTTCGCCGACACGGCGATCTTCCACGTCTGCTCCAACAGCCTCACCGCGCCCGCCATCGCCGGCACGACATTGCATGGCATGGAATTGGCCGCGCGCGCCGGCGCGCTGGTCAGCATGGACCTGAACCTGCGTCCGTCGCTGTGGCCCGCCGATGTCGATCCGACGCCGACGCTCTGGCATGCGCTCGCGTCGGCGCATCTGGTGAAGCTCAGCCGTGAGGAGTTCGTCTTTCTGGCGAACGGCGGCGACGAGAATGCCGTGATCGCGCGCCTGTTCGAAGGCGTGACGCAAACGGCGATCGTCACCGACGGCCCCGCGCGCATCCGCTGGTGGACGCGCGAGGCTTCGGGTTCGGCGGATACCTTCCCTATCGACGCCGTCGACACCACCGCCGCCGGCGATGCCTTCGTGGCCGGTCTGCTGCAGCGACTCACGGTGCACGCCGTCACCACGGACACCTTGAGCCGCGCCTTCGCGGACGATGCCACGCGCCAGGACCTGCTGCGCTACGCGGCGGCGGCCGGCGCGCTGGCCACCACACGCTTCGGTGCCTTCGCCGCGTTGCCGACGCATGGCGAGGTGCAATCCCTGATCGAAGGAAGCAAGCCATGAATCTCCCCGCGACGCCCATCCCCGACTTCGGCGATCCCGCTTTCCTGCGCGCGCACATCGCCGACACGATGGCGTTCTATCATCCTCGCTCGATCGATCCGGCGGGCGGCTTCTTCCACTATTTCCGCGACGACGGCAGCGTCTACGACGCCACGCACCGGCATCTGGTCAGCAGCACGCGCTTCGTCTTCAACAATGCGATGGCGGCGCGCGAGTTCGCCGATTCACCACTCGCCGCCGAATATCTCAATGCCGCATCACACGGCCTGCGCTATCTGCGCGAGGTGCATCGCGACGCCGAAAGCGGCGGCTACGCATGGACGCTGCGCGACGGCAAGCCGGAAGACCGCACCTATCACGCCTACGGCGTCGCCTTCGTGCTGCTCGCCTACGCGACCGCGCGCAAGGCGGGCCTGGATACCGCGGCGTGGATGGACGAGACCTGGGAGCTGCTCGAATCGCGCTTCTGGGACGCCGATGCGGGCCTGTATCGCGACGAAGCCGACGCGCAATGGCGTTTCTCCGATTATCGCGGCCAGAACGCCAACATGCACATGTGCGAGGCGATGATCGCCGCGTTCGAAGCGAGCGGGGAAACACGCTATCTTGAACGCGCGTTGACGCTCGCCGATCACATGACGCGCCGACAGGCCGCCAAGGCCGGCGGTCTGGTGTGGGAGCATTACGACCGCGACTGGAACGTCGACTGGGATTACCACCGCGACGATCCCAAGCACCTGTTCCGCCCTTGGGGCTTCCAGCCCGGGCATCAGGTCGAATGGGCGAAGCTGCTGATGCTGTTGCAAGAGCATCTCGGCGCAAAACAGCAGGCGCCGGCGTGGCTGATCCCGACCGCACGCCATCTGTTCGATGCCGCGCTCGACAACGGCTGGGACGAGACGTTCGGCGGCATCGTCTACGGATTCGCGCCGACCGGCCTGGAGAAACCCGGCGCGGATGGACAGGCATTCGCGCAAGGCTTCACGTCCACCACCGTCTGTGACGACGACAAGTATTTCTGGGTGCAGGCCGAGGCGCTCGCCGCCGCCGCGCGGCTGTTCGCGGTCACCGGCGATGCGCGTTATCGCGGTGAATACGAGCGCATCTGGCGCTATTCCTGGCAGCACCTCGTCGATCATCGCTACGGCGCCTGGTACCGCATCCTCGATCGCCAGAACCGCAAGTACAGCGACGAGAAGAGCCCGGCCGGCAAGACCGACTATCACACGATGGGCGCCTGCCACGACGTGCTGGCGGTGATGCGCGGGGCACCCGGGGCGTTCAGTCGCAAGAGCTGAGACGTCGCGGGAGTAGGCTCCGCGCTCCCCGCCAAAGGAGAGCGTCGATGAGTACCGAACAAATCGCCAAGCGTCTGGTCGAACTGTGCCGTGAGGGCAAGTACGAGGAAGCCCATAACGAGCTTTACGCCGAGGATGCCGTCAGTATCGAGATGGACGGCCTGCCGCCCGGCGCGCTCGGCAACGCCAAGGGCATGCCGGCGATCCGTGAGAAAAGCCGCCAATGGGCCGAAGGCATCGTCGAGATCCACGGCGGCAGCGTGGGTGATCCGATCATCGCCGGTGACTGGTTCAGCGTGGCCATGTCCATCGATGCCACCTACAAGCAGATGGGCCGCATGCCGATGCAGGAAATCTGCGTGTATCAGGTGCGCGACGGCAAGATTGTGCGCGAGCAGTTCTTCTACAACGTAGGCTGAGTTGCACGGCCCTGCGCGCCAAGGCGCGCAGGGCCTCTTTCTCGTCGCGTCGCGTCGCGCCTTGCTGATGCGCTATCGCGGGAGCCGACGATTCTTCAGTCGCTCAAAAAAGGAGACAGCACGCCTGTCGCCATTGCCAGGAACATCAGCAGAAGGATGCTTCCGAACAGCCCCATCAGCACCAACAGCGAAATGCCGAACGCCATCCAGTTGGAACGCGGCAGGTGATCGTCCGGCAGCAACGCGGCAATCTTTCCGCGCTGCCAGCGCGCGAGCGCCATCATGCTCACGACTTGCAGCGCGAGCACCCCCAGATCCATGACCCAGCCGCCGGGCAGAAAGATGCTGCTGGCGATGACCAGCGCGATCGCCGCCAGCGAGCCCCACAACACGCGCCTCGCCAGGGCCGGCCTGTCGACCGCGCGGTAATTGATCGCGATCAGGATGCCGCCCGCCAGTACCGTGCCGATGAACGTGGCCAGCCCGATTCCGGCCACCTTGAACAGCCTGGCGCCGGGCACGGCTCCGGCGGACGACAGCTCCTGCAACGATGCTGCCGGTGGCTGATACGGATTCAAATCCTCCATGCGTTCCCCAACGGATGGAAAGTGGCGCCGGCATTGTAGCCCCCGCACAAACGACAGGCCCGCCATTCGGCGGGCCTGTTTCGATGCGGCTGCGTCGGGCCTTACTCGATATCGAGGAAGCTGCGCAGCTGCTCCGAACGCGAGGGATGACGCAGCTTGCGCAGCGCCTTCGCCTCGATCTGGCGGATGCGCTCGCGGGTGACGTCGAACTGCTTGCCGACTTCCTCGAGGGTGTGGTCGGTGTTCATGTCGATGCCGAAGCGCATGCGCAGCACCTTGGCTTCCCGCGGCGTGAGGCCGGCGAGGACGTCGCGCACGGTTTCCGACAGGTTCGTGTTGGTGGTCGCGTCGATCGGGGACTCCACGTTGGTGTCCTCGATGAAGTCGCCCAGGTGCGAATCCTCGTCGTCGCCGATCGGCGTTTCCATGGAGATCGGTTCCTTGGCGATCTTCATGACCTTGCGGATCTTGTCCTCCGGCATGTCCATCTCTTTCGCCAGCTCTTCCGGCGTCGCTTCGCGGCCGAACTGCTGCAGCATCTGGCGCGAGATGCGATTGAGCTTGTTGATCGTCTCGATCATGTGCACCGGGATGCGGATGGTGCGGGCCTGATCGGCGATCGAACGCGTGATGGCCTGGCGGATCCACCAGGTGGCATACGTGGAGAACTTGTAGCCGCGGCGATATTCGAACTTGTCGACCGCCTTCATCAGGCCGATGTTGCCTTCCTGGATCAGGTCGAGGAACTGCAGGCCACGATTGGTGTACTTCTTGGCGATGGAGATCACCAGGCGCAGGTTGGCCTCGACCATCTCCTTCTTGGCCTTGCGGGCCTTGGCCTCGCCGTAGGCCATGGCACGGCTGATGTCCTTGATGTCGGCCAGGGTCACGTACATCGCTTTCTCGATCGCGATGGTGGCTTCCTGTTCGGCGATGATCTGGTCCTTCACCTCGCGCAGGCCCGAAGACCACTTCTGCTTGCGCTTGAGCACGTCGTCGACCCAGCCGAGGTTGGTCTGGTTGCCTTCCCAGGCGCGGATGAAGTCCTTGCGCGGCATCTTGGCGACGCGCGTGGACAGGTCGAGGATGCGGCGCTCGTGCTCCTTGATCTCGGCCAGCACTTCACGCAGCTTCCTCACCAACGTGTCGGTGAGCGCGAGCGGCAGCTTGAAGGTGACGAACTGTTCGGCCATCTCCTCGCGCAGCTTGATCACCGGCTTGGCGGCCGCGCCGTTCTTGGCGTAGGCCTTCTGGAACTTGAGATAGCCGGCCGCCAGCGCTTCCATGCGGCGCGCCACTTCGGCCGGATCGGGGCCGGTCGGACCGGTATCGTCGTCACCGCCGGCGCTTTCGTCGTCTTCCTCGTCGATCTCGGCATCGTCGTCGCTGCCGGCTTCGGCGGCGATCGGCGGCTCGGGTTCTTCCTCGACGAGATCATTGAAACCGACCACGATCTCGGCCAGGCGCTTCTTGCCCGCCTTGTGCAGTTCGTAGTCTTCCAGCAACAGCTGCACCGACCAGGGGAAGCTGGCCAGCGAGGACAGCATCTGGTTGAGGCCTTCCTCGATGCGCTTGGCGATGGCGATTTCGCCTTCGCGCGTGAGCAGTTCCACCGTGCCCATCTCGCGCATGTACATGCGCACAGGATCGGTGGTGCGGCCGCCCTCGCCGTCGAGCGCGGTCAGCGTGGCCGCGGCTTCTTCGGCCGCGGTGTCGTCGACTTCGCGATTGCCGGAATTGCCGTCGGCGAGCAGCAAGGTATCGGCGTCGGGCGCAACTTCGTGCACCTCGATGCCCATGCCGTTGATCATGCCGATGATGTCTTCGATCTGCTCCGGATCGACGAGGTCGTCGGGCAGATGATCGTTGACCTCGGCATAGGTCAGGTAACCCTGCTCCAGGCCCTTGCTGATCAGTTGCTTGATGTCGGACTGCGGAGCCGGACGTTCGTTGGCCATGTGGGGCGCCACCGGAAGAAGAGGAGAAGGGAACCCTGCATTATACCCGGTATGAGAGGGTACAGGGTCACGAAACGTTGCGCGTCGCCGGGATTTGGCGGCGTTTGCCGGGTGTGGACGGTCCCCTGGCCTTCCCGGATCGGCATCGTCTAACTGCGATCGCCGGTTCGTAGCAGGAAGGTCACCGGGCCGTCATTGACCAGGCTGACAGTCATATGGGCACCGAACTGCCCGGTTTCCACCCCCGGCGCGTGCTTTTCGCGGCAGACGGCGACCAGTTGGCTGAAGATCCGTTCAGCCTCGGCCGGCGCCGCGGCCGTGCTGAAGCCCGGGCGCATGCCCGAGCGGGTATCGGCGGCCAGGGTGAACTGGCTGACCAGCAGCAGCCCGCCTCCGCAATCGGCCAGAGAGCGGTTCATGCGCCCGGCCTCGTCGGCGAAGACCCGGTAGCCGAGGAGACGCTCGGACATGCGGGCGATGTCGGCCTCGCCGTCGCCGGGCTCGACCCCCACCAGCGCCAGCAGGCCGGGGCCGATGGCACCGATGGTGATGCCATCGACGGTGACGCTGGCGGAGGTGACGCGCTGGATCAGGGCGAGCATGTCGGCTGTGGACCCCGGAGGATGAATGGCCTGAGGAGCGCCATGGTCGCCGCGGCGCTAGCCGGAGCCAAGACCACCCGCCCATTCATGATTCAGCTTCCGCTGCATGCGGGACATGAAATCGGCGATGAGTCCGGGAGCCGGGAGCAGGGCGCGCATCTGCTTCCTGGTGCGGCGGCGCTTGTGCCAGAACCATCGCGTCCGGCGTTGCGGCGGCGTCAGCGCACCGGACACCAGCGCTTCGGCCGCATCCAGCACGCGCGCCGCCGAACGGCCATCGCGATAGGGATGGACCGTCTCCGCATATGCCTTCATCCCATCGCAGCGCTGTCGTCCATCGCCCGACAATGCCGCGGTCAGCGCCGCGTCGATGTGCTGCGGCCCTCTCACATCGATCATGAACGGCTGCGGCCTGTGATGCCGCACGGTCACGATCGGTTTGCCGAGCAGGGCGAATTCGTCGACGACCGACGTGGTGTCGCCCACCAGCGCCTGCGTGATGGGCAGAAGGCCGGGCAGAGATTCCGCATCGACGAAAACAGCGTTCTCGCCCACCAGTTCCTGATAGCGCTCGACGATATCCGGCGCCGACAACGGATGCAGGCAGAGCAGCCAGTAACGATCACCACGCTGCACCAGCGTTTCGATCGCCTGCAGGCATTCGCGTGACTGGCTCATCGGCGGATTGAAGGTCGAGGTGTACATCACGATCGGCCGCCCTCGCGCGGCGGCCAGCACCATGTCGCCAAGCGCTTCCCCAAGCCTCGGCTCACTTCCGAACAACACGTCGATCTTCGGCCATCCGGTTTCGACCACGACAAAATCTCCCCGCTCCCGCGCGACCTCGCGCAAGGGGCCGGTGGTGGCCGGTCCGTGCGTGCAGTAGAGATCGAACAATCCCTGCACGCGCAGTTGCCCTTCGCGGCGAGGATCGCGCTTGTGCATGTTCAATCCATGGAACACCTGGATCTGCAATCCAGGCAAGGCGCGTGGCGGTTCGTTGACCGTGCAGAACGTCGCATCGGCCGAGAACAGCCTGAGCTCGCGACTGCTGCGCAGACGCACTTCCTGTGGACGCAATCGCTTCGCCAAGGCATCGCACGCCAGCCATGCCACGCGATGTCCTCGTGCCAATGCCTCGTCGGCAAGCGGCCGCAAGATCGGCAGCGAATACAGCTCCGACGCAAGCAACAGATAGTTGCTCATCTCCCCTTCCCCCCGTTTTGTTACCCCTGGTACATCCCCGATCGCATCGTACATGCAGACATCCCTGCCGTCCGGGCCTTGTCGCCGTCCCACGCCGCTTCACCGGCTAGACTGAATAAATGACGAAATTCACCGCCTCCCTGCTGTACCTGCTCGCGACGATGGTCGGCCGCCTGCCGTGGTCGTGGCTGCGACGGCTGGGCAATGGCGCGGCCTGGCTCTGGCAGCGGGCGGACGCGCGCGAGAGCCGGGTGGCGCTGCGCAATCTCCAGCTCGCCTATCCCGACCAGACACCGGCGCAGCGCACGCAGATGTATCTGGTGATCCTGCGCACCACCGCCTACCAGGCACTGGAGACGCTGCGCTTCTGGACGCGGCCGCACGCCCAGAATCTGGCCCTGATCCGCGAGGCGCACGGCACCGATCGCTTCGCCGCCGCGATCGCGGCCGGTCGCGGCGTGATCGTCGCCGCGCCGCACTACGGCAACTGGGAGCTGCTGAACCAGTGGCTCGCGGCGAACGCCCCGCAGTTGGCGATTCTGTATCGCCCGCCGGAGTCGGCGGTCGGCGAGGCGTTCCTGCGCCGCGTGCGCGCCGACCAGGGCGGGCGGGCTGGTCAGAGCAATCGCGTGATGCAGGTGCGCGCCGAAGGCCCCGGCATCCGCCAGTTGTTCAGGGTGCTGAAGGATGGCGGCGTGGTCGGCATCCTGCCCGATCAGCAGCCGAAGGCCGGGGATGGCGAATTCGCGCCCTTCTTCGGCAAGCAGGCGCTGACCATGACCCTGCTCAACCGTCTCGCCGAGCGCACCGGCGCGGAAGTGCTGTTCGGCTACTGCGAACGCCTCGGCGCCGGGCCGGGATTCGCGCTCCGGTTCGATCCCGCGCCGCCCGAGATCGGATCGAAGGACCCGGTCGAAGGCGTGACGGCGCTCAATCGCGAAGTCGAGCGCATCGCACGGCGCGACCCGCCCCAGTACCAATGGACGTACAAGCGCTATACGCTGCGACCGCCCGGCACGGGCGAGGACAATCCCTACCGGGACCTGGAGTTGGACCGATGATCCACGTCAAGGAACGATCTGTGCGCGGCAGCATGCGCGGCTTCATGCACGCGGTGCGATGCTGGCCATGAACGCACCCGGCATCAGCGAAAGCGAATCCCTGCAAATGACGGACACCGCTCCCGTCACGCACGACGACATGCCCGATGACGGCTGGCAGGCCCTGCCGCCGCGGGCACGTGGGCTCTACATCGTCAGCACCGCGCTCGGTATCGCGGCGGCGGCGTGCGTGGTCGGCGTGATCCTGATCACGTCGCGGCTGTACGCGCCGACCTCCTACTTCCTGCCGGGTGCCGCATTGATCGGCACGCTGGTCGGCGCGCTCTACGGCAACCGCCGCTACATCAACACGCGCTGGCGGTTGAACGGCGATGGCTTCGCGCTGCGGCGCGGCAAGCTGTGGCAATTGGAAACGCGCGTGCCCGGCAGCCGCGTGCAGCATCTGGACCTCAAGCGCGGACCGATCGAACGCTACTGCCGTCTGGCGACGCTGGTAATTCACACCGCCGGCACCCGCCACAGTTCGGTCTCGCTGTCGGGCCTGGACGAACACGATGCGGAGTGGCTGCGCGATCGCCTCGCCAGCCAGACCGACGACGATGACGACGCCTGATCCGGACACTTCCGTGACATCCGCGCCATCCGCCGCATCCACGATGGGCGAATCGGAGCATCGCCTGCATCCGATGTCGTGGCTGTTCGTGATGCTGCAGCACATGCGCACGTTCATCGTGCCGCTGCTGGCGTTCCTGATCTTCGGGCGCACCGATCGCAACGAGTTGTGGTCGGTGGTGGTGATCTGCCTGGTCGCCGCCGCCTCGGTGTGGCGCTATCTCACCTACCACTACCGCATCAGCGCCGACAGCATCCTCATCAAGAGCGGCATCCTGCATCGCACCCTGCGGCAGATTCCGTTCTCGCGCATCCACAACGTCGCCCTGCACCAGACGCTGCTGCATCGCATCTTCGGCGTGGCCGAGGTGCGGCTGGAATCCGCGGGCGGGCACAAGCCCGAAGCGGAAATGCGGGTGCTCAAGCTCTCCGACGCGAACGCGCTGGAGGCACTGATCCGGCGTCGCGGCACCGTCGCATCCGCCGATGTCGAAGTGCAACCCGTGGCCGTGCAGGCCCCGCTGTCGCAGCTGCACCCCGGCAGCGACGGCGTGCTGCTGACATTGCCCACCAGCGAAGTGCTGCGGCTGGGCGTGATCTCCAACCGCGGCATGCTGGTCTTCGGTGCGGCGCTGGTCGCGGCCTCGCAGCTGCACGTGCAATTGCCCGATGCGGTGGCGCAGCGCTGGACGCAGGCGCTGAACTATTTCTTCGGACATTTCGGCATCAGCCAGGTCGCGGCGGTGCTGATCGTGCTCGCGCTCGGATTCTTCGTGCTGCTGCGCCTGCTGTCGGTATCGCTGGCGCTGCTGCAGTACACCGGCTTCCGGCTCGAACAGCAGGGACGGCGGCTGACCGTCACGCGCGGGCTGCTGACACGCCTGCGCACCAGCGCGGCACGGCGGCGCATGCAGGCGTTCCAGCTGCAGGAAACCGTGCTGCACCGGATGTTTTCGCGGCGCTCGCTGAAGGTCGACACGGCGGTGTCCGGCTCGCATCACGACGACCGCACGTTCCGCGAACTCGCGCCCGTCGCCTCGCCCGAAGTCTGCGATGCGCTGGTGCGTCATCTGCTGCCGGGCGGCACGTGGCCGCCATCGCGCTGGCGACCGCTGCATGCGCACGCGTGGCTGCGGTTGTCGTTGCCGGGCGTGCTGCTGTCGCTGGTGCTGACGGCCGCTCTGTACTGGCGCTACGGCACCTGGGGACTGCTCGGACTGGCCTGGCTGCTGCCGGCCGTGTTCGTCGCCTGGCAGCACGCGCGCCGTGCCGGCTATGCCGTCGACGACACGCTGGTGGCGATCCGCAGCGGCTGGTGGTCGCGGCGCTGGCGCTTCGCCGAACTCGACAAGCTGCAGGTGCTGTTGCTGCATCGCTCGCCGCTCGACCGCATGCTCGGCATGGCCTCGCTGTCCTTCGACACGGCCGGCGCCGATCCGACCAAGTCGTCGCTGCGGTTGCGCTTCCTGCCCGTGGAGGAGGCGCGTGAGTTGCTGGTCAGGCTCGGGCGCGAGGTGGCGCGGCGGCCTTTGCGCTGGTGATTTCGTCGAGCGTCGACGAGGCTCTCAGTGCTCCGGCAATAACATCCGCATCGTCGCGCGCGCCTTCAATTTGCGCCACAGACTGTGCCTGCGTGGCCGCAAGGGGCCGAAACCGCCCGCCAGCAACCGCTCCGTCGCTTCGATCACGCGCTGCGCGGAGCGACCGTCACGCGCCGGATGAATCTGCGCGATGTATTCGCGGATCGCCTGCATCAGCGCCGGCGACCGCGACAACGCGACATCGATCGCGGCATCCACCTCTTCCGGCGTCTGCACGTCCAGCAAAGACGGCCGCGGCCGCCGCGTGCGCAAAGTGACCACCGGCTTGTCCAGCAGCAGGCACTCCTCAATCACCGAGGACGTGTCGCAGACCAGCACGTCGGTCGCGCGCAGCATGTCCAGCAGATCGGGCGCCTCAAGGAAGCGCGCGTGCTCACCGGCCAGCGCGCGATAGGCGGCGAACAGTTCCGGCGGGCATTTCGGGTGCAGGGTCAGTAGCCAGTAGCGGTCGCCGCGCGCGATCAGTTCCGGCAGCACCGTCAGCAGGGCCGGCGCCGCGCTCAAGGATTCGGTGAAGGTGGACGCCACCATCGCCACCGGTCGCCCGCCCGCGGCGACGCGCAGGGCATCGGCGGCGGGCGAAGGCGCGAACAGCGGATCGAGCTTCGGCCAGCCGGTCTCGGCGACAGCGAAGTCGCCATGTTCGCGCGCCAGCGCGGCGAAGCGCGGCGTGGTCGCCGGGCCATGCGTGCAGTACAGATCGAACAAGCCGCGAATGCGGAAATGACCACGCCCGGCATCATCGCGTTTGTCGATGTTCAGGCCGTGGAACAGCTGCACCTGCTTGCCCGGCAACTGCGGCGGGATGCGGTGCACGGTCGCGAACGTCGCATCCGCGGCGAAGGCGCGCAGCGCGGTGCGGCTGGCGATGCGCGGTTCGTCGGCGTGTAATCGCGGCGCGACGGCATCATCGCAGAGCCAGCCGACCCGATGCCCGGCGGCCAGCGCCGCGGCCGCCACCGGGCGCAGCACCGGTAGCGAATACAACTCGGAGGCGAGCAGCAGATAGGCGGACATGCGCGGCAAGATACGCGATTCGCCAAGCGCGCGTCCCGCCTTGACGCCGCATGTGCGGATTCTGATAAGACACGACCTCATAAGACACGAGCCCGCAAAACACGGGCCGGCCGTGCGCATGCGGTAAGGTACGCGCCGGTTCCATGATTCGGTGTTCGAGCCCCGTCCGATGTCCCGTCCCGCGCCTGTCCCGAACATGCATGTCAAGCCCGCCTCGAACTGGTTGCTGGCCGCGGCCTGCGTGCTCGTCTGCGCGCTGCTGGCGATCGCGCTGGATCACGGCGTCCAGGTCGGCCGCGAGAACCACGCCGGCCTGATCCCGGTGGTGCGGCGTCTGCTCGATCCGGCCTACCTGCCGGGCGACTTCGGCATCGAGATCCGCGCCCATCACCACCGCATCTTCGCGCTGATGGTGGCGGGGCTGGCCAAACCGCTGGGCGAAACCGGCGCCTTCGTCGCGCTCACGTTCGCCGGCTACGCGCTGATCTTCGCCGCGTTGTGGTGCCTCGGCGGCATGCTGTCGCTACCACGCGGACGGCGCCTGTTGCTGGCGGTGGCGCTGGCGACGGGCTTCGCCTTCCTCGACCACGGCGTGGAGGCCAACCGCTTCCTCGGCAACGGCCCGATCATGCCGCCGACCTTCGCGCACGCCTTCCTCGTCTTCGCCATCGCGGCATTGGTGCGCGGGCGCTGGAATCTCGCCTTCGCGCTATCGGGCGCGGTGGCGCTGGTGCATCTGCAGATCGGCGGCATCTGGCTGCTGGCGATGGCGATCGAGGCGACACGGCAAGGCGTCTGGCGACGACTTGCCGCGTGGCTGCCGGGATTGATCGCGGCACTGGTGATCGCATCGCCGGCGCTGTTCGATCTGATCGCGCTGGCGCGACAGGGCCTGACGCAGCAGATGGGCGCGATGCAGGATGTCGCCTTCCGCATGCCGCAGCATTTCCAGTTCCACGGCAATCGCGTCGCCGCGGTGCTGCTCTATCTCGGACTGTTCGCGTGGCTGTGGCGACGCTGGCGTCGGGATGGCGACGTGCGCGCGACGCTATTCACGCCGCTGCTGTCGATGGCGATCATCCTGATGGCCTTCACCCTGCTGCACTACGCCGATTACTACCTGTTGAAGACCGGCTGGATCGCGCGCATCCAGCTGCTGCGGCTGAGCGTGTTCGTGCCGGTGCTGGCGGCCTTCGCGCTGCTGGCGATCCGGTTGCCATCCGCGAACAAGCGCGAGATCTGGCCGTGGGTGGTCGCGGCGCTGTTCGCGCTCGCCGCGATGGGTTCGGATATCGGCAAGGGACAGCCGCCGTCGCTGGGCGTGGTCGATGCCTCGCGCGCCGAGCGCAACTGGGCGCAGCTGTGCGACTGGCTGCGCGCGCAGGGGCCGCGCGTGCTGTATGCCTCGCCGCCGGGACACACCGGTTTCACCGCATGCAGCGACCGCTCGACCCTGGTGGAATTCAAGATCAATCCCGACGGCGGCGCCGGACGCGCGGCGTGGTTGCAACGCCTGCGCGCGGTGGCGGGCGGTGATCTGCCGGCCAGTTCGAGCCGCGCCGGTGTCGCCGAAGCACTCGATGTCGCCTATGCGCGGCTGCCTCCGGCGGGCTTCGCCGCGCTCACACGCGATTACGGCGTGGGCGCCGCCGTCGTCCCGACTGGAAGCCCGCTGCAAGGCCGCGAGCTGTACCGTAACGAGGGTTACCGCGTCATCGCGCTGGATGCGCCCTCACCGAACACGACGCCATGAACGCATCCGCACATCCGGTGACTTCCGCTTGCCGGCTTTCCGCATGCGTGATCGCGTTCAACGAGGAAGATCGCATCGGCGACTGCCTCGCCTCGTTGGCGTTCTGCGACGAGATCGTGGTGGTGGACTCGGGTTCGACCGATCGCACGCGCGCTATCTGCGAACAGGCGGGCGCGCGCGTGCTGCAACGCGCCTTCGATGGCTTCCGCAGCCAGAAACAATTCGCCGTCGACCAGGCCACGCACGACTGGGTGCTCTGCCTGGACGCCGACGAACGCGTCAGCGATGCCTTGCGCGCCGCCATCCAGGACGCGCAATCGCGCGGCTTCGCGGATGCGGCCGGCTATCGTTTCGCGCGCCTGTCCGAATATTTCGGCAAGTTCCTGCGCCACGGCAACGCCTATCCCGACCGCGTGCTGCGCCTGTTCGACCGCCGTCGCGGCGGCTGGCGCGGCAAGCGCGAGATCCACGAAACCGCCAGCGTCGACGGCGACGTGCGCACCCTGCCCGGCGATCTCGTCCACTACCCCTATCGTTCCTTCGAACAGCTGCTGCACAAGACCGAACGCTACGCCCGCATGATGGCCGAACACGAATTCGCCCGCGGCAAGCGCGCCTCCCTGGCCAAGCTGATTCTTTCGCCCGCATGGCGCTTCTGGCGCGGTTACGTATTCCGCGGCGGTTTTCTAGACGGCTGGCACGGTTTGGTCTACGCCTATGTGCGCGCCAACTACGTGCGCCAGAAAACCATCATGTTGTGGCTGCTGCAGCACGGCCGGCCGTTGCAGACACCGCGCGATTGAACCGGCGCGCCTGGCGGGATGTTCAAAGCATCCCGCTGTCAGCCGGGGCTCGCCATCGCCGTCGCGATCCCGGACAATGCCGTGGAACCGACCCCGATGTCTAGGCAGCCCCCGGCCCATCGAGCGCATGAACCGAACCCTCGCCACTGGTGATGCCGACGCGCTCCGATCGCATCCCCTCCCCATCCGCGAAGCGACAGGCGCCATGAGCACCTCGTTCGCGGTCGTCATCGCCAATCACAACTATCGCGATTTCATCGCCGAGGCCGTCGACAGCGCGCTCGCGCAGACGCGCGCGCCCAGGCAGGTGATCGTGGTCGACGACGGCTCCACCGACGGTTCGGCGGAACTGCTGCAACAGCGCTACGGCGGCGATCCGCGCGTTCGACTGCTGCGCGTCGCCAACGGCGGGCAGCTGTCGGCATCGCGCCAGGGCGTCGCGCTCGCCGACGCCGACGTGGTCTGCTTCCTCGATTCCGACGACCGCTGGGACGCGAACTACCTCGAACAGATCGGCGCGATCTACGACAGCCGCAAGGATGTCGATTTCGTCTTCAGCGACATGCGGATGTTCGGCAAGAAAACCGACCGCATCAGCTTCGCCGACCGCCCGGTCGATCTGGCCTATACCGTGCTCAGCACCTACCTGCTGCACACCTGGTACGGCGCGCCGACCTCGGCGCTGAGCCTGCGCAGGCGCTGGGCGCGGCAGGTGCTCGATCTGCCCGACGAGAAACTCAAGGCCTGGCGCCTGGCGACCGACAACTGCGTGGTGTTCGGCACCAGCATCCTCGGCGCACGCAAATATTTTCTGCCGACCGGCGCCGTGCATTACCGCATCCACGGCAACAACGACTGGTGGAGCGACCAGGGCAAGCACCGCGATTTCGCCAACAGCCTACGCACGCGCTGCCTGATCGAGTTCTACGCGCGCAGTTGCGGTGTCAGCGAACGATTGCTGGACATGGCTCGGCACGAATACCTGATCAAACCCGATCCGCCGAGGGAAGAAACCGAGCGCTACGCGAAACTTCTTGCCATGCGCGAGGGCCCATGGTGGACGCGTTGGCGGCGTTCACACTCTCTTTTGAAGCGAGCCGGCAAGGAAGCGCCATGACCGTCAGTGCCGAAAGAATCAGTGCCGCAAGAATCAGCGTGATCCTGCTCACCTACAACTGGCCCGAAGCATTGGGGCTGGCGCTGGACGCGTTGGCGCGGCAGACGCTGTTGCCGCTCGAAGTCATCGTCGCCGACGACGGTTCGGCCGAACCGACGCGCGCGCTGGTGGAATCGCGCATGGCTGATTTTCCGGTACCGCTGCGCCACGTCTGGCACGAGGATCGCGGCTTCCGCGCCGGCGCCGCCCGCAATCGCGGCATGGCGGCCAGTCGCGGCGATTACGTGGTGCTGCTAGACGGCGACATGCTGGTGCATCCGCATTTCCTGGCCGACCACGCGGAGTTCGCCGCGCCGGGCTGCTTCCTCGCCGGCGGACGCCTGCGCGCCAGCATGCGCGAGACCACGCGACTGCTGGCCGGCGGCCGCCTGCGTTTCGACATGCTGATGGATGGCATCTTCGATGCGCCGCACGACTTCCGCCGCTATCACGCCTTGCGCTGGAACGCGCTTGCGGAACGCAAGGCGCGTCGGCCAGGACGCGTGATGAGCTGCAACATGAGCTTCTGGCGCAGCGACGTGCTGGCGGTGAACGGTTTCGACGAGCGACTGGAAGGCTACGGCAGCGAGGACCTGGAACTGGCCGCACGCCTGCGCAACGCTGGCGTGCGGCAGAAGCAGCTCAAGTTCACCGCGCTCGCGGTGCACCTGGATCACAAATCGCGCGCACCGATCGATCCGGACGACATGAGCATGCCGAACAACCGTTTCCTGCACGAAACCAAGAAGCGGAAGCTGACGCGTTGCGATCGCGGAATCGACCAGTATCTCGACGAGGCAGGCGCTCAGTCCAAGGTCTGAAGCGCGCCGAGCAGCCTGTTCGGAAAATCGCAGGCATTGTCTTCGAACCACGTCCGGGCATTCGCGCCCAGGCGCACGCGCTCCTCCTCGGACATGGCGATGCAACGTTCGATCGCCTGCTCCATGGCGGACAGATCGAAATCGTAGAGTGTCGCCAGTTCCTGCTTCCCGGTTGCATGCGCCGACACCAGCACGCCGCGTTCGGCGGTCACCAGTTCGTTCATCGGCTCGGCGTCCGTGGTGATCGTGACGCCGCCGATGCTCAGGCTTTCCACCAGCGAATGCCCGTAGCCTTCCGTTTGCGACGGGCAGAGGTGGAAGAGGCTGGCGTTCTGCAGCTGTCGCAGCTGCGCGTCCTCGAGATAGTCGCGGATCATGCGCACGTTGGCCGGCAGCGGCGGCAGTTCGACGCGCTTGCGGCGCCAGACCACGGTCAGCAGCGGCCATTCCGGATGCCGCGCCCACAGTTCGAGCAGCGGCAGCGTTCCCTTGTTGCCACTGCGACCGGGGCCGTGGAAGAACGTGGCTTCGCGCGCCACGCTGGCATCGCGGCAATCGGCGGCGGTGAAGCCGACGTAGCGCGTGCGGCAACCGAGTTCGCCGAAGATGCGTTCGGCATGACGGGTCTTGGCCAGCACCAGATCGAAGTCGCGCAGATGTCCGAGCCATTCGGCACGCAGCCATTCCGGATTGGGCAGCAGCACGTTGTGCCGCGCCTGCCCGAACATGTCCGCACGCACGTGCTCGATCATCAGATTGATGTCGTAGCCCGCGTTGAGCTGGCCGGTAAACCAGCCGCGCCACAACCGCTGCAGGCGGGCTCGCGCGCGTCGCAGGCGATTGCCCAGGCGGCTGCGATGCCCCAGTCCGGTCACCGTGACCCTGTAATCGGCATTACTGAAGATGTCGGCCAACAGTTGCAGATCGCGGCTGAGGCCGGCGCCGTTGTCACGGGCGATCAGGTTGAGGCTCTTCATCGCAGCTGGCTTCATCGCAGCGATGGTAGCCGACGGATGACAACCGCAGGCGACTGACGACGCGGGCGCGGACTCAATTCTCGTCCCGCTCGTCCACCTGGCTGCGCGATTCGGCATCGGTCGGCTCGCATCCCGGAATCCACGCCGCCTGCGTCACCAGCCACCAGCGCCGCCGATTCGACATGCCGGCGAATTCGGCGCGCTTGCGATCCACGCAATGCGTCAGCGCCGGTTCCTGCACCAGCAGGTAGCGCGACTCCGGCTTTTGCGCCAGCCAGGTGATGCCCTGTTCGAGCTGTTCGCTCCAAGGCATCTTGAAGCCGAAGTTCGCGGCGGGGCGATCGGCCATCAGCAGGTTCTGTTCCTTCCAAGCCACCAGGCCGAGCTCGGCTCGCGGACCGATGCGCTCGCCGACGGACTGCATCAAACCGCGCGCGGAGGAGGAATCGTTGAGCAACGGCTGCACGAACAATCCCACCACCACCCACAGGCCGGCCAATGTCGACACCAAGGCCATCACCGGACGCCGCCGTCCGAACCACAGCAGGCAGAGGAAGCCCCACACGCCGATCGGCAGCAGCGTCGCCGCCAGTCCGCGCGCGCCGTCGGTGAAACCGCGGTCGACTGTCAGCCTCTCCTCAAAAGATGGGTGGCCGAACCACATCGCCAGCGCCAGCCCGGTGATCACCACGGCCAGCAGCGCCGTGCTTGCGAGCGCCAGGCGTCGCGGCCACGGACGTCGCAGGATGCCAGCCAGCAGCGGCGCCAGCGCCAGGCACAGCATCGGCAGCGCCGGCAGGATGTACATGTCGCGCTTGCCGGAGGGCAGGGAGAAGAACACCAGCACCAGCAACCACCACGCCAGCGGCAGCAGATAGCGCGCATCGCGCCGGCGCAGGCGCCGCAGCCACGGCTTCAGCGCCCACGGCACGACGAGGATGGTCGGCAGCCACGCCGTGATCATCACGGTCAGGAAATACCAGGGCGGATGCGCATGATCCCAGGAGGCGCCGTAACGCTTGGCGGTCTGCTTGAACAGGATGTCGTCGAGATAGGCCTGGTACTCGGGCGATGCCTGGCCCAGCGCGGCGATCAGCATCGGCACCAGCCACACACAGGCCGCGGCGACGAACGCGAGCGGTCCGAGCCAGAACTTCGCGCGACCCGCATGCACGCGCACGCCTGGCCATCCGCGCAGCGAGGCGATGCCGGCCGGGATCAGCATCAGCAGTGCGATGAAGCCCACGCCCTTGGTGATCGTGCCCAGGCCCGCCGCCGCCCAGCCCAGCGCCCACATTCGCCAATCCGGTCCGCCGCCGCGCGCAAGCACGTGACGCAGCAGTCCGTAGTTGGCCAGCGTGATCCAGAACACCACCAGCGGATCGATCTGCGCCTTCTTCGATTGATACGTGAACTGGAACGCGAACAGCAGCGCATACGCGGCGTACAGCCCGACGCGCGGCGTCCACAACCTGCGGCCGAGGTCGTACACGCACCACAGCGTGCCGAGCGAGGCCAGCAGCGGCGGCAACAGGAAGGCGATGCGCAGATTGCCGGTGAGGCTGTAGAACAGCGCCTGCAGCCACATGAACAACGGCGGCTTGTCCGAATACAACTCGATGCCACGATGCGGGAACAGCCAGTTCCCGCTTTCCACCATCTGCTTGGCGGCCAGGGCGAAGCGCGGCTCGTCGGCGGGCCAGGGATCGCGCAGGCCCAGGCCGGCACCGAGCACGACCAGGGCGATCAGGGCCAGAATCCAGAATTCGCGATGACTGCGTGTCTTGAGCATGGCGCGAAATGATAGCGATGCTGCTTGTCGGAAAACCGTTCGGAAAATCGTTCTGATCTGTCCTGGCCGCTCTCCCGCCAGCGGGGGACGGGCTCAGGAATGTTTGCGCAAACGGGCGTAGAAGAATCCGTCGCCGCCACCCTCGCCTGTCAGGCGTTGCCGACCCGCGCCGGAAGCCCGGCCGAAACGGTCGTCCAGCGATTCGGGCACCGCGTCGGGCGTCCGCGCCAGGAAGGCGTCGATCTGCGCGGCATTCTCGGCCTTGAGGATCGAGCAGGTCGTGTAGACCAGCACGCCGCCGGGACGCAGCACCCGCCAGCCTGCGTCCAGCAGGCGCGCCTGCAATCCGCACAGGGCCTCGATGTCGGAAGCGCGTCGATGCAGCAGCACATCGGGCTGTCGCCGCACGATACCGGTGGCCGAACAGGGCGCATCCAGCAGGACCGCATCGAACGGTTCGCCATCCCACCAGGCGCCGGGCTCGGTCGCATCGGCGGCGCGCAGGATCGCATTCGCGCCGACACCCAGGCGCGCGAACGCGTCGCGGACACGGTCGAGACGTTTCGCATCGATGTCGAGACCGGTCACGGACAACGTGGCGTCGCGTTCCAGCAGATGCGCCGCCTTGCCGCCCGGTGCGACGCAGGCATCGAGCACGCGCATGCCCGTCCCGAGCTGCAATGCATCGGCAACGGTCTGCGCGGCGATGTCCTGCACCGACACGTCGCCCTCGGAGAATCCCGGCAGCGCGGCCACCGCGATGCTGGCATCGAGACGAATGGCCTCGGGGACTTCCTCGACGGTCTCGCAAGCAATGCCCGCCTCGGCAAGACGCTGCAGGTAAGCCTCGCGCGTGCCGTGCTGGCGGTTCACGCGCAGCCATAGCGGCGCCGGTTCCATGCCGGCGCTGAAGATCGCCTCCGCGTCTTCCGGCCAGTCCGCGCGGATGCGTTCGCGCAGCCATGCGGGCCAGAGCGCGTCGGCGGGCAATGCCGGCAAGCCTTCGCGCTGCGCGCGTCGCAGCAAGGCATTGACCAGCCCCGCCTGATGCGCGCGCCCGAGAGCGCGCGCCGCATCCACCGTCGCCGACAGCACGGCATGCGGCGGCAGCGCCAGCGCATCGAGCTGCGCGAAGCCTGCGTACAGCAGCATTCGCAACTCGTCGTCACGCTTGCCCAGCGGCTTCTGCATCCAGGCCGACAGCGCGGCGTCGTAGCGCGCACGGCCGCGCGTCACCGCGAAGCAGATGGCTTCGACCAGCGCGCGATCGCGCGGATCGGACAAGGTGGGCAATATCCGCGCGAATTCCGCTTTCAGCGAACGGCCGCGACGCAACACCGCATCGAGCACGCGCACCGCGGCGACACGCGGTTCGACACCCGCGACCTGAGGGAGATTGCTGCTCAAAAATAACCGCCTTCGGCCTCGCGCCACATCTCGTAGCCTTCCAGCTCCTCGGGAGACACCGTGGAGGCCTGGATGAAGATCGCCCCGCTGTTCGCGAACGTTCCGCTCGAGACTGGCATGTGCCCCACGCCGAGCGGCGCATCCTCACGCATCTCGGCACCCTCGATCAGGGCTTCGATTCCGTGGAGGCGCAGTGACGATTCATCGAGAGACAAAGGGCAGGCGTCGTAGACATTGCTGTAGCGCCGGATATGCACGCCGTATTCGTCGCGCTTGAGGATTTTCAGGACGGCATACCCGTGATGTCCCCAGGGCGTCGCGTACAGACCGCCTTCGACCCAGTCGCTCGCGGATTCCGCGTTCGGCCTCGCCTTGCCGCCAGCGCCGAACAGTTTGGTCAGAAATCGCGGAATCATCGCAGCGCCCTCATCCTGCGGCCGTCACGAAGCCGCCGCGAGATCACGCCGCGCGTTGAGGTAATCGGCCGCGGTGATGATCTTGCCGCCATCGCGCTGCAGCGTGCGGATACGCAACGCGCCCTCGGCGCAGGCGATGTCGAGACCGTCGCGGCCGGCCGCGAGCACGCTGCCCGGTGCGCGGCCATGCGCGAGCGGCAATGCGATCGCGGCGTGGATGCGCAGGCGCTCGCCGGCGATCTCCGCTTCGGCCACCGGCCACGGCTGGAACGCGCGCACCTTGTTGGCGAGTGTCGTCGCCGGCAGCGACCAATCGAGTTTGGCTTCGGATTTCTCCAGCTTGTGCGCGTAGGTGACGCCAGCCTCCGGCTGTGGACGCGGCACCGGCCGGATGCCGGCGCGCAGCAGGCCGAGGCCGTCGGCGAGCACCTGCGCGCCGAGTTCGGCGAGACGATCATGCAGTTGCCCGCCGGTGTCCTGCTCGCCGATGGCCAGCGATTGCGAGAGCAGCACCGGTCCGGTGTCGAGGCCGGCCTCCATCTGCATCAGGCACACGCCGGTCTCGCGATCACCGGCTTCGATGGCGCGCTGGATCGGCGCGGCACCGCGCCAGCGCGGCAGCAGCGAGGCGTGCACGTTCCAGCAACCGAAGCGCGGAATCTCGAGAATCTTGCGCGGCAGGATCAGCCCGTAGGCCACCACCACCATCAGGTCGGGCTGCAGGGCCTTGAGCGCATCGCGCGAGACCTGCGACTTCAGCGTTTCCGGCTGCAGCACAGTGATGCCGCGCTCCAGCGCCGCCAGCTTGACCGGTGAAGGCGTCAGCGCGCGGCCACGCCCCGCGGGGCGATCGGGCTGCGTGTAGACCGCCACCACTTCCTGCCGCGACGCGGCGGCGCGCAGCGAAGGAACGGCGAAATCGGGGGTGCCGGCGAAGACGATGCGCATGGAGGGGAATTCGGCCTTGTGATCTGAACTTGTGATCTGAAAGAGCGTAATGCTAGCGACTTGTCATCCCAGCGAAAGCTGGGACCCAGCTTGCTTTTCACGGAGTTCGCGCGTGTGCTCCGCGATCGAAAGCCAAAGGCCAAATGGGTCCCGGCTTTCGCTGGGGCGACGAAGTGGGGGAATCACGACGGGAAGTGAAGCGCACCTCCCCGCACCGGCGACGATCAGTCGTGATCCTTCCGCAGCTTCTCGTACTTCTTCATCGCCCGCTCGCGCTTCAGCGGCGAGAGGTGATCGATGAACAGACGCCCGTCGAGATGATCGACCTCGTGCTGGATGCAGGTCGCCAGCAGATCATCCACTTCCAGCACGAACAATTTGCCATGACGGTCCAGCGCCTCGACCTCGATGCCGTCTGCACGCGTGACATCGGCATAGATGCCCGGAATCGACAGACAGCCCTCCTGATGCACGCGCAACTGCTCGGTGCGCTTGCGGATCACGGGGTTGATGAAAACGAGCGGGCTGTCACGGCCTTCGCTGACGTCGATCACCATGAAGCGCTCGTGCACGTCGACCTGCGTGGCGGCCAGGCCGATGCCCGGCGCCTGGTACATGGTCTCGAACATGTCATCGAGCAGCTTCTGGAATTGCGGCTCGTGAATGCGGGCGGCATCGATGCCGTCGGCGTGATTGCGCAGGCGCGGATGCGGAAATTCGAGGATCGGCAGCAGGGACATGACGGTAAAAGGGTGGCGATGGTCACAACAGAGGACCTATTCTGCAATTGTAACGCTGCAAAGGTTGCCTCTGGCTGACCTGTGTCGGCTATAGTTGACCAGGCTAGACAGGGGAAATTCCAAGGGGAGCGGTTAGATGGCTGGCAAGTTTGGAAGCCTTTCTCAAAGGCTGCGTACCGTATTTACCGTCGCACTGCTGACGGTCGCGACCTACGCCACCGCACAGACACTGCGCGAGGGCCACCCGGATACCTACGTCGTCAAGCGCGGCGATACGCTGTGGGACATCGCGGGCAAGTTCCTGCAACGCCCGTGGCTGTGGCCGGAGATCTGGCAGGCCAATCCGCAGATCCGCAATCCGCACCTGATCTATCCGGGTGATGTGATCAGCCTGGCTTATCTGGATCGCGTGCAGCAGGCCCAGGTCCAGCCTGGCCCGCGCGCCGAGCCCGAGCCGATCAACGCGATCCCGCTGGCGGACGTGGAGAAGTTCCTCAAGGACCTGCGCGTGGTCGACAAGTTCGACGACCTGCCCTACGTCGTCGGCCTGGAGGAAGACCACCTGCGCACCACGCAGGGCCGCGTGGCCTACATCCGCAAGCTCACGGCCCAGCCCGGCGACCGCTTCCTGGTGGTGCGCCCGACCGTGCGCTACCGCGAGATCAAGCGCCGCGGCCTGTGCTGCGACCGTATGCAGACCGCCGATCTCGATTTCCGCGGCCGCCGCACGCCTGATTTCGGCACCTACTGGTCGAACGTGGTGTTCCCGGACAAGGGCAAGGAGCTGCTCGGCTACGAGCTGCAGCGCGTGAACGCCGGCACTGTCACCCGTGGCGAAGGCTCCGGCATCCAGGCCAGCACCCTGCTGCTGGACGAGAGCAACCGCGAGGTGCGCATCGGTGATCGCCTGATCCCGGTCGACGCGCAGCAATACGACCTGCAGTTCTTCCCGCATCCGCCCAAGCAGGACACCAAGTACGGCAAGGCGCGCGTGCTGGCGGTGGCCGACAGCCTGCAAAACGCCGGCCCGCGCGACGTGATCGCGATTTCCGTCGGCAGCCGCGAAGGCGTGGACAACGGCACCGTGTTCTCGCTGTGGCGCGAAGGCAGCCAGACCGTGGACCGCGTCGAGAAGGGCGCCGATCGCGACCCCGACACCGTGTTCTTCGAGAACAAGGTGCGCCTGCCGGACGAGTTCGCGGGCCACGTCATCGTCTTCCGCACGTTCGAGAAGATGAGCTACGGGCTGGTGATGGACAGCGTGAAGCCGACCAAGGTCGGTTACCACCTCAAGCATCCCGACGCGACGCTCTGATCGCCTCGCCCGGCGCGCCACGGCGAACCGGGAAAACCCTACGCAACATCGCGGCGGCGCCTTCGGGGCGCCGTCGTCGTTTCGGCCTACGCTATGGCGCATGAGCGAGACGAATCACGAAGCGCTGTTGCGACTGCTGACCACAGGCGGCGCCAGCCAGCCGCGCCGGCAACTGCTGGAACTGCACGGCACGCCGCAGGCGGCCGTCGAAGCGGGCGCGCGCGCCTGGCGCATCGCCGGGCTGGATGAGGCGCAGATCCGGGCCCTCGACGCCCCGCCACCGGAAGCCGTCGCCGAACACCGGCGCGCGCTGGACTGGCTGGCCGGTCCGGATCACCACCTGATCGGCTGGCACGATCCCGACTACCCCGCGCTGCTGCGCCGCGTCGGCAATCCGCCGCTGGCCTTGTTCGTGGCCGGCGATCCGGGCCTGCTCTGGCACCCGATGGTCGCCGTGGTCGGCAGCCGTTCACCTTCGGCCGGCGGGCGCGACAACGCCTACGACTTCTCGCGGGCGCTGGCGGCCTCCGGGCTCGGCGTCGTCAGCGGCCTCGCCGCCGGCATCGACACCGCCGCGCACGAGGCCGCCCTGGATGCGGGTGCGATCACGGTCGCCGTGCTCGGCAGCGGCATCGATGTCCCGTATCCCCGCGAAAACACCGGGCTGCACGCCCGGATCGCCGCCGCCGGCGCGGTCGTCAGCGAGCATCCGCCCGGCACCGCGGCGCGGCGCGAGCACTTCCCCAGCCGCAACCGCATCATCGCCGGGCTGGCGCTGGGGACGCTGGTGGTCGAGGCGGCCGAGCGCTCCGGCGCCCTGATCACCGCCCGGCTGGCCACCGAGGCCGGCCGCGACGTGTTCGCCGTGCCCGGCTCGATCCACAACCCGATGGCGCGTGGCTGCCACCGCCTGATCCGGGACGGCGCCGGCCTGGTGGAAAGCGCCAGCGAGGTGGTCACCGCCATCGCCCCGCTGGCCGTGGAACTGGGCGAGGCCTTGCGCGGGCGCCTGTCGGCCCCCATGACAGGGGCCGGGAATGACCAGAAAACGACGATCTCCGGCTCCGCCGCCGACCCGCGGCTCGATGACCCCGACTACAACCGCTTGTGGGAGGCCCTCGGCCACGACCCAACCGGTATGGATCGGCTGGTCGAGCGCACCGGATTGACGGCCGCCGAATTGTCTTCCATGCTGCTGCTCATGGAGCTGGAAGGCCGTGTGATCGCCAAGCACGGTCGTTATTCCCGAAAGTCTTGTCACGACGCGTCTACGGACGCAGGCCGGGGGAAATGAAAGAGAGCATCCTGGACGTCCTGCTCTACCTGTTCGAACACTACTTCACCGAAGACGCGGACCTCGTCCGCGATCGCGACTCCCTCCAGAACGGCCTGCTCCAGGCCGGTTTCAGCCCCGCCGAGATCAACAAGGCCTTCGACTGGCTCGATGCCCTGGCCGAGCAGCGGCCGAGCGCCGCGCATCCGCGCGCCGGCGGCCCGACCCGCGTCTTCTTCGGACCGGAGCTGGACAAGCTCGACGTGGAGTGTCGCGGCTTCCTGCTGTTCCTGGAACAGCACGGCATCCTCAATGCCGACCAGCGCGAGTTGGTGCTCGATCGCGCCATGGCGCTGGATCAGGACGAACTCGATCTCGACGACCTGAAATGGGTCGTGCTGATGGTGCTGTTCAACCAGCCGGGCATGGAAGCGGCCTACGCCTGGATGGAAACGCAGATCTTCGCCGACGAACCCGAGCCGGTGCACTGAACCCGCGAGGCGGCCGCGTCGCCGCTTCGCCCGCAACCCTCTGATCACTGTCCCGCGTCGACACCTCCAGTCGACGCGCTTGCGACGTGCGTCGATTTTTTCGAATCCCCCGCGCGGCAGAATCCCGGTTTGCTGTTTCGCCAGGACGAAGGGGACGTCATGGACCAGACCGCACAGCCCGACACGGGCGACATCGGGACGCCGGCCTCGGCAGCACCGCAAGCGCCATCGAGCATGCGGCGCAGTCTCGCCTCCATGATCGAACTGAGCCTGTTCGTCATCGCCGAACTGCTGGTCGTCGCCGTCCTGGTGGTGCTCGGCTACCGCACCTATCACGACTACAAGGTCCGCGCCGACGTGCAGGACCTGCTGACGCGCGCGCAGGCGCTGCAGCCGGCCGTCGACGCGGCGCAGGCGCGCAACGCCGGACGCTGCCTGCGCGATGACACGCTCGCCCGGCAGTTGCGCGAAGTCCGCTACGACTCCACCCGCGCCAGCCTTGCCGCAGGCGAGTTCGCCGGCGGCCGTTGCGGCATCCTGCTGGTGCTGCACGGCGACGATTCGCTCGAAGGCAAGCAGATCCTGTGGGAACGCGTCGCCACCGTCGACAGCGTGCAATGGCGCTGCGATTCCGATCTCGCCAACCGCTTCCTGCCACCGGTCTGCCAGTCGCAATGAGCCGGCGCGCGCCGGCACTTGAAGTCGAGGCCGAACTCCGATCCACTGCGCGATTCGACGGCAGGGGGCCGCCATGAATCAACGCATCGAACCGAACTTCGGCGGCGCCGCGCCGCCGCCGTTGCCGCCACACCCGCAATCACCGCTTCCGCCACCCAAGCGCGGCATGTCCGGCTGCATGATCGTGCTGATCATCTGCGCCGGGCTCGCGGTGCCGATCATCGGCATCCTCGCGGCGATCGCGATTCCGCAATATCAAAGCTACGTGGGTCGCTCGAAAGCATTGCAGGCATCGATGCTTGCGCAGTCGCTGCGGACCGAGGTCGAGGAAATCTACATACGCGACGGCGAATGCCCCGCCGACGGCGACATCGATTTGCAGGCTCATGGCGTGACATCGAACCCCGTCATCGCCTCCATCACCTTCGGCGAATCGGGAGAAGGCCGCTGCAACGTCAAATTGATCCTGCAAGGACAGACCAGGCTCGACGGCAAGCACATCACCTGGGAGCGCGATCCAAGCAACGATCCGGCCGAGTGGCATTGCGCTTCCGATCTCGAGATGCCTTACCTGCCGCCTGCTTGCCGACCGTGACGAACCCCCGCAAGATGGTGCGCATTCACCATCACCGATGCCGCCACCAACAAGGAACACGACAAGGATGAGCACCTGGTACTACGCCGATGCCGGTCACGAACGCCAGGGCCCGGTCGATGCCGAGGAACTCGCGCGCCTGCGCCGCGAAGGACGCATCCAGTGGAACACGCTGGTCTGGCGCGAAGGCCTGTCGCAGTGGGAACCCCTTTCCAGCGTCATCAACGAATTGCCGGTGCAGGACACGGCCAGCGCCCCCGCGACCACGCTCGACGCCGGCAGCGGTCGCGTCGTCGATTCCCCCTACGCGCCGCCGGCCGCGCCGCTGCTGTACGAGAGCCCGGTGCACCAGGGCGGGGAAATCGTCTACGCCGGGTTCTGGAAGCGCTTCGCCGCCATCACGATCGACAGCTTCATCGTCGGCATCGCCGGCTATGCCATCCAACTGCCCATCTTCTTTTCCCTGGGCATGTTCACCGGGGGATTCGAGGACGAGACGCCCACCGCCGGGATGGTGCTGGCGCTGATCGTGGCCTACGTGGGGCCGATCCTGCTGCAGATGTTCTATTTCGCCTGGTTCCACTCCAGCGGCAAACAGGCCACGCCGGGCAAGATGGCGGTGGGCATCAAGGTGGTCTCCGAGACGGGCGGGCGCATTTCCTTCGGCCGCGGCGTCGGACGCTTCTTCGCCTCCTGGATCAGCTACCTCATCCTGTGCATCGGCTACATCATGGCCGCCTTCACGGACCGCAAGCGCGCCCTGCATGACATGATCGTCGGCACCCTGGTGGTCGACCAGTGGGCCTACACCGAACGCCCGGACCTGCAGCGCAAGGAGCTGGGCGCGGTCACGATCGTGGTCCTGGTCCTGTCTGCCCTGTTCATCCTGGCCATCATCGGCTTCGTTGTCGTGATGATCGGGGCGATCGCCAGCTCCGTGGGCAAGTTCTGACCGGCCCCGGTTCCTGAATGGCCCCATGTCGGGGCGAGGGCTTGCTTGACACAGCCCACCCCGGCGTGATTCCACTATAAAAAGAGCGAACCTGAACGCCCGAGGCCCTGGTCTCGGGCGTCGCTATCTTGCCTCCCCTGTCAGCGCGGCCTTCACGCCGCGCTCGGAATCCTCCCCCCTCATGCCCAAGAACCTCCTCATCGTCGAGTCGCCCGCCAAGGCCAAGACGATCAACAAATACCTCGGCAAGGACTTCACCGTCCTGGCCTCCTACGGCCATGTCCGCGACCTGGTGCCGAAGGAAGGGGCGGTCGACCCCACGCGCGGCTTCGCCATGCGCTACGACCTGATCGAGAAGAACGAGCGCCACGTCGAGGCCATCGCCAAGGCCGCCAAGGGAGCCGAGGGCATCTACCTCGCCACCGACCCGGACCGCGAGGGCGAGGCCATCAGCTGGCACATCGCCGAGATCCTCAAGGAACGCGGCCTGCTCAAGGACAAAACCTTGCAGCGCGTGGTGTTCACCGAAATCACCCCGCGCGCGATCCGCGAGGCGATGGCGGCGCCGCGCAGCATCTCCACCGACCTGGTCGATGCCCAGCAGGCGCGTCGCGCGCTGGACTACCTCGTCGGCTTCAACCTCTCGCCGGTGCTCTGGCGCAAGGTGCAGCGCGGCCTCTCGGCCGGGCGCGTGCAATCGCCGGCGCTGCGCATGATCGTGGAACGCGAGGAGGAGATCGAAGCCTTCATCGCCCGCGAGTACTGGAGCATCGAGGCCGAGTGCGCGCATCCGAGCCAGTCCTTCACCGCCAAGCTCACCAAGCTCGACGGCAAGAAGTTCGAGCAGTTCACCATCACCGACGGCGACACCGCCGAGGACGCGCGCCGCCGCATCGTCTCCGCCGCGCAGGGCGCGCTGCACGTCACCGACGTCGCCAGCAAGGAACGCAAGCGCCGCCCGGCGCCGCCGTTCACCACCTCGACGCTGCAACAGGAAGCCTCGCGCAAGCTCGGCTTCACCACTCGCAAGACCATGCAGGTGGCGCAGAAGCTCTATGAAGGCGTGAACGTGGGCGACGAAGGCACGGTCGGCCTGATCAGCTACATGCGTACCGACTCGGTGAGCCTGTCGGTCGAGGCGCTGGGCGAAATCCGCGACGTGATCGCTCGCGATTTCGGCACGCATGCGTTGCCGGACAAACCGAATTTCTACCAGACCAAATCCAAGAACGCCCAGGAAGCGCACGAAGCGGTGCGCCCCACCTCGGCGCTGCGCACGCCGGCGCAGGTGTCGCGCTACCTGTCCGACGACGAGCGCAAGCTGTACGAATTGATCTGGAAACGCGCCGTCGCCTGCCAGATGGTGCCGGCCACCTTGAACACCGTCAGCGTCGATCTCGCCGCCGGCTCCGAGCACAGCTTCCGCGCCTCCGGCACCACGGTCATCGATCCCGGCTTCCTCGCCGTGTACGAGGAAGGCAAGGACGCGAAGAACGCCGAGGACGAGGACGAAGGCCGCAAGCTGCCGAAAATGCAGCCCGGCGACCGCGTGCCGCTGGACCGCATCCACGCCGACCAGCACTTCACCCAGCCGCCGCCGCGCTTCACCGAAGCGGCGCTGGTCAAGGCGTTGGAGGAATACGGCATCGGCCGCCCGTCGACCTACGCCTCGATCATCCAGACCCTGCTGTTCCGCAAGTACACCGAAATGGAAGGCCGCGCCTTCAAGCCGACCGACGTCGGCCGCGCCGTCTCCAACTTCCTCAGCGGCCACTTCACCCGTTACGTCGACTACGACTTCACCGCGAAACTCGAGGACGAACTCGACGCGGTCTCGCGCGGCGAGGAAGAGTGGGTGCCGTTGATGGAGAAGTTCTGGGGCCCGTTCAAGGAACTGGTCGACGACAAGATCGAGACCGTCGACCGCACCGAGGCCACCGGCGCGCGCGAACTCGGCACCGATCCCAAGTCCGGCAAGCCGGTGAGCGTTCGCCTGGGCCGCTACGGACCCTACGCGCAGATCGGCACCGCCGACGACGAGGACAAGCCGACCTTCGCCTCGCTGCGCCCCGGCCAGTCGATGCATACGATCACGCTGGCCGAAGCGCTCGACCTGTTCCGCCTGCCGCGCAAGCTCGGCGAGGACGACGGGCACGAGGTCAGCGTCGGCATCGGCCGCTTCGGTCCGTTTGCAAAACGCGGCAGCACCTACGCCTCGCTCAAGAAAGAGGACGATCCCTACACGATCGATCTCACCCGCGCCGTGTTCCTGATCAACGAGAAGGAAGAGATCGCGCGCAACCGCATCATCAAGGAATTCGAAGGCAGCGACATCCAGGTCCTCAACGGCCGCTTCGGTCCCTACATCAGCGACGGCAAGCTCAACGGCCGCATCCCCAAGGATCGCGAACCCGCCTCGCTGACACTGGAGGAAGTGACCAAGCTGCTGGAGGAAACCGGCAAGCCGATGCGCGGCCGTTTCGGCAAGAAAGCGGCGGCGAAGAAGACAGCCGCGCCCGCCAAGAAGGCCGCCGCGAAGAAAACCGCCGCGAAGGACGCAGCTCCGAAGAAAGCCGCGAAGAAGACCACGGCCAAGAAGGCCACGAAGAAAGTCGCCAAGAAAACGGCGAAGAAAACCGTGACCAAGAAAGCGGCGATCAAGGACGACGACGCCCCCTTCTGATCACAACGCATCACGGCCCCGCGCAAGCAGGGCCGCGACCGTGACACGCGAGTGCACATCACGCGCATGAACGTCTCCCACTCCCTCGCCGACATCACCACGCTGCTCAAGCGCGGCGGCGTGATCGCCTATCCCACCGAAGCGGTGTGGGGCCTGGGCTGCGATCCGTTCGACGAAGCGGCGGTGCTGCGCCTGCTGGCGATCAAGCAGCGCGAAGTCGAGAAAGGTTTGATCCTGATCGCGGCTTCGCTTTCGCAACTCGAAGGCCTCGTCGACTGGAACGCCCTGCCGGACGAACGCCGTGAGGCCGTCCTGCGCACCTGGCCTGGCCCGCACACCTGGATCACACCCGCCACCGCGCGCGTGCCGCGCTGGATCACCGGCGCGCACATGGGCGTGGCTGTGCGCGTGAGCGCGCACCCGGCCGTGATCGCGCTCTGCGATGCCTTCGGCGGCGCGCTCGTCTCCACCAGCGCCAACCCGGCTGGCGCGGCGCCGCCGAAACGCCTGCAGGATTTCGACGCCGGATTGCGCGAGGCCGTCGACGCCATCCTCGAAGGCGAAGTCGGCGGTCTAGACCGTCCCACCCCGATCCGCGACGCCCGCAGCGGCGCCGAACTGCGCCTCTGACCCTTGCCGCGCCGCCGCATGCGCGCGGCAGTCGCCAGGACTAGCATCCCGCCCACGCCGGAACTCCCCGGCATCGGAGGGAATCGATCATGCGTACTTTCACCCGCACCCTGCTTTGCGGCGCGCTCGCCTGCGCCCTGATGTCGCCCGCGTTCGCCGAAGAGACCAAGGCGCCCGCGGCCGCGCCCGAGATGAGCGCCGAGCAGAAAGCGATGATGGAAGCCTGGGACAAGGCGACCAGGCTCGGCCCGCAACACAAGCAGTTGGCCGACCATTTCGTCGGCACCTGGACCACCAAGCAGACGATCTGGATGGACCCGTCCGCGCCGCCCACCGTCGAAACCGGCAAGGGCGTCACCACCGCCGAACTCGGCGGCCGCCACATCCGCATGGTCTTCAAGAGCCAGTTCATGGGACAGCCGTTCGAGGGCGTCTCGCTGACCAGTTACGACAACGTCACCGGCAAGTACGTCGGCAGCTGGGTCGACAGCATGGCCACCGGCCAGTACCTGTCCGAGGGCGACTTCGACCCCGCCACGAACACCTACACCTTCCACAGCGACATGCACGACCCGATGAAACCCGGCGCGAAGACGCACATCCGCCAGGTGGTCCGCATCGTCGACAAGGATCATCACGTCATGGAGTGGCATGAGACGCATGACGGGAAGGAGCGGAAGAGTATGGAGATCGAGTACGCTCGAGCCGAATAAATCTCTCCAAGAATTTCACCACAACTGCAACAGGGGGCAGTATGGCAGCTCGATCTACAAAGAACATCATTCAACTTGGCACTAAGGCAGTTGCAGTTTATGCGACCCCGAAGATATCTTCGGCTTTAGATATCGTCGTCGCAGATATGAACTTAGTTCAAGGCGTCAAATTAGCGCAGGTAATGGAAGCGATCTACGAACAAGGCAAGAAAGACGGGGCAAGGATGGTCTTTGATGCAATGACAACAAAGTTGCAAGAAGCACAAGCCTCTATCCCGCACAGAAACCCTGGCAACCCTAGGAAGGCGGCACCAAGGAAATCAAAGACTGCCAAGAAGAAAAGCCATTCAAAGTCCCGCAAAGCAAAGTAATTGCCAAAAAGCCAATGATCATCCAAGCCGAAGCCACTTCGCGGCCCGGCTTGGTTCAAACATCAACATGCAATGCAACTCTCTAAAGTAGACATAGCAAAACGCCAGCTAGACACTGCTTCTGAACTGTTTTTTTCTGGCGGAGACTACTTAGCCGTCATCACCTTGGCAGGAGCAGCTGAAGAGATTCTCGGCGCATTACTCCGCCGCAGCGGTGGTTTCGCCATGATGGATCGACTCGTTGAATTAGACAAGGAGTTGACTGGCGGCAGGGATTTCGAAGCAATCCGCAAAGAGGTTAATGGCGCTAGAAACGCGCTCAAGCATGCCAATAATCCAGACGAGGACTTAGTAACCGTAGAGCCCGGCGAAGCAATCGCTATGCTTGGGCGCGCCATCGTCAACTATGTTTGGCTTACTCAGTCAATCACTCCGGTCATGGTGCGCGTCTACGATCACTTATTGGAATTGCACTCCCGAGCCAGGAAGGAACCGGAAGCCTAGAATGCTTCACCCCGCGCCGCGCCCACTCCATACGGTTCCGGACGATATGGACATCTCCGGATCGAAGCCTCGTATGCTCTCTAAATTGCTCGAGGCTCGGCGCAATTCCTGAACAATAACGGGATTGTCGTATCGGCAAGCTGCTCCGCTCGAAGCGTCTCGTAGTACTGCCGAACCAATCCCCTGATGCGCTCCCGCGATGTCCGACTCATGTCGTACTGCTGCGCCGCGATGAAAAAATTATCGCCCAGCGCCTGCCGCACGAAGCATGGACTGGTTCCGGTTTTCCTGGCGATATCTTCGAGGATCCATTGGCTCGAAACAGAGGCCGCCATGGCATCGGCATGGATCGAGAGCATCATCGCGGCGAGCACGAACCCGAAACCACCTTTCATCGGACAGTCCCATCCGGCGAGGCCGGGGAAATGAGGAGCCCCGAGAGTAGGAGTGCGTGACAACCACGAAAGAGGGGTTGCGACGAAGCCAGCCTAAGGCCGACGAAGGCGGGGCATCCGGGAACGAAATGTCACGCCCGATGCGGTATCGATTCGGTATCAGGCTGTTTTGCGCACGCATCCAGCGAGCCCGCGCGCAGGAATGCTTTCGGTCTTGCTTCAGGCCGGCATGATCACGGTACGGTTTTGCCACTCCCGGGCCATGCGCCGATCCTTGGCGCCATTCATCCCGTGAACAGTTACACCTGTAACCGAAACTCTCGCGATGCGCTGACGGCCCACTTCCTCCAGATGACTGGCCGACGGTGAATTCCTCTCGCCTCCCTCCCGATTGCCGCATCGCACAAAGTGTGATTTAGTCGACTGACGCGGAAGCGTTGCGCCAACCGCCGGGCCGGAGGGAACCGGAGGCCTGGAGCGCTTCGATCCCCGCGCCGCGCCCACCCCACACGGTTCTCGACGATGCGGAAATCTCCGGATCGGGGTCTTTACGACCCCGGCAACGAACACGACAGCTGCGGATTCGGCCTGATCGCGCGCGTGCGCGGGAAACCGGAACGCGCCCTCGTGGACGGTGCCCTGGAGGCGCTGGCGCGGATGACCCACCGCGGCGGCGTCGCCGCCGACGGCAAGACCGGCGACGGCTGCGGCGTGCTGCTGTGCGGCGTCGACGCCTTCGTGCGCACGCTCGCGCGCGAGGCCGGCTTCCCGATCGCCGACGAGGCGGCCTGCACCGCCGGCATGGTGTTCCTGCCGCACGACGCCGACGAGGCCGCGCGATGTCGCGACGAGCTGCGGCGCCTGCTGGCGGATGTCGGTGTCGACGTCGCCGGCTGGCGCGTGGTGCCGACCGACACCTCCGGCTGCGGCAAGCTCGCGCTGAGCACGATGCCGCACATCGAGCAGGTGTTCGTCTCCACGACCACGCTCGACGCCGACGCCTTCGAGCGCGCCCTGTTCCTCGCTCGCCGCCGTAGCGAGCAGACGCTGCGCGAAATCAAGGATTTCTATCTCGTCGGCTTGTCCTCGCGCCTGCTCGGCTACAAGGGCATGGTGCTGCCGGACGTGCTGCCGCAGCTGTTCCCGGACCTGCAACGCCCGGACCTGGCGGCGCGCGCGGTGGTGTTCCACCAGCGCTTCTCCACCAACACGCTGCCGCGCTGGCCGCTGGCGCAGCCGTTCCGGCGGCTGGCGCACAACGGCGAGATCAACAGCATCGAGGGCAACCGCCGCTGGGCGCAGGCGCGGCGCCGCGTCTGGGCGTCGAAGCTGCTGGATGTGAGCGAGTTCGACCCGGTGGTGACGATGACCGGTTCGGATTCGCAATCGCTGGACAACATGCTGGAGTGGATGCTGCTCGGCGGCATGGACCTGCTGCAGGCGATGCGCATCCTGATGCCGCCGGCCACGCAGTCGCTGGAATACAAGGACACCGACCTCGCCGCGTTCTACGAGTACTACGCAATCAACTCCGAACCGTGGGACGGCCCCGCCGGCGTGGTGATGTGCGACGGCCACTACGCCGCCTGCACGCTCGACCGCAACGGCCTGCGCCCGGCGCGCTGGACGCTGTCCGACGACGGCATCTTCGTGATCGCCTCCGAAGCCGGCGTCTGGGACGTCGCGCCCGAGAAGGTGGTCGCCAAGGGCAAGCTCGGCCCCGGCGAGATGATCGCGGTCGATCTGTACAACGACACCCTGCTCGACACCGACGCCATCGACCGCATCAACCGTCGCCGCGCGCCGTACAAGCAGTGGCTGAAGCAGGGCATGCATTACCTGCACACGGAACTGATCGATCCGGCACTCACCGACGCACCGTTCAACGCCGACACCCTGCTCGGCTTCCAGAAGCTCTTCCAGCTCACGCGCGAGGAACAGGAAGCCGTGCTGCGCCCGCTCGCCGAAACCGAGCAGGAAGGCATCGGCTCGATGGGCGACGACATCCCGGTGGCGCCGCTGTCGCAGCGCGTGCGGCCGCTGTACGACTGTTTCCGGCAAGCGTTCGCGCAAGTCACCAACCCGCCGATCGATCCGCTGCGCGAATCCTGCGTGATGTCGCTGACCACGCAGATCGGCCGCGAAGGCAACCTGTTTGACGACACGCCGGCGAACGTCGATCACGTCGTGCTCAATTCGCCGGTGCTGTCGCAGCGCAAGCTCAACCAGATCCTGGCGCTGCCGCGCTTCAAGGAGAAGTACCGCTTCATCGATCTGTACTTCGACGCCAGCGAGACGCTGCAGGAAGCCATCGCCCGCATCCGCAACGAGGCCGAGAAGGCCGCGCGCGAGCGCATCGAGCTGCTGATCCTCAGCGACCGCCGCCCGCGCCGCGGCACCGCCGCCATCCACGCCCTGCTCGCCACCGGCGCCGTGCACCAGCATCTGGTGCGCACCGGCCTTCGCTGCGACATCAACCTGATCGTCGAAACCGGCACCGCGCGCGATCCGCACCACTTCGCCTGCCTGATCGGCTACGGCGCCACCGCGGTCTATCCCTACCTCGCCTATCAGACCCTGCATTCACTGGCGCGGCGCGGCATCCTCGGCGGCAAGCGCAACAACGAGCCGATGGAAGTCGGGCGCAGCTACCGCCGCGGCGTCAAGAAAGGCCTGCTCAAGATCCTCTCGAAGATGGGCATCGGCAGTGTCGCCAGCTATCGCGGCGCGCAGTTATTCGAGATCGTCGGCCTGGCCGATGAAGTCGTCGCCGACTGCTTCGACGGCACGCCCTCGCGCGTGCAGGGCGCGGGCTACAAGCGCCTGGAAGCGGACGCGCACCTGCTGGCTGCGCACGGCTGGGACGACAACGCCCTGCCCGAACCCGGCGGCCTGCTGCATTACGTGCACGGCGGCGAGTACCACCAGTTCAATCCCGACGTGGTGCAGTCGCTGCAGCGCGCGGTGAAGAGCGGCACGCGCGAGGATTGGCGTGTCTACGCCGATCACGTCAACTCGCGTCCGCCGGCGGCACTGCGCGATCTGCTGCGCCTGCGCGTGGCTGATTCGCGCGAGGATGCCACGCCGGTGCCGCTCGACGAAGTCGAACCGGTCTCGTCGATCGTCAAGCGTTTCGACTCCGCGGCGATGAGTCTCGGCGCGCTGTCGCCGGAAGCGCACGAAGCGCTGGCGATCGCCATGAACCGCCTCGGCGGCCGCTCCAACTCCGGCGAGGGCGGCGAGGACCCGGCGCGCTACGCCAGCGATCGCCGCAGCAAGATCAAGCAGGTGGCTTCCGGCCGTTTCGGCGTCACGCCGGAATACCTGATCAACGCGGAAGTGCTGCAGATCAAGGTCGCGCAGGGCGCCAAGCCCGGCGAAGGCGGCCAGCTGCCCGGCAGCAAGGTCAACGCGCTGATCGCGCGACTGCGCTATGCCAAGCCCGGCATCGGCCTGATCTCGCCGCCGCCGCATCACGACATCTATTCGATCGAGGATTTGGCGCAGCTGATCTTCGACCTGCGCCAGGTGAACCCGCAGGCGCTGATCTCGGTGAAGCTGGTCGCGCATGCCGGCGTCGGCACGATCGCCGCCGGTGTGGTGAAGGCCGGCGCCGATCTGATCACAATCTCCGGCCACGATGGCGGCACCGGCGCCAGCCCGCTCGGCTCGATCCGCTACGCCGGCGTGCCGTGGGAACTGGGCCTGTCGGAAGCGCGCCAGGCGTTGCAGGCCAACGAACTGCGCGAGCGCGTGCTGCTGCAGACCGACGGCGGCCTGAAGACCGGCCTGGACGTGATCAAGGCCGCGCTGCTCGGCGCCGACACCTTCGGCTTCGGTACCGCGCCGATGATCGCGCTCGGCTGCAAGTACCTGCGCATCTGCCACCTCAACAACTGCGCCACCGGCGTGGCCACGCAGGATGCCAACCTGCGCGCGAATCATTACACCGGCCTGCCGGAGCGTGCCGAAAGCTTCTTCCGCAACGTCGCCGAGGATGTGCGCGAATGGCTCGCGAAGCTCGGCGCGCGTTCGCTGGATGAAGTGATCGGCCGCACCGATCTGCTCGAACAGATCGAGACGATGCCGCGCGCGCACGTCGGCATCGATCTGTCGAAGCTGTTGCAGAGCGATCCGATGCTGCCGTCGGCCTATTGCGGCACGCCGGCGCTGCAACTGCCGCCGAACGGCCTGGCCGCCAAGCTCGATGTCGATCTCGCCGACACCATCGCCAACGCGCGTGGCGGCAGCTTCCGCTACGACATCCGCAACACCGATCGCAGCATCGGCACGCGCTTGTCGGGGGCGATCGCGCGGCGTCACGGCAACGCCGGCATGAGCGCGGCGCCGATCGCATTGCAGCTGCACGGCACGGCCGGGCAGAGCTTCGGCGCCTTCAACGCCGGCGGCCTGCAGATGGAACTGATCGGCGAAGCCAACGACTACGTCGGCAAGGGCATGGCCGGCGGCCGCCTCGTGCTGCGTCCGCCCGTGAACAGCACCTTCGAATCACAGGAAACGCCGATCCTCGGCAACACCTGCCTGTACGGCGCCACCGGCGGCGAACTCTACGCGGCAGGACGCGCCGGCGAACGCTTCGGCGTGCGCAACTCCGGCGCGGTGGCGGTGATCGAGGGCGCGGGCGACCACTGCTGCGAATACATGACCGGCGGCGCGGTGGTGGTGCTCGGCCGCACCGGCTTGAACTTCGGCGCCGGTTTCACCGGCGGCCTCGCCTACGTGCTCGATCTCGATCGCGATTTCGTCGACCGCTACAACCACGAGCTGATCGACATCCTGCGCGTCACGCCCGAAGGCTTCGACAACTATCGCCAGCACCTGTACGACCTGATCGAAACCCACGCCAAGCTCACCGGCAGCGCCTGGAGCGCGCGCCTGCTTGAGGAATATCGCGATTTCCTCGGCAAGTTCTGGCTGGTGAAACCGAAGGCGGCGAGCCTGGAAGCGCTGGCGGACGAACTAAGGAGGGCTGCATGAGCAAGAAGCACGCCTTCCAATTCGTCGAACTGCAGCGCGAGATGCCGCGCAAGGTGGCGCTGGAACTGCGCACCGGCGGCGACTGGAACGAACTCTACGGCCGCTTCGAGCGCGACAACGCCGCGCAACAGGCCGGCCGCTGCCTCGACTGCGGCAATCCCTACTGCGAAGCCAAGTGCCCGGTGCACAACTACATTCCCAACTGGCTGCGGCTGGTGGAGGAAGGCCGTCTGATCGAAGCGGCGGAGTTGTGCCACGAGACCAATCCGCTGCCGGAGATGTGCGGCCGCGTCTGTCCGCAGGATCGTCTGTGCGAAGGCGCATGCACGCTGGAGGACGGCTTCGGCGCGGTCACCATCGGCGCGGTGGAGAAGTTCATCGTCGACAGTGCGTTCGCGCAGGGTTGGCGACCGGATTTGTCGAAGGTGGTCGCCACCGGCAAGCGCGTCGCCGTGGTCGGCGCCGGGCCCGCGGGACTTGCCTGCGCCGATCGACTGGTGCGCTCCGGCATCCAGGCCACCGTGTTCGATCGCTACGAACAGATCGGCGGTCTGCTGCAATTCGGCATTCCGAGCTTCAAGCTCGACAAGTCGGTGGTTGCCACGCGCCGCAGCGTGCTCGAGGGCATGGGCGTGCAGTTCCGTCTCGGTGTCGAGATCGGTGTCGACGTCTCGCTCGAGCAACTCCTGCAGGAATTCGACGCCGTCTTCCTCGGACTCGGCGCGTATCGGTACACCGATGGCGGTCTGCCCGGACAGGATTTGCGCGCGGTGCTGCCTGCGCTGCCGTTCCTCGTCAACAACGGTCGCCTGGTCACCGGTCTCGATCCGCAAGGCAAGGCAATCGCCGGCTGGGAAGATCACGTCGAAATTCCCGACCTGCGCGGCAAGCGCGTGGTCGTGCTCGGCGGCGGCGACACCGGCATGGACTGCGTGCGCTCGTCGATCCGCCTGGGCGCGGCCAGCGTCACCTGCGCGTACCGACGCGACGAAGCCAACATGCCCGGCTCCGCGCGCGAAGTGGCGAATGCGCGCGAGGAAGGCGTGTCGTTCCTGTTCAACCGCCAGCCGCTGTCGGTCGAAAGCGATGCCGACGGCAACGTCACCGGCGTGCGCGTGGTCGAGACCACGCTCGGCGAACCCGACGCGCGCGGCCGCCGCAATGCCGTCGCCATTCCCGGCAGTGAATCGACGATCGCCGCGGACGTGGTGATCATCGCGTTCGGTTTTTCGCCGGAACTGCCGGCGTGGTTGGCGGAGGCAGGCGTCCAGGCCAATGCGAACGACCGCATCCGCGTCGGCATCGACGCGGGCGAAGGCGTGCTGCCCTACCAGACCACGCAGCCGAAGCTGTTCGCCGGCGGCGACGTGGTGCGCGGCGCGGACCTCGTCGTCACCGCCGTGCAGGAAGGCCGCGACGCGGCGGCCAGCATCGCCCGGCTGCTGCGCGTGCCCGGACGTTCCGCGCTGGATAACGCCTGAACCAAAGCCCGTAGGCCCGTCCCGGCAACTTCCCCGCCGGGGCGGGCTCGCGCATGATGCGCGGCATGGCCAGACGATCCCGGCACCCGCTGCTGATCGCCCCCGCGCTCCTCGCGGCAATCGTCGCGGCGGGAAGTGTCGCCGCGCAAAGCCCGCCTTCGGTCGGATCGGCGGACAGCATCACCATCTACCGCTGCACCGACGCGCGCGGCAAGCTCACGCTTCAGGACGCACCTTGTCGCAAAGGCGACGCCCAGCAAGCGCAACAGATGCTGCGACCGCGCGATCCGCCACCACGCCCAATCATCACGGCCGCGCCGGTTCCGCCGATGCCCGCGCCCGCGCCGCCGGTGCAGACCCTCGTCGTCCGCAACCCGCAGCCATTGTTCGAATGCGTGCGGCCGGACGGCACCGTGTATACGAGCGATACCGGCGAAGGGAATCCGCGCTGGGTGCCGATCTGGGCCGTGGATGACCCTTACGTGCCCTACTACCCCATCCCCTTGGGTGGCCCCGTCGGCGGCGTCAGCTACCGCTCGGAGCAGCACATTTCGACCGGACCTGCAATCTCGGCCACCATCGGGCGCCATACCGACCACACCTCGGCGGAAGTGCGCATCGATAGCAGGCCCGTCGAACCGGCCGATCCCTACTCCCGGCACCGCCGTCACCCCCGCTATCCCGCCTACGGCTATGGCTACGGCGCCGCCGGCACTTGGGTGCGCGACGAATGCCACACCCTGCCGCAGGTGGAGGTTTGCGAACGCCTGCGCGACCGCCGCGACGAGATCCGCCGCCGCTTCTTCAACGCCCAACCCACCGAGCGTGCGACACTGGACAGGGAACAGCGCGGCATCAACGCGCGCCTATCGGCTGATTGTGGAGGGAGCTGATGATTCGCAACACCATTTTCGCCTTGTCGTTCGCACTGGTGATGTCGCCAGCCGCGCAGGCCCAGAGCGGCGAGGTCGTGATCTACCGCTGCACCGACGCCAAGGGCAAGCTGACCATCCAGAACGGCGCGCCCTGTCCGAAGGGCACCAAGGAAGAAAAGCGCACCGTGCAGGGGCCGACCGTCGTGCCTTCCTACACGCCACCCGCGCCCTCCACGCCGCCGGCACAGACGAAGCCGGCGCCCGTGACCCCCACGCCCACCCCGACGCCCGCGCTCGCCCCGGCGACCGCCGCGCAACCGCAACCGCCCGCGACACCTACCGCGAAAGCGCCTCCGGCCGAACGCCTGCCGCCTCCGCCAATTTTCCAGTGCAACACCTGGGACAACGACAGCTACCTCAGCGAGAACGGCGATCCCAAACCGCGCTGCATCACGCTCAACACCACCGATCTGAGCGGCAATCCCGCCAACGTCCCTGGTGGCGCCGCCTGCGAAATGAAAACCGACCAGTGCCAGCGCGTGCCTGACGGCCAGGCCTGCGAAGCCTGGAAGAAGCGTCAGCGCGAAGTCGAATCCACGTGGCGGCACGCGCGCGCGAACGACAAGCAGTCGCTGCAGGAAGAATTCGCGCGCGTGACGCAGATTTACGAAGACAGCACCTGCAGCAAGTAAACCCCATGCTTGTCACCCCAGTACAAGCAAGGGTCCTTGTTGCCTTGGGGCTGACCGCATGAAGATCAAAATGGCTCCCAGCTTGCGCCGGGATGACGATTTTATTTTCAGCGTTTTCCTAAAAAAACGCTTTTACGCGGCATTTCCCTAGAACCCATAGCGCAGGAACCCCCCATCGATGGCGATGCATTCGCCAGTGATGTAGCCCGCCGCGGGCAGGCACAGGAAAGCCACGGCAGCGGCAACTTCCTCAGGTTCGCCGATGCGCCCCATCGGCGTGCGCAGCAGCACTTCGTCGAGATAATCCGGATCGGCGAGCTTGCCGGAGGTGCGGCGGGTGCGGATGTACCAGGGCGCGACCGCGTTGACGCGCACGCCGTCCTCGGCCCACTCGACGGCAAGATTCTTCGTCATCTGATGCAGCGCCGCCTTGCTCATGCCGTAGGGTGCGCCGCTGCGCACGTGGGTGAGGCCGGAGACGCTGCCGACGTTGACGATGCTGGAAGCCGCATGTTTGGTCAGCAGCGGATGTGCGTAGCGCGACAACTCGAAGGCGGAGAACAGGTTGACCTCGAAGATCTCGCGCCACTCCGCTTCCGTGTAGTCGTCGGCGGGCTTGGTGAGATTGCCGCCAGCGTTGTTGATCAGGATGTTGAGACCTTCGCCACGATCCTCGATCCAATCGAGAATTTCACGGCGCTGTTCGTCGTCGGCGACGTCGCCGACCAGGGCCCGCACCTCGCCATCCGGGAATTCCTCGGCAAGCTCGTCGCGGGCCGCCTCCAGGGCGTCGCCGTTGCGCGCGGCGATGAGCACGCTCGCGCCGAAACCGAGCAGTTCGCGCGCGATGGCGCGGCCGATGCCGGCACTGCCGCCGGTGACCAGGGCCAGTTGCCCGTCGAGGCGCCAACGATGCGGATCCATAGCGTGCGTCCGGTCAGGAGGTTGGGCGTAGCATAACGTCCGGACCACTCGGAGATGCCGTCATGACGCGCCTGTTCTCCCTAGCCGCACTAGCCGTGATCCTGCCGCTCGCATGCGGCGCCTGCAGAAAGCCGGAACCACCGCCGACCGAACGGAAACCGGAGCCACAGGCGACGCAGCTGCAGAAAACGCTCAAGCAATCGATCGACAAGGCCAAGGAAGCCGAGAAGACCCTGCAGGACAACGCCGAGAAACAGAAAGCCATGATCGACACGGAAAGTTGACCTGACCAAAACGAAAACGCCCGGCGACTGCCGGGCGTTTCGTGTCACACCTGATCTTTCCGCGCGGGCTTAGAACCCGCAGAAACAATACGCCAGCGCCTTCACCGGCGCGCCGCCTTCGCGCACCGACATCGCCGACTGCTGCAGGAACTGCAGATCGCGCGCGGCCTGCGGCATGGTGCGGCCGATCAGCAGCTGCGCGAGGTCCTGGCCGAACACCGAACGGCCAAGCCAGGCACCGCCGACGCGGCTGTTGGCGAAGTTGGCGACCACCTGCTCGAACGGCGACGGCAGCTTTTCAACATAGCGCACGCGGTAGCTGCCCGGCTTGCCGAGCTTGGCACGCGTGGCGGCGTCGTTGATCGCATCAGCGATGCCGCCGAACTGGTCGACCAGTCCGCGTTCCTTGGCCTGCGCACCACTCCACACGCGGCCGCGCGCGACTTCGTCGATCTGCTCGACGCTGCGCTTGCGCGCGGTGGCGACGCGGCCGGTGAAATCGCGATAGCCCTTCTCGATCACCGACTGGATGATCTGCCCGACTTCAGGCTGAAGCGGCTGCGTGATGTCGAACGCGCCGGCGAAGCGCGTGGTGCCGACGCCGTCAGTGTGGATGCCGACCTTCTGCAGCGTGCGCGGAATGGTCGGGATCATGCCGAAGATGCCGATCGAACCGGTGATCGTCGAAGGATCGGCGTAGATGCGATCGGCGTTCATGCTGATCCAGTAGCCGCCGGACGCGGCCAGATCGCCCATCGACACCACCACCGGCTTGCCGGCCTTCTTCAGGCCGACGATCTCGCGGCGGATCTGCTCGGAGGCGAACACTTCGCCGCCGGGCGAATCCACGCGCAGCACCACCGACTTCACGTATTCGTCGTCGCGCGCCTCGCGCAGCAGGGCCGCGGTCGATTCGCCGCCGACGCGGCCGGCCGGTTGGTCGCCACCGCTGATCTCGCCCTCGGCCACCACCACTGCGACCTGCGGGCGTTCGTCGATCGGCGAGAGTCCGAGATCCAGATGGTTCACGTACTCGCCGAGCGAGACCTGGCGGAAGCCGCCCTCGGCATCCTCGTCAGGCTCGCCGCGCTTGGTGAGCAGGTCTTCGACCTCTTCCTTGGTCTTCAGCCCGTCGACCAGCTTGTGCTGCAGCGCGTATTCGGCGAGGTCGCCCTTCGTGGCGGCGATGCCGGCCGGCAGGTTGTCGATGTCGGCGGCCAATTGCTGCGGCGTCAGCTTACGCGCCTTGGCGACGTCGCCGAGATAGCGCTGCCACACGTCGGTCATCCAGAACAGATCGGCTTCCTTGGCTTCCGGCGAGGCGGCGTCGAGCACGAAGGGCTCCACCGCCGATTTGTATTCGCCGACCTTGAACACGTGCACGTCGACGTTGAGCTTGTCCTGCAGCAGCTCGCGGAAATACTGGTGATAGCGACCGAGGCCTTCCAGCAGCAGGCCGCCCATCGGATCGAGATAAACCTCGCTGGCCTGCGCGGCAAGCAGATACTGCTTCTGGTCGAGGTTTTCGCCGAAGGCGATCACCTGCTTGCCGGAAGCGCGCAGCTTGGCGAGCCCGGCGGCGACTTCGCGCAGCGAGGCGTAGCCGGAGAAATGCAGCTCGTCCACGCGCAGCAGCACGCGCTCGATGCGCTTGTCGGTGCGGGCGGCGTCGAGGGCGCGCAGCACGTCGCGCAGCTGCACTTCGGCGGCGGATTTGTCGCCCATCACCTTGGCCAGCGCGCGGCTGGCCGGATCACTGCTGTACTGCTCGACCAGCGTGCCTTCCGGCGCGATCACCAGCGTGGTGCGGCCCTGCAGCTGCGCGTTGCGGCCGGCGATCGCGCCGTACAGCATGCCGAGCAGGAGCAGCAGCAACAGACCGAAGAAGACGAGGTTGAAGATCAGGCGCCGCGTGAAGTTCATGACGTCCCAGACGAGGACGAAGAAGGCGGCGACGGGGCCCTGGCGGGCCGGCTGGGAAGACATGCGGTGTAACTCCGGAAAGACGGATCGATCGTTGCGTGACTGTGGACAAGTGTGACGGCGTTGGCAGGGCGCTGTCATGCGCCATCGGTCACCCTGAAAGATGGCCAATACCGTCCCACGCCACATTAGCAGTTTCGCGCTTCGTGGCCTGTCATGGCCCGCCGATCAGCGGAGCGGGCATTTTCTTAGATGGTGTCGCTGGCCTCGGCCTCGGCCATCTGGCTGAAACGCCCGATCCGGTCGGCCCGGGTGGAGCGCAGGAAGCGCGCCGCCAGCAGCACCGCCGCGAACAGCAATCCGGCGATCAGGCCCAGCCACATCCCGCGCGGCCCCCAGCCCAGCCCCAGGCCGAGACCGGCCCCGAGCGGCATGCCGATGCCCCAGTAGGCGAAGGCGGTGAGCAGCATCGGCACCCGCGTGTCCTTCAGCCCGCGCAAGGCACCGGCCGACAACGCCTGCACACCGTCCGGAAACTGGAACGCCGCCGCCAGCAACAGCAGCGTCACCGCCAGCGATGCGACCGCCGCATCGCGCGTGTACAGCGCGACGATGCCGTCGTGCCAGATCAGCAGGATCAGACCCGACAGCGCCTGCGTCCCGAGCACCAGCACATAACCGGCGAAGGCGGCGCGACGCACGCCGAGCGCACCTCGATTGCTGCCGATCGCATGGCCCACGCGCACGGTGGTGGCCTCGGCCAGGCCGAACGGAATCATGAAGCAGAGGCTGGCCACGTTGATGGCGATCTGGTGCGCCGCCGACGGCACTTCACCCAGTCGCCCGATCAGCAGCGCCGTACAGATGAACAACCCGCCTTCCATCGTCACCATCACGCCGATCGGCAGGCCGACGGCGAGCAGGCCGCGGATCGCCGGCCAATGCGGACGATCGAAACGCTCGAACAATCGCAACGACGCGAAGCGCCGCGTGCGCGCCAGATAAGCGAGGAACACCAGTGCCTGCGTCCACATCATCAGCGACGAGGCGATGCCGAGGCCGCCGGCGCCGAGTTCCGGGAATCCGAACTTGCCGAAGGTCAGCACGTAGCCCATCGGCACCAGCAGCAACAGGCCGCCGAAGCCGAGCACCATCGTCGGCAGCGTCCAGTGCATGCCATCGCTGAGATAGCGCATGCAGTAGTACAGGGTCAGCGCCGGCACGCCCCAGCGGATGCCGTGCAGGAAAGCCGCCGCGCCGGGACGGATCTCTGGCGCGATGCCCATCGGTTCCAGCATATAGGCCGCCGCCGTCAGGAACGCGAACAGGAACAGGCCCAGCGCGACCGACAGCCACAGTCCCTGCCGGAACAGCGGGCCGATCTCGTCCTGCCGTCCGGCGCCGTTGAGCTGCGACACCGATGGCGGCAACGACATCAGCGTGCCCATCGGAATCATCATCGGCAGCCAGAACAGCGCCGTGCCGACCGAAACCGCGGCCAGCGTGGCGGTGTGATGGTGACCAGCGAGCACGGCGTCCACGAAGCCGATCAATCCGGTGGAGAAATGACCGAGGACCAGCGGCGCGGCGAGAACGGCCGTCGTGCGCACTTCGTCACGGAAGCGCGGAGGGGCGGGGGACGCGAACATCGGAGGAGGACAACTTCGCGACTGCGGCCGCGCGTCCGATCGGATGTCGGGCGCTGGCACCGGGTCGCGGCAGGCCGTTATCTTACCTGTTCGTCGTCTTCGAGCCATCAACACCGATGAGGGAAGACGCTCGCATCAGGCACGGGGAACGCCATGACAGAACACACCGCGCTCGCCGACGCGCCGGCGCATGCCGCCTGCGAACACTGCGCGACGCCGCTGCAGGGGCATTTCTGCCATCGCTGCGGCCAGTCCGCGCACAATCCGCTGAAGCATCTCGGGCATGCCATCGAGGAGCTGTTCGAATCGTTCTGGCATCTGGACGGCCGCATTTTCAGCACGCTGCGCGGCCTGCTGATTCCAGGACGCGTCGCCGCGGAATACCTCGCCGGCCATCGCGTCTGCTTCATCCCGCCGCTGCGCCTGTTTCTGGTCCTGAGCGTGCTGACCTTCTTCGTCGGCAAGCTCACCGTGCACATCGACGAAGGCCTGAACGTCAGCGCCTCCACGCCGGGAAGCACCGCGATCATGCGCGCAGGCAGCGTCGCCGAGGTCGAGCGTGTCCGCACCCGCCTGCTGGGGGAAATCCGCGACGCGGAGACGCAAGCTGCGGCCGTCCCCGGCATCGGCGCCGCATTGAACGACGCGCGCCTCCAGATCCAGGATGACGCCGCGCGCCGGATCGCGGAACTGCAAGGAAAACCGCTGCCGACGCCGACCAAGAGAAGCCCGGCGAAGGACCCCGCGACTCCTTGGTTCCAACGGCCGTGGTCGTTCAACGACAAACCCTGGGATGCCACATCCAATCCGGTGACGCTGACGTGGTGGCCCGACTTCGCCAACCGCTGGCTCAACAAAAAGATCGGCAGGGCCAAGGCCAACATCGCCCGCATGGGCGGCCAGCCGGACCTGTTCGTCCAGGCGTTCATGAGTGCGGTGCCGACCGCGCTGTTCGCGCTGATCCCGGTGTTCGCGCTGCTGCTGAGACTGCTCTACCTGTATTCGGGCCGCTCGTATCTGGAGCATCTGGTGGTGGCGCTGTACAGCCACGCCTATCTGTTGCTGGTGCTGCTGGCCGCGTTCCTGCTGTCCGCGCTGGGGAGCGCATTCGCGACCTCGTGGGTGGGCAGTCTCGCCGACTATTGCAGGGTGGCGCTGTGGCTGTGGGCGCCGATCTATCTGCTGCTGATGCAGCGCCGCGTCTACGGCGGCGGCTGGCTGTTGCTGTTACTGCGATACGCGGTGATCGGCTTCATCTACACGGGGCTTGTGGTGTTCGCCTCGGTATATGCCGCGCTCGCCGGACTCACGTCCTGAGTCCGACCACGATCGGATTCATCGATCCATTTGCGTTTGCAGCCACGCGTCGCGATCGGCGGCGGGTGTCGACAGCAATTCCTGACGCAACACGTCGCGTTGCTGCGGCGGCGTGCGCTGGATCAGCACTGCCAGATCGGCGCGCTGCCCCGGCGTCATCGCATGCAGCGTTGCGAGCAGCGAAGCGCGTTCCGCACCTGGCACCTGCGCCAACAACGGCTGCAAGCGCGGCCATTCGGCACCGAGCGCCGGACCGAGCAGCCAGCCGCGACGTTCACTGCCATCCAGGTGATCGAAACGCTGCCGCAGCGTCTGCTGCTCGGTGGCGGGCATCGCGGCGTAGCGGCGCGCGGCCTCGATCAATTGCGCGCGCTCGGACGCGGACAACGCTTCCCAGGCATGACGCGCATCACGACGCTCGCCCTGTCGCGCCGGCGGCAGCGCATTCCATGCCGCGACGCGCTTGCGGAACTCTTCCAACTGCGCCGGACTCATCGCCGACACGCGTGCGTTGCGCTGGTGCAACTGCTCGCGCACTGCGGGTGGCAGCTGTTCGGCCGCGGCCTGCAACTCCGACGGCAGCGATTGCGCCTGCGCGATGGCGGCGAGCACGGACAACAGCGCGCCGAGCACGAGCCTGGAGCACAGGGTCTTGAAGCACACCGGCTTACAACAGCGCATCTTCGGTCTCCGTGCGCGGGTCCTGCGCGTTGTCGGGCGGCGGCACCGGCGGAGCCGAGGGCGGCGCGGGTTCCGAATCCTCGGGCACGACCGGCGCGATGCGCGGCTCGGGCGCGCCCGCCGCCAGCCAGGCGTAGAAGGCCGGATCGGTGCGCGCGGCATGTTCGAGCGCGGCGTCTCCCGTGGCGGCCGACGCGTCGCCGTCCTCCAGGATCTGCTCGAAATCCGGATGCAGCAGCAATGCGCCCTGCGCATCGAACCTCGACGCCGGTGCCTGCGCGGGCGGCAGCGCCGCGATCCGCACGCGCGGCGCGTTCGGATCGTCGGACCACACCTCCCCGGGCAGGAAGAACGTCGCCGTCAGCGCCGCGACGCAGGCGATCGCCACCGCCACCATCGCGGGCTTCGCCCAACGCGGGCGCGTGGTGGCGGCCTCGGAAGTAGAAGAAGACGCCGGCTTCGCATCCTCCGCTTCGGGCTCCGGCAGCGGATCGAGCCGGCGACCGAGCAGTGCCGCCTCGCGCAGACGCGCCAGGTGCGCCAACCGTTCCGGCGGCAATTCGCGTACCGCATGCTGCGCGGCTTCGCCGAGCATGCGCCAGGCGATCGCGTCGGGCCGTCCGTCCTCGTGGTGCGGCAGCGCGCGCTGCAGCGCCACGCGATAAGTCGGCCGGGCCACGCCGAGCACGCCGGCGGCATCGCCCTCGCCCAGCCCGGCCACCAGCCGCAACAGCAGCGCGGCGCGCGGGCCGCTGCCGATCTGGGACAGGAAATCGAAATCGCCACCCCAGTGCGGCGCGGGCGGCGGCTCTCGCAGCTCCGGCGTCGCCAGCAACAGCGCCCAGAACTGGCGCGGCCAGTCGGCGACCGGCAAGGCGCTGGCCGCGAACCGGAATGCGCGCATCGCCGCCGCCAGGGCGCGCTCGCCGGTATCGGCATTGCCGGACTGCAACTGCCCGAACACCGCCCCCCGGCGCTCCACGCCACGCAGGAAGGCAATCAGGGCGGCTGGCGGGGGAGCAGGGGCTTTCGGCGTGCGGGGGATCATCTACGAGTGCAATCAACCTGGAACCCGCCGTGCCGCTCGCAGGCGCGATGCCATGCGGCGACCGACTCGGTCCGGGCCCGCATGATAGCGACTGTCGGCCCATCTACTCGCATGCCCATCTCGTGTGAATGTTCCACGCGGCGCGAACTCGGCCGAATTTGGTTGTACACAGCAGTCATCACTCCGTCACGAAGCGGGACATCCCCGCGTACCGACCCCTTGTTTCCGCAATGTTTCACGGATAAGCCAATGAATTCAAAAGGAAAAACGGGTTTGGCACTTTTTTGACCAACTTGAACCGCAGGCCCGGTTTTTCAGGGAGTTTTGCTGCTCCACCCACTTGATGCACAGGGTTATCCACAGCATGTGTGGATAAGGGAAAAACCCTTTTGGCGACCGTAACTTGCAGACGATTGATATAAGTCAAGGCAGCAATGAAACGCAAAGCGCGCTCACGAAAAATTTCTGGCGAACGACAACGACAAGAACCGTCTTCGCCGCGACGCCATGACCTGAAAAGACGCCCGCGACACCGGCATCGCGGCGCAATGCCTGCGTCGATGGCTCGCTAGACTTTGTCGATGTCTGTCCCCGACCCATCTGTCATCAAGCCTGTCCTGCGCGCCGCCCTGCCGCTGCCGTTGCCGCGGCTGTTCGACTACCGCGCGCCCGGCGCCGAGGCCGCGACACCGGAGTGGATCGGCCGCCGCGTGCGTGTCCCGTTCGGGCCGCGCGAGCTGGTCGGCGTCGTGGCGGAGATCGGCCCCGCGGAAGACGGCGCCCACGAGCTGCGCGAAATCCTCGCCTGTCTCGACGACACCCCGCTGCTGCACGGTGAACTGGCCGACTCCCTGCGCTGGCTCTCGCGCTACACCCACGCCCCGCTTGGCGAAGTGCTGGCAACGGCCCTGCCGGCGGCCCTGCGCCGCGGCGAACCACTGCCGGACACCCATGCCTGGGCCTGGCGCCTGACCGAGGCCGGCGCGACCCACCTGCCCGCCCTGCGCGCGGGCAGCCGGCCGCGCCGCTTCGCCGATCTGGTGCACGCGGCCGGGCTGCATGGGGAAGACGCACTCGATGCGGCGATGGACGACTGGCGCACCGCCGCGCGTGCGCTCGCCAAGCGTGAATTCGTCGAACGCGTCGCCATCCCCGCCTCGCAGCTCGCGCCGGCGCCGCAGCCCGGTCCCACGCCGAACGACGAACAGGCCGCCGTCATCGAGGCGATCGGCGCCTGCACCGGCTTCATGCCGCTGCTGCTCGACGGCGTCACCGGCAGCGGCAAGACCGAGGTGTACCTGCAGGCGATCGCCGACTGCCTCGCCCGCGGACGGCAGGCGCTGGTGCTGGTACCGGAGATCGGCCTCACCCCGCAGGCGCTGGCGCGCTTCCGCGCCCGCCTTGGCGTGCCGGTACACGCGCTGCACTCGGGCTTGAACGACAACGAGCGCGCACGCGTCTGGGCCGCGGCCTGGCGCGGCGAGGCGCGGGTGATCGTCGGCACGCGCTCGGCGATCTTCGTGCCCCTGCCGCAAGCCGGCCTGATCGTCGTCGACGAGGAACACGACGCCAGCTACAAGCAGCAGGATGGCATCCGCTATCACGCCCGCGATTTCGCCCTGGTGCGCGGCAAGGCACTCGACGTGCCCGTGCTGCTCGGCAGCGCCACCCCCTCGCTCGAATCGCTGCACAACGCGAACGCCGGCCGCTACGCGCACCTGCGCCTGACGCGCCGCGCCGGCAACGCGCAGGCGCCGCGCGTGCGCGTGCTGGACGTGCGCAAGCGTCCGCTCGACGCGGGACTCTCGATCGAACTGCTCGAAGCCATCCGCGACACCGTCGATCGCGGCGGACAAGCGTTGGTGTTCAAGAACCGTCGCGGCTACGCCCCTGTCCTGCTCTGCCACGACTGCGGCTGGAGCGCGCACTGCCATCGCTGCAGCACGCCGGACCACAACAGCCCGATGACCGTGCACGCCGGCGGCCGCCGCCTGCAATGCCATCACTGCGGCGCGCGGCAAGCCGTGCCGAAGGCCTGTCCCGATTGCGCCAGCCTCGCCCTGCAACCGCAGGGCAACGGCACCGAACGCATCGAGGAAACACTGGCGCGCGTGTTCGCCGACGTGCCGGTCGTGCGCGTGGATCGCGGCAGCACGCGCCGCAAGGACGCGCTGGAACGCCACTTCGACACACTCGGCGATCGCCCCGGCATCCTGATCGGCACGCAGATGCTGGCCAAGGGCCACGATCTGCCGAATCTCACGCTGGTCGCCGTGGTTGGCATCGACGAAGGCCTGTTCTCCGCCGATTTCCGCGCCGGCGAGAAGCTCGCGCAATTGCTGATTCAGGTGTCGGGCCGCGCCGGCCGCGCCGAAAAGCCCGGCGAAGTCTGGCTGCAGACACACCACCCCGAGCATCCGCTGCTGCAGACGCTGATCCACGGCGGCTACCACGCCTTCGCCGAACAGGAACTCGCGCAGCGCGAGGCCGCGGGCTTTCCGCCGTTCGCCCATCTCGCGCTGCTGCGTGCGGAGGCCAAGCATGCCGACGCGCCGATGATGTTCCTGCGCGACGCGAAACAAGCGTTCGCCGATGCGGCTCAACCCATTACGGATCAGGGCATCGCGATCCACGGCCCGCTGCCGGCGCCGATGCCCAAGCGCGCCGGCATGCATCGCGCGCAATTGCTGGTGTCGTCGAACGAGAGGCGACAACTGCACCGCCTGCTGGATTCGGCGCTGCCAGCGTTGTACGCATCGCCGGAAGCACGCAAGGTGCGCTGGTCGCTCGATGTCGACCCCGTCGATCTTTACTGACTTTACTGAACTTTCGTCGCTGTATTGACCACAGCCTAACCTCCCTGCGTTACCCTGCCGCCTTCGCACGCACGAGGTCAGGCCATGTCGAACGCGATCGTCACGGACACCGCCACCATGACGCCCGCGCGGCGCCTGCGCAGCATCTTCAGCGGTTCCGCCGGCAATCTGGTCGAGTGGTACGACTGGCTCGCCTACTCCATGCTCGCGATCTACTTCGCGCCGCACTTCTTCCCCAAGGGCAGCCGCAACCTCGAATTGCTCAACACCGCCGCGGTGTTCGCGGTCGGCTTCCTGATGCGGCCGATCGGCGGCTGGCTGATGGGACTGTTCGCCGATCGCTACGGACGCAAGACCGCGCTGGTCTGGTCGATCGTGCTGATGTGCAGCGGCTCGCTGCTGATCGCGATCTGCCCCGGCTACGAGCACATCGGCGTCGCCGCGCCGATCATCCTGGTGATCGCGCGCCTGATCCAGGGCATCAGCCTCGGCGGCGAATACGGCACCTCGGCGACGTATCTGAGCGAGATGGCGGACAAGCGCCACCGCGGTTTCTGGTCGAGCTTCCAGTACGTCACGATGGTGCTGGGCCAGTTGCTCGCGCTGCTCGTCCTGATCGTGCTGCAGCGCTGGCTGTTGACCGAGCAGCAGCTCAATGATTGGGGCTGGCGCATTCCCTTCGCGATCGGCGCGCTGCTGGCGGTCACCGTCATGTATCTGCGCCGCACGATGCAGGAAACCGAATCCTTCGAACTCGTCAGCAAGAGCAATCGACCGAAGGCCAGCATCCGCGAGCTGATGAAATATCCTCGCGAAGTGCTCACCGTGATCGGTTTGACGCTCGGCGGCACGATCTCGTACTACACCTACACCACGTATCCGCAGAAATTCCTCGTCAACAGCGCCGGCTTCAGCAAGTCGGAGGCGACGCTGATCTCGGCGTTGTCGCTGATCGTCTTCATTTTCCTGCAACCGCTGTTCGGCGCGCTGTCCGACCGCGTGGGACGTCGCCCGTTGCTGATCGCCTTCGGCGTGCTGGGCACGCTGCTGAGCTATACGATCCTGAGCGGAATCGCCGGCTCCACCACCGCCGAAGCCGCCTTCGCCTGGATCGTCACCGGCCTGGCCGTCACCAGCTTCTACACCTCGATCAATGCCGTGGTGAAGGCGGAATTATTCCCGGCGCACATCCGCGCGCTCGGCGTCGGCCTGCCCTATGCGCTGACGCTGGCGATCTTCGGCGGCACCGCGGAACTGATCGCGATCTGGTTCAAGGAAATCGGACACGAGCCGTGGTTCTACTGGTACGTGAGCGGCTGCACGGCGATCTCGCTGCTGGTGTACAGCACGATGCGCGATACTAAACATCATTCGCACATTGATCGCGATCACGAACTGGCATAGCAATCATGGCCTCACCCGTCCCCCACATCGTCATCATCGGCGGCGGCTTCGCAGGCCTGTGGGCCACGCGCGCGCTCGCGGGCGACGAGGTGCGCGTCACGCTCGTCGATCGCGGCAATCACCATCTGTTCCAGCCGCTGCTCTATCAGGTCGCCACGGCCGGCCTGTCGGCGCCCGACATCGCCGCGCCGCTGCGGCACATCCTGCGCCGGCAGCGCAACGTCACCGTGCTGATGGACGAAGTCACCGGCATCGACACGGGCACGCGCCAGGTGCGGATGCGCGATGGCGATCCGCTCTCGTATGACTATCTCCTCGTCGGCACCGGCGCCACGCACGCCTACTTCGGCCATGACGACTGGGCCACGCACGCACCGGGGTTGAAAACCCTCGACGATGCGCTGCTGATCCGCCGTCGCGTGCTGTCCGCCTTCGAGCGCGCGGAGGCCGAATCCGATCCCGAGGCACGGCGTGCGCTGCTCACTTTCGCCATCGTCGGCGGCGGCCCCACCGGTGTGGAACTGGCCGGCACGCTGGCCGAAATCGCGCGACATACCCTGAAGCGCGAATTCCGCCGCATCGATCCGGGCGAAACGCGCGTGATGCTGCTCGAAGCCGGGCCGCGCGTGCTTTCCTCCTTCCCGGAATCCCTCTCGGCGAAGGCGCGCAAGCAGCTGGAGAAACTCGGCGTCGAAGTGCGCACCGGCACGCCGGTGGGCGCGATAGACGGCGAAGGCGTGCAGCTCGGCGAGGAACGCATCGCCGCGCGTACCGTGCTGTGGGCGGCGGGTGTCGCCGCCTCGCCGCTCGCGCGCGCGCTCGGCGTGCCGCTCGATCGCGCCGGACGCGTGCCCGTGCAGCCCGATCTCAGCGTGCCGGACCTTCCCGAGGTTTTCGTCGCCGGCGATCTGGCCAGCGTGCAGCAGGACGGCAAGCCGGTGCCGGGCGTGGCGCCCGCCGCCAAGCAAATGGGCGCGCACGTCGCCAAGGTGATCCGCGCGCGCATCGCACAGCGAAACGCACCGGCGTTCCGTTACCGCGACTTCGGCAATCTCGCCACCATCGGCCGCAACAAGGCCATCGTCGAACTGCACGGCCTGCGTTTCTCGGGATACCCGGCGTGGCTGTTCTGGCTGACGATCCACATCTTCTTCCTGATCGGCTTCCGCAATCGCCTGATCGTCATGCTGAATTGGACGTGGGCGTATTGGAGCTATCAGCGCGCGGCGCGGATCATTCTCGGGCACCACGGTGACGGGACTTAGAGCGAGAGATCGAATCGAATTGGGTTAGTCTGCGGAGAACCCCTTCTCCATGCTTCCGTCATGACCTTCCTGGGCACCGATACCTACGTCAGCACCGCCGACCTCAGCCTCGCGGTCAACGCCGCCATCACCCTGCAGCGCCCGCTGCTGATCAAGGGCGAACCGGGCACCGGCAAGACGTTGCTGGCCGAGGAGCTGGCCCGGTCGATCGGCGCCCGCCTGATCACCTGGCACATCAAATCCACCACCAAGGCGCACCAGGGCCTGTACGAATACGACGCGGTGAGCCGCCTGCGCGATTCCCAGCTCGGCGTCGAGGGTGTGCACGATGTGCGCAACTATCTGCGCCGCGGCAAGCTCTGGGAAGCGTTCGAGGCCGATCATCGCGCCGTGCTGCTGATCGACGAGATCGACAAGGCCGACATCGAGTTCCCCAACGATCTGCTGCAGGAACTCGACCGCATGGAGTTCTACGTCTACGAGACCGACGAAACCGTGCGCGCGCAACACCGCCCGATCGTGCTGATCACCTCCAACAACGAGAAGGAGCTGCCGGATGCGTTCCTGCGCCGCTGTTTCTTCCACTACATCGCGTTTCCGGACGCCGCGACGCTCTCGAGGATCGTCGACGTGCACTTTCCCGGCATCGAACGCAACCTCGTCGAGGAGGCGCTGGCCGTGTTCTTCCAGCTGCGCGAGGTGCCGGGCATCAAGAAGAAACCCTCCACATCCGAACTGATCGACTGGCTGAAGTTGTTGCTGGCCGACCGCATTCCCGCCTCGGCGCTGCGCGAGCACGATCCGGCCAAGGCTATTCCGCCGCTGTACGGCGCGCTGCTGAAAAACGAGCAGGACGTGCAGTTGCTGGAGAAACTCGCCTTCATGCATCGCCGGCAGGCACGCTGAGACGAGCGTCCACGCGATGACGCCTTCGCGCACCGCCTGTTTCTGCTCGTCATCCCGGCGAAAGCCGGGCTCCGGTCTTTCGTTCCGCAACGGATATTGGGCCAAATCACGGAAAAGCTGGATCCCGGCTTTCGCCGGAGCGACGGGCGACAGGAGCGGCAGATGCTGATCGGCCTCTTCAACGCAGTGCGCGCGGCCGGAGTGCCGGTGAGCCTGCGCGAGCTGCTCGACCTGCATGCCGCGCTCGACGCACGCCTGGCCTACGCCGACCACGCCGCCTTCTACGAACTCGCGCGCCTGTCCTGGGTGAAGGACGAGCGCCATTACGACCGCTTCGACCAGGCCTTCGGTCATTGGTGGCGCGGCGTGGCCACGAACTCGGTCGCGCCGGACAAGGCCATTCCCGAGGAATGGCTGCGCCGCGACTTCATGCGCATGCTCACCGAAGAGGAAAAGGCCCGCATCGAGAAGCTGGGCGGCATCGACGCCCTGATGAAAGCCTTCCGCGAACGGCTGGCCGAACAAACCGAGCGCCACGCCGGCGGCAACCGCTGGATCGGTACCGGCGGCACCAGCCCATTCGGCACCGGCGGCTATCATCCGGAAGGCCTGCGCGTCGGTCCGCAGGGCGGTGGGCGCAGCGCGGTCAAGGTGTGGGAACGCCGTCAGTTCCGCGAACTGGCGGACGATGCCGAGCTCGGCGTGCGCAACCTGCAACTGGCCCTGCGCCGGCTGCGCCGCTTCGCGCGCCAGGGCGCGGCGGAGGAATTCGATCTCGACGGCACCATCGACGCCACCGCGCGCGATGCCGGCCTGCTCAATATCAAGATGCGCCCCGAGCGCCACAACGCCGTCAAGGTGTTGCTGCTGCTCGACATCGGCGGCTCGATGGACGACCACATCAACCTCTGCGAGCAGCTGTTCACCGCCGCGCGCGGCGAATTCAAGCGGCTCACTCACTATTACTTCCACAACTGCGTGTACGAGCGCCTGTGGAACCGAAACCGCCAGTACGACAGCGACCACATCAGCACGGCGGAACTGCTGCGCACGCATCCGCCCGACACCAAGCTGATCTTCGTCGGCGACGCGGCGATGGCGCCGCACGAAATCCTGCAGCCCGGCGGCAGCATCGAACACTACAACGAGGAGGCCGGTTCCGTTTGGCTGCGACGGTTGGCGAACAAATTCCCGAAGCTCGCCTGGCTCAACCCGATGCCGTCACGCACCTGGCACTACACCGCCTCCAATCGCCTGATCGCCGAACTGATCGACCAGCGCATGTACGAACTGACGCCTCGAGGCATTGATCAGGCAGTACGGGCTTTATTGCGCTAAATCAACTCAAGGTCCGGCCTGGCCACGCGGAGAAATCGCAGGGATAGCATGACCGACTAATTCGCCACGCTTAACATCGCCCCGACGATCACCAACAGGCCCGTGATGGAAAAAACCAACGATGCTTTCATGCAAAATGATTCCAATCGAGACATCTTGATATTGGCCGACGCGGCATATCCCGCACTGGAATTGTCTGCCACGGAACCGCAAAGCCGCCACGAAACACCAATGCGAAATGCGTAAATTGTCCGTAATTTCTGACATCGCCGGATAATTCCATGCCCGGCACATCGCCCTACCGCTGGCGCCCCGGCCTTGGACCTTCTGAAATTGCATTGCAACGCCTGCGCAAGCACTTTCCCCGGCCACGGACGCCCATGGGGGAAGCCTGGTTCATGTCCGAAACGCGGCGCATGTTCGACACGTTGATGACCGACAATCCAGCGGGATGGCCTCGCAATGAGCTTGCGGATGCCTTGTCGGAGCTTACCTCGGGCCCAGGTTCCTTCGGCCATATGAAGGAATGGAGCGAATGGCTTCCCTATCTGATCGCGCGCATTACACCACTGGTTGGCCCATGGGATCCTCGTGATATTTATGGATCCCTGGTCAGCGCGATCATGGTGCATTACCCGGACGGCGAAGCCGAGTACCACTACCCGCAATTCCGTGAGGATCTGCTGGCTACCGTGGGCCGCGCCTTGCTTCAATCACATCTATGGCATGACAACCAGGTGATTCCCGGCGGCACACTGACTACTCTGGGACTCACTACCAACGGTTATCAGTTCTGCCCCGAGGGCAGTTTTTCGGCAGCGCTGTTCTTCGTTGCGAAATATCTGGACTCGCCATCGATTGCCGGCTGGCTTTCTTCTGTAGCAACCATCGAAGACATCCTTTGGCGCGCGAATTGGGTCATCTGGCTATCCGGTTCCAGTTCCTTGTTGCTGGATGTGGGCATGCAGCCAGCCAATCTCGGCAGCGACTGGAATAATCCGCGCTGGTGGAATTCCTGGTCGATCAATGGAACCATACCTGAGGACGGCAGCCATCTCCGCCTCATCGAAACCCCGTTTCTGGGACCCGCGAAACAAGCGGCCCTGAAAGATGCCATTTGCGCCACCATCCGGGCGTCAGACTTGGTGAAGTGGAGAAACGAGCTGTCCGAAGCGGGCACGGCCCATGGCGTCGACCTGAACTTTGCTTTATGGCAGTACGACGAATCTGTTCGCCATATCGTCCTTCGTTACGGGCTGGACTGAGTGGCTTTGTGCAAATAAAAAGTACAAATAAAAACGGCCCGGTGTAATCCGGGCCGTCCATCCATCTATATCGATACAACGGCTCAGGCCGCAAACAGCGCCTTCATCTTCTTCAGCGCGTTGGCCTCGACCTGACGGATGCGCTCGGCGGACACGCCGTACTCATCGGCCAGCTCCTGCAGCGTGACCTTGCTGTCCTGGTCCAGCCAGCGACGCCGGATGATGTCGCGCGAACGCGCATCCAGACGGCTCATGCCTTCACGCAACAGGTCGAGCTGGTGGTCTTCGCTGTCGGCGCGCTCATAGGCCTGCGACGGGTCTTCGTTCTCGGCGACCAGATACGCGGCCGGCGATGGCGGCGCATGCTCGTCGTCCTCGTCGGCGGGCGCGTCGAAACCGATGTCGCGGCCAGACAGGCGCGACTCCATCTCCAGCACTTCGCGCTCGGATACGTTCAGGTCCTGCGCCACGGCGCGCACTTCCTCGGCGTTCATCCAACCCAGGCGCGTCTTGCTCTTGCGCAGGTTGAAGAACAGCTTGCGCTGCGCCTTGGTCGTGGCGACCTTGACGATGCGCCAGTTCTTGAGGATGAACTCGTGCATCTCGGCACGAATCCAATGCACGGCGAAGCTCACCAGGCGCACGCCGATCTCGGGATCGAAGCGCTTGACGGCCTTCATCAGACCGATGTTGCCTTCCTGGATCAGGTCACCGAGCGGCAGGCCGTAGCCGCTGTAGCCACGGGCCACATGCACGACGAAGCGCAGGTGCGAATGCACCAGTTCGCGCGCGGCATTGAGGTCTTCCTCGTCGCGGAAGCGGTGCGCGAGCGCCTGCTCCTCCTCGACGGTCAGGACGGGAATCTGGTGCACCGCACCCACGTAGGCATCCAGCGAGCCGAGCGCGCTCGGCACCGGCAGGTTGTTGGCGACCAGGGGATAGCGAAGGGTAGTGTCGGTCATGGGGGCCATATTAGCAGTGAGCACCTATGACTGCTAAGGAGCAGGAAAGTTCCCCAGCGTTCCGTTAATGGAACGCCTGGGCGCTTTTCGGAGGCTCGAGCAGTCTCGACGATGCAGTTGGGGGAGTCTGACAACGGAGAGGGCCGACGGGTTCCAGCGGCTTGACTCATTTCCATATTTCCATTATGGTCGAAATATGGAAACAAATCAAGCCGCCACCCTGCTCGCCGCCCTCGCCCAGGAGACCCGTCTCTCCGTCTTCCGACTGCTGGTCGAGGAAGGCCCCGCCGGCCTGCCCGCGGGCCGGATCGCCGAGCGCCTGGAGATCAGTCCGGCCACGCTCTCCTTCCACCTGAAGGAGCTGACCATCGCCGGGCTCACCCAGTCCCGGCAGGACGGCCGGTTCGTCATCTATTCGGCCAACTTCCCGGCGATGGACGGGCTGCTGCGCTTCCTCACCGACAACTGCTGCGCCGGCTCCTCGTGCGAGGTGTCCGACACGTCCTGCAAGACCGCCACCACCGCCACTGATTAGAGGCTCTCCATGAAACGCCTGCACGTCCACGTCTCCGTCAAGAATCTTTCCGACAGCATCCGCTTCTATTCGGGACTGTTCGCCACCGCGCCCACCGTGCAGAAGGACGACTACGCCAAATGGATGCTCGACGATCCGCGCGTGAACTTCGCCATCTCCACGCGCACCGACGTCACCGGCGTGAACCACCTCGGCATCCAGGCCGAGAACGCCGAGGAACTGGCCGAGATCCAGGCGCGCGCGGTGGCCGCCGATCTGGGCGGTGACGCCGAGCCGGCAGCGAACTGCTGCTACGCCCGCTCCGACAAGCACTGGCTGGAAGATCCGCAGGGCGTGGTGTGGGAAGCGTTCCACACGATGGGCGACATTCCGGTCTACGGTGAAGGCCGCAACGGCATCGAACCCGCCAGCGCCGCCGCATGCGGTTCCGATTCCCGCGCCAGCTGCTGCCGATGAACATCCGGCCGGCCACGTCCCGGGACGATGAACGCATCCGCGATCTGCTCACGGAAGCGCATCTGCCCATTCTGGATCTCGATCAAAGCGAGGTCGAGTTCCTTGTCGCCGAGGACGTGGACGGCATCGTTGGCGCGATCGGCCTGCAGGCATTTGGAAACGTGGGCCTGCTGCGTTCGCTCGTGCTGACTCCCACGATCCGCGGCGCGGGCCACGGCGCCCGGCTGCTCGCCGCCCTGGAAACCACGGCCCGCGATCGCGGCGTGACCGAACTGTTGTTGCTGACCGAAACCGCCGCACCGTTCTTCTCCAGACACGGCTACGCCGTCGCCGATCGCGGCGGCGCGCCGGACTCCATCCGGGGAACCGCGGAATTCCGCGCACTGTGCCCCGCCACCGCCACCTGCATGTCCAAACGACTCGCGACGCCATGAGCAAACCCACCTACAACATTCTGTTCCTCTGCACCGGCAACAGCGCCCGCAGCATCATGGCCGAAGGCCTGGTCACCAAACTGAGCGAAGGCCGCTTCCATGGATTCAGCGCCGGCAGCCAGCCGGCCGGGCAAGTCAATCCACTCGCGCTCGCGACACTGCAGGAAATGGGTTGCGACACGTCCGGCATGCACAGCAAGAGCTGGGACGTCTACGCCGAACCCGGCGCGCCGCAGATGGATTTCATCATCACCGTCTGCGACAACGCCGCCGGCGAAGCCTGTCCCTACTGGCCGGGACAGCCGATGACCGCGCATTGGGGTTTCGCCGATCCTTCGCATGTGGAAGGCGACGAGGTCACGCGTCGCGCCGCGTTCGCAAAGACGGCGCAAGCCATCGCGCACCGCATCCGGCTGTTCCTCAGCCTGCCGCTGGAGAAGCTGGATCGCCTGGCGCTGCACAACGAGATCAAGGCCATCGGGCATGTCTGACGTTGCGTTGTCGCGACGCCCGTTCGCGGAAGGACTCGGGACCGCATTCCTGCTGGCAATCACAATCAATTCGGGCGCCATGGCCGAATGTCTGAGGCGGCAAAAATGTCTACGTTTGAACGATACCTCACCCTATGGGTGGCACTCTGTATTGCGGCCGGCGTTGCCCTAGGCCATGCCATGCCGGGCGTCTTTCACACTATCGGCGCCGCCGAAATCGCCAAGGTGAACCTGCCGGTTGCGGCTCTCATCTGGCTGATGATTATTCCGATGCTGGTCAAGATCGACTTCTCCGCGCTTGGGCAGGTAAAGGAGCATTGGCGAGGCATCGGCGTCACACTGTTCGTCAATTGGGCGGTCAAGCCATTTTCGATGGCGGCCCTGGGCTGGTTGTTCATCGGATATCTGTTCCGACCATATTTGCCTGCCGATCAAATCGACAGTTACATCGCCGGCCTCATCATCCTTGCTGCAGCTCCTTGTACGGCCATGGTGTTCGTATGGTCGAACCTGACCAAAGGGGAGCCGCATTTCACGCTCTCGCAAGTCGCGCTCAACGATACCATCATGCTATTTGCGTTCGCGCCGATTGTCGGTCTGCTTCTGGGCCTTTCGGCAATTACAGTGCCATGGAGCACGCTGTTCCTCTCTGTCGCTCTCTACATCGTCGTGCCGGTGATCGCGGCGCAAGTCTTGCGGCGCAGATTGTTGGCAAGGGGAGGAGAAGCGGCGCTGAAACGGGTTTTGGACCGCTTGCAGCCTTTGTCACTCGTCGCGCTTCTTGTGACGCTGGTTCTTTTGTTCGGATTTCAGGGCGAACAGATACTCGATCAGCCACTTGTCATCGCCTTGCTCGCCGTACCGATCCTGATCCAGGTCTACTTCAACTCCACGCTCGCCTACTTGCTTAATCGTGTTACTGGCGAAAAGCATTGCGTCGCCGGCCCTTCAGCGCTGATTGGAGCATCCAACTTCTTCGAACTTGCCGTTGCTGCTGCCATCAGCCTTTTCGGCTTTCAATCCGGCGCAGCCCTGGCAACGGTTGTTGGTGTTCTGATCGAGGTGCCGGTGATGCTATCCGTAGTCTGGTTCGTGAACCAATCAAAGAGGTGGTACGAGGGCAATCGCGCGTCGCCTGATCACGCCCTAGCACAGACCGACAACCAAGTCTGAAAGTATTCATCATGTCCGTGGTGAGACACAACTTTTAATTCCCTCTACTCAGTTCAGATTTTGCCCAACGCAAAATCCATTTTTCTTGCTTTCGCAGCGCTCATGTGAAGGGATCTCCCGAGCATGGAGCGAATTCGTCTCTACGTTCGGATTGCTGCTGGTGATCTTTGGCGCGAGCCACCAGGGCACGATTGCCGTGGCGCTCTCGGTGGCGGGGGATATCACTGCCGCCTACTGGTTCACCGCGTCCACTACGTTTGCCAATCCGGCCGTCACGCTGGCACGGGCGTTGTCGGACACGTTCGCCGGCATTCACCCGGCGTATGCTCCCGTTTTCGTGCTCGCGGAGTTCGGGGCGGTTTTCGTCGGGAGTATGTTGTTCCCGCCTTTATGACACTCCGGTCAATCGCTGCAGGATCGCGATTCAGACGCTTATCGCACCTCGAATTCTTAGATTCAAGCCCGGAGATTCGCATCCGTGGATGCGCGGCTGCATTTCCGCTCAGCGTCAGAGGGCTTTGGTGATTTCCAGATAGCCCACCACGCCAAACGGATCCTCGTAATAGCGGCGGGATGCGATCTGTGCTTCGGGGATGCCATTCCCCAGCGCATGGAGTTCTTCGGGAGTTCTGACGACCAGATACCAGTCCATGAAGCTTTCCATGTATCCGCGGACAGGATTGCGTACCAGGAAGTTGGGGACCACGACACTTCCGCCCGGAGACAGCATCGAGAAGAGCCGCGCTGTCAGTGCCGTCGCCTCCTTCTGTGGAAGATAGTCATACAAGCCGGCGGCGTAGGCCAGATGTACATCGTCGAATGAAATTCCTCCCTTGAGGACATCGCGCACGCTGCAATGCAGCGTCTCCACGGAATACGTCCCATAGGCGGAACGCACCATCGACAGGCTTTCGGAATCCTGATCCGCCGCTATCACATGCACGCGGCGAGTCTTGACCGCCTCCGAATACTCGGCTTCGCGGAGATGCCCGCATGCCAGCGACAGGCAACGCACTCCATCGGAATTTGAACTCAGCCGATCGATCCTGTCGGCGAAGTGTTTGGCACGCCACCTGACGGCCTCACCACCAGGGGATGCGACCGTACAGCGGAACACCTCGCGCCCGAAATCCGTCGTCCCTTCGGGAGGCTGACGATAGTAGAGATAGTCCAGCATGACGGCATCGCCGGCATAACCGCGAGGCTTTTCGTTCGCCCGCTTCGTATAGGGATCTTGCTGGAGCAAGCCATGCAAACGATGGGATTCTATGAAAGGCTTGGAAACGGATCTCCACGCCTCGTCATCCGTCCGCATCCGGATCTCGAACATGGCGCGCGATAACGAATTCACCCCATCGAACGTGCGATCGGAAACGATGAGTCGCTCATGGGCATCCAGGCATTCCGCAAGCGTATAGCTCACCATCGCCGCCCCCGATTGCTGATGGATGCATGGTGAACTGACGATATTTATTCGCGCCGCTTGCGCAGTGATCAAATCCTCAAATCCAAATGTGCTGGACATGCATCTTGATTTTGATGAAGCACATCACAGCGAAGTCGATAAAACCGGCTCGCGAGCGCTGCCGACGACTTGGCACATTCCCTGCCAACGTCAGCGCGAGCATTGCCGGAGGGGCACCTTCCGCCCTTCCGGAATTCTCGTCAATCGTTGCGGAGTCGCATTCTGAATACGAACGCTTATCGCACTTCGAACTCGTAGATGCGCGCGGCCGCATCGCCGTTCTGCGTCGGCGTGGTGATGTTGAGCTTCACATAACGCGCCGATTGCGCCGTGATCGCATGCGTGCTGACGTCACTTGTGTTGGCGCTGACGGTGGTCACCGTCGTCCAGCTGGAACCGTTCGACGACAACTGGATGTTGAACGCCTTGGTGTTCCACGATGCCGATTCGCCACCCGCGCCCGCATGCTTCACCGTGAAGCCGCTCACCGTCTGCGCCGAGCCGAGATCGACCTGCAGCCATTTCGTGGTGGCCAGTGTGCAGAACTTGTCGGTGGTGCCACCCGACACGCTGCCGTTGACGGCCTTCGCCGGCGACTCATTGCCGTTGCACGCGGCCGATCCGGTCGCGGGTTTGTTGAGGGCGAGATTCGGACTGCCGCCAACCGACAGTGTCTGCGTCCTGGTGGCAGTGGCGCCATCGTCGTCAGTGACAGTGAGCGTCACCGTGTAGGTGCCGGCCGAAGCATAGGTGTGGCTCGGATTGGTCGATGTGGATGATGTGCCGTCACCAAAATTCCAGTTGCGCAAAGCGATCGTGCCGTCGCTGTCGCTGGATGTGTCGGTGAAGTTCGCGGCCAGGCCCGAAAGGTTGTAGGAGAAGTTCGCGGTCGGCGCCGCGTTGCCGCTGACGGCGTTGTTGATCGCCGCCGCGTACTGCGCCGTGGTGCCTTGCGACCAGCAGACCTGGATGTCGTCGTAGAGCCACATGAAACCGCCGACGATGCCGACCGAATTCTTCCAGTTGGTCATTTTTGTCTGCACGCTGGAAGGACTGTCGCCGCTGCTGCAGCCGCTGCCATGCCTGGACCACAAGCCGGGATCGACGGTCATGCCCATCGCGGTCGACCAGGCGCCGGGGTCGTTGCCGGCGCCACCGTCGTACACCTGCAGATAGATGCCATCGACGGCGCTGCCGAGGTTGGTCTTGAGGTTTTTCCAGAAGGTCTGCTGCGTGTACGGCGCGAAAGTGATCTTGTAGCCGAGACCGGAGAGCATCTGGCCGAACTGCGTGGTCGGCGCCAGATCGTAGGCGCTCTCGTCGTCGAAGTTTACCGCATCGGCGCCGGTCGCCGTCTTCAGCGCCTGGAAATTCTTGTACAGGATGCTGGTGCTGCCAGTGCCGCAGACAATAGTGGTGCCGCAACCAGCCGCGGTGCCGTTGACCAGCTTGGCCATGCGTTCGAAGTCGGGAACGCTCCAGGCACCGATGGACACTTCGATGCGGTTGACGGAAGTGGGCGCGGTCTTGAGCGTGGCCAGCCGCGCGGGCCAGTTGGCATCGCCGATGTAGGCGCCGTTCTTGACCACGGGAATGTCGTTGTAGACCAGATCGCCGTTGTCTTCGATGTGGAAGCTCCACAGGATCACGGTGGTGAAGCCGGAGCCGCGCAGATCATCCATGACGGACTGTCCGCCGCTGTAGAACGGGCCGCCGCCGTAAATGGCGGATTCCGCGTGAGCCTTGCCAGGTGCGAGGGCACATGCAGCGAGCAGTAGCGTGTGCGTGGATGCGAGAAGCAGATTGCGGGAGTTGCGGATCATCATCGACGCCTCCGGGATCAGGTTGCGGTTATTCCCATGCTTCGTGGATCGTGCTTCGTGGACCCCGCCGCGGCACTCAATGGCGCCGCGGTTGGATTGGGTGACCGGCGATCGCCTCTCCCGTCCGGTTACTTCGCGGAACCGGGTGCGGCGGCACGCAGCGGATGCGCCTCCGTGTTGAAGGTGACGCCGTCGAAATCGAGGGTTTTCTTGGGCGAAAACAGCAGATAGAAATACTTGAACGTCTCGGCGAAGACGAAGCTTTCCATCGAATCCTTCTTCTCTTTTGTCCGCACATCCTGCAGCGCGGCGTAGCCATAGCGGGTGCGGCAGTTACGGACGAAGTCCTCGAAGAATTCACGCCCCATCACGCGATAACGCGCATCTCCGGTGTAGTGGTGCAGGTAATACGCCGACTCGATGATCTCCGGACGCAACGCGTAGCCCGGCGAGAGCACTTTCATTCCGGCGTAATCCAGGGATTCGGGCTCGATGCCATACAACCGCCACATCTTGAGCCCTGAGTCTTGCAGCCGGCGCGCACGCTCGACATCGCCGCCGAGCGCGAGCAGGGCCGGCATGAAGGCATCCAGCGCACCATAACGTGTCTCGGTGCGTCGACCGGTGCGCATGTCGGCATGGCCGTACCACAGCTCGCCTTGCCGGACTTCGTCGGCGAGATAGCGATTGACGCCGACGATACTGGCCTCCCACATGCGCTTGCAGTCCTCGTCACCGAACAGGCGCCAGCACTTGTAGAGATACTCGTAGTAGGAATCGATGCCGCCACCGATGTGCGCATCGGAATCCGTCCACTCGCCGCTCTCGACGTCGATCGCGGCGCCGACCAGGCCCGTGTCCTTCGCGCGACGGTTGTAGGTTTCCACCAGCGCGCGCTTGGCCTTGTCGTAGAACACCGGCTTTCCGCTGAGCTTGCTCAGCATGCCGAATTCGAGCAGCAGCGTGCCGGTCTCGGCGGGATTGCTCACCTTGCCGCTGGTCTTGCCGGTGCGCAGATTGACGTGGGTGTACGGCAGGCCCGTCGGTGATTCAAAGACCGGCAGCAGCCGCTGGCCGAGGTCTTCGGCGAGCTTCAACAGCCGCGCGTCGCCGGTGAGCTGATAGCCAGACAGCAGCCCGCCAAGCAGGCGGATGGTGATCTCGAAGTTCTGCACGTCGAGATCGCGATCGAAGGACAGCTGGGTGACGATGAGTTCACGCGCTTGCGCGGCTTCCTTGTCGAGCCCCATCAACAACAGCGTGTCGAGCGCGTCGACCGGCGTCATCAGCAGCGGCTCGGCATACCAGTCACGCGCCGCCTTGCTCAGCGGCTTGAGATCATCGTGGCCTCGTGCGTAGCGCCAGTAGTTGCGCCAGGCGTGACGCGTTTCTTCCTTGACGCGCGCGGCGAGCTTCGCCGCCTCAGCATCGGTGATCGCGGCGGATGCTGCCTTGGCAGCGGGCGTCTCGGCGGGTGCGGCGAGCGGGACCAGCAACAGCGCGGAAGCAAGACAGAGGGCGGCCAGCGGTTTCATGATCATGGCAAGGCTCACTTCGTGCTTTCGGAAGATGTTGGCTCGGAAGGTGCTGCGGATGTCGTCGCGGATGCGGCGGTCTGCGACATCTCCCAGACCGGCTCCGGGGAGCCTGACAGCGAACGCAACCGCAATGCCCGGCGCAACGCATCGGGCGTGACCGTCGTGCCCAGGTGCAGATGGACCGGCTCGCCTGGCAGCAAGGTCAGCGCGTTGTCGGACAGCGTGACATCGCGGTCGCCGAAGTCGAGCCAGACGCCACGCATCAGACTGCGCGCGTGCAATTCGAGCGCGTAACCGCCGCCGTCGGGGCGCAGCGTCGCCCGCACCGCCGGCGCCGGCCACACCAACTGCTTGGCGGGACGGAAATAGACCACGCGCCGCGAGACCGCCCGCCCTTGCACCCACAACTCGAACACGGCGGCCGTGCGTCGCGGATCGGCGCCTCGCAGCAGTTCCTTGTCGGTGAGCATGGCCGCCTGCTGCGCGCCGAGCGGCTGCAGCGTGATCTGCTTGCGTTTTTCGCGCAGAAGTCGCCCACCGAAATCCAGTACGCGCAATCGCCATTCCGCATCGACCGGCGTGGTCATGTCCGAGATCAGCGACACGCGCGTCTTGCCATCCTTGCGCAGTGGCGCGATCGCCAGTGGCGCGAAGAATCGGCGCGCGTGGAAGTGCAGCGGCTTCCAGCGTCCGTAGTAGTCCAGGCTCGACCACGACGCGCCGGGCCAGACATCGTTGAGTTGCCAATACAACGACCCCATCGTGCGCGGCCGCGAAGCGCGGTGGTGCAAGGCGGCCAGTTCGATGCCATCGGCCTGCACCTGCTGGCTCAGGTAGACGAAATCGGCGAAATCGCGCGGCTCACCGTACTCGCGACGGATGTAGAGCAGCAAGCGCTGATTGCCGTCGCCGGCCAGGAATTTCTGATGCGCACGGATCACCGGCGCATCGATGCCCTGCTCGCCGGGTTTGGCGAACGTGTCGACCGTGCGCAGCGAAGGCCACGCCTGCAGACCGTACTCGGACATGAAGCGCGGCGTGACGTCGAGATACGCTTCCGGCGGCCGCGCCGGATTGCCCCAGACTTCCCAGTAGTGCTTGTCGCCGCGATCGGTATCGTTGGCCTTCTCATCGAGATCGTTGCTGGGCGAACTCGACCAATACTGAATGTTGCCGCCGCCCTCCTCGGCCACCACCTGACGCAAATCGCGGCCGAACAGCTGCACGTAGCCTTCCCACACCGTCTTGGCAAAGGTCGGGTCGGCTTCGGTCAACGTCTTGCTGTGCCCCCAGTCTTTCCAGGCCGTTTCTTCTTCGTTGTTGCCGCACCACAGCACCACGCTAGGGTGATGACGGATGCGGCGCACGTTGTCGCGCGCCTCGGCGACGACATTGGCTCTGAATTCCGGATCGAAAGCCGGCGGCATGCCGCCGCCGAACATGAAGTCCTGCCAGATCAGCAGGCCGAGTTCGTCGGCGATGTCGAAGAAGTCATCGCTTTCGTAATAACCGCCGCCCCAGTTGCGCAACATGTTCATGTTGGCATCGCGCGCGGCAGTGAGGTCGCGGCGCAGGCGCTCGCGCGTGACGCGTGCGGGGAAGGCATCAAAGGGAATGACGTTGGCGCCCTTGGCGAAGATCGGCACGCCGTTGATCACGAAGGCGAAGCCCTGGCCTGTTTCGTCCTTGTCGCGGCGCAGCTCGACGGTGCGCAGCCCGATGCGCTTGCGCAGACTGTCCTGCGCGCCGCGGCCGGCAAGCCGCGCCTCTACGGTGTACAGCGCCTGTTCGCCATAACCGACCGGCCACCAGCGGCGTGGCTGCGCGATCTGTACCGGCACATCGATGTCATTCTCGCCGCTGCGTAGCGTGACGTCCTGGCGGATGGCGGGCAGCGGCTTGCCGTCAGGCGCGGTAACGACGATCTCGATCGATGCGGTCCGCGCTTTGTCGCTTTCTATCCGGACGCGAGCATCGACATCGGCGCGCTCCGCATCCAGCGTGCGCTGCACGACTTGTAGGTCCGCGATGCGGGCCGCATCCCAACCCTCCAGCCGAACCGGACGCCACAAGCCGGCGGTCACGTAGCGCGGCCCCCAATCCCAACCGTAGTGATAACCCGGCTTGCGCGCGAAGTTACCGGTCATGGCGTCCTTCGGCTCGTCACCGTAGGGCGAGGGATAGTTGCCGGCGATCTTGTGCGGCATCGCCTGCACGCGCGGGAGCAGCCGGCGGATCGGCGAATCGAACACGACGATGAGTTCATTGCCGCGCTTGCGCAGTTTGCCGTCGACCGGAATGCGCCAGGTACGGAAGCTGTTGTCGGTCGTGGCCAGGCGCTCGCCGTTCAACCAGATGTCGGTGAAGGTATCGACACCCTCCAGCACCAGCACCGCGTGCGTGCGCTTGCGCACGTCCGCGCCCGCGTCGAAGCGGGTTCTGTATTCCCAGCGCGACAATCCGATCCATTGCAACTCGGCTTCCGCCGCGCCGACGTAGGGATCACGGATCAATCCGGCCGCGAGCAGATCGGTGTGCACGTTGCCTGGCACGCGCGCGGTGTGCCAGCGCGCGGCCTCCGGCTGCTTCGCGACCGCGGGATCGTCGGTCGCGAGGCGGAACTCCCAACCGTCATGCAGCGGCACCGATACCGGTGGCGCCGCCTGCGCGAACCCGGCCCACGTTCCTAACAGCAACGCCGCCATCACCGCGAGCCACCCGCGTCGACGCCATTCCGCATGTCGCATCCGCTTCCTCCCCGCCTGTCCCGGCGCGATTGGTGTCAATCGAACTTATAGACAAATTCCGCAGAGATCTCGCGACCCACTCGCGAAAACACGCGCTCGTTGGCATAGATGAAGAACATCTTGTACGGGTCCTTGTATTCGGCTTCGTCGAACAGGTTGTCGACGTACAGATTGACGCGGGCTTGCTCGGTCAGCTGATAACCGGCCGTGAGATTGAAGTAGATCGGTGCTTTCAACTTGCCCACGTGCCTGCACACGCTGGCATCCTGGCCCGGCAATGTCGGCGCGCATTCGCCGTATCGATCGCCGTTGGTGTGGCCGAGCCGGTTGGCGAACAAGGTGGCGGTCCACGGGCCGCGTTCCCAGCTCACGCTGGCGCGGGCGAAGGTGCGGATTTCGTCGTCGCGCCCTTCCAGCAATGGCGAGTTAGGGCTGCGGCGCGTGTTGGTCTTCAGCTGATTGGTGTAGTTGAAGGCGAAGCTGAAGTCGCCCCATGCGGTAGCCGGGATGCGGTAACGCGCGGATACGTCGACGCCCGCCACTTCACGATAGGAAAGATTGATCGGGCCGCTGAACACCGATTGCACCTGCCCCAACGGATAGTTGCTGTCGGGCAAACCGGACGCGTTTGTGCCCGGCGCGCTGCGGGTCACGCGCGAGGTGATGCTGCTGCATTCCGCTGAGCCGGGAGTCACGCGAAGCGGGTCGCTCGCGTTCTTCGGCACGCCGTTGATGCATTCGCTTTCCAGTTCGAGGATATCGGTGATGCTGAAGTCCTGGACCTGGTTGTCGATGGTCATGCGCCAGTAGTCCGCGCTCAGCGACAGATTGTCGGTCGCATCCCAGACGAAGCCGGCGCTCCACGACTTGCCGGTCTCGCTCTCGAGGTTCAGGTTGCCGGTGCGGGCAATATCGTGCCGGTAGTACAGATCCTGCGTACCGCAGCTTGGCTGCATGTCGCGTCTCACGCAGTTGGCGATATCGGCGTCTTCCTGGGTGCCGGTGCCGCTGGTGGCGAACAGGTAATGCATGTCGGGCGCGCGGAACGTGGTGTTGTAGGCGGCGCGCAGCAGCAGCCTGTCAACCGGACGCCATTCCAGGCCGGTGTTCCAGGTGAAGTTGCCTTCCTTGCGGCTGTCGTCCTTGTAGTGGTCGTAGCGGCCGGCCGTGGTCAGGTTCAACGAGGCCAGCAGCGGGAATTTGAATTCGACGCCGGCCGCGTAACGCTTGCGATCACCGCCGCCCTGATTCACGCCACCGGGCTGGTCGTACTGCTTGTTCGGACCATAGGTCAGCGGATCGGGACGCAGGCGATAGCCTTGCGAGCCGGCTTCCAGCACGCCGGCGAATCCCACCGGGCCCGCCGGCAGATTGAACAACTCGCCATTGACCGCGAACTGCGCCTGGTTCATCCACGACTCGGCGCTGCTGTGACCATGCGTGGTCATGGAGCGGAACGCATCGGCCGACATCGGGCTCCAGAAACGTTCCTGGTTGAGCGTGTAGATCGGCGTGCCATCGGCGGTCACGCCCTGTTGCTCGCCGAGGAAATAATTGTCAATCGCCCCCTGCACGATGGCGGGGAAACTGAAATCCACCTTGTATTCGGTGCGGCCGATCGTGGCGTCCCAGTCGAACTTGTCGCCGAAGTGGCCGCGCAAACCACCCGCCACATCCCAGGATCGCTCGTTGGTATAGAACAGGAACGGTGTGCGGCTGCCGCCGGCCTCGCGCACGGTGAAGGCGCGACGTCCCTGCATGCGCTGGCCCAGTTGCGGGTCGTACCAGCTGCCGCCGCGGCCTTCCAGCAAGGTGAAGCGCAGCGCTTCGTCCTGGCGCGATTCACCTTCGCTATCCCACAGCGAGGCGCTGACCCATGCCTCCATGCCGTTGTCGAAGTTGTATTGGAAGTTGCCGAACGCCGACTTGTTGTCGGAACCGTTGCGGAGGCTCCACAGCGCATTGCCCTTGCCCTGGGTACAGCTGTAGCCGGGAAACTCGGGCGCGTTGCCTTCGTTGCCGACGAAATTGTGCAGCGGCAGATCTTCGAAGCGATCGCAGGCGCCAGCGGGGGGCGTGATCCGCTGTTTATTGTTGACGTCGATCAGCTCCACACCCCAGATCCACGGCCAGGCGTCGTTGACGAGTGGCTTGACGCGGGAAGAGGGCTCGTAATCGGAATCGACGAACTCGCGATCCCCCGCGAACAGCGTCTCGCGGCCGCTCCACTGCAGACCGTAGGTGGCGCTCCACTTCTCGCCGGTGCGTCCGCCGACCCAGGACAGGTCGAACGAATCGCCACCGCCGCGCGTGGTGGTGCCGCCTTTCAGCCGCACTTCGTCGCCGTTGTAGTTCTTCTTCAGGATCACGTTGATCACGCCGGCCATCGCGTCGGAGCCGTAGATGGCCGAACCGCCGCTGGCCAGCACTTCGATGCGCTCCACCATCGCCATCGGGATGTTGTTGAAGTTGGCGAAGTTGCCGCGGCCTTCATACGGCAGCGGGTAATCGGCGACGCGGCGACCGTCGATCAGCAACAGCGTGCGGCCGGGGCCGAGGTTGCGCAGGTTCAACGGACTGGCATTGGGCGTCGGCCCCTTGTTGACGTCGGCCTGCACCGTGCCGGTGACTTCGGTCAGCGTGGACAGCGCCTCGTAGACGTTGGAGAAGCCTTCGCGCTTGATCTGGTCGGCGCTGATGATCGTGACCGGCGCCGGGCCTTCGACTTGCGCGCGTTTGATGCGCGAGCCGGTCACAGCCACCTTTTCCAGTTCGGTGGCGGCCGGCGCGGCGCTCGCGGCCGGCTGTGGCTCGGACGATTGCGGCCCGGACGGCTGCTGCTCAGACGGCTGCGACTGTGCGGATGCCGCGTGCGGCACGGACAGCACCGTCAGCAACGCGGCGGCCAGCGCGGATGTCCGGATCTTTTCTTGCGTGATCTTCCCCTTCATGCCACTCCTCCCAAAGAGCATTCGAATATCGAACTCGTAGTGATGTGTTTTATTGGTTTTGAACGATCTAAATCCACTCGCGCGATCGCCCGTCCACAGCCGTCGAACGGCTTTAGATGGCGATCCGTTGTGTTGCGGCGATCCCTCGCTCGGAATCGATGCGTCGGTGCGATGCGCACCGGCTCACGATGCCGCCCCCTTGGGTTTGCAGCTGCTGCCTCGTATCACCAATCGCACCGGCGCGGTGGTCTGCCTTTCCTCGCCTTCTTTCGTGCCGATGCGTTGCAACAGGAGTTCGGCCGCCTGCCGGCCCCGCTCGCGCGGGTCCACCGCCAGCGTCGTCAGCGGTGGCGCGGCGAAAGCGGCTTCGGGAATGTCGTCGAAGCCGGTGACCGCGAAATCCTCGCCGGGCTTGCGCCCGTGCCGCACCAGACCGAGCATCAGGCCGAGCGCGACGGCGTCGTTGTAGCAGACCGCCGCGGTCGGCGCGTCCTGCGCGCTGATGTTCTCGAACAGCCCATCGGTGCGCGTGGCCGCATCCAGCCGCGTCGGCGCGGTCTCGACGAACCAGTGCGGCAGCGGCTCGATCTTCGCCGCGCGCATCGCATCGGTGAACCCCGCCCGGCGTTCGCGGCACGAACTGGAATCGGCGTGGCCGCCGAAGAAGGCGATGCGGCGATGGCCGAGTTCCAGCAGGTGTTCGGTCGCCATGCGCGCGCCGTTGCGGTTGTCGAGCACCAGGAAATCCCAGTGCGCGCCGGTCAGTTCGCGGTTGAAGACGACCACCGGCGAGCGCTGGCCGAGCACGCGCTCCAGACGCTCGCCGTCGCTGTGTTCGGCCGGCGAGAGGATCACGCCCGCGGGCTGGTGTTCCATCAGCGACGCCAGCACCGCTTCCTCGCGCTCCGGCGATTCGCTGGTGTTGCCGAGCAGGGTGACGTAGCCTCGCGCGCCCACCGCTTCGTCGACGCCGGCGGCGAATTCGGCGAAGAACGGGTTGGTCAGATCGTTGATCACCAGCGCGATCGATGAAGACGTGCGCCGGCGCAGGTTGGCGGCGCTGCGGTTGTAGATGTAGCCCTGTTTCTTCAGTTCCGCTTCCACGCGGGCGCGCGTGTCGACGTGCACCAGCGGGCTTTCACGCAGGACCAGCGACACCGTTGCGCGCGACACGCCGGCGGCCTTGGCGATGTCGTTGACGGTGATGGCCTGCGTCGAGCGTTTGCTCGTCTGGCTGGCCTTCGGCTTGGTCCCTTGCTTGCCTGCTGTCACGGCACGGCTCCTGACATGTGTTGTCCTCGCGTCGAACACGGCGAAGACGGCAGCGCATCCGCACGCGTTCCCCAGCCCTGCTCGGGAGGCGTTGTGGTCAGGTCGAACCGGAGCGTCCCGCCTTCTTGCAGGCGCTTCCAATCGACCCAGACCTGCAGCTGCGACTTGTCGTCGTAGCGAACATTCTCCACGTACTGTACGCGATTCGCATCCGTGCCCGGCGCCTCGATGCGCAGGGTCTTGCCGTTGCCGAGATCGAGTTCGACCTGCTCGAAGCGCGGCGGATTCAGGAGGAACTGCCCGGTGCCCGGCACCGCCGGATACAGGCCAATGCTGCTGAACAGGTACCAGGCCGACATCGTGCCCAGATCGTCATTGCCGGTGACGCCGTTGGGCGCGTTGGTGAACAGGTGTTGCGCCGCGCGCAGCACGGTCGCCGTCTTCCAAGGCGCGCCGATCAGCGTGTACATCCACGGCGCGTGCAGGTCGGGCTCGTTGTTGGGGTTGTAGCGATACTGGTTGTAGTAGCTGTAGGGGCCGACCACCCAATGCTTGCGCGCTCCCTGCTGCGGATCGGCGAGCAGATCGTCGTAGGCGAAGAACAGGTCGAGCCGCTGCAGCGCCTTGTCCTTGCCTTGCATCGCTTCGACCAGGCCATCGGCGTCCTGCTGCGCCAGCCATTGGTATTGCCAGGCGGTGCCTTCGTGGAACCCGTGCTGCGAGCGCGGGCTGTAATCGCCGCGCGGCGAGGTGTACCAGCCGCCGCCCTCCACGCGCGGGCGCGGGAAGCCGGTGAGGCCGCTTTCGTCGCGCGCCTGCGCATCCCAGACGCGATGCCAGTTGCCGCCGCGTTGGCGCAGCACCGCGGCATCGTCGGCATGTCCCAGCGCGCCGGCCATCTGCGACAGCGCGCAGTCCGCCAGGGCGTACTCCAGCGTAGCCGAGCCGCCATGGGTCGGATCGAGATCCATTCCCTTGGCGGGAAGCGCGCGGTCGTACTGGACGAACCCCTCTTTCAGGTAGTTGGTGTTGCCCGAGCGCCCGGCGTGTCGCGACTGCAGCGGCGGTACACCGAACGCGTTCTTGCGCAGCGCGGCATACGCGGCCTGCTCGCGTCCCTGCAGCGCGCCGAAGCGCCACAGGTCGACGAGAAACGGCGTCACGGGATCGCCCGTCATGATGTTGGTGTCGAAGTTGGCGTAGCCCCAGCGCGGCAGCCAGCCGCCCTGTTCGTCGATGGCGAGCAGCGAGCGCGCGATGTCGCGCGATTGCTGCGGGCGGATCAACGCCAGCCACTGGTTCTGCGAACGATACGTGTCCCAGAGCGAGAAGTATTCGTAGTAGGTCCAGCCGTCGGCGCGGTGGATCTGTTCGTCGTAGCCGCGATAACGGCCATCGGCGTCGTTGCCGATCAGCGGCTGCAACAAGGTGTGGTAGAGCGCGGTGTAGAACACCTTGCGATCGTCGGCGCTGCCGCCGCGCACGCGCACGGACGAGAGTTCCTGCTGCCAGGCGGCCTGCGCGTGCTTGCGCATCGCCTCGAAGCTCAGCAGCTTGCCGCCCTGCATGCCGTCGCTGCGCAGGTTGTTGCGCGCGCCCTCGGCGTCGACGTGCGAAATGGCGCTGATCGCGGTGACGCCGCGATCCTTGCCGAGATCGAAACTCACCCACGCGCCGCTGGGCTTGGCCTCGCCTTCCATGCTGTGGCGCGCGCCGGGACTGGCGCCATCGCCATCCCAGGTGCCGAAGGCGCGGAACGGGCGGTCGAACTCGATGCGGTACCAGGTGGTGTACTGCTGGCCACCGCAGAAGCTCTTGCTCACCAGCTTGCCTTCCACGACGCGGTCACCGACCACGTTGATCGTGCTGCCGATGATCGAGTGCCGCTCGGCGGCCTGGCCGACATTGATCAGGATGTGCCCAGTCTTCGCATCGCCCTCGAAGGTGTAGCGCTCGGCCGCCGCGTGCGTGCGCGCCGTGGCTTCGGCGGTGATGCCGCCGTAACTGGTCAGGCGCACCTTGTAGTAACCGGCCTGGCCGACTTCGCCCTCGTGCGTGTAGTCGGCGCCATAGAGTTTGTGATCGAAGCTCTTGGGATTGCCGGTGTCGAGCGTGCCGCCCGCACCGATCGTGCCGGTGATTGGCAGGACCGACACCAGTCCGCCCTGCTCCCAGCAGCCGGCGCCGGAAATGAAGGAGTGTCCGAAGCCGCGGATCTTGGGATCGTCGTAGCGCCAGCCCGAGTAGTGCGAGCCAACCGGGCTGACCTGAATCTGCCCGAACGGCGCGGACGCGCCAGGATAGGTGTTGCCATCGTCCTTGGTACCGATGAAGGTGTTGACCTCGGCGGCGAGCGATGCGTCGGCGGCGATCGCGGCGCTCGTACCCAGCCCACCAAGTATCAGCACGGCCAACGCGGCGCGATGCAGGAGCCGGGGACGTGCCATGGAGGCCGCGTCCGGCACGAGGATCTGTCGCGCGCGCGCGAGGATTTCGAGGCGTTTTTTCGTCGACATGTCGCCCTTGGAGTTAGATCGATCCAAACACTCGGGAAATTTTTTTGGAACGATTCAATGTGCAACGTTCCCGGACGTAATGCATCTTGCAGTGCATCAAAAGTCGGCCTCCTCTCACTTGAGAACCCCGCTGGGGAGGCGCCGCCCTCTTGGTCGGAAGGGCTACCGTCATGCCAGATATGATGTAGGCCAGTCCTCCCCTTCTATTACGCATGAACCATAAGCCACACGCGGCATTCGTCGACGAGCATCACCTTCGCGTAGGCGATCTCGATTTTTATTGTGCTTACGAATGGGGTTGGGCTGAATCAACCCCTGACGGTTTCTTTTCAATGCAAAAGAACCGGGCGCAAGTTGAACGCTATCTTGAGTTATCCTCGCGCTTCAAACCCGAAATCATCGTGGAACTTGGAATTCGACAAGGGGGCAGTACAGCGCTGCTTCATGCTCTGTACCAACCCGACTTGTTAGTGGCTATTGAACTCGCCGCGGAACCGGCATCAGCCCTTTCCAATCACATCGAAACTAACAGACTGAAGTCGATAATAAAACCACACTACGGCGTGAACCAAGCCGATCGTAAGAAAGTCTCGTCGATCATGGAGGATGAACTGCACGGCAGGCACATTGATTTGATTATTGATGATGCTTCGCATCTGTTACTTGAAACACGAAGCTCCTTCGAAACACTATTCCCGCTATTAAGGCCCGGAGGGCTTTATGTAATCGAGGATTGGAATTGTGACCACCTCCTAGCAGATGGTATTGAAGCCATTTCTGTAGACCCCACTCATCCTAAACATGCAGAAGTGGCAGCGGCAATAAAATACAAGGCCAGTAAAGGTTTGAGAGTCGAGCCTTGTTTAGTTCGTCTTCCATTAGAACTAGTATTGATCAGAGCAAGCTCGCGCGACATCGTTCGCGAGATCAGGATCATGGACAATTGGCTAATTATCCAACGAGGCAATGAGCCTGCCGACACAGCATCATTCCGAATTGATAATTTCTTGAGAGATCATTTCTCCAACCTCAACCCCGCATTCGGAGCTTAAAAAATCCCGCCTGTTTGGCGGGATTTACCATCTGCCTGTCTTACGGACGACGCTTATATTTTTTTATCATAGATTTGTTTTCATTCAAAATAGCCTCAACAATCCACGCAAAGATACCACCAAAAGAAAAGAAAGCAGCCTTACAGATCCACGTCAATCGCTTTAACCAACCCTCTTGAGTGGTCACTCGATAATTTTCATACAATGCAATCTTTCGCATCGCCAAATTACGCTTGCTAGTTTTCTTTTGAGTCAAAAGCCTCAATCCTTCTCTTAATTGCAATATCAAGAATCTCTAACGGCAACAAGAAAAAAATAACGCCGAAGAACAAAAACAAAGCTCTTTGTATACTAAACGCATCAAAATAGGCAAAAAACAACACGACTAACGCTATAAAAAAACCAAGAAGCAGAGATGATTTTTTTGCAAACTTTGCCGCCTTGACATATAAATCCATATCAAATGAATGATTTATCCCCCTTAGAGTAACGATGCAAACAAGTAGAATCGCCACCAGTAGGATTGACAAAATTAGAAGCGGCTTATGAAGATTTGGAATCAAAATACATAAAAAGCTCACAGCTGACATAAGCAGGCAAAGTTTAATCCGAAAATAAATATCAAACCGAATCATTTCTTTTCACATCCGCACTCTTTCCAAATGTTTTCCATCAGCTTGACGGATTCTATCGCAAATCCCAGAACGGCAAGCCCTCTGCCTATTGTCCTCAACCCACTGTTCAAGCCTTTCCTTGATTCAATCGCTCTCTTTAACTCAGTTTGCTCTCTTCTATTCCTATCCAGGCGCTCCAAATCCCGCAGACGCCTATAGGCTAGAGCGTCCGATCTAGCCGTACCTGCTTCCGTAGCAAGTGCAGTTGTCTCCAAAGCACCAGTCGACACATCCAATGAGTTCGGCTCTTCGGTTAAGGCCTTTACCAGGCCAATAGGCGACAGGTTAACCATGGCATTAATAAATTGCCTACTTTCACACTCCCCAATCGCCTCATTAGGACCTCCAACATAGACCCCAGGTCCCACGGTAATCAAACCTAGAGGATCAGCATTGCTAACCGGGTTGGCTTCAGCATAAAGATAACTATTGATTCCGCCATTAAATCCTATAGGATCTGACTGAATATATCTTCCCCTGTTAGGGTCGTAATAACGATTTATATTGTACCAATACCCAGATTCTTCATCATAATACTGTCCGGGGAAACCAATGTTCAATCCCCCAATGCTGTCAAGTGTCACTTTGCGATCGAATGCATAATTACTGGTTCGCCACACGACTGCCTGCGCCCCATTGGTGGCAACCTCCGGTCGCCCCAAATGATCGTTATGCACGAAACTGAGTTGACTTCCTCGAACTAGCCCAACTAATTGGTCGCCAAAGTAGAGATAGTTGGTCCAGACATCCCCTTCGTCCTTATGCTCAGCCAACAACTGGCTACCTGGCGTATAGACATATCGAAAATGACCTTGTTCAGCTGCTTTATATACACGCTCGTTGTAAGTATTGTAACTATAACTAACAATCGTTTCTGGTCCTGCCGTGATTGTCGACAAGCGATTGAAGGCATCGTATGTTCTCGCCCCCCAGCCAAAATTGGTCGTATCCACCCTACTCTCGTTGCCGAGTGCATCATAAGTAAAGTTAGACGTACCGAATGGTCCGACCTGATTGGTTAAATGGTTGCTGGTAGTCGAGATTTGGTATGTAGTTGCTCCCCACCCATCAGAGTCGGCTGTACGATTACTATTAGCATCGTAAGTAAAGGTCTCGTTGGCATTAGTTGCAGTAACCTTCGTCAGTCGGGACAATTCGTCATTCTCAAATGCTTGCGTTAGACTCGCATTAGCGCCATTAGTGACCTTGGTTATAATATTGTTGGCATTGTAGGCATACGTTAGACTCTGGATCACCTTGCTAGTGTTCCCTGCGCTCACTCCCGTTATTCGGCCATCGATATCATAGTTATATCCACGATTGAGGCCATTTCCGTAGGCCCAACTCGCAGCTGGACCGAAGGGTTGGTACTTTGCGCCCGTTATCAGGTTGCTAACCGCCCCGCCTATATTGACTGTCATAGTCGATAACTTGCCTGCGGTATATCCATAACCAACCGCCACACCGTTCGGATACTTAATATTGCTCAGACGACCTAGGCCATCATATCCATAGAGAGTTTGATAATCGGATTGAACATTGTTACCAGTCGTAAACTCTCTACGAATAGTAATCTTACCCTCCGGAGAATACGCATACACTAAATTGGCATTAGGAGCCGAACTAGCGCAAAAACGCCCCTTACCATTTGTGCACGTATCGTAAGTGAAGCTTTGCACTTTGCCCCCCACCTCGATCTTCGTTTCTCTCCCCAAAGTGTCGTAGCTATAGTTCACCACGCTGCCATCATTACGCGTCATGGTCATTCGCTGACCAGAGATATTGTAAGAAAATGTAGTTGTTCCAGTGTCAGGGCTGACTTGCTTCCACAATTGCCCAAACCCATCCAATGTATAAGATGTTATCTTTCCTCTGGGATCTGTTACGCTAGCCAAGTTATCACCTGCATCGTATTTAAACTTGGCAATACCTCCCTTCGCATCTTTCGACTCCACAACACGATTTAGAGCATCAAAGGTGAGAGTAGTCGTTTGACCCAACGAATCTGTTGTTGTCTTCAGGTTATTGTTGTTGTCATAGGTATAACGGATGTTCTGGCCATTGTTTCCTCGCGCAGCTCTAATACGGCCAATTTCGTCATAGTCAATGTAGCTGCGCAACTTGACAGCAGTTCCGACCTTATCTTCGATTTTCGTAACGTTTCCCGCCAAGTCATACGTATAAGCTCTTTCCTCGCGCGCACCATCATCGATCAGCACGCCGGACACATCTCGATAAATACGATTAAGCCGTAGCGCAGGACTGTACTCATATACAGTTTTGACGCCATCTGGCGTTGTAACCGTGGTCATATTGCCAGCGCTGCCGTACCGAAGCTGCGTGTCATACCAAACTCCATCGCGCGCTTCTCGCTGGGTATAAAGACGCCCAATGGCATCATAGACATAGTCCGTCGTAGCACCATTTGCAGTTACGACTCGACCTGGTAGACCTAGTCCATTGAAATTTAAGTAGGTCGTTTTATGGCCGAGAGAATTCTCAGTCGAGACCAAGTCACCCGATGTGTTGTATGCCATCTTCACAGCATCACCGACACCCGAGATCGGGCCATCAATCACGACTGAGGCTATCAGGCCATTCGAATGCTTTGTATAAGTGAATGTGGTATCACGCGCTTGATTTGCTACACCATTGCTGCTGAGATTGATCTCCCGCTGCTTTGAAAGCAATCCATCGGCCGTGTATGTGAATTCGGTTTTCTTGAGCCCAGCAACTGTCATGCTTGTCATGAGATCAACATTGGGATCCCACGCGTAGGTCGTAGTCCGCGCTTGTGTCGTGCCGTAAGCTTCAATCTTCTTCAACAAACGGCCCTTGGTGTCGTAATCATGATCAGCGACGACATTGTTTGCGTCAGTGACTTTATCGACCTGATCGTTGGCATCATAAGTCGTCGATGATGCTGTTGCCGGACAGTATGTGGCAGCTTTTCCTGCAAAAGCAATTGGGCGCCCATTCTTAAACGAATACGTCTCCACTCGGTTGAGTGGATTAGTAACCTCTGTTTTATTAATCGTATATCCATCAGGGTCCGTCTCAACAAGGTAACGGAACGTATATTTATCGACGCCGCCAGCATGCTCTTCTGACGTGATCTTCCCATTCACATCATAGGAAAATGTTGAATACCTTACACCACTAAACGATTTTCCTGTTAGAGCGTAAGGATCAACAGCGTCTTCATAATGATATGTAACATTGACCCCAGCGCTCGCCTGTGTATGCGATTGCAAAATTAAAGATGGCGTGCCATCACCATCATCTATATTTTTATATGTGTAGTTATGCAAATTCCCTTGCGGATCCCGTACTTGATTCACTACGAAATTTGCATCTCTAATAAATTCGATATAACGTCCAGATGAATGAGTCACCTTTGTAACGAATGGAAACCCTTCATACGTCCACTTTTCTCCTGTCGGGCTTGTTCTTGAGGAAATCGAAGCGCCACTCGCGAAGGCCTCGTATGTCTCAACATATCTGCCTTCCGCATAATAAGTAAACTTATGTGGAGCCGTCAGAACGAGCTTAGTGTTGGACGTATCGTTCGGCGTCTTCCATGTCCCATCTGCTTGCTTGTAGTAAGCAAGCTTCCGCGCATCAGGTCTATAGAGAACGATTTTATCAGCTCTACTCTCATCGCATTCAAATATTCCGCACGCGTCCGGTGGGATCGATTCGATGACTAGACTGTAGTCGTGATTGGTAATCCATTTCTGGCCCCAACCTGTTCCAAAGACACCCAGCGCACCATTCCAATAATGGTTATATGTTCTAGTTAGGCCGAGACCATCATTGTTATTTGACTCAAAGTCAGTCTCTTTCTCAATCTTGTTTCCCGTCCCCAAGACGACAGGATTTCCGACGCAACCGCTTTCTGTGGACGGCGTCTTTGGCAACTCGACATCCTCACTCGGTATATCTTGCTGCACAGAGGTGGTATCCCATCCCCCGCCGCCCCAGCCACCACCTCCACCACCCCAACCACCGCCTCCGCCCCCGCCAAAGCACAGAAGTCTTCCACCATTACTCCTATGATCGGGATCAAATCCCGAATAGAAGCATTGATAGGCATGGGCTTCGTTACCACCAATATAACTACCCCCTACTACGATAATTAGGCAGCCAACAATCGCTCTCCGAAGATTGCCTCTTGAGCTTTTTGATACTTCACACCCAAAACTTCTCATGGATACTTTCCCTTATGTCCGAAGCTGAAAACACTCACCAATCCCGCCATGAAACGATGAATAACTAATATCTCCTTTTCCCTCTATCTCACCAATCCCATTTCCGCCAAGCCGCGACAAGAAACCTATAGCCTTCCGCGTAGAACAGCTTTGCTTTCTCTGAAAACTCTCGACTCCAATACCGCCTTCCAGCAGTCCATCCATGACCGTTCTGCGCAGGCTTCTTTGCTGTTCTTTCTGAGACGAAATCAGATCAGAAATTTCATTCAAATAGGGAATGACCTTCAACCGCAGCCGATCCATTACGACATCTCGTCCGCCCCGCATTTCCTCGACGAAGCCATGAAACCCAGACTCTCTGGCTCTCAATGAAGCCTCGACATACCATTGACGATTCCAAAGCTGTAAGCCCGCTGCCAGTGCGCCACAACCAGGATCAGCTTGCGCTGCAGACAATGCGATCGTTATCAGACGAGAGAAACGTCCATTTCCGTCGAGGAAGGGGTGCACGGATAAACAGAAAAACAGAGTAACAGCAGCGAAATCGAAGACATCTATGCCTTTATGCTTACTGTTCAACACAGTTAGCAAGTCGTCAAAAAGCGCTTCAACAGAGTCTTCAATTGCGAAAACTAAAGAATCCTCCCCTGCAGCTACCCCAGAATAAACAATATCTGTGCGTAGCCGACCTGCTCTTTCGCCCGCCATGGATGCGGCGGCTTTCAAAAGATCAGCTTTTTTAAAGCTCTCAACTCTTTCTAGAACATAACGTCTAAATTGCTCACGAGCAGCAGCGCACAGCCTTTCTTCTCTTAATCCGTAGCGTTGCCGCAACATGGCGCCATATATGGCGCATGCCAAGGCTTGGCTCACGAACGGATCTTCCGGCGGATCCACCGTCACTTGGCGGACATTGGTGATGAGCCGCGAAAGCAGTTCTGGCGTGAAGTACCGGAGCGGCTGTTCCAGCCTGATCGCAGGGACATGGGTTTGCCATCCCAGCGGTACGTAATCTTTCAATTGCTCCCCCTTGCAACCACGCACATCCTAATCCGCTTCAATCACACATCGTTGATTGACACAAACCGCAGTCGCCAGCACGTTAACATGATGGTGCCTGACCGAGAAAGCGCTTCGGCCACTTGGGTGAAGAAAAGTCGACTGGTGAATCTTGACATTTATGAACAGGCATCACTTTGCTGGATGTATTTTGACTTTGAACAACCCAAAGCACTTTGGAACAGTTATCACGAGATCATGATCTTGAGGCACAAAAACAAAGCGGGGCGCCATAGGCGCCCCGCTTTGCTTGACTGCTGTTTTATCCGACGACTCAGAAGCGATACTGCGCCGAGACGCCAAACAGATTGGCATGGCCGTCGTACTTGCCATCCAGGAACGCGCCCTGGCCCGAACCATTCGGGTCGCTGCCCAGCATGAGCTTCGGCGTGTCGGCCAGCTGGATGCGGGTGTAGCTGCCGGACAGTTCGAAGTTCTCGCTCGGGGCCCAGGTCAGGCCGATCGCGTACCAGTTGCGATCCTGGTCGGGCATGCGCGGGGTGCGATGCGGCAGGCTGATTGGCGATTCGTCGCGGGCGATACCGGCGCGCAGGGTGAAGGCCTCGTTGATCTTGTACTCGCCACCGAGCGAATACATCATGGACTTCTTCCAGCTGTAATCTTCCGCCGTATCGTCCTGTCCCGAGTCGAACTTGATGCGGATTTCCTTCAGTGAGCTCCAATCGGTCTGCGAAATCTCGCCCATCAGCGCGAACTGTTCATTGAACTGATAAGTGGCACTGATGGTGTCGACGCTGGGCAAAGTAAGTGCAGCATGGCCCCCAGTGTTCACGAAGTCATTCTGACGGCCTACAAGGGGCGAATCCAACAACGACCGAATATTTGAGGGCACATCGAATTTAGCCCTGCCGGAAATATCGTGATCAATCTCGGAACGGTGTGTGTAGCCAAGGGACAACTGGTCTGTGGGACGCCAGCTCAAGCCAAACAGCCAGCCTAGGCTGGTGTCGTCGCCTTCCACCGAGGCAAACCCATCGTTCTTCTGCGGGCCGTAAGGTGAAGTCGGACTACATAGGAATGCGGCGATCTTGCACACGCCGGTGCCGAAATCGATCTGATTGGACAATGTGACATCGGAACGCTCGAGGATGGCGCCGAAACCGACTGAGAAGCGGTCGCTAAGCTTGACCGACGCCGCCAGGGTCAGATCGACGATCCGGACATCGGATTTGATGGCGTGGTAGCGCCCCACCCAACCCCGGTCATACTGCGTCTTCAGGCCGAACGGCGCGCTGACCATCGCACCGAGCGTTAGGTACTCGAAGCGGTCGTGCAGCGGCAGGATGAAGGATATCGCCGGCACCGGGGTGACGCCGCCGGCGTCGCCGCCGTTGCCACCATTGAGCGGATTGCCGAGGCCGTCGGTACCGCCGCCCTTGTACTTGAAGGACAGATCGATCGCGGTGAGGTCGCCCTGCACGGTCTTCTGTTCAAAAGTCGACATCAGGGCCGGGTTGTTGACGACGACGGAGGCGTCGCCGAGCGCCGAAGCGGAGCCGGCCATGGCGCGGCCCTGCGCCTTGACGCTGTTTTCCTTGAGCTGGAAGGCCGAGGCGTGGACCTGGCCAAAGGCCAGGGCGCCGGCGACGCCCAGCGCGAGGGCGGAAATTTGGATAAAGCGGTTCTGCGTTTGCATTACGGTTCTCTCCGAGGGACAGGGTCTCGATTGCATTTCACGGCGTCGTGCGACATGGGCGATGTGTCCCGCCCTGCGTCGTCCCTGCCGGAAGCCCTCCCGACATACGCCGCCGCATGCACTATACCTCGATATGTGAAAATTTCGCTCATGCCAGGGGTCATGGCGAGGCCGGAGCGGGTATCTTGGCGGCCCCATGTTCGTTCCGATTCCGACCCGCCGCCATTCATCTTTACGCTGGGCCACGCCGATGCTGGTGGCCTTGCTGTGGCTGGCGTTCCTCTGGGCCAGCACGCGGCCCGACGCGGCGCAGCGCGCGCTGTTACTGGAGTGGGGCGCGTTGAGCGGCGGACAGCTGCCGGCCGACATCCTGCGCTCTTGGGCGGACGGTGGACGCTGGCTGCGCCTGATCACGGCGTTGTTCCTGCACGCGGACTGGGCGCACCTGCTTGGCAACCTCGTGTTCCTGCTGATCTTCGGTCTGCCGGCGGAACGGATGATGGGGCCGTGGCGGTTCCTGTTGCTGTTCCTGCTCGGCGGCGCGGTCGCCAATCTGGTGGCGGTGCTGGTGATCGGCGTGCCGGACCGGCTGATCATCGGCGCGAGCGGCGCGGTCTCCGCGGTGATCGGCGCGTATCTGGCGCTGTTCCCCGGCGCGCGGCTGGGCGTGGTGCTGCCGCTCGGCGTGTTCCTGGAATTCGTGCGCGCGCCGGCCTCGCTGCTGATCGGGATCTGGGCGCTGCTGCAGGTGGTGTTCGCCTACATCGGCCCGGCATTCGGCGCGGTGGCGTGGGCGGCGCATGTGGCCGGCTTCCTGTTCGGCGTGGGGTTCGCGCTGCTGGCGCGGGCGGGGATCGCGCGCAGGCTGCGCAAGCAGCGCGGCTATTGAAGCCGTTGCGCACGCGATCATTGCGTTGAGAGGCGAGCAACCCCACGTTTGAATCCCCGGTTCTACAATGCCCGCATGACCAGGTCCAAGACCGCCCTCTTCAAAGTCGTCTTCCACAATCACGGCAAGATCTACGAGCTGTACGCGCGCAAGGTATCGGCGAGCGACATCTGGGGATTCACCGAGGTCGGCGATCTCGTGTTCGACGTATACGACGGCGTGGTGGTCGATCCGACCGAGGAACGCCTCCGCGACGAATTCGGCAACACACGCGTGCTGCACGTGCCGATGCACAGCATCGTGCGCATCGAGGAAGTGGAAAAGAAGGGCCAATCAGCGATTCGCGACGCCGAATCCGGCGAGAAGGTCGTCACGCCATTCCCATTGCCCGCCAAGCCGAGGTAGTACCGATGTCCGCGTCGCGCCTCCGTACCTGCTCCCGAACGCTGACAGTTCTAGGACTCCTCGCGGCGACGACCGCATGCGATCGCGCGGCGGTGCCCGAACCACGCGTGGACGCACTGCCGCCCGCCGCGACGCCGGCGCCGCGCAGCGATGCCTTCGACGTCGTGGTCTCGCTCTCGCCGGTGGCGGCGAAGCAGCTGGCGCAGACGAAGGAAGGCATCATCGTGTCGGTCGACTACTTCGGCTATCCCACCGTCGCCGCGCAGCAACAGAAGCTCGCCGATCCGCGCGATCCGTGGATGACGCTCAAGCGCGCGCAGGTCGAACTGACCGCGAGCGGCGGCACGGCGCACTTCGCCGCCGTGAGTTTCGACGAGAAGCAGCTCGGCCTGATCGAGAAGGGCGAGCCGCAGGTCAACATCAACGTCTATTCGGCACGCAAGGCCTCGCAGGACAACGTGCTCGACTGCGGCATGTTCCAGGACACGCTGCAGGTGGCGGCGCAGGAACCGATCAAGATCGAGTGCAAGCTGATCGCGGAATAGACGCGGCGAAACGCGGAGCAATCCCGCGATCAGTCGATGATCAAACGATTATTTGCGTGCCTCCGCTGCCGGCGGTGTCGCCTTCGCGGTGGTCGCTGAGGGCTTCTTCAACTCCGTCAGCGCGGCGGTGATCGGTCCATCCCCTTCGAGCACGTCGCCAGCGTTGCTGCCGGCGATTTCCTCGTCGCCGCGCAGATGGCCGGGCAGCATCGCCTCGGTATAGTCCATCGGCTTGGCGTCGGCTTTCTCCGGCTTCAGCACCACGTCCGGATCGATGCCACGCGCCTGGATCGACTTGCCGCTGGGCGTGAAGTAGCGCGCGGTGGTCAGCTTGACCGAATCACCGTTGTCCAGCGGCAACAGCGTCTGCACCGAGCCCTTGCCGAAGGTGCGGCTGCCGATCACACGCGCGCGCTTGTTGTCGTGCAGCGCGCCGGCCAGCACCTCCGAGGCGCTGGCCGAACCGGCGTCGGCAATCACCACCACCGGCGCACCATTCATCAGGTCGCCCGGCACCGCGGTGAATTCCGCGTCGCTGACGGAGATGCGGCCGCGCGTGCTGACGATCTTGCCGCTGTCGAGCAGGTCGTCGGCAATCTGCACCGCCGAGGTGAGCAGACCACCGGGATTGCTGCGCAGGTCCAGCACGAGGCCGCGCAACTTACCTCCGGCGCCATCTTGGAGTTTGCGCAGCTGCTTCTCGAATTCGGCCGCGGTGTCGGCCTGGAATGCGCTCAGGCGGATGTAGCCGTAACCCGGCTCCAGCATGCGCGAGCGCACGCTGATCACGCGGATGGTTTCGCGCTTGACGGTGATGTCGAGCGGTTTCGCGGCACCCTCGCGCACGACGGTGAGCTTGACGTCGGTGCCGGGCTTGCCGCGCAGCGGGCCTTGCCCGTCCTCGTCGCTGGCCGGCGTGAGCGGCTTGCCGTCGACGGCGGTGATCAGATCGCCCGCCTTGATGCCGGCGCGCGCGGCCGGAGTGTCGTCGATCGGCGCGATCACGCGCACGGTGCCGTCCGGCTGCTGCTGCACTTCCACGCCGATGCCGTCGTAGGCGCCGCTGGTGTCTTCGTCGAATTCCTGGGCGTCGCGCTTCTCGAGATAGGCGCTATGCGGATCGAGATCGAGCAGCAGGCCCTTGATCGCCGAGGACATCAGTTTCTTGTCGTCCACCGGATCGACGTAAGCCTGCTTCACCGCGTTGTAGACGTTGACGTAGCGCCGAATCTCCTCGAGCGGCACCTTGGTGGCGGCGCTCTCGGCGGCATCCGGGTCATCGCTCGCGGCGGCCTTCTCGTCGGGAGGCGCGGCCGGCTGCGCCTGCGCGGGTGGTGTGCCTTGCACAGGCGCGTCCTGCGCGAACGCCGGACCCAGCAGCAGCGCGAGTGCGAGAATCGAAAGCGGTCGACGCATGAAACACTCCAGAATGACGTGGGTTCGACCGCATGCGGGCAGCCGGGTTCAGTCGATTATGCGGTGCGGCGGATGGGTTTCGTTAAACGATCCTGACCCGCACCGTTCCGTGCTCACTGTCGTTGCAGCCAGCCGCGGGGATCGACCGGCTGCCCATTGCGACGCAGTTCAAAATACAGCGCCGGCCGGCCCTGGCCGCCCGAACTGCCGACGCTGGCGACCGCATCACCACGCTTGACCTGCGTACCGGCATCCTTGAGCAGGGCGTCGTTGTGCGCGTACAAGCTCATGTAGCCGTTGCCGTGATCGATGATCAGGATCATGCCGTAGCCGGTCATCCATTCGGAGAACACCACGGTGCCGTCGGCGACCGCCTTCACGGTCGTGCCGGCGGGCGCGGCGATCAGCACGCCCGAACTCTTGCGCCCGTCAGGCATCGTGCCGCCGTAACCGGCCAGCAGGGAGCCGGACAGCGGCCAGCCCAGTCCACCGACCTGGATCGGCGCGGTCTTCGCCACCTGGACCGGCGGCTTGTACGCGCGCGGCGGCTTACCAGAGGCCACTTCGCGCTCGCGTTCACGCGCGGCCGCCGCGGCGGCGGCACGGCGTTCGGCCTCGGCGCGCGCCGCGGCGGCGCGCAGCTGTGCCAGCAGTTTCTGCAGCGCCTTCGCGTCCTGGCCGAGCGCCTTCTCGCGCGAGGCGCGATCGCGGTAGCGCTTGTCGAGGTCGGCCACGGTCTCGGCGCGTTCGCGCCGGTCGCTTTCCAGTTCGGCAAGCAGCGTGCGCTGCCGCTTGCGCGAGGCGCTCAAGGCCGTCTGCTTGTCGGCGATGTCGCGTTCCACGCGTTCGAGTTCGGCCAGTTCCGCGGTCAGCGTCTCGATGCGCCGCGCGCGATCACGCTGCAGGTAGCGGTGATAGGTGAGGGTGCGGTTGGCGTCGGCGGCGGTGTCCTGCGACAGCATCAGCTTGAGCGGAGCTTGATCGCCGACGGTATAGGCGGCGCGCAGCAGTTGCGTCAGCTCGGTGCGCTGCGCGCCGAGTTTCTTCTGCATGGCGTCACGTTTCGCGCGCAGCGCGGCCAGCGAGGTCTGCTGCTGCGCCAGTTCCGCCTCGGTGCTGCGCAGGGCACGGGTCGAGCTGCCGACCTTCTCGTCGACCGTGCGCAGCTGCCGGCTGGCATCGCCGCGCTGTCCTTCCAGCTTGCGGCGTTCGGCGGCGACGTCCTTGAGCTCGCGGTTGATCTTCTCGAGCTTGCGCTGGGCTTCTCGCGTGCTCTTTTGCGCTTGCGCATCGCCGACGAGGGCGACGGTCAGCAGTACCGCGATCAGGGCGAAACCACGCAGCACCGAGCCGGATGCCTTCCGCCCGGACAGGGCCGGCAGGGCAACGGATTTCGGGCACTGCCGGATTTCGGGCACGTCGTTGTAGCCAGTGACTTAGGACAGATGCGATTGTAGCGAAGCGGGTGCAGGCTCACCGCAACGGGCCGATGCCCTCACCCATCCCGCCGCACGCTGGAGTTCCACCCATGTCATTTTCGAGCATGCCCGCCTTGACCCCGACCCGCCGCCTCTCCCCCTTCGTGCTCGCCGTCGCACTGGCCCTCGCCGGCCCGGCCGCCTTTGCCGCCGACGACTCCGGCGTCAACAAGGTGAACGGCAGCATCACCGCCGAAGCCGGCAAGACCTACGGCGACCTGAACACCGTCAACGGCAGCGTCACCCTCGAGGACGGCGCCCGCACCGGTGATGCGGAAACGGTGAACGGCAGCATCGAGGCCGGCAACAACGTGACCACCGGCGGCCTCAGCACCGTCAACGGCAACGTCCGCGTGGGCACCGGCGCGCAGGTGAGCGGCGGCATCGAGACCGTCAACGGCAGCGTCTTCGTCGACCGGCGCAGCCATCTCGCCAAGGGCGTAGGCACCGTCAACGGCGCGATCGGCCTGGTCGCGACGGAACTCGGCGGCGGCATCGAAACGGTCAACGGCGACATCACCGTCGGCATCGACACGCGCGTGCACGGCGACGTCAAGGTCAAGAAGCCGAGCGCGAGCTGGATGCCGATCAGTCTCGGCAGCAAGCGCAAGCCGCGCATCATCATCGGCCCGAACGCGGTCGTCGACGGCGAACTGGTGTTCGAGCGCGAGGTGATGTTGTACGTGCACAAGACCGCCCGCATCGGCAAGGTCACCGGCGCCACGCCGGTCGCCTACAGCACGCCGCGCGCGCCTGCCGAGTAGTCAGCCACCCACCGGCACTCTCCTTCGCCGCGCGTCACCGCTTAGAATCCGGAGCTCCCCGTCTTTCGGAGTTCCGGATGCGTCATCGTCCTCTGCTGCTCTGCCTGGCCATCACGGCCGCCCTCACCGCCTGCCAGCGCGAACCCGCCACGCCGGCCGCGACCGCGCCGGAGTCCACGCCCGCCGCCGCGGCGCCGGCACCGACGCACACCTTCGCCGACGACATCAACGCCGACGATTTCGCCGAGCTGGTGAAGACGCTCGCCTCCGACGCCTTCGAAGGTCGCGGCCCGGGCACGCCCGGCGAGGAAAAGTCGGTCGAGTACATCAAGTCGCAGTTCGAACGCATCGGCCTGAAGCCCGGCGTCAACGGCAGCTGGTTCCAGGACGTGCCGATGACCGAAACCACGGCCGACGAAACCACCGACCTCAAGCTCGAGGTGAACGGCAAGCCGGAAACGCTGAAGTTCGGCACCGACATGGTCATCGGCACGCGCACCGGCCAGCCGGAAGTGAAGATCGATAGCAGCGAACTGGTTTTCGTCGGCTACGGCGTCGACGCGCCCGAACGCAAGTGGAACGACTACGCCGGCGTCGATGTGAAGAACAAGACGGTGGTGATGTTCGTCAACGATCCCGGCTTCCACACCAGCGACGCCTCGCTGTTCGAAGGCAAGCGCATGACCTACTACGGGCGCTGGACCTACAAGTTCGAGGAAGCCGCGCGCAAGGGCGCCGCCGCCGCGCTGATCGTGCACGACACGCCCGGCGCGTCCTACGGCTGGGACGTGGTGAAGAACTCCTGGTCCGGCGCGCAGTACGACCTGCGCGCAGCCGACGATCCGGCGCCGCGCATCCCCGCGCAGGGCTGGCTGACCGCCGATGCGGCGAAGAAGCTGTTCGCCGAATCCGGCCTCGACCTCGATGCGATGTACAAGGCCGCCAACAAGCCCGGCTTCAAGGCGATCCCCCTGAAGGCGAAGCTGTCGGTGGACCTGAAGAGCAAGATCACCGAGAAGCAGTCGCGCAACGTCGTCGGCATCCTGCCCGGCACGGAAAAACCGGACGAAGCCGTGGTGTACATGGCGCACTGGGACCACCTCGGCAAACACGACAGTGAAACTGGCGACAACATCTACAACGGCGCCGTCGACAACGCCACGGGCGTGGCCGGCATCATCGAGATCGCCGGGCAGTTCGCCAAGGCGCAGCCCGCGCCGAAACGTTCGCTCGTCTTCACCGCGGTGACGCTGGAGGAATCGGGCCTGCTCGGTTCCAAGTATTACGTCGCGCATCCGGCCATTCCGCTCGACAAGACGGTCGGCGTGATCAACATCGACGCGATGGGCGTGGCCGGACGCGCGCGCGATCTCGTGGTCGTGGGCAAGGGCAATTCCGAGCTGGAAGACATCCTCAAGCCGATCGCCGACAAGCAGGGCCGCACGCTGGTTGAGGAAAGCGCGCCGCAGAACGGCTCCTACTTCCGCTCCGATCATTTCAACTTCGCCAAGGCCGGCGTGCCGGCGCTGTATGCCGAAGGCGGCGACGATCTGGTCGAAGGTGGCAAGGCCGCCGGCGAAGCCGCCGCGAAGGCCTACAACGAACAGCGTTATCACAAGCCCGCCGATCAATTCGACGCGACGTGGAAGCTGGATGGCGCGATCGAGGATCTGCAGGCGCTGTACGGCGTCGGCCGCGTGCTGGTGGACGGCAACCAGTGGCCGAACTGGTACCAGGGCAATGCCTTCCGCGCCGCGCGTGACAAGATGATGTCAGGCAAGTCGGAAACCACACCGGCGAAGTAATTCATCCGCCGCTCCGAAGCCCCTTTTCCACGAGAGGAAAGGGGCTTTTTTATTTGGCTCCGCCGCGTCCCGCAACCTATACGCAACCTTCACCGCGAAACTGTTTTCTTGTTTCGCAAGAGTTCGGGGAGCTGCTTGCCTGTTGCGGAAACCGGCGTGATGCGTGCGGTGACGTGTCCCGTTTCGTCTACGTGCCAGGCAAGCAGCCAGTTTTTGTCCCGACGTGCCAGACCGACGCCGATCTTCGGCACATCGTGCCCGTGCGGGATGTCCACCGCATAACCTCCTCTCTTTTCGCGCATACCGCTGTTCAAGACGAAGCCATTGCGGCAAGCTGCGCGCCATCACCCAAGGGGAGGAACGACAGATGGCCACTGCCTACTGGTGCATCGTGATCGCCGCGCTGCTGCCGTATCTGTGGGTCTTCCTCGCCAAGGCGAGCGGGCCGCGCTACGACAATCGCGATCCGCGCGGCTGGGTGAGCAAGCAGGAAAACCCGCGCATCCACCGCGCCAACGCCGCGCATCTGAACAGTTTCGAGGCATTCGCGCCGTTCGCCGCCAGCGTGCTGATGGCGCAATTCGGCGGTCTCGATCCGCAACGCATCAACCTGCTCGCGATGGTCTTCATCGGCGCGCGCATCCTGCACGGCGTCTTCTATCTCACGAACAAAGCTCCGCTGCGCTCGCTCACCTGGCTGGTTGGTTTGGGCTGCGTGCTGGCGCTGATGGTGCAGGCGGCGATCGCGATCACCGACTGAACACCATTCGCGAAGCGGCGTAATCGCGATGTCCCTCATTCCCGCCTTCGCGGGAATGACGAGCAAAAGCGGAATTACGCGGGGATCAGGCGCACGCGCGCGAAGTTGCGCTTGCCCACCTGCAGCACACCCTCGAATCCAGGCGCGAATGTTGTCGTCCCGTCTTCGACAACTGCGCCATCCACGCGCACCGCACGCTCCTTGAGCTTGCGCGCGGCCTCCGAGTTGCTCGGCGTGATGCCGGCAGCGGTCAGCAGCGCGCCGATGCGGATGCCGTCGACGGGAATCGCCACGTCCTGCAGCGGCAGCAGCGTGGTGTCGCCCTCGCCGCGTACAGCCGCGTGCCAGCCGGCGATGGCGGTATCGGCGGCCGCGGCATCGTGGAAACGCGCGGCCAGCTCGCGCGCCAGGCGCAGCTTGACGTCACGCGGATTCAACTGACCGGCTGCCACTTCGCCCTGCAAGCGCTTGGCTTCGTCGACGCCGATCTCGAAACTCAGCAGCTCGATCCAACGCCACATCAATTCGTCGCCGATCTTCATCGTCTTGTTGACGATGTCGATCGCCGGCTCCGAGATGCCGATGTAGTTGCCGAGCGACTTGCTCATCTTGTGCACGCCGTCCAGCCCTTCCAGCAGCGGCATGGTCAGCACGATCTGCGGCGGCTGGCCATAGTGCTCCTGCAGACCGCGGCCCATCAGCAGGTTGAACTTCTGATCGGTGCCACCGAGTTCGACATCGGCCTTCAACGCGACCGAGTCGTAGCCCTGCACCAGCGGATACAGGAATTCGTGGATGGCGATCGACTGCTGCGCCGCGTAGCGCTTGGCGAAATCGTCGCGCTCGAGCATGCGCGCCACCGTGTGCTGGGCGGCGAGGCGGATCATGTCGGCGGCGGTCATCTGGCCGAACCACTCGCTGTTGAAACGCAGCTCGGTGCGATCCCGATCGAGCACCTTGAACACCTGCTCGGCGTAGGTCTCGGCGTTGGCCAGCACGTCCTCGCGGGTGAGCGGCTTGCGGGTGACGTTCTTGCCGCTGGGGTCGCCGATCATTCCGGTGAAGTCGCCGATCAGGAAGATCACCTGATGGCCGAGGTCCTGGAACTGCCGCATCTTGTTGAGCAGGACCGTATGGCCCAGGTGCAGGTCCGGCGCGGTCGGGTCGAAACCGGCCTTGACCCGGAGGGGGCGGCCGAGCTTGAGACGGGCCTCCAGTTCCTCCTGTTTGAGGATCTCATCGGCACCACGGGAGATCAGAGCTAGGGCTTGGGGGAGGTCGGTCGATTCAGGCACTTGGGACAATCCGAGAGATGACGATCGCAGTTGAAATGTGAAGGTTAGTGTAAAAGATGAGTTAAAGCGACGTTAAGGCAAAACCACCAAAACCCCCTGTTACATCAATGACTTGACGCTACCTTTTCGCGTGTCTATGGTACCTCCCTTACATGCCCTTCACGCTAGGGGGCGGGATACCGAAATGACCGAGCCGACCCTGTCGCGAGACGCAGCCCATCGCCGCGTCCTCTCCAACAATCTTCGCGACGCGGCCCGCAACAGCACCGAGCTCGGTTCCACCCCCCTTCGTCAGCGCCTCGGCTTCGACGGCCGCTGGACACGCCGTCATTGGGCGCACGCCAGCCTGTTCGCCTCGCTCGGCGCGCTCGTGGCGGCGATCGTGCCCGGTTTCTCCAACACTCTACAGGCCCCGGCCGGCGCGCAGCGCACCACCATGTCGCTGAGCCTGCCGCCGCTGGCATTGTCGAAACAGCAAGGGCAGACCGGCGACAGCTGGCAGATCGTCAGCGTGAGTCGCGGCGAGACGTTGAGCCACCTGCTCGACCGCCTCGACGTGCCGGAAACCGATCAGCAGCGCCTGCTCGAACATCCCGGCCTGAAGAAATCCCTCGCCAAACTCAAGCCGGGCACCGAACTCGCCTTCGACATGCCGGTCGGCACCGACGGCAAGCCGGCCACCCTGCGCAGCTTCCGCTACGACCGCGACGACAGCCATCGCGTGGAACTGTCCCTGGCCGGCGACAAGGTCGCCGAGAAGGTGATCGAACGTGCCACCGAGACCCGCACCGTCGTGCTCAGCGGCAAGGTCGGCGGCTCGCTGTATCGCTCCGCGCGCAAGATCGGCCTGTCAGGCGGCGCCATCGACACGCTCACCGACGACATCTTCAAGTACGACATCGACTTCAACTCCGACGTCGGCGCCAACGACCGCTTCAGCGTCGTGGTCGAGCAGACCTGGCGCGAAGGCGAACTGATCAACACCGGCCCCGTGCTCGCCGCCACCTTCACCTCCGGCGGCAGGTTGTACAGCGGCTTCCGCTTCGTGCGCGACGGCAAGCCGGAGTACTTCACCGCCGACGGCCGGCCGCTCAAGCGCAGCTTCATCCGCATGCCGATTCCCTATGCACGCATCACCTCCGGCTTCGGCATGCGCCGGCATCCGGTGCTCGGCCGCATGCGCGGGCACATGGGCGTCGACTACGCCGCCGGCTCCGGCACCCCGATCATGGCCGCGGGCGACGCGCGCGTTTCCTTCGTCGGCTGGAAGGGTGGCTATGGCCGCACCGTGATCCTCGATCATGGCCGTGGTTATTCCACGCTGTATGGCCACATGTCGTCGTTCGGCAGCATCCGTGCCGGTCAGCGCATCGCGCAGGGCACGATGATCGGGCGCGTCGGCAGCACCGGCCTTGCGACGGGTCCGCACCTGCATTACGAATTCCGGATCAATGGTGTGCATCGCAATCCGCTTTCGATCACGATGCCGCCGCCGGAGCCGTTGTCCGGCATGCAGCTCGCCGCTTTCCGTGCGCAGGTGGGACCTGCGCTGACGCGGATTGCGAAGGTTGAGAACATTATTTATGCCGGGGATACCGGGACGCGGGTGGCGGCGGCGTTGGGGCGGCGGGGTAAGAAAGGGTAATTCTCTTTGCTGCCTTGACCTGTTGTTGCTGGGTAGTCGCTCGTTTTACTGAAGATCAAAGGCGTTTCGTCCGCTGCGCGGCCGAGTTCATTTCTTTTGGTAAGCCCCAAAAGAAACGAACCAAAGAAAAACGCTTTTCTCGACACAGCAATCCCATGGCGGGTTGAACCCTAGGATTTTCCGACTCGCCATCCATGGCTCGGTCGGAAAACGGCGGGCTTCCTGCCCGCCGCCCTTCGGGTCTAGAGGCAATCGCGGCTCGCAAGGTTTAGCAGCCATGAGCAAAAGCTTTGCTCGGCTTTGTCTCGCCTTTCGCTTCTAAAAATGCTTGAGCGCCATCGGCATCCGGAGACCCGGAGGGCGGCGCACAGGGATGTGCGCCGTTTTTCGACCGAGCCAGGATGGCGAGTCGAAAAATCCCGATAACAATGAAACCCTGGAGCTGCTTCGTCGGGAAAAGCGTTTTTCTTTGGTTCGTTTCTTTTGACGCTTATCAAAAGAAATGAACTCGGCCGCGTAGTGGACGAAACGCTTTTGACCTTCAACAGCACCACACAAGAATCCACACCACAAAGCGGTTACCCTTCCCAACACCATCCAATCCACCATCACCATGCTCTACTTGGGCCTCATCTCCGGCACCAGCGTCGACGGCATCGACACCGCCATCGCAAGCTTCGACGGCACCCCCGAACTCCTCTTCGGCCGCACCTACGCCTGGGATCCCCAACTGAAAGAGCGCCTGGTCGCCCTCGGCCAGCAATCCGCCACCCTCACCCTCGACGACATCGCCGAACTCGACGTCCGCATCGGCGCCGCCTTCGCCGAAGCCGCGCAGCGCGCGCTCACCGACAGCGGCACGCAAGCCACGCAGATCGCCGCCATCGGCTCGCACGGACAAACCTTGCGCCATCGCCCATATGGAGAATTCCCCTACACCCTTCAACTCGGCGACCCGAACACGATCGCCGAACGCACCGGCATCCGCGTGGTCGCGGACTTCCGCCGCCGCGATGTCGCCGCCGGCGGCCACGGCGCTCCATTGCTGCCCGCCCTGCACGCGGCGCTGCTGAGTTCGCCGGACGAAGATCGCGCCGTGCTCAATCTCGGCGGCATCGCCAATCTCACTCTGCTGCCGAAACAGGCCGCCGCCGATCGCAACCACGTGCGTGGCTTCGACTCCGGCCCCGCGAACGGATTGATGGATGCATGGTGCCTGCGCCACACCGGCCACGGTTTCGATCGCGATGGCGTGTTCGCGCTGTCAGGCAGAATCGATGAAGCGCTGCTCGCGCGCCTGCTCGACGAATCCTGGTTCGCATTACCGCCACCCAAATCCACCGGCCGCGATCAGTTCCACCTCGGCTGGCTCGAATCCAAGCTGGCGGGCAACGAAGCGCCCCAGGATGTGCAGTCCACGTTGCTGATGCTCAGTGCGCGCAGCATCGCCGACGCCTTGCGCGCCGCGCAGCCACGCACTGCACGCGTGATCGCCTGCGGCGGCGGCGTGCACAACACCGCATTGATGTCGGCGCTGGCGGCGACGCTCCCGGAATGCATCGTCGAATCGAGCGCGGCGCACGGCATCGATCCGGATTTCGTCGAGGCCATGGGCTTCGCCTGGCTCGCGCACGCCACCTTGCGGGGACTTCCGGGCAACCTGCCCAGCGTCAGCGGTGCGAGCGGGCCGCGGATTCTCGGTGGTGTCTATTCGGCTTGATCGTCGCGGGTCATCCGCGATCGGTCGCGCTCCGCATCACTGCGCCTGCGCGACAGGCTCCTTGATCCGCCGCCACAGCCATGCCAGCAGCGCCAATGCCGGGATGACCGTCGCCGCGCTCAGCATGAAGAAAACGCTGTACGACGTCGCCTCGACGATATAGCCGGAGACACCGCCAACAAACTTGCCCGGCAGATTCGCCAGCGACACCAGCAGCGCGAACTGCGTGGCCGTGAAATTGCGATCGGTAAGCGATGACATGAAGGCGATCGACACCGTGCCGGCGAATCCCTGGCACAGATTGTCCGCCAGCAGCGCCGCATAGAACGCCCAGATCTGCGACGGATATTGCGCCATGAGCAGGAACGCGAGATTCGACAAGGCCACACCGAGCACGGCCACCAGCAGCATGCGCCGAAAACCAAACGCCGCCACCGCCACACCGCCCGCGAAAGCGCCGAGGATGCCCATCCACACGCCGAACAGCTTCGACACCGTGGCGATGTCCGCCTTGGTGTAACCCGAATCGAGATAGAACGGCCCTGCCATCACGCCGATCACCTGATCCGGGAACTTGTACAGCCCGACGAACAGCAGCAGCGCGATTCCGAAAGACAGCCCGTGATGGGAGAAGAAGCTCGTGAACGGCTGCCAGAACGCACCGGCCAGATCGATCTTGCGCGCCACCGCCGTTTCCGGTGCCGCGGCCGGCTCACGCGACAACAGCGTCGCAAGCATGGGCAGCAGCATCAGCGACGACATCGCGACATAGGCAGCCGTCCAGCTGCCGTATTCGGCGATGTACAACGCGCCGGCGCCGCCGACGATCAAGCCGACCCGGTAACCAAGCGTGTACGTCGCCGCCAAGGCGGCCTGCGAATTGGCGGGCGCGATCTCGATGCGATAGGCATCGACCACCGAATCCTGCGTCGCGCCCGCGAACGAAGCCACGAGCACCCAGGCAACGAGCCCCGTCACGCTCAGCTCCGGTCGCATGTACGCCAGTGCGAACAAACTGACGGTGACCACCGCCTGCGAAACGATCAGCCAGGAACGGCGGCGGCCCAGGAATGCGGTGAGCGGAAACGCGTAACGATCCAGCAGCGGCGCCCACAGGAACTTCAACAGATAGAAGAAGCTGGCGAGGCTGATCAAGCCGATGCTGCCCAGATCAAGGCCGACATCGCGCAGGCGCGTGGACAATGTCTGCGAGGCGATCAGCAGGAACGGCAGTCCGGAACCGAAACCGAACACCGCCATCGTCAATGCCGACGGCGTGCCGAAGGCACGCCTGATGCCGGCCCAGCCCTTGTACGACACTTGCGTGGACGTGTCCGCCGTTGTGCTCACAGGGCGTAATCCACCACGAACGGCGCATGATCCGAGAACCGCGGCTCCGGATGAATCGCGCAGCCCTTCACCTTCTTGCCCAACGCCGGCGTGATCAGCTGATAGTCGATGCGCCACCCGACATTGTTGGCGCGCGCGGCGCCGCGCTGGCTCCACCAGGTGTATTCGACGGCGTCCGGCTTCACCACGCGGAAGCTGTCGAGCCAGCCCAGATCGGGTTCCTGCGTGCCGTCACCGCAACCGTCGGTGATCATGCCGTTGAGCCAGGCGCGCTCGGGTGGCAGGCAGCCGGAGTTCTTCTGGTTGGAAGTCCAGTTCTTGATGTCGTTCTTGGCGCGCACGATGTTCCAGTCGCCGCACAACACATAATCGCGTCCGCTGTGCAGCCATTCCTCGAGCACGGGCTTCAGCCACTCCATCACTTCGTACTTGAAGCCCTGGCGCAGCTCGCCGGACGAGCCGGACGGGATGTAGAACGACACCACGCTCAGATTGCCGAAACGCGCTTCCAGATAACGGCCTTCGTCGTCGAACGGCGCCCAGCCGAGCGCGGTGCGTACCTCGTCCGGCTCGCGCTTGCTGTAGATGGCCACGCCGCTGTAGCCCTTCTTCGTGATCGCATCCTTGAACCAGGCCTTGTAACCCTTGGGCAGAAATTTACCGTCCAAGCCAGCATCCCCGGCGAGCTGATGCTCCTGCGCCTTGGTCTCCTGCACGCACAGCACGTCGGTCTTCTGCTGCGTGAACCACTCGAAGAAACCTTTGCTGGCGGCCGAGCGCAGGCCGTTGGCGTTGAAGCTCATGATGCGCATGGGATCGAATGGGCAGTGGCGAATCGCGCAAGCGTAACGGATTCGGGCGCCAGCGGCCTGACTGGCGATTCGCGATGCGTCCGGCGCCGCCCGCGCCTTATCATCTCCTCCATGATCGCCATTCCCGACCTGCACGTCGCGCCGGTCACGCCCGAACTCGCCAGTGTCGTGCGCACCTTGCGAGTGACCGAAGATCAGTATCCGTTCGTCGGCGACGCCACCCTCAACCTCGCCCTGGCCGAAGCCGATCCGAACAGCGAGGCCATGGCGATCCTGGTCGGCGATACCGTGATCGGTTTCTACCGGCTCGACTTCGCCGGCGCCATGGCCGGCTGGAATCCCCATGGCAAGGCTGGCGTCGGCCTGCGCGCCTTCATGCTCGACCGCGACTGGCAGGGCCGCGGCCTCGGCACGCGGGCGATCAACGCCTGCTGCGCCGATCTTCAACGCCGCCACCCCGAGCGCCGCCTGCTCGCGCTCACCGTGAACTGCAGCAACCTCGGCGCCATCCGCGCCTATCGCAAGGCGGGCTTCGTCGACACAGGCGAACTGTATTTCGGCGGCAAGGCCGGACCTCAGCACTTGATGGTGCGTGGGCTGAACGCCCGAACCTAGCCGAGGCCGCAACGGCGACGGCGATGTGACATCCCGATAGCATCCCGCATGGGACAATGCGCCACATGACCGATCACCGCACCCGCTTCCTGCAACTCGCCCTGCAAGCCGACGCGCTGCGCTTCGGCGAGTTCGTCCTGAAATCCGGCCGTACCAGTCCGTATTTCTTCAATGCCGGCCGCTTCGACTCCGGCGCGGCGCTGGCGACACTGGCCGGCTGCTACGCCGATGCCATCGACACCGCCGGCACCTCCTTCGATCTGCTGTTCGGCCCCGCCTACAAGGGCATCCCGCTCGCCGCGGCGATCGCCTGCGAATACGCGCGCCGTGGCCGCGATCTGCCGTTGGCCTTCAACCGCAAGGAGGCCAAGACGCACGGCGAGGGCGGAAACCTCATCGGCGCGCCGCTGGCGGGCCGCCGCGTGCTGATCGTCGACGACGTGATCACCGCCGGCACCGCGATCCGCGAGGCGCTCACCCTGATCCGCGAGGGTGGCGGCACGCCGGCCGCGATCGCCATCGCGCTCGATCGTGAAGAGCGCGTGTTCGAGGACGACGACCGCTCCGCGGCACAGACCGTCGCCACCGAACACGGCATCCCCGTGATCGCCATCGCAACTCTGTCCGACCTGCTTGCGTTCGCCGGCGAAAACTCCACACTGGCCGCAGAACGCGACCGCCTGCTCGCCTACCGCGCGCGCTACGGGAGCCGGGTATCGTCATAAACGTGCCATTCGGAAGCATGTCGTATTGAGCCGGCCGGGGGGACGGCATTGATGAAAGCCGTATCGATGAAAACAGCCATCGCATGCACGGTCGGCGCCTTGTTGTTGCTGCCGGCGGCCATCCCCGCGCAGCAGAAGAACCAGAAGGCCGCCGCGGCGAAGAAGCTGTACTGCTGGGATGAAGGCGGCCGCCGGATCTGCGGCGACACCCTGCCTCCTGAAGCCGTCGATCGCGCGCGCACCGAAATCAACGCCAGCAACGGCAAGACGGTCAAGACACTCGACCGCACCCAGACCGACGAAGAGCGCGCCGCCGCCGTGTTGGCGGAAAAGCAGGCCAAGCTCGCCGCCGAAAGCGAGGCCGCCGCCAAGCGCCGCGACCTGGCGATGGCCGAGTCCTACGCCAGCGAAGAGGAATTGCGCCGCGCCTACGGCGACCGCATCGTCCTCATCGAGGAATCCCTCAAGGGCTCGCGCCTGGCCGTCCTCAACCTGCGCCAGAGCCTGCTCGGCCTGCTGCGCCAGGCCGCCGATCTCGAACTGCAATCCAAGCCGGTCGCGAAGCCGCTGACCGAGAAGATCCAGCAGCAGCATGCCGACCTGCTGCACCTGGAAGACACACTGCAACAGCAGATGGCCGAACGTGCCTCGCTGGGCACAGATCTGGAACAGACGCTGGAGCGGTATCGTGCGCTGAAGGGGGCGGGCAGCACCGCGCACGATTGACACCTCGAATCATCGCTGGAGACCGCTTGACGGGATTCGGCGCCTGAAGATCAATAGAAAAGCCGGGATTTCAGCAGGAGCCCGGACACCGTCTTCACACACGCCCTCCCGGAAAATTCGGTAGCATCCGGACCAGCTCTCAGCCAAAGGCATCCAGGATGAGCCGATCTGTTTTCGCGACCATGGGCTTGTTGCCAGCCATGTGCATTGGATTGATCGCGTGCGCGTCGAGTCAGCCCGTACAAGCCGCCAAGACCGACTTCAGTGGCGTCTGGTCCGCAAAACATTGCGACAAGGCCGAACCGAACCGCGAATGCGGGGTCTTCTACCTCTACCTGACCCAGCAAGGCGATCGTATTTGCGGCGAGCATTTTGTCGCCACCGCGGGTCTTGCCCGTGTCGACGAAGGTGATCCCGGCACCGTGCTTGGAACTTCTGACGGGAAAGAAGCCGTTCTTCTCATCAAGAGCACGAGAAACAACGCGTGGTACATGGCGAAGGGCGAGATCTCGGATGACCGCCTCACATGGCACCGAGTCGGCATGGCCGTGCCCGGCATGGATGACGAGCCTCCTATCATCCCGCAGACGGATACTCTGACGAAGAGCACGGCGCCGGAACAGCTTGAGCACCTCAAAGAGATTGAAGCTGCTCCATGCCAATGGGCGGATCAAAAGCACTGACACGTAGCGGGTCATAAGGGACACGATCATTCAGGGAGAAATCGTATGCCGATCGATTATCAAGAACGCACTCAGGAAGAGTATCGCCGCCGAGCGAGCGTGATGATCCAGAATTTTGAAGGTTACCGCGCCGGCCCCTACGACGCCGGCGACAACATGGCGACAATCGGTTACGGTTACACCTTCAACAGAAACAACAATCTCGAGCTATGGGACAGGGCGGGCGTGCAGCTTTCCCCTGCCGAACGCCGGCAGCTGGCTGCCATCGACGCGGCGCCCGGTGACCAGAAAACCGGCCTCGGACTTGCATTCCGCGTCCAGATCACCCGCGAAGAGGCGCGCAGCCTGCTGGAAAATGCCAGCCTGTCGAGATACGAAGGGCATGCCGCCAGCTTGAACATGCCGTTTTCCGACGAGAGAGCCACGGTCGTCTCGATCACGTACAACCGCGGCACCGGGCGCATGCAAACGCACATGCAGGGATTCAACGACGCGATCGCGGATGGCGATCGTGCTGAAGCCTGGTATCAGCTTCGCTATAACAGTCGGGGAACGAATCCGGACCCGGATGTCGAATTCGGATTGCGCGCACGCAGAAACATGGAGGCCCAGGCTTTCGGGCTGTACAACGATCCTCAGAACGTCACTTCCGAGGAGGCCCGCAGCGTACTGCAGATGTTCCAGCTCCACCGCGGAAACATCGAAGAAAACGAAAGGGGCTGGGGAGTCGACTTCGAAGGCAATGCAGCGGCACGCAACCGGAACGCCATCGCGCAAGCGAATGCCAACTGGCCTGGCCTCGTTCAAGAATACGGACAGGTACCGACCATCAACGAGGCGATGGAGCCGGCCCGACTACGACTGCTCACCGACCTGCGAACCGAACATCCCGATCTCGCGGGCAGATTACGCGATCAGGATTTCGCGACTGCAGCGATTTACCTGGATCCAGGACGCGACTTGAGAGCCAGCAACGGACTGCGCGCCGACCAGCGCAATTCAACGACACAGGACGTCGACGAGAACCATGCCGCCACTCTCGACTCCCGCCGGATGCGTGGCAACACCGAAGTTGCCAGCAACGATTTGCTGATCGGCAGGGGCGGCAACGACACGTTGCGCGCCCACCGCGGCGACGACATCCTCATCGGCGGCGAAGGCCGCGACCGGATGGAAGGAGGCGAAGGCCGCGACACTTACGTCGTCGGCGCGGGCGACACCGTAATGGATAGCGATGGCCTGGGCGAAGTCCGCTGGGGTGGTCGTCAGTTGACGGGTGGCACCCGCAACGAATCCGATCCCGCCAATACATATCGCAGTGCCGACGGACGTTATACCTACACGCTGGAAGGCGGCAATCTCGCGATCACGGACAATACGCCGACCGATCAGACGCTTCGGGAGCGAGTGGTCATCGAGAACTTCCAAAGCGGACATCTCGGGATCAATCTGTCCGGTCCGACATCCGGCACGAGGGGCGGTGGTGGCCAGACACAACCCGACCCGCTGCAGCCGGAACGCAACGAGCGCCAGCGGCTGCAAGACGGCGACCGCGCCCCAAGCAATGCCATTCCCACCGGCATGCCCGCCGACCCCGGCACGCCCAGCATCCAGAACCCAATCCGCTCCCTCGGCCCACACGACTCCCGCGATCCGCGCGATCCCACACACCCCGACCACGCCCTCTACGAACAGATCCGCGAAGGCGTGCAGCGCCTCGACGCCCAGCACGGGCGCAGCTTCGACGCCGCCAGCGAGCGGATGTCGATGAGCCTGCTGGCGCTGGCGAAGCAGAGCGGCATCTCCCGCGTCGACGATGTCGCGGTGAACAACCGGACGCCGACCCTGCAGGCCGGCGAGCTGGTCTTCCTCGTGCAGGGCAACCGCTCCGACCCGGCGATGCAGCGCGAATCCATGCCGACCGCCGCCGCCGCGCAGACGCCGGTGAACGACTCGATGCAGCGGATCGAAGTGGCGAACCAGCAGATGGCGCAGCAGTCCGTGCGAGAGGAGGCCCTGCAGCGCGGAGAGGACCCCAATCGCGGGCCCAGGGTGGTCTGACGCCCATCGGCCGGCAAGGCGGCTCCGCCGGCGGTTGAGGCCCCGCGCCGGCCGGATTTCCGGGGTTTTCCGCTCAGGTTCGCGCCACGGTACGGCCGCTATACTCCCCGGCTTTCCAGGAAAAGGTGCCCCGGGTGCCGTCATCGAAACCGTCGCCTCCCCCGTCGACGCTGGCGATCCGGGCCTACACGGCCACGACCGCGCTCGGGCGTGGGCGTGAGGCCCAGGCACGGGCGCTGCGCGAGCGCCGTGGCGGCCTGAGGCCGAACGATTTCGGCGAGGGCGCCGCCGCCCGGGAGCGGCTGGACTGCTGGATCGGCCGCGTCGACGGCCTGGAGACCTCGCCCCTGCCGGCGGAATTCGCCCAGTGGGACTGCCGCAACAACCGTCTGGCCTGGCTCGCGCTGCAACAGGACGGGCTGTTCGACGCCGTCCTCGCGCTGCGTGAACGCCATGGCGCGGCACGGGTGGCGGTGGTGCTCGGCACCTCCACGGCCAGTATCGGTGCCAGCGAAGAGGCCTACGCGCGGATGGCCGGCGGCGGGAGCCCTGCTTTTTCGCAGCACTTCCCCGCCGATCTCGCCCGCCCGATCGTGCACACGCCGCACTCGCTCGGCCACTTCGTGCAATACGCCACCGGCCTGCGCGGGCCGTGCATCACTGTCGCCACGGCCTGTTCGTCCAGCGCCAAGGTATTCGCACAGGCGGCGCGGCTGATCCACGCCGGCATCGTCGATGCGGCCCTGGTCGGCGGCGTCGACACGCTGTGCGGCAGCATCCTGTTCGGCTTCAACGCGCTCGGCCTGGTGTCGGCGCAGCCGTGCCGTCCGTTCGACGCCGAGCGCGATGGCCTCTCGCTCGGCGAAGCCGGCGGTTTCGCCATTCTCGAGCGTGCCGATGCCGGCGATGACGCCGGCGACGCAACCCTGCGGCTGTGCGGCTACGGCGAGTCCAGCGACGCCCACCACATGTCCTCGCCGCACCCGGAAGGCCTCGGCGTGCTCGCCGCGATGCGCGACGCGCTGGCGCGCGCCGGCATCGATGCGGGCGACATCGGCTACCTCAACCTGCACGGCACCGCCACGCCCGCCAACGATGCGGTGGAAGCGCGCGCCGTGGATGCGCTGTTTCCGGGCAGCGTGCACGCCAGCTCCACCAAGGGCTGGACCGGCCACACGCTCGGCGCGGCCGGCATCGTCGAATCGGTGTTCGCGCTGATCGCGCTGGAAGACGGCATCCTGCCCGGCATGCTCAACAGCACGCGCCGCGACGATGCCTGCGGCGCGCAGATCCGCCTCGACAACGACGAACGCGCGATCCGCTACGCGATGAACAACTCCTTCGGCTTCGGTGGCAACAACTGCTCGCTGGTTTTCGGGAAGGTCGCGTGAGTTCGCTGGTCGCCGCCATCGAAGGCATCGGTTTCTGGATGCACGGACTGCCTTCGTGGGAAGCGGCGCGCGCATTCGTCAACGGCGGCACGCTGGTCGCCGATGCACCGGGCAAGCCATCGCCGCAATTGCTGCCGGCGAACGAGCGCCGTCGCGCCTCCGAATCAGTGGGCATCGCGCTCGATGTCGCCGCCGCGGCGTGTCAGGCGGCGGACCGCGATCCGGCCTCGCTGCCGTCGGTGTTCGCCTCCACGCACGGCGATCTCGCCATCACCGACTACATCTGCGCGACGCTCGCCAGCGAGCCGCGCGCGATGTCGCCGACCAGATTCCACAATTCCGTGCACAACGCCGCCGCCGGCTACTGGACCATCGGCAACGGCTGCATGCATGCCACCACCGCGATCAGCGCCTTCGACGGCACCTTCGCGCAAGGGTTGCTCGAAGCGCTGGCGCAATTGAACGACGGCGCCGAAGCCGTGCTGCTGGCCGGCTACGACACCGCCTCGACCGGCCCGCTCGGCGAGATGACACACAGCGAAGGATTGCTCGGCGGTGCCCTGGTGCTGTCGCGGCGCGATCCCGGCTTGCACTCCCACGCCGAGAAACCCGCTATCGCCGCACTGCGCGCGACGCTCGTCGACGGCGATCCGCCACCGACCCAAGGCGCGCTGGCGCGACTGGGCGCCAGCAACGCCATGGCGCAGATGTTGCCGTTGTTCGACGCGTTGGCCAGCGGCGGTGATGTCGTCCTGCTGAAAGCCGGCCCCGGCCGGTTGCTGAGAGTAGAAATCGCGCATGGTTGAAACGTCCTCGTCCGCACCGGGATTCACCGGCGCGTCGAACAGCCGCGGCAACGTCGCCGTGGTGATTCCCGCGCTCAACGAATCGCTGCGCATCCGCGAAGTGGTGCTGGACGCACTGACCTATTGCGATCACGTGATCGTCATCGACGATGGTTCCGACGACGGCACCTCCGACTGCATCGCCGACCTTCCGATCACCCTGCTGCGACATCCGCAGCGCATGGGCAAGGGCGCTTCGCTACGCGACGGTTTCCGCGAAGCGCAGCGCCAGGGCGCGCGCGGCGTGCTCACGATGGACGGCGACGGCCAGCACAGCGCCGCCGACTTTCCCCGCCTGCTCGCCGCCGCCGATCGCCATCCCGGCTGCGTGATCATCGGCGCGCGACTGCGCAAGCGCGCCGCGCAGCCGATGTACCGTCGCATCGGCAACGATTTCGGCGACTGGGGCATCGGCTGGGCCTGCGGTTTCCGCATCGTCGACAGCCAGAGCGGACAGCGTTTCTATCCGCATTCGGTCTACACGCTCGAAGGCGTGCCGGGCGAAGACTTCGTGTACGAGGCGCAACTGCTGATCTCGGCCGCGAGGCACGTCGGCGCCGGCATCGTCGCGGTGCCGATCGAAACGCGCTACGCCACCGCGCACGCGCCGGACACCTTCCGCAAGAGCCACTTCCGCCTGGTGCGTGATCTGTGGAAGATCACCTCGCACGTCGTCACGCAGGTGTGGAGCCGCGGCAACGTCATGCAGGAATATCGCCGCACGCGCGCGCGGCCGCCGCGCATCGATGATCCCGACGGGGAGTTCGAAAGTCCGCGACCGGTCGCGCCACAGCAGCAAGCGGGCCGGTAAGGAGACAGGCCGCGCCTCTTTCTTCGAGTCGAGCAAACCCCTACTCGATTTGAATGAAGTTCTCAGCCTGTTCCGGGGGTGAGAGAGCCTCCTCCTTCCTTGCTTCATCGACGATCCTGGAAAGGTATCCGTACCATTCTTCTTGGATGCGATCGACCGGCCCGATGATGTGCTCGAAATTCTCCAGCGATGCCCCATCGGCGATGAGCCGTTTGTAGGCCTTGGCATATATTCCGTTTCGGTAGTGAAACAGGAAATGGGTCAAGCTCCAGTAGTGGATGTAGTACTGATTGAACGACCGGTTCATATCCGGACCGCCACGGCCTTCAACGATGTTTCTCAGTGGAATGATCTGGCCGTTGGCGATGTCCTGCTCCAGCGAGCCACTGAGCCTGCAGCGGCCTAACCACCAAATGGGGTATGCATCCGCATCGATTTCACCCGGCTCGAGTTTTCCCGCCGAAATCCGGCTTGCTCCGAAGTAGCTTGCAAGCCCTTCGTCCACCCATTTGACCCGTTTGAAGCCCGAGACCTCGCGCTCAAGCTGATGAGTTGCCTCATGGATCATCCAGTGATACGGATTCGGGCCGCTTGCGTCGAAATATGCATGACTGCGCGGCGGCAAATAATACGCCTCCGCCCAAGGACTGCTTCTATTGTTCCTCTTGAATTCCGCCCGATCCTTATACAGGACCAGGATCAGCTTCTTCTTGTCCCCGGGAACAGCCCGCGCATGAAAAACGCTCGCGTAAGCGGCATGCAAGCTTTCCACGGCAACAGCAACCTTGCTTGTCCGCTCATCCGTCGCCGAAGAATAGATCAAGTAATGGGAAGTCTCATGCATCACCGCGCTTGCAGGTAACGGGGGCTGTCTGGATTCTGGTCTTGCCTGCTGGCTTTTTTTCTTTTCGGTACCGGTGGCGTCGTCAGCTTTTTGCGCGCAGCCAACGGCAATGGCTGGAACGAGAGCAAAGAGCAACCACGATATGGGGAAGCATCCCACCCGCGATCGATCGACCCGTATTCTGAACATGAAGTCAGCGGCGCGGATATTGCTTTCGGATCGCCGCCATCGCGGTATCGATCAGTGTTTGCAGCACCTTCTCGTCGATATCGCTTAATCGCTTGATGTACAGGCAGCCTTTGCCGGCACTGTGCTTGCCAAGCTTCTGCAACAACGGTTCGAACGGCGCGAGGTCGGAAGCGAGATAGAGCACGAGGGCCTGCTTGCGCGGGGCGAACCCCACCACCGGCCAATCGCCTTCCTGGCCGCTGGCGTATTTGTAGTGGTATTGGTCGAAGCCGACGATGCCGGAACCCCACAACTTCGGTTCACAGCCGGTGGCCTCGCGCATCATCGCCGAGAGCGCCTCAGCGTCGGCGCGCTTGTCGGGATCATCGATGGCGGCGATGAAGTCGGCCACCGATGCGGTCTGCGGCTTGGTCTTCGGGCCCGCCATTCCCGGCGCTCCGGTGAGGATCAGCGGGACGGCGGCGCGGGTTGCGGAGGAAGCGCGGGGGGCATCGCGTCGGATGGCGGCGGATTGGCGATGTAGATGGCGACGCCGCGCGCGAATTTCTGTCGCGGCGTGATGTCGACACCCACGCCAACGCCGCCATAGCCATGCCCGCCGATGCGGCCACCGCCTCCGCCGACGCTCATGCCGCCTCCGCCATAACCATCGGCGGTGCCACGGAAGAGCACGCCGTTGGCACCGAGCTTGGCGGCTTCCTTGCGCAGCTTGTCGATCACCGAGTTCATCTTGTTCTGCTCGCCGTAGGTGAGGGCGCCGCTCTTGGTCTCCAGCAGGGCGATCTCCTCGAACTGCACGGCCGGCGTGTTGAAGTACACGCGGACCTGCGCGGGATCGATCGGCGGACGCGGCCGGCCGGTGACCAGGGCGGAACTGGCGCAAGCGGCCAGCAACAGGGCGAGCAGTGGCACGACGGCCTGACGCGTTTTGCGGAACATGGTCGATCCCCCGATGATGCCGTGAACGGAAGCGATGCTACGCCAACCGCCCCCACCGGCGCTGAATAAATGCATGTGGCCACGCGCCCGGCTCAGACCATACCCGCTCAGGCCATGCCGCCGTTGATGCCGATCACCTGGCCGTTGATGTAGCCGGCCTCGGGCCCGCACAGGAAGGCGACCAGCGCGGCAACCTCGTCCGGCGTGCCGGCGCGCCCGGCCGGGACGATCTGCTTGATGGTCTCGGGCGAAAAGACAGCGTCCGTCATGCCGCCCGCGATCACGCCCGGCGCCACCACATTCACGGTGATGCCGCGGCTGGCCATCTCGCGCGCCAGCGATTTCGATGCGCCGTGCAGCGCGGCCTTGGCGGCGGCGTAGTTGCTCTGGCCGCGATTGCCGAGCACCGCCGACACGCTCGACACGCTGACGATGCGGCCCCAGCTCGTGCGCGCCATCGGCAGCAGCAGCGGCTGGGTGACGTGGAAGAAGCCGTGCAGCGACACGTCGATCACGTGCTTCCATTGCGCGTCGGTCATGCCGGCCATCGGCGCGTCGTCGTGGATGCCGGCGTTGTTGACGATCACCTGCACGGGACCGTCGGTGAGCAGGGTCTCGATGGCCTGACGCGTCGCCTCGCCGTCGGTGACGTCGAAGGCAACTGCCGTCGCGATACCACCGGCGTCACGGATCTCGGCCGCCACGCTTTCGGCGCGCGCGAGGTTGGCGTTGGCATGGACGATGACGTGCAGCCCGTCGGCGGCGAGCCGCCGGCAGATCGCGCCGCCCAGATCGCCGCTGCCGCCGGTGACCAGGGCGCGTCTTGTCAGAGCACGTCTTGTCAGAGCATGTTTTGGCGAGGTGTCGGAAGGCATCGTCCTATTATCCAGAAACCGATCCCGCCGTCGCCGGGGCGTGGAGCATGACCGCCGCGCGGCCTTCGGCGATCAATTCACGGGCATGGAAGATGCGGAATGCGTACTGCTGGCTGAGCCCGGCCTCGGCCAGGACTTCGGCTTCGCCTTCGAGCGCTTCCGGCAGGTCGTCGATGCGGGTCACGTGCAACCGCACATCGCGCAGCGCCACCAGCAGGCCCGGCTTGACCGGTTCGCCCTTTTCACGCGAACGCAACCCGCCGTGCACCGCCATCGCCTGCGCGCCGTATTCGCACAGGTGCACCGCGTGCAATCTGTCCTGCGAACGCAACGGGTGATCGGAGTCGCGATGGTTGCGCGCGCGCAGGCGAATGCGATCGGCCTCCCAGGCCAGGACTTCGTCCCACAGGCACATCGCGCCCTGATGCGGAATCAATGCCTGGATGTCGGTGCGCCGGAGCATGGCCATGATGCTCAGCGCGCGTCCGCGACCGGCTGCCGCGACACGAGCAACGCCAGCACGAAGTTTCCGAACACGCCGATCGCCACCGTCGTTCCGATCGCGCGCAACACCGGGATCGAGGACAGCGCCAGCATCGCGAACACCAGCAGCGTTGTCAGACTGCATACGATCAGTGCGTGCAGCGTGCGCAGTTGATCATTGCGATCATCGCCGGCGTGATCGAAGAACAAGGCGTAATCGAGGCCGAGGCCGGCAGCCAGAATCAATGCCACCAGGTGGAACAAGGTCAGCTCGACGCCGCACAGCCGCAGGATGGCGAGGATGGCGAGCGTGGTCAGCGCCATCGGCAGCAGCACGCGCACGACGCGGCGCGGCGTGCGCAAGGCGACCCAGACGGCAACGGCCAGCAGCAGCGCGGCGACGCCGAGCGCGGCGAGCACGCGGCCGCGATAGGCGATGACCAGCGATTCCGATGCCGCTTTCATGTCAAGCAACTGTGCTCCATGCGTGCCCGCGGCGCGAGCGACCGCGGGCAGGTCGCGCAAGCCGCTGAGCGAGACCAGCGCGGTGGCATGGTCGCCGCTCTCGATCAGCAGACCGGATACGGATGTCGCCAGCGGCGTGCCTTCGAGATTGCGGCGCAACAGCGGCGGCGCGCGCCGGGCCTTGGCGACGTCGTCGACGAAATCGTTGAAGGCATCGGCGCGGAATGGACTGTCTGTCAGCGCCGAACCGAGCGCGGCCCGCAATGCCGCCGTCTTCGGCAGACGCTGCTGGCGCGCGCGTTGCAGCGCGGCGCTGGGCAGGAGGCGCGCGGCCATGTCGTAGCCGGACAAGGCCTTGTTCGCGACAAGGTGATCGAGCGCGGGGCGCAGGCGTTCGGACGCCGCGAGCACGGCTTCGGCATCGCGGCCTTGCACGGTCAGTACGTAGCGCACGTCGGGCGCGCCGAGTTCGGCGCGCAGATCGGCATCGCGGGCCAGCGCATCGGGCGGCACCGGCGTGAGCTTCGCCAGATCGTTCTGCCAGAAGGCGCCCGGCGCGAGCGCGATTGCGGCCAGCGCCAGCAATGCGAACACCGCCAGCGCCCAGCGCGGCCTCGGCGCGCGCTCGATGCGGTTCCAGACCTTGGCGAGGAAACGCGAATCCGCCAGATCGCGCGGCGCGGGATCGATCAGATGCGGCAACAGGAAGCGCGTCGTCAGCGCCGCGGTGGCGAGGCCGGCGATAGTGAAGGCGGCAAGCTGGTTCAGGCCATCGACACCGGCGAAGAAAAACGTCAGATAGGCGATACAGGTGGAGACGACGCCGGTCGCGAGCGTGGGCCACAGCGCGCGCGCGTTGTGGACGGGCGATTCACCCGGGCGCTGATGGCTGAAGAGATGGATCGGATAGTCCTGCACCACGCCGATCAGGGTGAACCCGAACGCGACGGTGATGCCATGCACGCCGTCGAACAGCAACGCGACCGTGGCCAGTCCTGCCAAACCGGCGCTGGCCAGCGGCAACACGCCGAGCACAGGAATCTTCCAACTGCGGTAGGCGATGATCAGCAACAGGATCAGGCCGATGGTGTCGAAGCTGCCGATCCATTGCGCCTCGGCCTGGGTGCGTCCGCCGATCTCGACCGAGAACGCGCCGGGGCCGCTCAACACGAGTGATGTCTTCGCCTGCCCACGCACCTTGGCGAAGGCTTCGCGGATCGCATCCACCGCCAATTGTTGGCCGGTGGGATCGAACCCGGCCGCGTGCGTCTGCGCGAGCAGCAGGGCGCGCTTGCCGGCGCGATCGAACCAGACGCCGTACAGCCGCTGCGGCGCGTTCGCCGGTTGCAGCGCGTCGGCGATCTTGAGGGTTTCCAGCGTGGGATCGCTGGGAAGCAGCGGCTCCACGAGCCCGCCCGCCGGCGAGCCGAGGTCCTGCACGCGCTGTTCGAGTTCGTCGCGCAGGTAGGCGGCATCGAAACGCTGCGTGTCGAGCGTTGGCGACAGCAGATAACGATAGGGACGCAGGTGCTCGGGAATCGCGTCGAAACTCGCCTCATCGCCGTTGGCGACGAGCGTGAACTTGTCGTCGCGCGCGAGCGCCTCGCGCAAGGCTTGCGATTGTTCGGCCAAGGTCTTCGCATCGCCGTCGGACAGGGCGATCAGCAGCAGGCGCGACCCCGGCCCTTCGCCAAGTTCGTCGAGCAGCAGCTTCTGCGCCGGCGTGTCCGCATCGGGCATGAACTTGCGCAGATCGCCAGTGAGCTGCAGGCGCGGCGCGATCGCCCAGGCGGCGAGCGCGAGCAATGCCAGCCACAGCAGCGCCAACACGAGACGCGTCCTGGCATTCATGGGTCGAAACTCGACGGCAAACCCGTCTCCCCTGCGCGCGGGAGAGACGGGATCGAGATACCGGTCACTGCGTCTCGCCGCGACACAGATCGGCGAGCGATTGCCCGTTGGTCAGCCCATCGGCATCGCGCGCGGCGCCGGCCAGCAGCGTGCGATGCACGACCTTGCCCTTGGCCAGCCGCGTTTCGATGCAGCGCAGTTCCACGCCGCGGCCGTAGAGATTGATGTCGCGCAGCTTGCTCGCCAGGGCGGCCGCCTTGGGCACCAGCGTCATCGTCCAGCGCCGGCGCGTGCCTTCGACCTCGATGCTGTAGGTCTGTTCGAGCAGGGCGTGATCGCCGGAAATCATCGCGCCGAAACTCGCCGGCAGGCCCGCGATCTCTGGCGCGCGCGACAGCGAGAACTTGCGCGGACTCCTGCCAGCGCGGGCGATGGTCACCTCGCCGTTGCGGATGGTGGTGGTTTCCAGATACGGCACGCGCACCTCGCGCACCATCGTGGCGTCATCCGGGCGCTGGTATTCGCCGGACAGGCGCAGTGGCGCCTTGAGCAGCGGCGAGTCGCGGAACTCGACGAAGTTGGCGCGCATCGGCGCCGGGCGCGCCAGTGTGCGCAGCACCCAGTCGGCGTCGACGGGCGAGCCGGGATCGCTACCGTTTTTCGTGCCCGGCGGAATCTGCGTAGCCGTCCCTGGCGCGAGGGCGGCGGCTTCGGAGTGTCCGGCACGGCCAATCCCAGGCCGGGCGTTCGCAGGCGCGGATGGCGTCTGCTCACCCTCCGGCACGGCGTAGAGCGGCATCGCGCTGGCCAGCAACGCCAGTGTCAGCCCCCATTGCCAGGCGCGCGGCTTCCGACGCGTCTTCATGGAGATTCCAGAAATCATAAAAATTGAACCAGTTGTACGGCGCACCGCGCGCATGATGCTCCAAACGCGCAGCGTAACGCTGAACGAGCGAAGCCAGCAGCACGCTGCGACTGCGACGCGGCAGGTCGATGCCGTCGTCGCTGAAGGATTCGAAGAGGAGATCGTAACGGTTGCCGCCACGGTAGAGACCGAAGCCGAGCGAGATGGGCAGTTTCAGCACCGAGGCGATCAGCCATGGCGAGACCGGAAACTCCGCAGGCTCCCCGAAAAACTGCGCCACCTGCACCGGCGCGCCGGGATGCGTGCGGTCGACCAGGAGCGAAATGAGGGCGCCCTCGTCGGCGGCCTGCTTGATCGCCAGCATCAGGCTCGGACCGTCCTGGCTGGCGTCGATCACGCCGGCGGCGATCTCGGGATTCAACGCATCGAGCAGCTGCGTCATCGACGGGTTGTGCGCCTTGTCGAGCACGACGCGGATCTTCACGTCCGGCCGCCGCCGCGCCAGCACGCGCAGCGCCTCGAAACTGCCCAGGTGCGATCCGAACAGCAACACGCCGCGCCCCTGCGCGAGTTGCGCTTCCAGGCCGTCGAGGCCATGCACGCGCACTTCGAAGCGGCGGAATTCCTCGCTGAGCAGGAACACGCGATCGAGGATGGTGCAGGCGAATGTGTGGATGTGCCGCGCCACGTCCCGCCATCCGGCCGGACGCCCGAACACCCGCGTGAGATAGGCGCGCGAATCGCGGCGCTCGTCGGCGCGGCGCAGCAGGAAGTACGCGGTGATCGGATACAGGCATAGCCGCGCCAGCGAACGTCCGCCGTAGCGGCCAATCGAGCGGATTAGCCAGATCGCGAACCAGCCGCCGCCCTCGCGGCGTTGCTTCCAGGCGTTGCTCACCCGCCCCTCCCGGAGGGCTGCACCACCTCGCCGCTAGCGAGCAGCACGTCCTCGCGCAGCACGCGGAAACGCCAGCGCGGCGCCTGGCCGTCGAGTTCGATGCGCGCATTTTCCCCCGGCAGCAATGGCTGCACGAACTTCACCTGCGGCAGCCGCACCGGGCCGAGCGCGCCGTCGCGCGCCTCGATCGCGGCCAGGACGTGGTCGAGGATCACCACGCCAGGCACGATCGGCCGGCCGGGGAAATGCCCGGGCAGGCAGGGGTGTTCGGGGCTGAGGGTGAAATCCACGGGGTCAGGCCGGTGGGCGGCGCTCCTTGGGCAATGGGACAGGATTCAGCAGGTCCAGGACCGCATGATAGGCGCGGGCCGCCAGTTCCTGGCGATCCACCGGCCCCTGCGGCCCGGAAGCCGCCAACGGCGCGCCGAAACACACCCGGACCGCGCCCGCCCCCCTCCAGCGTCACTGGCGGAGACAGAAGAATACCGTCGCCCGTTGCGCGAAGTCTCATTTTCCGGGCCCATCCCGAGCCCAAGCGCGCGACGCCCGTATTCAGGGTCGCGCGTGGCTGCGTGGAGGCGGCGCCGGGCCGCCTCCACGTCGTTCGCTACTGGATCACCGGCACGCTGCCGGTGTTGGGATACACGTACCCCAGCCAGTCGCTGCCGGAATCCTGCGTGTAGCCCTGGGCCTGCATGGCACTGAGCAAGGTCTCGGGGAAGATCGCGTGGTCGTCGCGCGCCGGGTTGTACTTGCGCATCAGGCGCACGGTGCCGGCCGGCTGTCGGCTGTTCTTCGAGTACACATACCCCTCGATGCCATCCAGCTTGTAGCCGCTGCTCTGATAGGCGCTCACCCCGGCCGGGTCGGCGGTGTAGACCACATCGATGTGCTTCGGAAAGCTGGCGCAGATCGCGGTCGGCGGCGTGGGCGTGGGATCGCCGCATTTCCACGACAGGCGATAGAGTGGCCACAGCGGATCGGCCGCGTTCCTGGGATTGACCGGCGTGGTGAAGACCCAGACCTGCGCCAGCGCCGAGCCACTCACGCCGGGGAAGGACGGATACCCGTTCACGGCGGTGCCGACCGCGCCGTAGCTCATCGTCGACGGCGAACCGCTCGCGCGCGGCGCCAACGTGCCGGAGACGGCCGCCGCCGCCATCTGCGGCACCGAGGTATAGAAATAGTCGGCGCGGCTGGCACTGTAGAAAGCGAACAGGGGCGTCAGGCGATTGCCGGTCTGCGAGATCGTCGTATTGACCGCGGTATTGGCATTGGGAAGGCCGTGGCTGGTGAGCCATGTCGTGATGCCGTAGTTCGAAGTGAAACTGCCCGCGCTCGCGGTGATGTTCGCGCGGATCTGCGAGGCCGTCAGGCGCGGATTGATCGAACGCAGGATGCCGGCCAGCGCGGTCACGAAAGGCGCCGCCATCGAGGTGCCCGTGCAGCTCGCGGCGCCGTCGCCGGCGGGACCGGAATCATCCACCCCGGCGATATCCGCGCAGCGGTACGGCAACCCGGGATTCCAGCTGTCGCCGGCCGGGAACGTCGACACGATGCCGCGCGCCGGCGCCATCACGCCGCTGCTGCCGGGATAGTTGCTGCCGATCAGCACGTTCTGGTCGTTCTCCACGAAAGGCCCGTAGTACCACTTGCTCCATGTCTCCGGATGGACCGGCTTGTTGAGTTCGAGGCCGCCCACGGACAGCACCGAGGGTACGCTCGCCGGGAACTGCGGCGCCTTCATCTCGTAGTTGCCGGCGGCGGCGATCGGCAGGACGTCCCGGCTGCTGGCGTAGGCCAAGGCATCGCAGATCGGCTTGTAGCTGGTGTCCGTCGGATTCGGGCAAACAATCGTCGCTGGATCGTTGGGCCAGCCGAAGCTCATGTTGAAGGCCTGGAAGCCGCTGTCGACGAGCTTGGCGATATGCCCCGCGACGCTGTTCAACTCCAGGTTCGTGCCGAACACCGCCAGGCTGCAGGAAGGACATCCGCCGGTGACGCCGCTGCCATTGTTCGCGGTCGCCGCGATGATCCCGGAGACGTGAGTGCCATGGCCCACCATCCAGTAGGACGAGCTCAGGTCGGAAAATTGCGGGCGATAGTTCGCCGCCAGATCGGCAGGCGTGTTCGTGGGGATGCCCGTGTCGATGGCCGCGACATAGCCGTGCCCTGGCGTCTTATCCCAGGCGATGGGGAAGCTCATCGCATGCACGCCCCACTGGTACTGCGCGGGATTCGTGGCCGTGGGCTTGATCGCGAAATACGGATCGTTGGGCGCCCACGACCACTGGAATCTCGGATTGCCGCCCACCGACGCAGGCCCGAGTTTCCGGATCAGGACGCTGCGCGCCTGGATGGCGGCACCGACACTGGGATAACGCAGCACCACGTAGCGCTGCAGCCGCAACCGGGGATCGTCGCGCTTGAGCAGGCGGCGCCCGGCATCGTCGAGCCGGCCGTCGGTGATCAGATAACGCGCATCGATCGGCTGCAAGAATGTCGTCTTCACGTCGCGGTCGCCGCTCCTGACACCCTGCACGAGCACGTCCTCGGAACGCAGGCCATCGCGTGCGAATCTCGGCAACATCGCCCGCACGTTCACCTCGTTCTCGTCTAGCAGCACGATCAGTTCGTTGCTGGTGCCGGTGCTGTCGGCGAGATATTGGCCGACGACGGCCACCGGCGCGGGCTGCTGCTTCCCGACACTGTCCCGATAGGCGCGCAACGCCTGCTCGCCGGGTTGGCGCCGGGAAAACACACCACCGTCGAAGGGGCCTTCCGAGGCGGCGGCGCTTTGCAGACTTTGCAGGCAGGCCAGCGACAGCATCGCCAGCGTCAGCCCGGTCAGGGAGTTGCGCGCGGAATCGCGGGAATGGCGACAGCGCGGATCGGTTTTCATGCGTCTCTCTCCTCGAATGACATTGCGTTCGGTGGAAGCACGCATCGAAAGCGGCGGCCGGCACCGTCTGCGGTGTCCGCATCTTCCGGCGTGCTCATGGGGCCTACGGGAACGATCGAAGGCCGCCCAGGCGATGGGCGGCCCGATCCGAGACTCGTCAAGCGCTAGGGAAACGGCTCACGAGTGACTCACGCCGGACAGATCACGGCGAGGTCGAGAGAGATCGGTGCTGACCGAGACCCGATCAGGCAAACCGGACTAGCGCAGGAAATCCTTCCAGAACGCCGGCCCCAGCCCGGCCAGGCGGCGCAGGAAATCGACGAAGCTGTGGTAGCGCCCGGGAAAACGCAGCTTGCGCAGCTGGAACTCGATCACGAAGAAGCCGCCGATGATCCCGTAGGTGCCCAGGTTGGCGAACCACGACCACTGCGAAGCCGTGATCGCGATCGGCGACGGCCAGCCCAGGCGCGCCAGCAGGCCGTCCGGCACCGCGATCATCGCCAGCACCAGATTGAACAGCGCCAGCACGGCCAGCGCGATCGCCCAGGCGCGGGTCAGGCCGCGGGTGTAGCCGCGCAATTCCGGCGCCAGCTGCGGCGGCGGCACGCGGTCCATCGCGGCGACGATCCGGGTGATCAGCGGAACGCGACCGCCGCGCAGGCTGCGCGCGAACCAGGCCGCGACCAGGGCCACGAACGCCACCGGCACCAGCAATAGCGGAATCTGCGTGAGCCCGGCCTGCATCAGCCAGCGCGTGCCCAGCAGCAACAGGATCAGCAACCCCCAGGCACGCAGGCGCCCCTTCGCCAGCGGCTGCAGCAACAGCATCAACCACAACGCGACCAGCGCGGCCGCGCCGAAGCAGCCGTCGTCACGGGCGCTGGCCAGGTGCGCCAGCAGCGTGTAGGCCAGCGCCAGTAGGATCTGCAGGCCGAAAATGCGGGATCGCGGGTCGGCGGGGGTGGACACCCTCAGGCCGTCGCTTTGTTCTGCTCGATATGCGCCGACAGCGCGCGCAGCGAAGCGAAGATGCGGCGGTTCTCGTCGTTGTCAGAACGCAACTGGAAGCCGTAGCGCTTGCTGATCGCCAGCGCCAGCTCCAGCGCGTCGATCGAATCCAGGCCGAGCCCGGCGTTGAACAGCGGCGCCTCCGGGTCGATCTCGACCGGCTGCACGTCTTCCAGGTTCAGACTGTCGACCAGGAGTTCGGCGAGTTCGCGTTCGGCGGCGGTTTGCGCGGACATGGCTTCCGGGTTGGGATCGAAGGGGCGCCACGATCCAGCATCGCGGGCCGGTCTGCAAGCCTGGGGCCGTTCAGAGAGCCAGCGGCTATCATGCGCGCCTGCCAGCGCCTCGTTTGCCGTATTCAGGATGACCACGCCCCAGACCGCCCCGGACGCGCCTTCCGCCACCCCGTTCGACGGGGCTGGGCTCGATGTCCTCGTGATCGGCGGCGGCCCGGCCGGCAGCACGGTGTCCACCTTCCTGGCCCGGCAGGGCTGGCGGGTGACCCAACTGGAAAAGGCCCGCCACCCGCGCTTCCACATCGGCGAATCGCTGCTGCCGATGAACATGCCGATCCTGCAACGCCTGGGCGCCTTCGAGAAGGTCGCCGCGATCGGCGTGTACAAGCGCGGCGCCGACTTCCCCAAGGACGACGGCCAGGGCGGCTACAACACCTTCGCCTTCGATCGTGCCTACGACATGAAGTTTCCGCACGCCTTCCAGGTGAAGCGGCAGGACTTCGACCGGGTGCTGTTCGAGCACGCGCGCGAGCACGGCGTGGACGCGCGCGAAGGCGTGAAGGTCGAGCGCGTGGAATTCGATGCCGACCACAAGCCGGTCGTGTACGCGCGCGATGTCGATGCCGCGCCCGGCACGGGCGAACACGTCTTCCGCCCGCGCTACCTCGTCGACGCCAGCGGCCGCGACACCTTCCTCGGCAACAAGTTCAAGCTCAAGCACAAGAACGAGAAGCATCAGTCGGCGGCGGTGTTCAGCCACTTCCGCGGCGTCGTGCGACGCGAAGGCGAGGATGTCGGCAACATCAGCATCTATCGCCACGATCACGGCTGGATGTGGCTGATCCCGCTGCCGAACGACGTGATGAGCATCGGCGCGGTCTGCTACCCGGACTACATGAAGACCCGCCAGGGCGACACCGAAGGCTTCCTGATGCGCACGCTGGCGCTGGAACCGGACGTGGCCGGACGCATGCAGGGCGCCGAACGCGTGGGCGACGTGCATGTCACCGGCAACTACGCCTACGAATGCTCGCGCATGAGCGGCCCCAACTGGGTGCTGGTCGGCGACGCCTACGCCTTCGTCGATCCGATGTTCTCCTCCGGCGTCTACCTCGGCATGCACGGTGCCGAGCGCACCGCGACGATGGTCGACGCGGTGCTGCGCGAACCGGCGCGCGAGCGCGAACTGCAGAAGGCGCTGGAGCGCCATCTCAATGCCGGCATCCGCGAGTTCAAGTGGTTCATCTACCGCTTCACCTCGCCGACGATGCGCTACATGTTCGCCAACCCGCGCAACACCTTCCAGATCGAACAGGCGGTGATCGGCATGCTCGCCGGCGACGTGTTCGACACGCCGGCGATCCGCCGCCGCCTGCGCATGTTCCGCTTCTTCTACCTGCTCACCGCGATCGGCATGTGGCCGCGCGCCGTCCGCAACTGGTGGCGGCGCCGTCGCCAGCCGCGCGAAGGCTTCAAGGGCGACACCCTGCAACCGGGCAATCCGTGATGAGCAGGCCGCTGACTTCGTTTCCTGATCACGAGCACGACCACGATCGCGTCGTGCCACAGCCGCGGCTGACGGTGGAGTACGTCGATGCCGACACGCCCGCGTCCCTGCTCGCGGGCGACGACGTGCTGGCCGTGCTCGGTTTCGGCACGCAGGCGCCCCATCACGACGATCCGCGCTATCTGCGCATTCCGCTGCAGCCCTACGGCCGATCGCCGTTCGAAGTCTGGCGTGCCAACGCGCCGGTCATGCGCGGACGCGATGGCGAGATTCGCTGGGCGACGGACGGGCAACTCCAGTTCGGCGTCATCGAAGTCGACGAGGGCGACGAGGGCATCGAAGCCGCCGCCGCGCACGCCTACGCGCGCCTGACGCCCTTCGTGCGCGACAGCGGCACGCCGCATCTGCTGCGCATGTGGAACTACATCGACGCCATCACCCTCGGCGACGGCGACAACGAACGCTACCGTGCGTTTTGCGTCGGCCGTGCGCGCGGCCTCGGCAAGCTCGACACGCCGACGCTGCCGGCGGCGACCGCGATCGGCCGCTGCGACGACGCGCGCGTCATCCAGGTGTACTGGCTGGCTGCGCGCACGCCCGGCACGCCGGTGGAGAATCCGCGCCAGGTCAGCGCCTACCACTACCCGCGCCAGTACGGCCCGCAATCGCCGAGCTTCGCCCGCGCCATGCTGCCGCCGTCCGGCGGCACGATGCCGCTGCTGCTCTCCGGCACCGCCAGCGTGGTCGGACATGCCACGCGCCACGCCGGTGAACTGCTCGCCCAGCTCGACGAGACTTTCACCAACTTCGACGCCCTGATCGGCGCCGCGCGCGCGCGACTGCCGGCGCTGCCGGCGAAGTTCGGCGCCGGCTCGCGGTTGAAGGTCTACGTGCGCGATCGCGACGACCTGCCGCTGGTCGCCGAAGCGCTCGATCGCCGTCTCGGCGATGCCGTGCCACGCGTGGTCCTGCACGCCGCCATCTGCCGGCGAGAGCTGGCCGTGGAGATCGACGGCGTTCACGCCTGACCCCAGGCGCGCCACCACCGCGCGGACATCCGACGCGCGTCCCATTCCGTGAACAGCACGGACATGACGACCGTCAGGGTGACTTCGTACACCTTGATTGCACCCGCCGGATTCCCCACCTTGCTTTCGCGGGCAATGCCGTCCGCCTGACTGGAGCCGTCCGATGGGATTGATCAGCCTGCTCTGGGGCATCGTCGCCATGCTGTGGATGATCGTCGCCCTGATTCCGGTCGTCGGGATCACGAACTGGTTGCTGATTCCGTTCGCCGCCGTCGGCGCGATCATCGCCGCCATCGGCGTACTGTTCACCTCCTCCGGAAAGAACGGCCGCGCCAAGACCGGCCTGGTGCTCAACGGCCTGGTCATCCTGGTCGCGCTCGTGCGCCTGATGCTGGGCGGTGGCGTGCTTTAAGCGCGCTCTTATAAACATGTCCTGACAGAACATTTCCGAAGCATGCAACGGCCGCCGCGAGGCGGCCGTTTTCGTTTCGCCGCACCGCGAAAGCGGTGGACATTCGCCGGCGTATCGCGCCGGAAAATCATCGAAACGATTCAGCCCTGTATTTGTTGCGTTCGCACATACATGCATCGACAAAATCGTCTGATGTTTCTTGTATCGGCCAAGGCGCCGCCGCACACTAATCCGCACCGGGAGAGCCTCTCGATGCGCGCATCCGCGCACGATCCCCGCCGCGTTTCCACCCAGTCCCGGCGTGTCGCACGACACGCCGGAAGATGTCATCCCCCGCATCCGTTTGGAGGAACTGCAATGAAGACGGCAACACCCGTTGTACTGTTATTGGGCCTGGTATGGAGCGTCGGCTTCACCGCCCACGCCTCCGAACCGAGAACGTCGCAAGACGGCGCATCCACCGCCGATGCCTCCGGCACCGCGGCGGACAACCAGGTGATGGTCGGCGTCGATCCGAAGACCCGCAAGCTGCGTCAGCTGACACCGTCCGAAATGAAGGATCTGTCCGAACGCGCCGCGGCGATGCCGAAGCAATCGGCGGCGCAATGGGATCGCGCGCCGCGCACCGCGAGCGAAGCGCAGGCGACCCTGCGCAAGCATGCCGGCGGCGGCATGTCGATGCGCGTGCCGGTCTCCGCGATGAGCGCGCTGACCGTGGAACAGGACGCATCGGGACAACTGCACTACTCCGAGAACGATCACGACCACGAGAACGTATCCCAGGCCACGCAGGAGGTGAGCGAATGAAACGCCTTCTCCTTTCCGCATTCGTGGCCGCCGCGCTGTGCGGCACCGCCGCCCAGGCCGCCGTCATCACGCCCGTGAATCTCGATCCCGCCGGGCAAGGCCTCAACGATCCGACACCGCGCGCACCCGAGGGCGGCAATCCCGGCGCCAGCGTCGGCGAACAGCGCAGGATCGCTTATCAATTCGCCGCCGACCTGTGGGGTTCGCTGCTCAAGAGTGACGTCGAGATTCGCGTCGGCGCCAGCTTCCAGCCGCTGGCCTGCACCGCCACCAGCGGCACGCTCGGCTCGGCCGGCGCATGGTGGATCTGGCAGTCGCCGGACTTCCCGCTACCCGGCGCGTGGTATCACATCGCCCTCGCCGATTCGCTCGCCGGCGCCAACCTGATGGCGGGCGATCCGGAATACGTCGCGCCCAACGACATCGAGATCGGCAGCCGCTTCAACGCCAACCTCGGCAGCCCCGGCTGTCTGGAGACCAGCGGCTGGTACTACGGCCTCGACGGCAACACGCCGGCCGGCAAGATCAGCTTCCTCGACGTGGTGATGCACGAGATCGGCCACGGCCTCGGCTTCTCCGGCTTCGTCGGCTACAGCAGCGGCGTGCTCGGCGAACGCGTGGGCACGCCCGGCGTCAACGACATCTACACCCACAACGCCTTCGACAACGTCAAGAACCTGCGCTTCGACAACGCCGGCATGACCAACGCCGATCGCGCCGCCGCGCTGCGCACGCCCGGCCGCACGGTGTGGGACGGCGCCAACGTCACCGCCAACGTGCCGCTGGTGCTCGACGATCTGGTGCTGCTGAAAGCCAGCGGCGCGCTCACCGCGAACTACAGCTTCGGCACCGCGTCCTTCGGCGCGGCGGCGACGCCGGCCAACTTCAGCGGCACTCTCGCCCTCGCCAACGACGGCACCGGCGCGGACACCGCCGACGCCTGCGAAGCACTGCCGGCCGGCAGCCTCGCCGGCAAGATCGCCTTCGTCAATCGCGGCACCTGCGGCTTCGAGGCGAAAGCGCTCAATGCCGAAACCGCCGGCGCTGTCGGCGTGGTGATCGGCAACGTCGCCACCTCCAGCACGCCGGGAACGCCGCCGGGCATGGCCGACGATCCCACGATCACGGCCAACGTCCCGACGGTGAGCCTGAACCTGGCCGACGCCAATGCGGTACGCGCGGCGCTGTCCGGCGGCAGCATCGACGTCGCCCTCGGCACCGTGCCGGGCCGCCTCGCCGGTGCCGACGTGGGCGGACGCGCGCAGCTGTACACGCCGACCACCGTCGCCGGCGGTTCCACCTTCTCGCACTTCGACACCGCGCTCACGCCGAATGCGTTGATGGAACCGGCGATCAACGACTCGCTGGCCAGCAACTACCTGGTCGATCTGACCCTGGACCTGTTCGCCGACGAAGGCTGGAACGTCAACAGCGCCAACGCCCGCATCGGCAAGTGCGAAACGGCGCTTCCGCTCTCCGAGGACGGCGGCCTGATTCCGGGCGCCAACATCCAGGCCCAGGATCGCATCTGCCGTTCCACCTCTGGCAATCATGGCCAGTACGTGACCTGCATGAACGCCAAGGCGGACGCACTGCAGGCGCAAGGGCTGATCAACGCCTACCAGCGTGCCAGCGTCACCCGCTGTGCCGCGAGGGCGAAATGACAGGCGGTCAATAAGAACCCGCCACCCAAACTGTCCGCTTCGACCGGCGCCCCAGCGGCGCCGGTTTTTTATGCGCCGCACGAAAACGCAGCATCGCGTTCCGGCACGGGACGATCACCGCGCTGGCGTATCATTACCCGCATGAGCTACCCCTACCTGCGCCCGCGCCGCATGCGCCGCGACGATTTCTCGCGCCGGCTGATGCGCGAATCCGTGCTGACCACGGACGACCTGATCTACCCCGTCTTCGTCCACGAACTCGACGGCCGCGCCGCGGTGCCCTCGATGCCCGGCATCGAACGCCTCTCGATCGACGAACTGCTGCGCGTGGCCGAGACGATGAGCGAACTGCGTATCCCGGCGATCGCCCTGTTCCCGGTCACCGCGCCGGAGGCGAAATCGCTCGACGCCGCGGCCGCCTGGGACGACGACGGCCTGTGCCAGCGCGCCGTGCGCGCGCTCAAGGCGCGCTTCCCGCAATTGGGCGTGATCACCGACGTCGCGCTCGACCCCTACACCTCGCACGGCCAGGACGGCATCACCGACGACACCGGCTACGTCGTCAACGACGTCACCGTCGAAGCCCTCGTGCAACAGGCGCTCTCGCACGCGCGCGCCGGCGCCGACGTGGTCGCCCCGAGCGACATGATGGACGGCCGCATCGGCGCGATCCGCGCCGCGCTCGAGCAGGAAGGCTTCATCCACACCCGCATCCTCGCCTACGCCGCCAAGTACGCCAGCGCCTTCTACGGCCCGTTCCGCAACGCCGTCGGCTCGGCCAGCGCGCTCGGCAAGGCCGACAAGGCCACCTACCAGATGGACCCCGCCAACTCCGACGAGGCCCTGCGCGAAGTCGCGCTCGACCTCGAGGAAGGCGCCGACATGGTGATGGTGAAGCCCGGCATGCCCTACCTCGACATCGTGCGCCGCGTGAAGGACGAATTCGGCGTGCCGACCTTCGCCTATCAAGTCAGTGGCGAATACGCGATGCTCAAGGCCGCCTTCGCCAACGGCTGGCTCGACGAACGCAAGTGCGTGCTGGAAGCGCTGACCGGCTTTAAGCGCGCCGGTGCCGATGGTGTGTTGACCTACTTCGCGCTGGATGCCGCGCGCTGGTTGAACGGTCACAGCTGACATCATGCGTGAGGCCGCCTTTCCACCGCGGCTCCACGTCCTGCTCGCGCGCGAGGCGAAGACCGGTCTCATCATTCGCCGCGGTCCCTCCAAGCGCGTCTGCACGATCGGATGGGATCGTGAGAACGATCGATTCACCATCGGCCAGTGGTTGAACGGCCGCATCTACGAGCGCAGGTGCGATTTGTCTCCCGACGGGGAGCATCTGATCTATTTCGCCATGAACGGGCGTTGGAGTGGTCCCGTAAAGGGCTCCTGGTCGGCCATTTCGAGAGCGCCGTATCTCAAGGCGCTAACGCTGTTCCCGAAAGGCGATTGCTGGCATGGCGGAGGACTGTTCCTCTCGGCTCGCGACTACTGGTTGAACGACGGCTCCGGCCATGAGACCCGCCATGACATCTCCGGCCTGAAGCGCAAGCAAGAGTATCCCTGGCACGAATACTACGGCGGAGAATGCCTCGGGGTGTATTACATCCGGCTCCAGCGCGATGGATGGAAATTGCAGGAACGTATCGAGAAAGCGAAATACGAAGAGACCACCGTCTTCGACAAGCGGATCAACGACCACTGGAGTCTGCGCAAGTTCGCGCATGCCGGCCTCAACCACCCGCCGGGTCGAGGCTGCTACTACGATGAACATGCGCTATGGAATCCAAAAACCGAAACCCTCGTCCCCTTCCCCGATTGGGAATGGGCGGACGTCGACGGCGACCGCATCGCATGGACAGTCGCCGGTTGCCTGCATGTCGGAAAGGTCGACTCGAAGGGACTCAAAGACGATCGCTGTCTCCACGACTTTTCCTCGCTTTCATTCGAAAGGCTGACTGCTCCTTACTAATTTGCATCCACGCTCCATGGAAATTCCATACTCGCTCCGCAGAGCCGCCGAAGCGGACGCCTCGGAAATCGCGCGCCTGTCGGCGCAGCTTGGCTATCCCGGCGAAGTCGAGGCGTTCGCGGAACGCCTGCGGTTTCTCCTGGGGTCTCCGAAGCATTCCGTGCTAGTCGCCGACGATGGCGACGGACATCTGCAAGGCTTCGTCGGCGTCGAACATCGCGTGATGATCGAGATGGGCGAGCGTGTAGAGATCGTCGGGCTCGTCGTCGATGCGCAGGCGCGTCGCACCGGCGTCGGTCGCGCGCTGATGGAGGCGGCCGAGCAGTGGGCGCGCGATGTGGGCGTGAAAGAAATCTTTCTCGGTTCGAACATCGTGCGCCCGGAAGCACACGTTTTCTATCCGAGCCTCGGCTACACCGTGGTCAAGACGCAGCACTCGTATCTGAAACGGCTGTAGACCATGCCTCCCCGATTCGCGGAAAGGGCATTCAACCGACGCAGCCATCCTTGCCCGTCACGGCAGGCGTCCGCACCCGATAGATATCCTGCTTGCCCGCTTTCGGCGCTTTCGCCATGCCGTTGACGAGCATTTCGCCCGGCTTGGAAAGATCCACCGCCGGTCCGTAGGTGTTGTCCTGCGGGCCGTTGAACGAAAGTGCCCACGGTTGCGGATCGACGTAGGCCTTGCCGTCGCATTGCGCCAGCATCAGCCGCACCGGATCGTTCGCGATGTCCTTGGCGTAGGCGTACACGATCGCCTTGCCGTCCTCGATCCAGGTCGCGTCGAATTCGTCGCCGGCCGTGTTGATGCCGGGCACGGGTTTGGGATCGACGAAGGCCTTGCCGCCCCAATGCGCCATCAGCAGGTCGTGGCCGCCCGCGCCGCCGAAGCTGTCGCTGGCGAACAGCAGATGCTGGCCGTCATTCGTTGTCGCCGGCGCCCACTCGTTGCCTTTGCCGTTCACGCCGGCGCCAAGGTTTTCCGGCGTGCCGAAGCCGCCGTCGGCAAGCACTTCCGCGCGATAGAGATCATCGCCGCCAAAACCGCCCGCGCGATCGGAGAAGAAGTACAGCCACTTGCCGTCCGCGCTGAAGAACGGATCGAATTCCTTCGCCGCCGTATCGATCGCGAGCGGTTTCGGATCGGCCCAGCGGCCATCGCGCTTGGTCGCCTGCCACAGGTCGTAGCTACCGGGACTGCCTTCGCGCTCGCTGGTGCCCCAGACGATGCGCTGCCCGTCCGGACTCACGCTGGCACGCACTTCGCGATGCGGCGTGGACACCACGCCCATGCCTTCGATGCCGAATTCCTGAAGCGCGGCGGCCGAGCCGCACGCCAACACCAGCGTCAGTACCGCGAACTTTCGCATCGCCATCGCCCTTCTCCCCGACTGGTCGCGGCGGAGACTAGTGCAGGGCGTCGGCCGCGAACAAGTGCGATCCGGCACACGGCCGCGCTTCACGCGGCCTGCGGCAGCGAAACATGACCGACGCGGTACAGTTGGCGATCCGGCCGCGCGAGTTCAGGACGCAAGCGATCCCAGAGGCGGAACGACACCGAAGTCCAGGTCTGCGGATCGTAGGCATCCACCGCGGCCAGCGCGCCTTCGGCGATGTCTTCGCGCGCACGCGCGGCGGCCTGTATCTGTGCGTCCTTCAGATCGGCATTGCCGGACAGCACGACGAGATCGCGGCTGGCACAGACGGCTGATCGCAAGCCGGCCTGACGCGAGTCCGGCGCGGCATCGTCCCGCCACACCGACCAGACGCGCACCGCCGGACGCCCGAACGCTGCCGACAATGCCGCGAATCCATCCCCGCACAGGAACGCATTCATGCCCGCGATGTCGCGCCACACGTAGAACGGCGCATAGAGATTGTCGCGGCTGGGCAGCACGGCATCGTTCCGGTCGGCATACAGGTACGCCTTGAAGCCGAGTCCGGGAAATCCGTCGAGGAGCGGTCCCTTCTCGACGATGCGGCGGCGGATGATCTCCATGTCGTAATCCGCCGGGAGGCCGATGCTGTACTGCATCGCGATCACCGTGCGGCTCCATCGATGCCACCCGCTTCGGCGGCGGTGATGCCGGCGCGGCCGCCACCGAACGACCAGTCGTCGCTCGCCGTGGTCTGGATCACGATCATGACGTCCTCCGGCGCGATGCCCGGCGCCTGCGCAAGCAGTTCCACCGTGCGCGCATAGAAGGCACGCTTGGTCGCGCCGTCGCGCGGGCGACCGGCGGTGATCGCGATCAGCACGAAATCATCCGAACGCGGACCGCCGAGATAGTCGCGATCAAATACCAGTTCGCCCGGATCGAGCTGATGGATGACCTGGAAGCGATCGTGTTCCGGCACATCGAAGGCTTCGCGCATGGCGCGGTACACGCCGTCGGACAATTGCCGCAGATATTCGGGCGACTTGCCCCGATGCAGGGAGATACGGGCGTAGGGCATGGTTCAGGCTCCAGTGGAATCCAGTTCGCGCAGCACCCGGATCGCGGAAAACGCCACCGGCCAGCCGCCATAGAAAGCCAGATGCGTGATCAGCTCGACCAGTTGCTCGCGATCGATGCCGTTCTCGATCGCCAGGCGCAGGTGGAAGGGCAGTTGCTCAGTGCGGTTGAGGGCGATCAGCGCCGAGACCGTGGCGAGGCTGCGCTCGCGCGGCGACAGGCCGGGGCGGGTCCAGATGTCGCCGAACACCAGGTCGTCGGTCAGTTCGGCCAGTGTCGGGGCGAGATCGCCGATGGCCTTGCGGGCGTAGTCGGGGTCTTGGGGCATGACGGGGTCTCTTGCAGGGGAGGACTTGACGGAACCAGCCTAGTTCCGCAACTTTGTAAAAGAAATCGGGAAATTTCGAATCAACCGTTCTGAAATTCAGGACAATTTAGATGCGCGGCATCCACTTCGATCTCGACGCCCTGCGCAGCTTCGCCGTCGGCGTCGAACTGGGCAGCTTCGCCAGGGCGGCCGAGCGCCTGAATCGTTCCACTTCCGCTGTCAGCGCGCAGTTGAAGAAGCTGGAGGAACAGGCCGGCACCCCGATCCTGCGTCGCGCCGGCCGTGGGCTGGCACTCACCGATGCCGGCGACACGCTGCTGGCCTATGCCCGTCGCCTGCTCGATCTCAACGACGAAGCCGCCACGGCCCTGCGCGGCACCGCGCTCGAAGGCTGGGTGCGGCTGGGCCTGCAGGAGGATTTCGGCGAAAGCCTGCTCTCCAATGTCCTCGGCCGCTTCGCGCGCGCGCATCCGCGCGTGCGCATCGAGGCGCGCATCGCGCGCAATGCCGAACTGCTCGATCGCGTGCGCGGCGGGCAGCTGGATCTGGCACTCGCCTGGGAGACCGGCGATGCTCTGGCGCAGGGAGAACATCTGGGCGAAGTACCGATGCGCTGGATCGGTTCGCGAACGGGTGCGCCCGAATTCCCGCAGGACCCTCGCGAACCGCTGCCACTGGTGATGCTGGAATCCCCTTGCGTGATGCGTAGCGCCGCCACGGCCGCGCTCGATCGCGCCGGCATCCCGTGGCGCCTGGCCTTCACCAGCGCCAGCCTCGCCGGCATCTGGGCGGCGGTGAGCGCCGGCCTCGGCCTGAGTCTGCGCACGCCGATCGGACTGCCCGAAAGCGTGCGCATGCTGGACGATCCGGCGCTGCCGTCCGTGCCGACACTGGGCCTGAGCTTGTTCGGTCTGTCTCACGCCGAAGCCACGCCCGCACCGGCGGTGACGCGCCTGGCGGACCTGCTGCGCGAAGCCGTGCGAGACACACTGACGGCAATGTGATCCGCAATGCGCCCGCCCACGCACCGTCATGACACATCGTTGTGAAGCGAGGCGCCCGGCGCGGGAGTAGACTGACTTCGGGTCTCGCGGCCGGACGATACGGGCCGACCCTTATCCTCCTTCAGCAATCGAGGCTGCAATGTCCCCATCCCGCCATGCCCTGTTCGGTCATCCGGTCGCACAGTCGCTCTCGCCGCGCATCCACGCTTCGTTCGCGAAGCAGACCGGCATCGCGCTGCAATACGAGACGATCGAAGCGACCCCGGAGGCCTTCACCGCATCGCTGGCCGCCTTCGCCGCGAGCGGCGGCAAGGGCGCGAACGTGACGCTGCCGCTCAAGGAAGCCGCCTTCAAGCTCTGCGTCGACGTCAGCCCGCGCGCGAAACGCGCCGGCGCCGTCAACACGCTCACGCGCACCGAAGACGGCGCCAACTGGCGCGGCGACAACACCGACGGCGCGGGATTGCTGCGCGATCTGGGCGACCGCCAGGGCCTCGACCTGCGCGAACGCCGCACCCTGCTGCTCGGCGCCGGCGGCGCGGCGCGCGGCGTGGCACCGGCGCTGCTCGACGCGGGCATCGGCGACCTGTACGTGGTCAACCGCGACAGCGCCCGCGCCGACGCACTGATCGACGCGCAGGGCCAGCCGGGACGCGTGCACTCGCGCTACTACACCGACCTGCCCGCGCTCGGCGAATTCGACCTGATCATCAACGCCACCTCGGCCGCACGCAACGGCGGCATGCAGAAGCTGCCGATGTCGCTGGTCGGCGCGCGCACCGCCTGCGTCGATCTCAGCTATGGCGAAGCGGCGATCCCGTTCCTCGCCTGGGCGCGCGCCGCCAATGCGCACGAAGCGATCGACGGCCTCGGCATGCTGGTCGAACAGGCGGCGGAAAGCTTCCAGCTGTGGCACGGCGTGCGGCCGGAGACGGACGAGGTCTACGAAGCGTTGCGCGAACGCAACGCGGCACTGATGACCGCGGACTGATCGCGCCGCGGGCCGTCCGATTTCGGGCGACCGCAATATCAAGCTCGTCGACGGCAGCGCTCCCGGACGCCTTCAACGTTGTCTACAGCGCCGCACTTGGCGCGTTAGACAAGTTCGTGGCGGATCGAAACCCGATAGTCCGGCTGCGCCGCGGCAATGCGGAACTCGGGCGTCGCCTCGACAGCCGTGAAGAAGGCTTCGGCGGAAGGATAATCGAACGACCACAGCACGATCTGCACCCCGCTCAACTCATCGCGCGGCGGACAGGCGAGTTCGCAAAGCAGCTGCTCGAAATGATCGTGCTCACCATCGGGCGCCGTAGTCTCGAACTGACAGACCGGCGTGAAATGGAAACGCGCCGCTCCGGAGAAGTCGTAGGTGCCGGCCTGAAAAAGCAGTCCGACGCCCGGCAGCCCATATGCGCCGTAGCCGTAGTCCTTGAACGCGTTCCAAGCCGTCAGTCCGGACACCGTTTCGCCGACGCCATGCTCGCGCATCACGGACGTGAAGCGTTCCATTTCCGATTTCGATTCGCTCCCTTTGACCTGGACGGGGGGCATCTCGAGACTGCGCAGATAGAGAAACAACAAGATCGAGAGCGGCGACCCGAGCACGGCAAGCACGCCGTAGAGCAACGGATTCCTGCCTGCCGCACGCGCGGCCTTGGCAAGGAACCAGGCCGGAACCAGGTTGATGAGCAGAATGCCGATCAGGACCGGCGCGACAGGAAGCGCCAACTGCTCGAATGCAACGATCAATGCGCCGCCGCCGAGCACGCTGATCAGCAGCCACCAGCCAGCTCTGCCGAGATTCACTTCGCTGTTTGCGAACGGGTCGAACATCCGAAACCTCACATGATTCGGGTACCGCAGCCGCAGAACGGGGGAACGGCAGCCCGCCTACAGCAATCCATCCCGCTTGATGGCCAGATAGCGCTCCACCAATGCCGCCGGCAGCTGTTCGCAGGTGACATCGAGCACCGTGACGCGATGGCGCCGCAAGGCGTCGTGCACCGCGGCGCGCTGCGCCAGATAACGTGCGGCGGCACTGGCGCGGATCGCGGTGGCGTGATCGTCGGCAGGACCATCAAGGGCTTCGTCGACAGCACGCTCGCGCAGGGACGCGACAACGACGAGATGGCGACGCTGCAGCATACGCACCGCCGTCAACAGATCCTCGCTGTCCTCATCGCGCAGATTGGTGACCAGCATCAACAGGGCACGACGACGCTGGCGCAGCGACAGCTCGGTCGCCGCGGCCAGATAGTCGGTGGCCACCGATTGCGGCTGCAGGTCGTAGCAGGCACCGAGCAGGGTGTCGATGGCGCCGAGACTGCGTTGCGGCGCCACCCAGCGCTGCTCGCTGCCGGTGGTGAACAGACCTACTGCATCGCCCTGGCGCAGTGCCAGATAGGACACCACCAGCGTCGCGTCGAGCGCATGATCGAAATGCGCCAGCTCGCCATCGCGCGCACGCATGCGGCGCCCGGCATCGAGCACCATCACCAGCTGCTGGTTCTTCTCGTCCTGGTATTCGCGCGAGATCAGCTTGCGCGCACGCGCGGTGGCCTTCCAGTCGATCTGGCGCAGACTGTCGCCGATGCGGTACTCGCGCATCTGATGGAAGTCAGTGCCCTCGCCGCGCCGCCGCTTGAGATGCGCACCCACGATCCGCGAGGCCTGCTCCGCGCTCAGCAACGCCAACCGCGCCAATGGCGCGAAATTCGGAAACACGCGCACCCGCTGTGGCACGCCCGCCACGCGCGATTGCCGCCACAATCGGAATGGCGACAGCAAACGCAGTTGCACACCGTCGAAAACGAAGTCGCCGCGCGCATTCGGGCGCAGACGGTAGGCGAAGCTGGACACCGTGCCCGGCGTCAACGCGATCCGACGCGGAAGATCCTGCGCTTCCCAACCGCCGGGATGCAGGTCATGCACGTCGACACGCTGGCGACGCGAACCGCCTTCCACGTGCAGCACGACATCCCGCTCGACACCGATCGGCAGGGCTTCCGGCACATCGCGGACGATCTCCGGCGTCGCGCGTCGGCGCAGGCGCCAGGCATCGACCAGTGCCAGCACAGCCAGCCCCGCTCCGCTCCAGATCCAGGCCTGCGGCGGCAGCCAGCCGATACTCGTCACCACACCCAGTGCCGCCCACAGCGCAAGCGCCGTTACCAGTAACGGGGCAGGCTTTGGAATGACGGTGTGGAGCGGATTGGCCATGAAATTCGGTTGTTCTGTTTTTGCTTCTAAAAGTATCGAGACGTCAGCACTTCACGGAGACCCGGAGGGCGGCGCACAGGGATGTGCGCCGTTTTTCGACCGAGCCATGGATGGCGAGTCGAAAAATCCTGATAGCAATGAAACGTTGGGATTGCTTTGTCGGGGAAAGCGTTTTTCTTTGGTTCGTTTCTTTGATTCGCGCCATCCATGGCGCTCACCCCTTCGGGGCCGGCTGCGCCGTTCGCACGCGCTCCTGCGCGTGCAGTGACGCTTATCAAAAGAAATGAACTCGGCCGCGTAGCGGACGAAACGCCTTTGCTCTGCACAAGCAACAGCGAAAGCAAAAATGGATCCCAGCTTTCGCTGGGACGACGATGAAGCGAACAGCTGGATGACCAGCCATCCGGCTGTTAAAAACCCGGCTTCCGCCGGAATGACGAGCAAAGGCAGCGAAGAGATCACTGCCGCGGCGCCTCCACCTTCGCCAACAACGCATGCAACACCTGATCCGCATCCTGCCCCTCGATCTGCAGCTCCGGCGCCAACTCGATGCGATGCCGCAACGCCGGCTTGGCGATGTCGCGAATATCGTCCGGCGTGACGAAATCACGCCCCATCAGCACCGCCTGCGCACGTCCCGCGCGCACCAGCGCGAGGCTGCCGCGTGGGCCGGCGCCGAGTGCAATGCCCGGCCATGTCCGCGTCGCCGCGGCGATCCGCACCGCGTACTGCACGACGGCATCGTCGACGGTGATCATCGCCGTGCCCTGCTGCATGGCGACGATGTCCTGCGCCGATGACACCTGCGTCACCTGCGACAGATCGAAATCCGCGGCGGTGCGTCCTGCACTGACCGCGGCCACCATGCGCGCTTCGTCGATCTGCGAGGGATAGTCGATCAGGATCTTCAGCAGGAAGCGATCGAGCTGCGCCTCCGGCAACGGATACGTGCCCTCCTGCTCGACCGGGTTCTGCGTGGCCAGGGCCATGAACGGCGGCGACAGCGGGAAGCTCGCGCCTTCGATGGTGACCTGCTGTTCCTGCATCACTTCCAGCAATGCCGACTGCGTCTTCGCCGGCGCGCGGTTGATCTCGTCGGCGAGCAGCAGGTTGGTGAATATTGGTCCGCGCCGGATCACGAAGCTCTCGGTTTTCGGATCGTAGACGGCATGGCCGCTGACGTCGCTGGGCATCAGGTCGGGCGTGAACTGCACACGGGCGAAACCGCAGCCCAGCGCCTGCGCCAGCGCGCGCACCAGCAGGGTCTTGCCGAGGCCGGGCACGCCTTCGATCAGCACGTGGCCGCCGGCCAGCAGGGCGACGAGAATCTGGTCGAGCACGTCGGGTTGGCCGATGAAGGCTTTGCCCACTTCGTCGCGCACGCGCGTGACGCGTTCGGCAAGGGCGTCGCCCGTGATCGGTGCGGGAAGCTGTTCGGTCTCGCTCATAGTTTCTGTCTCATCTGGATCAAGCGGGCGATGCGGAGCCGGAAATCGGCGCCGTCGGAAGGTCTGGGAGTCTGCAAGGCGTGGACGACGTCGGCCACCGGCATGCCGGTGTGCTCGGCGATGGCCTGCGCCTGCGCGGGTCCGTCGAGCGCGGCGGCCAACGGATCACGGCGGCGCAGGCGCGCAAAGAAGGCATCGCGCATCGCCTGATGCAGCACGTGCGCGCGGCCGTAGCGCCAGAGGTGTTCGCCGCTGGCCTGCACGTGTTCGAGCAGGGCGCGGCGCCCGGGCTCCAGCGTGGGCCGCAGCGGGCCGAAGCGCTGCTTGCGCATCCACAGCCAGGCGAACACGGCCAGCAGCAGCGGCACCCACGCCATCCATGCCTTCTCCAGCAGCAACCGCCACAGCGGCGGCATGCTGGCGGCGTAGATCAGGTGCACCGTGCCTTGCTTCCATCCCGGCTGCAGCAGCTGACGCGCGAGCGCCAGCTTGGCGGGGTGTTCGAGTTCGTCGTTGTCGAGGAAATCCAGATCGGACAGCACATCGACGGTGCCGTCGCCGTGCGCCAGACGGGCGTAGACGTAGCCGGCGTCGAGATCGCCCCAACTCAGCACCGGTTCGACGCCATCCATGGTGAAGCGTGCGCTGCCGCAGAACAGCATCGGCGACGTGATCCGGGCCGCCTTCTCCGCCGCTTTGGCCGCGGCCTCGGCTGCCGCTTCTGCTTCGGCTCTGCTTGGGCTTTTCAGCCCGGCAGGCGGTTCGGATTCGGCATCGGCCTCGTCTTCGGTTTCCGTTTCGGAATCACCCTCTGATTTTTCCGCCCCCAACGGCATGCAGGCGGATTCGTCCGGCATCGGGCGCAGTTTCAAGCTCCACAGCAATTGTCTGGGGCGAATCTCGCTGCCGAAGTGCTCCTCCGGCGGCATGCGCAACAGCAGATGTCCGCCATCGGATACCCACTCGAGCAGCGCATCGACATCGACGGTCGGCAGCGTGCGCGGATCGTTGTACAGCACCAGCGTGTCGTGACGGCCGAGCGGCGACTGATCAAGCTGAAGCCGTTGCCGCGCATCGACCTTGACGCCTTCGTTGCGCAGGGCCAGCTTCAGCGCGTACAGCGGGTTGTAGCTCGCCTCGCCGCGCGGCGGCAGCGGGACGATGTGCTCGACGCGCTTGTAGTTGTGATGCCACCACCACGCGATCAGCGCGATCACCACCGCTGCGCCGAGACTGGCGAGCGCGATCAGCCCCTTGTTGTTCTTGCCCGCGCTCATGCCGCCCATCCGAAGCGCTGCGAAAGCGTGCCGAGCAGCGTCTCGAATTCGGCATCTTCCGGCAGCCGCTGCGCATAGGCCGCGTACTGCCAGACGCGCACGATGCGCGAGAACGCGTCGCGATCCTCGCCCTGCGGCATGCGCCTGGAAGCGCGCAGGCATTCGGATTCGGTGGCGCCGGGCACGAGCGCGACACCGGCGCGTTCAGCCATCACCTCGACGCTGGCGCGATACAGCAGCGCCAGCGCGCGGCGCGGACGTCCCTCGCGCCACAGCTTGCGCGCGGCGGTGGCGATGTCATCGGGCAGGATGTCCGGCAACGTCGCATCGGTCACATCCACCGGCGGCGGTTCCTGCTGCCCCGACAAGCCGCCGCGCAGCCACGGCCACCAGCGTTTCGCGGTCAATGCCAGGGCCAGCACGAGGGCGCCGAGCACGGTCCACAGGGCGATCTCGCCGATGAGGCCGATCGATTCCAGTAATCGAGTGAGCCACTTCATCTGCGGCGGCTCGAACTCCTTCTTCTCCGCCGGATTGCGCTCTTCCCAGCGCACTTCCTTCTTCTTCGGGCGCAGCAGCGGATCGCGATAGGCGCGGCCGACCGCCTCCTTGAACGAGCCTTCGTCGACCAGACCCTTGCCGAAGACTTCCTTCAACGTCGCCGTCTCAGCCTCGCCCTTGATCTCCGGCAGCGGGCACATCTGATTGCCCTGCGCATGCGAGGGCAACGCCATGGCCATCGCCACGACGAGCAGCAGTGTCGTGGCGCCCGCCTGCAATCGCGCGCGCAGGCGGCGGAAGGCGATCTCCACGTCCCAGGCCTCGATCTGCGTGCGGCGGTTGAGGTACAGGCCGAACCCCGCGCCGACGTAGAACGGTTCGATCACGCTGGTGCCGCCCCACACCAGCACGTGCAACACCACCACCAGCCAGATCGGCGGCTGGTATTCCATGAACAACCAAACCTGGTTCCGCAGCTCGGGCAGATATTCGAACGGCACCAGCAGCATCGCCAGCGACACGCCGGACATCGCCAGCGCGCCGATGAAGCCAAAGCATGTCAGCGTCAGCAGGATGGTGGTGCCGCTGACGCCGGCCACGAGCACGCGGCGCCGTTCGCGCAGGCGCTGCGACTCGACGCCTTCGAGCAGATCCACCGGCAGCGTCATGGCACGCATCGGGCTGAAGCGGCGCCACAACAGCATCGGCCACATGGCGCGCCAGCCCCAGCGCAGCTGCGCGTTGAGCGTCTGCCGCGTCCCGGGCGCCTCGCCGAACACGGCGCGCGAAAGCACGTACAGCGGAATGCGATCGAACAACGGCTTCAGCCACCACATCACCAGCCACGGCAGCCAGACCATGCCCAGCGCCAGCCCGGCCGCGTTGACGAGCACGAAGATGGGCAGCGTGATCAGCAGCCAGGGCCCCCAGATCGCGCGGGCATGGGTGCGCACGAGCGCGGTGCCGAGTTCCACCGCTTCCCAGGGCGAGCGCGGGCGCAGTTCCACGCGCAAGGACTCAAGGCGCATACAGCCTCCTACCTCGCTGCCCTTGGAGCAGCAGTAGAGCCTGCAATGGCTTTGTTGTTGTTTTTTGCTGCAAAAAATCTTCGAACGATAGGATCAACGGGAGACCCGGAGGGCGGCGCACAGGGATGTGCGCCGTTTTTCGACCGAGCCAGGATGGCGAGTCGAAAAATCCTGATAGCAACGAAACCCTGGGGCTGCTTTGTCGGGGAAAGCGTTTTTCTTTGGTTCGTTTCTTTTGGGGCTTACCAAAAGAAATGAACTCGGCCGCGTAGCGGACGAAACGCTTTTGCTTTCCCTCCCACTCAAATCGACAGCAGGCGCTAACGTGCATAGGCACGCCCCCCACGCCACAACCAGAACAACACGCCAACCCACAACACGCCACCGACCGAAAACTTGATCCACGCCGGCATCCAGCCGATCGACGACCAGAACGCCTCGACGAACGCCGCGAACACCAGCATCGCGAACACGCCCAGGCACAGCCGCGCGAACACCTTGCCGCCTTCGATCAGCGCATCGATGCGACGGCGCCGTCCCGGCGCGAGCAGATCCAGCCCCAGGCGCAGTCCGGCGGCTCCGGCGATCACGATCGCCGTCAATTCCGGCGCGCCATGACCGACCACGAAGCGCCAGAACGGATCGCCGTGCCCCACCGTCTGCAGGTGCGCGGCGATGCCGCCGAAGATCGCGCCGTTGAAGGCCAAGGCCAGCAGCGAGCCGATCCCGGCGAGGAAACCGCTGGCGGCGGTGCGGAAGGCGATGCTGACGTTGTTGAGGATGTAGTAGCCGAACATGATCAGGTCGCCGCCGCTCTCGCGGCCGATCCTGTTGTGCGTCGCGCCCGGGTCGTACATCGCCTCGAACCCGGCGATCTGCTTCGGGCTGAACAGGCTGTGGATCAGCTCCGGCTTCCACTGCACCGCCAGATACATCCCGATCGTGGCAATGACGAAGAGCGCCGCCGAGATCCACAGGCAACCGCGCTGTGCGCGCACCAGGCGCGGGAATTCGGCGATCAGGAATTCCAGCGCGCGACGCCAGCGCGGCGGCGCCGGCCGGTACAGGGCGTTGTGGCCGCGCTGCATCAGATCCTGCAGGCGCGTGGTCACGACCGGGCTGTAGCCGCGGCGGCGCGCCAGCGCAAGTTGCTGGCACAGGCGCCGGTACTGCACCGGCATGTCCTCGTCGCGCAGGCCTTCCCACTTGCGCTCGGTGCGGGCCTGGCGCGGATTGGCGCCGCGCGCCTCGAGCCACTTCTCGAACGCCTGCCATTCCGCCTCGTGACGGGCGATGAAATGCGCCTGTCTCATCTCACCGCCGCCCCAGCAGCCAGCTTGCGATGCCGGCCAGGCGAATCACGCTCAGTTCGCCACGCGTGCCGGTGACCGGCTCGACGATTTCGGCAAGCTCGCGCTGGCGTTCGGTGGTGAGTTGCGTGGCGCGTTCGGCGAACGCGATCACCGCCACTTGTTCCTGCGGACGCAGCGGTACGGCCGGCGCATGCACGCTCACGCTCGGCGCGGTGCGCAGCAGGCGCACGCGCGGCGCGTGCACGACCACGGTGCCGGCGACCATGTCGCCGAGCCTGCGCCCGTAGGGATCGGCGAGCCCGGCGATCACGCCGAAGGCATAGCCAAACGGCAGCATGTCCACGGTGCGCATCAGGTTGCGCACGATCGACGCCATCCAGCCCACCGGCGCGCCGTCGGCCGAGACCACGCGCAGCTCCAGCGCGCGCTTGCCGGGCGTCTGGCCGTCGAACATCGCCTCGCACACCACCGGATAGCCCCACATCAGCAGGAAGATGACGATGAGATACACGGCCATGCCGACCTCGCCGAGAAAGGCCAGCGCCATGCTCGAGGCGGTCATCACGCCGAAACGGATGATGGCGTCGACCAGCCAGGCCAGCGCACGCGGCACCGGCCCGGCCGCCGGCAACTGCAACGCGACGCCCTCCGGTGTATGGACCTCGCGGAACGTATCGAGCATCAGACGTCGACGACGGTCGTGTCGGCGATCAGGTCGTGCAGGCAGCGCGTGTCCTGACCGAAAATGAAAAGCGTGTCGATCAGCGAGAAGAGCGGCACCACCCCCAGAACACCTTGCGCCAGCAGATAACGCAGGCCGAACAGACGCCCGAGCCCGGCGCGCTGGCCGTTGCTGCGCACGATGCGGATGCCGCACAAGCGCTTGCCCAGCGTCTGACCGTGCCGGTGCAGCAGGATCAGATCGATCACCAGCAACGCGACCAATCCGACCAGGATCAGCAGACCCGCCGCGGTCGACATCCGGCTGTCCTCGCTCCGCCCGAGGCTATCGACGAGAATGGCCGGAAACAGCACCGCGAAGAACGCCACAGCGTCGAGAAGATAGGCGCCCAACCGCTTCCAGCGCGAAGCGGGTGCCACCGTGTCCCTCGCTTCGGACTGCAACACTGGCGCCGCCGGCGCCGAGTACGGATTGAAAGGCTGTCGAACCTCTTCCATGTGCGACGTCTCCCTGCACCGTCGACGGGTTATCCCCGGAACAATGCTACTACAGCAACTGCGACGGAAGTCCGGCCATGCCTTCGACCGCGCGACACGGACGCGCGGAGATCGTGCCCCTGTTCCTCCCATGCCGGAGCGGCTACCGTGGCGAACATCCGCTCCCAACCCGCACTCGTTGCCGGAACCCGTCATGCGCTGCCGTGAAGGCTGCGGTGCCTGCTGCATCGCGCCGTCGATCACCTCGCCGATTCCCGGCATGCCGCACGGCAAGCCGGCCGGCATCCCTTGCGTGCAGCTGGACGACGACTATCGCTGCCGCCTGTTCGGCTTACCGTCGCGTCCGGCGTTCTGCGCCTCGCTGCGTCCGGCCGAGGACATGTGCGGCGCGGATCGCGGACAGGCGCTGGAAACGCTGCGCCTGCTCGAACTCGCCACCGCGCCCCACTAAGACACGCCGCCGCTCAGGTACTCATCCTTCAGCCGCACGTAGTGCTTGGCGCTGTAGTACAGCGCCTCGATCTCCGCATCCGACAGCATCCGCACCTTCTTCGCCGGATTGCCGAGCCACAGCTCGCCCTCGCCGATCACCTTGCCCGGCGCGATCAGCGCGCCGGCGCCGACGAAGCCGTGCTTGCGCACCACCGCGCCGTCGAGCACCGCCGCGCCCATGCCGATCAGCACCGCGTCCTCGATGCGGCAGGCGTGGATCACCGCCTTGTGGCCGATGGTGACGTCGGCACCGATCACCGTCGCGAACCCGCCGAGCTTGGCGTGTGGTCCGTCATGGCTGACGTGCACCACCGTGCCGTCCTGGATGTTGGTGCGGGCGCCGATGCGGACGAAATTCACGTCGCCGCGGATCACTGTCTGCGGCCACACCGAGACGTCGTCCTCGAGCACGACATCGCCGATGACGGTGGCGGCCGGATCGACGTAGGCACGGGCGCCGAGCACGGGGCGCTTGTCACGATAGGAGCGGAGATTGGCGGTCATGGGGGGATTTTAGTGCGCGGCAGGTGGGAGACGCGGACAAAATCGCGTCCCCGCCATGCTGGCCCGGCCCCGCTTCACTCTCCGTTCCCCGCTCGGCCTATAGTTGAACGCATGGATATGCCCGCCCAGACCACCGTCGCCGACCTGCAGCCCACCCTCGCCCGCCTGCGCGCCGCCTGGCAGCACAACCGGCCGGACGCGCGGCAGCGGCTCGACGACCTCGCCCGCCTGCGCGCCGCCGTCAAGGCCGGCACCGACACCATGCTGCAGGCGATCTCCGCCGACTTCGGCCACCGCTCGCAGCACGAGATGCTGATCGCCGAGACCATGACCGTGGTCGCCGAGATCGACCATCTGCGTCGCCATCTGCGCGGCTGGATGAAGCCGCGCCGCGTCGGCGCCGGCTGGCGGCTATGGCCTGCGCGCGCGCAGTTGCGGCCGGAGCCCGTGGGCGTGGTCGGCGTGATGTCGCCCTGGAACTATCCGGTGAACCTGGCGCTGATCCCGCTCGCCACCGCGATCGCCGCCGGCAACCACGTCTTCCTCAAACCGTCCGAGCACGCGCCGCGCACCAGCGCCTGGTTGCGTGATGTGCTGGCCGAGGTGTTCCCGGCCGATCGCGTCGCCGTCGCCCTCGGCGACGCCGCGCTCGGCGCCGCCTTCGCCGCGCTGCCGTTCGACCATCTCGTCTTTACCGGATCTACGGCGGTCGGCCGCAAGGTGATGGCGGCGGCCGCGCCGAACCTGACGCCGCTGACGCTCGAACTCGGCGGCAAATCGCCGGCGATCGTCACCGCCGACTATCCGGTCGAACAGGCCGCCGCGCGCCTGTCCACCGGCAAATGGTTCAACGGCGGGCAGACCTGCATCGCGCCCGACTACATCCTGGTCGAACACAGCCGCCGCGACGCCCTCGTGCAGGCGCTGCGCGCGCAAGCGCAGACGCGCTACGGCGACCTCAAGGACGCCGGCGACTACACCCGCATCATCAACGAAGGCCAGTACCGGCGCCTGCGCGGCTATCTCGACGACGCGCGCGCGCGCGGCCTCGACGTGATCGCGTTGGCCGAGATCGACCCCATCCGCGCCGAGGCCGAACACCTCATCGCCCCGACCCTCGTGCTGGAACCCGGCGACGATGCCAAGGTGATGCAGGAGGAAATCTTCGGCCCGATCCTGCCGATCCGCAGCTATCGCAGCCTCGACGAAGCGCTGGCGTGGATCGAAGCGCACGACCGGCCGCTGGCGCTGTATCCCTTCAGCCACGATCGCGGCACCGTCGAGAAGATTCTGGGCCGCATCCTCGCCGGTGGCGTCACCGTCAACGACACCTTGTTGCATTTCGCCGCCAGCAATCTGCCCTTCGGCGGCGTCGGCGCCAGCGGTATGGGGCAGTATCACGGCCGCGCGGGGTTCGATGCGATGACCAAGACGATTCCGGTGCTGTGGCAATCACGGCGTTCGGCGACGGATTTGCTCAAGCCGCCGTATCGTGGGCTGGCGGATCGGATGGTGCGGCTGCTGGCCGGACGATAGTCGACAGATAACGATAGAACTCACGCGGCCAGTGCGGAGGGATCATGGGAACCGAGATCATCTATCCCATTGCAATAGTGTTGGGGCTTGGTCTCTTCGCCCTATTGCTGGTGCGATCCTACTCCGTCCGATCAAGACCCTATGCATTACCCACGCTGATCGCGGCCGCTATCTTCGCCTTCATACTCAATATCGACGGCCATAAGCCGGGTTACTATTGGGAATACCTGATCACATGGTTTTGCCTAGGAGCGATCATCTTTGGGCTCCATGCGCACATCATCAAATGGCTTGTCACACGACAAACCAGAAGTTTCCCATCCTGATCTGACTTCCATGCCGCAGAGGCGTCCGCCTTAGGGCGCCGTTGAACGAACACCCATATGAAAATCGCCAGCTGGAACGTCAACTCCCTCAACGTCCGCCTGCCGCACTTGGAAGACTGGCTGCGCGCGGCGCAGCCGGATGTCGTCGGCATCCAGGAGACGAAGCTGGAGGACAGCAAGTTCCCGGACACCGTCCTCGCCGGGCTCGGCTACCGCAGCGTGTTCTCCGGGCAGAAGACCTACAACGGCGTCGCCATCCTCGCCCGCGACCGCGCCATCGAGAGCGTGCAGATCGGCATCCCCGGTTTCGACGATGAGCAGAAGCGGGTGATCGCCGCCACCGTCGACGGCGTTCGCATCGTCAATCTGTACGTGGTCAACGGACAGGACGTGGACACCGAGAAGTACGCCTACAAGCTGCGCTGGCTCGATGCCGTGCACGAATGGCTGGCGCTGGAGTTGCAGACACATCCGCAACTGGTCGTGCTCGGCGACTTCAACATCGCCCCGGACGAGCGCGACGTGCATGACGCGGCAATCTGGAACGAGAACCACATCCTCACTTCCACCGCAGAACGCGCCGCGCTCAAGCGCCTGCTCGATCTCGGCCTGCACGATGCCTACCGCCTGCACGACAACGACGCCGGCAAGTTCAGCTGGTGGGACTATCGCCAGGCCGCGTTCCGCCGCAATCTCGGCCTGCGCATCGATCTCACCCTGGTCTCCGATGCCCTGCGCGCGCGCGCGGCCGCCGCCGACATCGATCGCGAACCGCGCACCTGGGAGCGTCCCAGTGATCACGCGCCGGTCTGGGTACAGCTGCAAACGTAACAATCCAAAAATTCGACTCCAGAGCCAGTCAAAGTCTTCCGGTATCCCGCTTTTGCTCGTCATCCTCGCAAAGGCGGGAATGACAGCCAGATTTTCGGGTCTCTGAACACGCTCAAAGAAAAGGCCCGGTCTCCCGGGCCTTTTCTTCAAACCGATTTCAGAGCGTTGGCTTAGCGCGCACGCCCGCGCGTGAACAGATTGATGATCAGCAGCAGGATCACGGCGCCGATCAGCGACGACAACAAGCCCATGAGGCTGAAGTCTCCGCTGTTGACAGTTCCCGTGCCCAGCAACGGGGCGATGAAATAACCTCCCAGGAACGAACCGACGATACCGACGACGATATTGAGGATGATGCCCTGTTGGGCGTCGCGCTTCATGATGAGGCTGGCAACCCAGCCGATGATGCCGCCTACGATCAGCCAGATGATGAAATTCATGCTGCGACTCCTGAAAAGTTGAGCGGGATACGCCTCAGCGCTGCTGCGGCGCAGTCAACCTAGCGTTGGCGGCGTTACGGTGATGTGGCGGAGATGAATGCAGACGCAACAGGCGGTACGTCAACCAGGTTCAACGCATGCTGCTTTGCAGCAGCTGCAGCAGCGCCGCGCGCGGCAGCTTGCCGGTTTCGTTGCGCGGCAGCGCATCCACGCGTTGCAGGCGGCGCGGCAGGAATACGGCATCGACGCTGCGGCGCAGGGATTGCAGGATGTCGCGTTCGTGCAACTCCGGCGCGACGACGAGCGCGGCGATGCGGCGCACGCCATATTCGTCGGCCTCGTCGAGCTGGAATACGATGCCGTCACGCACGCCTGGAATCGCCAGCAGTCGGCGCGTCAGGTCGCTGAGCGATGCGCGCTTGCCGGCGATCTCGAGCAGATCGGCCTGGCGGCCGCGCAGCAGGAAACGGCCGTCGGATTGGACTTCCATCAGGTCGGCGAGCACGACAGGTTGTTCGAGATGCGCGGCCTGCACCTGCGTGCCGTCCGGCTGCGGCGTGAGCTGCACGCCGGGCAGCGGCGTCCAGGCTTCTTCGCGCGCGGTGCGGCGACGCGCGATCACGCAGGTTTCGGTGGAGCCGAACACTTCGCGCACCTCGCAGCCGAAACGCGCTTCCGCCGCGGCGGCGAGCGGCTGCGGCAAGGGCGCGGTCGCGGTGACGATGCCGGCGAGCGGCGGCCATGCGATGTCCGATTCCACCAGCGCGCGCAGATGCACGGGCGTGGTCACGAGCAGGCGCGGCGTGGGAGCGTCATGCAACGCCTGTGCGACATCCTGTGGGAAAAACGGCCGTCCGCCGTGCACGGCGACGTTGCCGTGCAGGGGCAGCAGCACCGACATTTCCATGCCGTACATGTGCTGCGGCGGCACGGTCGCAACGACGTGCATGACACTTGCCTCGTCATCCGGCCACAACCCCGCCAGCGCGGCCAGGTTCTGCATCGTGCTGGTGCGGAAGTTGCGCCAGGTCTTCGGATTCGGTTTCGGCGTGCCGGTGCTGCCGGAGGTGAAGCCGATCGCCACCAGGGCGTCGTCGTCGATGACGGGCAGCGGGCCGTCGCATTGCGGCAACGGATCGGGCAGCGCCACGTAATGCGGCAGCGGCATCAGATGCGCTTCGGCGCAGCCGCAAGGCTCGCCGTCACCGAGGCAATAGCTGCCCGGATGCAGCGCGCGCACCTCGTCGATCGCCGCGCGCGTGCGCGAGGGCGGCAACAGCGTGGTCTGTCCACGCAGGGCGACGGCGCAGAACGCCACGAGGAAGCGATAGCGATCCTCGCAGAGGTTCACCGCATGCGTGGCCTCCGGCAGGCGCGCGGCGAGCGCGCGCACGTGCGCGAAGAAGGTCTCCAGTGAAATCCGGTGATGCGCGTCGAACGCGATGGCGCGCGTCGGCGCCCCCTGGGCCAATGCGGAAAGGCTCGAGCTGGCGGACGCAAGCTTGCTCTGGATGACTGCCGACATCGTCTCTTCTTGGTTCCGCGGCGATCGATGCCGCTCCCCTTATCCTTACTTCCCCTGCGATTAGCTTACGCTGACTGGGCAGTCGATGCAGGTCCGGCCGCGAGGCCCGCATTCGCTGCACGAACGCCCCATGAACGCCAATCCGCTCTCCATGTTCAATCCCGACGACAGCCTCGAACTCGGCCCCGTGCGCTGCGCGTGGGGCGCCTACCGCCACGGAACGGTGGCCGAGACGATGGTCCGGCCGAAGCTGGCGGAATGGTTGAATACCGCGGCGCTCGAGCTGTCCCTGGCGCGCGATGCGCATGGCCGCCCGCGCCTGGATGGCCCGAACGCCGATTTCGACGTCAGCTGGAGCCACAGCGGCAATGGTCTGCTGGTGGCGCTTGGCGCCAACGTCCATGTCGGCGCCGATCTCGAATGGTTGCGGCCGCGACCGCGTGCGCTGCTGCTGGCCGAACGCTTCTTCACCGCGAACGAAACGGCCACGCTGCACGCATGGCCCGAAGCGACCCGTGAAACCGCTTTCGTGCGCCTGTGGTGCGCCAAGGAAGCGGTGCTGAAGGCGCATGGCCGCGGGCTGGTGTTCGGGCTGCATCGGCTGGAATTCGTCGCCGAGGGCGAGGTCTGGCGCATGACGGCCTGCGATGCGGCGCTCGGCGCGCCGGAGGAGTGGTCCCTGCATGCCTTCTCGCCGATGCCGGGATACGTGGCGGCGCTGGCTTGGCGAGGTCGCTAGCGTCTGTTTTCGCTTGGGGGCATGCCTTTGAGCACCATTTCCCGTCATCCCGGCGAAAGCGGGGACCCATTTTGATTTTGGGAACAGCAGAGCAACAGCAACATGGATCCCAGCTTTCGCCGAGATGACGGGAGTGTAGGGGGACGGAGCTCCTGGGCAAGCTCCCGGCGCATCGAAAAGCCACTGAGACAGGCAGTCTTCGTACTTCGGGCATCGATGCGCATCGCACATCGCAGCAATGAAGCCAGCCACTACAATTCCGCGATGAGCGATTCCCTCTCCACCACTTTGCGCGCCCCTCTCGAAGACGGTCTGCGCGCATTGGCGCTCGACGCCACCCTGGCCGAGCCGCTGCTCGCCTATCTGGCCCTGCTCGATCGCTGGAACCACACCTACAACCTCACCGCCATCCGCGATCCGCGCGACATGGTGACCTTGCACCTGCTCGATTCGCTGGCGATGCATCCCTACGTGCGGGACATCGCCACGCTCGCCGACCTGGGCGCCGGCGCGGGCCTGCCGGGCATCCCGCTGGCGATCGCGGTGCCGGGGCTGCGCGTCACGCTGGTGGAGTCCAACGGCAAGAAGGCACGCTTCCTGCGCGAGGCGGTGCGCGTGCTGGGGCTGGCGAACGCGCGCGTGGTCGAGGCCCGCGCCGAGGCCGTCGCCGAACCCGGCGCCTACGACGCCATCACCGCGCGCGCCCTGGCCACGCTGGCCGACATCCTCGCCCTCGGCGGCCACCTGCTGGCACCTGAAGGCCGCCTGCTGGCCATGAAGGGCGCGCACCCGGCGGAGGAGATCGCCGCGCTGCCCGCGGGCTGGCGGGTGCGCAGCGTCTCGCCGCTTCAGGTTCCTGGCCTCGGCGCGGAGCGCCATCTCGTCGAAGTGGCGCGCGTTTAGCCGCTTTCCGACCCGGTTCCGCTGCCGCCGGCACAGTGCGGCGCGGCGGCTGGGGCATAATCCCCGATCCGGACGACCACGCCATCGCGGCTGCCCGGGCTTTCAACCCTTCTCAACAGCACGCCCTCAGGCAGCCCGGACCCATGGCCCGCATCATCGCTATCGCCAACCAGAAAGGCGGCGTCGGAAAGACGACGACGGCGGTGAATCTCGCCGCGGCGCTGGCGGCCACGCCCAAGCGCGTGCTGCTGGTGGACCTGGACGCGCAAGGCAACGCCACCATGGGCAGCGGCGTGGACAAGCGCGACCTGCTGGCCTCCACCTGCGATGTCCTGCTCGGCGAGATGCTGGCCGAGGACGCGCGCGTGGAAACCGCCGAGGGCTACGACCTGCTGCCCGGCAACAGTGATCTGACCGCCGCCGAAATCGAGCTGATGGAAGCGGAGGAGCGCGAGCAGCGCCTGAAGCGCGCGCTCGATCCACTGCGCGGTCGCTACGACTTCATCATCATCGACTGCCCGCCGGCGCTGTCCCTGCTCACCCTGAACGCGCTGACCGCGGCCGACGCGGTACTGGTGCCGATGCAGTGCGAGTACTACGCCCTGGAAGGCCTGAGCGCGCTGATGGAAACCATCGACGCGCTCAAGGCGCGGCTCAACCCGCAGCTGGAGATCGAAGGCGTGCTGCGCACCATGTTCGACGTGCGCAACAACCTCGCCAACGCCGTCTCGGGCGAGCTCACCACACATTTCGGCGACAAGGTGTTCCGCACCATCGTCCCGCGCAACGTGCGCCTGGCCGAAGCGCCGAGCCACGGCCAGAGCATCGTCGGCTACGACAAGGCCTCGCGCGGCGCCGTCGCCTATCTCGGCCTCGCCGGTGAGGTGTTGCGCCGCCAGCGCGAGCGCGAGCAGCCGCAGGCATCCCCCTCGACACAGCAAGCCCCTTCGGAGAACCCGGCATGAGCGCCGCCAAAACCATCGAAAAGCCCGCCAAGAAGCGTGGGCTCGGACGCGGATTGGAAGCGCTGCTCGGACCCAAGGCCGCGGCCGCTGCGCCGGCCCTGGAAGCCACCCCCAACGACACCCTGCGCACGCTGCCGGTGGACGCGCTCGCCCCCGGCAAATACCAGCCACGCAAGCACTGGGACGAGGACAAGCTCGGCGAGCTGGCCGAATCGATCAAGGCGCAGGGCGTGATCCAGCCGATCGTCGTGCGCGAACTGCACGACCGCACTTTCGAGATCATCGCCGGCGAACGCCGCTGGCGCGCCTCGCGCATCGCCGGCCTCACCGAAGTGCCGGTGGTGGTGCGCAGCGTCGACGACCGCACCATGGTGGCGATGGCGCTGATCGAGAACATCCAGCGCGAGGATCTCAATCCGCTGGAAGAAGCGCAGGCCCTGCAGCGCCTGATCGACGAATTCGCCCTCACCCACGCCCAGGCCGCCGAAGCGGTGGGCCGCTCGCGCGCGGCGGTCTCGAACATGCTGCGCCTCTTGGAGCTGCCGCCAGCGATCCGCGCCCTGCTCGAAGCGCGTCATCTGGAAATGGGCCATGCGCGCGCGCTGCTCACGCTGTCGCCGGAGCTGGCCACCAAGCTCGCCACCGACGCCGCCGAAAATGGCTGGTCGGTGCGCGAAGTCGAACACCGCGCGCAGCAGTTCGCCGCCGGCAAGGTGCCTGTCACCGCTTCGAAGAAGCCGCCGAACAAGGCCAAACCGCAGGCCGACATCGCTTCGCTGGAAACCGAACTGTCGGAAAGTCTCGGCACCCGCGTCAGCATCGCCCATGGGCGCGGGGGCAAGGGCAAGCTGGTGATTCACTACACCGATCTGGATACGCTGGATGGTGTGCTGGAACGCTTGCGAAAGTAATCAAGTCTCGGAACGGTTCCCAAGGAAGACCTATGCATATCTTCTGGCAGTTGCTGATCAATTGGGGGCCGGTGCTTCTCGTTGTCGGCAGTTTTCTGTTTTTCATGCGTCGCGGCCCTTTCATGCAGCAGCGGCAGCATTTCGAGCGTTCCCGGCAGTACATGTCCGATCACATCGCCGAAATCAAACGCCTCAACGCAAGTCTCGAACGCATCGCCAACGCCCTGGACACCCGGAACAGCGACCCGCGGCAACCCGGCGGGTAGGTTAGACATCGCCGTACAAATGGAAGCCCCGGTGCTTGCGTACTCATCGGTTGCGGTTGCTTCAGCCAGTAGCGCTACATACTTCTCACCATGACCCAGACCCCAGACCTCTCCGTCGTCGTCCCGGTGTTCAACGAACAAGACAACGTCGCACCGCTGATCGGAGAGATCGTCGCCGCGCTGCGCGGCAGGATTCCTTTCGAGATCGTCTACGTCGACGACTGCTCCCGCGACGGCACGCTCGATACCCTCAAGCGCCTGAAAGCCACCACGCCCGAGCTGCGCGTGATCCGCCACCTCTCGCAGAGCGGACAGAGCACCGCCGTGCGCACCGGCGTGAAGGCCGCCACCGGCGCCTGGATCGCCACGCTCGACGGCGACGGCCAGAACGACCCCGCCGACATCCCGAAACTGCTCGCCACCCGCGAGACCGCCACGCCCGACACCAAGCTGTTCGCCGGCTGGCGCGTCAATCGCCAGGACTCCGGCAGCAAGCGCTGGGCCTCGAAGTGGGCCAACGCCATCCGCAGCCGCATGCTGCGCGACGATACCCCGGACACAGGCTGCGGCATCAAGCTGTTCGAGCGCGCCGCCTTCCTCGACCTGCCGTACTTCGACCACATGCACCGCTACCTGCCGGCACTGATGCAGCGCGCCGGCTGGCGCACGGTGAGCGTGCCCGTCAATCACCGGCATCGCGCCAGCGGCGTGTCGAAGTACAACAACCTCAACCGCGCCCTGGTCGGCCTGCGCGATCTGCGCGGCGTGGCCTGGCTGATCACGCGCAGCAAGCGCACCGCCACGGAAGAACTGGCGTGAACGGCGATTTCATGAACGAGCCGATCACCTGGCTCGCCTGGACCGGGCTGCACATGAGCCCGTGGAAGCTGATCGGCCTGATCGGCGCGCTGATGTTCGGTGGCCGCTGGCTGGTGCAGTTCATCGCCAGCAAGCGCCATGGCAAGCCGGTGATCCCGCGCCTGTTCTGGTACATGAGCCTGGTCGGCAGCGTGATGACCCTGAGCTACTTCGTGTTCTCGCAGAAGCAGGACTCGGTGGGGGTGATCCAGAACCTGTTCCCCGCCTTCACCGCGGCCTACAGCCTGTACCTGGACATCCGGCATCGCGGCTGGCACCGCGACAAAGCAGGGCACTGATCGCCTCCCTCCCGGAGCGGTGGCTGTGGATAAGTGCTTGCCCAGGGCCGCCAGGCCGGGCATAATGCGCGGCTCGCTGTGTCCGGCCGATGGCCCGGACCGGGCCGGAAACGCGATTCCGCCCGCCTCCGCATAGCGGTCAACACCCTCCCGGATTGCGTGGATTCGATGCGTGGCATCGAACCCGGGGCCGCCGCCTCCCTGGCCAAGGGAAGCACTCATTACCTTTCGAGGTGCGTTATGTCCCGCGTATGCCAAGTCACCGGCAAGCGCGTGCAGACCGGCAACAACGTCTCGCACGCCAACAACAAAACCCGCCGCCGTTTTCTTCCCAACCTGCACGAGCGCCGTTTCTGGGTCGCCAGTGAGAACCGTTGGGTGAAGCTGCGCGTTTCCACCAGCGCCATGCGCACCATCGACAAGAACGGCATCGATTCCGTCCTGGCCGAGCTGCGCGCCCGCGGCGAAAAGATCTAACGCGGGTCCCTCCGCAAGAGCCCGGCCATCCCTGGCCGGACTTTCCAAACAGGACAGCCCATCATGCCCAGCAAACGCGACAAAATCCGCCTGATCTCCTCGGCCAACACCGGCCACTTCTACACCACCGACAAGAACAAGAAGAACACGCCGAACAAGATGGAGGTCAAGAAGTACGACCCCGTCGTTCGGAAGCACGTGATCTACAAGGAAGGCAAGATCAAGTAAGCCTTCCGGCTTCGAGTCATTCGAGAAACCCGCCGCAAGGCGGGTTTTTCTTTTGCGGCCCCGCGACGAGGCGGATTGCTTCGTTCCGGGCTCGCAACGGCCGCCGGACTGGACTCTTGCGCGATTCGTGCTGCAATGACGGCATGGAACTGCCGGCCATCACCGTCAGCACACTGATCCTGATCACCGACTGGCTGATCCGCATCGCGGCGTTGTTCTGGATCCCCACGCGCAGCTCGCCGGCCGCGGCGCGCAGCTGGCTGCTGCTGGTCGGCTTCGTGCCGCTGTTCGGGCTGCCGCTCTATCTGGCCTTCGGCCATCCCTGGCTGGCGACGCAGCGCCGCCTGCGCCAGTCGCAGGCCTCGCGCCTGATCCGCGAACTGCAGCAGCCGCTCGCGCAGCTGCGCTGGCAACCGCCCGGCAAGCGCGAGGAGACCAACGCAGACGACATCACGCGCCTGGCCGAATCCCTCGGCGATTTCATGCCGATGACCGGCAACGCCGTCACGCTGTTCGACGAATACGATGCGTCGCTGCAAGCGCTGCTGGCCGACATCGAGGCCGCGCGGCACGAGGTGCATCTGCTGTATTACCTGATGTTCGACGACGCCGTCGGCCGCGCCTTCGCCGAGGCGCTGCAACGCGCGGCGGCGCGCGGCGTGCGTTGCCGGGTGCTGCTCGACGCGGTGGGCGCCAAGCGCGGGCTGCGCGCGTTCGCCAAGCCATTACGCGCGGCCGGCGTCGACGTCCGCGCGATGCTCGCCGGCGGACTCGCCTGGCGGCGCAGCTCGCGCATGGACCTGCGCAACCATCGCAAGATCGCGGTGATCGACGGCCGCATCGGCCACACCGGCTCGCAGAACCTGGCGGCACCGGACTTCGTGCCCGGCACGCCGAACCGCGAAGTCGTGGCGCGCGCCGAGGGCCCGGTGGTGCTGCAGCTGGCGGCTTTGTTCGCCAGCGACTGGTACATCGAGACGGGCGAGGCGCTCGCGGTCGCAACCGAATCGATCTCGGCGATGATCGCCGGCACGACGCCGGCGCAGGCGCTGCCGAGCGGCCCCGCCTATCCGTTCGAGAACGCGCGCAACATGGTCGTGGCGATGGTGCAGCGCGCGCAGCGCAGCGTGACGCTGGCGACGCCCTACTTCGTTCCGGACGACGCCACGCTGACCGCGCTGCGCATCGCCGCGCTCTCCGGCATCGACGTGCAGCTGATCCTCTCGCGCAGCAACAACCAGCGCCTCACCGCCTGGGCGCAGACGGCCTACTACGAGGAACTGCTCGCCGCGGGCGTGCGCATCGCGCTGTACCGTCCGCATTTCCTGCACGCCAAGCATCTGCGCGTGGACGGCGACATCGCGCTCGTCGGCTCGATCAATCTCGACATCCGCTCCTTCGCGCTCAATGCGGAAGTCGGCCTGCTCTGCTACGACGCCGCCGTGGTCGCGCGCCTGCGCGCGATCGAGGACGATTACCTGGCCCAGTCGGATTTCGTCGATCAAGAGACCTGGCGTCGACGTCCCACCTGGCAGCGCAGCCGCGAGGGGATCGCGCGGCTGGCTGATTCTTTCTTGTGAGGGCGGGGGCCGAACGCGGTGCCGTCACGAGTACCTCGGCACATCCGATCGACATGGCCGTCATTCCGGCGAAAGCCGGAATGACGATGGAGAAAGTGCCGATCGAGCTCGGCTCTTTGATCGAGCGCCTCAGGTTTCCAGAAGATCGCGGCCACCATGCCGCTGCGGACGCGTGTTGGCATGGCGGGCGCGCAGCATTTGCCGCGAGAGATTCAGGATGACCGACTGCTTGAGTCGTTCCCATGCCGTGATCCGGCCGACGCGGAACACGCCCACCGTGTCTCCCCAGTTCGAGCTGGCCTCATCCTCGTGCGGCTCCCAGTCCGTGGTGATCTCCAGGGGCTCCACGCCGGCCCAGCGCGCCAGCGCATCGAAGCCGTCGGGATAGAAACGCCAGCAGTCGACCGGATAACGGTGCTCGTAACCACGCGAGGGCGCCAACAGGAAGATCAGGCCGCCGGGCGCGACGACGCGCACCATCTCCAGCCAGCTCACCCAGAAGAAATCCATGTGCTCGATCGCCTGCCCGGACACCAGCACGTCGACCGAATTCGACTTGAACGGCAGGACGTACGGTGATTCCAGCACGACATCGACGTTCGGGCCTGCTTCCAGATCGACGCCGGTGTACCGCCAGGCCGGATCGTCGAAATACTGCTTGTAGCTGCCGTTGATGTCGTAGCTACCGATATCCACGACGCGTTGCGGCTTGCCGCGCTGCACGTATCTCGAGACGAGATCCTGCATGTGTTGCATCGAACTCAGATGCACGGGGTTTCCTTGAACGGACCACGAAAAAAAGCACGGGGTCTCAAAGACCCCGTGCCCTCTAGTAAAGCATTTAGTCCGTGGATCGGGCTACTAGCGTCCCGGGAGACGGCAGCAGGTGGCGTCCACGCGACCGCCCAACAGGCCGCTCAGGATGCCGCCCAACCGGCAGGTCCAGCCCGTCGGCTTGCCGGCGGTCGCGGCGGGGGTGGAACCGCCAATCTGCAGGCCGAGCGGACCGGTGCAGCCACCGCCGACGGCGGTGTAGCCGGCCGCGCAGGATGCGGTGACGTTCTGGAATTCCAGGTTCAGCAGCGGCGCGTCCTTGGTCACGACCACGCAATCCAGCGCCGTGGCGACCGGCTCCATGTAGTAGCCGTAGACGTCGAGGACCACCTGCGTCTGCGAGGTGCTGAACACGGAGAACTGGGTCGCGCAGCCCGGACGGCACAGCTTCAGGACGAACAAGTTGCCAATGTCGGAACCGACAAAGTTGACCGTGGCCGCATTCGGCCGATCGGTATTCGAGGGCCATGCCACCAGATAACCCACTGGCTGCACGGTATTGACCGCCACCACGTTGGCAACAAGCGCGGACGCATTTTCCGGAATACCGCAATTCGTCGCCGAACCGCCCTGGGCGGAATAATTGGTCGCCGTCCAGCCGACAAAACTACGCGTCCCGTTCGCGGCGAGGGGACCACCGGCAACGCGGGTATCGACGATGCGGCACGGCGCCACTGGAGTAAATACCAGGTCATTTTCCGTGCTGCCAATCGCGGTCGGCCGCGCCAGCGCCATGTTCGCGGCCGAACTGCCGCCGAACAGCGCACCGGACATCGCGTCGAAGCTCGTGGCTTCAGCCGCGCGCTTCATGTTCATGAGGTCGGCACCGGCGTAAGTGCCCATCATCTGCTCGGTCCATTCACCGGAAGACATGCCGAATTTCTTCTGGATTTGCGGGCCCCATTTCTTGGCGATCTGGGCGGCGTATTTCGCTCGCTGCGTATCTTCTGGAGAAATCTTCTTGCCCGCTGCAAATACGGGACCTGTCATCAGACAAAGCAATGCCGCTACGACAATAAGCCGTTTCATAATCTCCCCCTGTGATGGGTTTGAGTTGGTGTGAGGGGTTTTGCCGAGCCCGCCGGATGTTTCTCCGAGTTTTTCTCCATCCGTGCGGTCGACCATTAAATGGTTCATCTTCTTTCGAACCGTGTTCCGTGATCCGAATCTAAATTCAAAATAACTGCTTCTATATTTGCGATCGGTGTCAAAATTTATTTTTACAATCGTCAAATCCATCGATCTAAATCTTCGAAGTGCGTTTGCCCGCAACGGTGACGGCGAGGTGGCGGTCGCGTGAAGGGGCATGGATTTGCGCGAACCAGGGCGCTTCCGGGCGAAGGGCGTACACTCCGCCGGGTTTCCCGGGAGCCTCGCACTTGGTCCAAAACTGGGTCCTGACCCTCGTCTCGGTTGGCTACGCCGCCCTGCTGTTCGCGGTGGCCTGGTGGGGCGACCGGCATCCGCAGTATTCGCAGGGGCGCACCTGGCTGCGGCCGCTGGTCTACAGCCTGTCGCTGGCGGTGTACTGCTCGTCCTGGACCTTCTACGGCGCGGTCGGCACCGCCACCCGCACCGGCCTCGGTTATCTGCCGATCTATCTGGGCCCGCTGCTGATGCTGCTGTTCGGCTGGCGCATCCTGGAACGGCTGGCGCTGATCGCGCAGTCGCAGAACACGGTGTCGATCGCCGACTTCATCGCTGCCCGCTACGGACGCGCGCAGCGTCTCGCGGCAATGGTGGCCCTGATCGCGCTGATCGCTGCCGTGCCCTACCTGGCGTTGCAGTACAAGGCGGTGGCGATCAGCCTGGCCGTGCTCGGCGGCTACGACGCATCCACGTCGACACTGGGTGATCCGGCGCTGTACGTGGCGGCGCTGATGGCGTTGTTCGCGATCCTGTACGGCACGCGCCAGGTCGATGCCAGCGAGCACCGGCCCGGCATGATGCTGGCGATCGCGCTGGAATCATTGGTGAAGCTGATCGCGCTGATCGCGGTGGGCATCTTCGCCGTCGGCTGGCTCGGCGCGCGCGACCTGCAACCGGTCGAAGCCACGCGCGCGCTGCTCGAGAACGCCAAGCCGGTCGGCTTCATCGGCCAGACCCTGCTGGCCTTCGCCGCGATCATCTGCCTGCCGCGGCAATTCCACGTCGCCGTGGTGGAATGCGTGAACGTGGCCGACATCCGCCGCGCGCGCTGGCTGTTCGGCACCTATCTCGTCCTGATCTCGCTGATGGTGCTGCCGATCGCCAGCGCCGGCATGCTGCTGATGAAAGACGGCGCGCATGTCGACGCCGACAGCATCGTGCTGGCGCTGCCGCTGTCCGAACATCGGTTGTGGCTGGCCCTGGCGGCCTACGTCGGCGGCTTCTCCGCCGCCACCGGCATGGTGATCGTGGCGAGCGTGGCGCTGGCGACCATGGTCAGCAACGACCTGGTGATGCCGCCACTGCTGCGCCGCGGCTGGGCGCAACGCCGCGGCGGCGACGTAGTGGCCATCGTGCTGTGGGTGCGGCGCGCGGCGATCGTCCTGTTCGCCGCGCTCGCCTACGGCTACTACCGCAGCAGCGGCAGCGATACCACGCTGGCGGCTTACGGCCTGATGGCGTTCGCAGCGGTGGCGCAGTTCGCGCCCGCGCTGATCGGCGGCCTGTACTGGCGCGGCGCCAGCCGTCAGGGCGTGGAAGCCGGGCTGCTGCTCGGCTTCCTGATGTGGATCTACACCTTGCTGCTGCCGGCGCTCACCGAAGCCGGCTGGTTCGATCGCGGCTGGCTCGATCACGGACCGTTCGGCATCAGCTGGCTGCGGCCGCATCAGCTGTTCGGATTGGTCGGCTGGGATGCGTTGACGCACGGCACGTTCTGGTCGCTGCTGGGGAATGTCGGCGCCCTGCTGCTGGTGTCCGCGCGCTGGCGGCCGAGTTTCGAGGAGCGTTTGCGCAGCGCGCCCTTCCTCGATCCTTACGCCGCGCGGCAGACGCTGGTCTCCGGCGTCTCGCACAGCGGCGTGCAGGTCGGCGACCTGCTCACGCTGGCCGGACGCATCGTCGGCGAGCGCACCGCGCAGCGCGCATTCGCCGAGCACGCAAAATCGCATGGCGGCGAACTGCAGCCGCATACCGCCGCCACCCGCACCTGGGTGCAGTTCACCGAACGCCTCCTCGCCGCCGCGCTTGGCGCCTCCAGCGCGCGCCTGGTGCTGACCAGCCTGCTGAAAGGCTCGGGCATGGACATGGCGGCGATGATGGCGCTGCTGGACGAAACCGGGCAGGAACTGCGCTTCAACCGCCAACTGCTCGCCGCCACGTTCGAGAACATGGCGCAGGGCATCAGCGTGGTCGACCGCGACCTGCGCCTGGTGGCGTGGAACCGCCACTATCAGGAGATGTTCGACTATCCCGAGAGCATGCTCTACATCGGACGCCCGATCGCCGATCTGATCCGCTACAACGTCGAGCGCGGCCTGCTCGGCACCGACGCGCCGGTCGAGGCCGAAGTGCGCAAACGCCTCGACTATTTGCGCCGCGGCAGCCCGCACCTGTACGTGCGCGAGCGCGGCGACGGCCGCGTGATCGAAAGCCGCGGCGAACCACTGCCCGAAGGCGGCTACGTGATGACCTTCAACGACATCAGCGATCACAAGCGCGCCGAACGCGCCCTGCGCGAAGCCAACGAAACATTGGAACAGCGCGTCGCCGAACGCACCCGCGAAGCCGACGCCGCGCAACAATCGCGCACCCGCTTCTTCGCCGCGCTCAGCCACGACGTGCTGCAACCGCTCAACGCCGCGCGACTGTTCACCTCGGCATTACGCGAGAGTTCCGATGCCGGCGAACAGCAGCATTTCGCCGAACGCGTCGACACCTCGCTACGCGCCGCCGAGGAATTGCTCGACGGCCTGCTCGACATCTCGCGCCTGGACGCCGGCGCCCTGCAACCGGTGCTCTCGGACTTCGACGCCGGCGACCTGCTGCGGCAACTGCTCGAACAATACGCCCCGATCGCCGCCAGCCGCGGCATCGACCTGCGCCTGCATCCCGCTTCGGGACATCCGCGACCGGTGCGCAGCGACCGCCGCCTGCTGCGCCGCGTCCTGCAGAACTTCATCGCGAATGCACTGCGCTACACCCGCGCCGGCCGCATCATCCTCGCCGCGCGCGTGCGCGGCGACCACATCGAACTGCAGGTGTGGGACACGGGGCCGGGCATTCCCGAACATCATCTTCGGCAGATCTTCGAGGAATTCCGCCGCTTCGAGCAGCCCACCGACTGGGGCGAGCAGGGACTGGGGCTGGGATTGTCGATCTGCCAGCGCATCTCGCACATGCTCGACCATCGCCTCGATGTCCACTCGCAGCTGGGGCGCGGCAGCATGTTCTCGATTCGCGTGCCGCGCGTGCTGCACGCGATCAGCATCGCCTCGCGCGACGATCTGTCCGCGGGGCGGCGCGATGCTTCCGGCTCAGGCCAAGGATCGGCGTTGCCGGATACGTTGGCGGGAATGCGCGTGCTGTGCCTGGACAACGATCCGGAAATATTGGATGGCATGCGCGCCTTGCTGGGACGCTGGCAGGTGCAGGCGATCGGCGCCACCACCGTCGACGAGGCATTGGCCTCGCTCGATCCGGTGCCTGATGTGTTGCTGGTGGATTACCACTTGCATGATCGTCTGCATGGGCTCGATGCGCTGGATCTTCTGCGCGAGTCGGCCGGGAATGCGATTCCTGGTGCGTTGTTGACCGCTGATGGGAGTGATGCCTTGAAGCAGGCGGCGCGGGTGCGGGGGTATCGGGTGTTGACCAAGCCGATCAAGCCGGCGTCGTTGCGGGCGTTTTTGGCGGCGCAGAGGCAAGGGATTGCTTCTTAGTTCTTTTTTGTTGCAAGAACAAAAGCGTTTCGTCCGCTGCGCGGCCGAGTTCATTTCTTTTGATAAGCGTCAAAAGAAACGAACCAAAGAAAAACG
>NZ_JBXAPK010000006.1:0-310444 GCF_058803905.1 Luteimonas sp. GW821-FHT14E02 | reverse complement strand
GACTCGACGATGGCGATGCCGGCGGAGTCGTAACCGCGATACTCCAGGCGCTTGAGGCCTTCGATCAGGACGGGGACTACATCGCGATTCGCGATCGCACCAACTATGCCGCACATAGGGAATGACCTGCTTGCTTGGGGGAGCCGGAAGTCTAGGCGGCGGCGATGACATTGCGCCGTCAATGCATCGCATGCCATGTCGCGGAATGCGTGTTTCGTGATCGCGGTGCAGAGCGTCGGCGACTTTCGTCGCAGCTGAACGTGAAGATGGTACCTCGCGCTATCCGCGTAGTCTGAACGAAGGTCGCGTCTCGCGCTGAGCGACGCGTTGCCGTTACAGTGCCATTCGTTTCCCCATTCCATTCCCAGAACAAGCGCCTCCTGCCTGATGAGCAAGCCCCCAAGCAAATCCGCCGGCAAAACCCGCACCGCCTATGTCTGCGGCGAGTGCGGCGCCGAATACAGCAAATGGCAAGGGCAGTGCGGCGAATGCGGCGCCTGGAATTCGTTGAGCGAAATCGCGCTCGGTTCCGCGACCACATCACCGGCCGCGCGCCGTTCCAGTTGGGCGGGGAAGGTCGACGCGCCCAAAGTGACGGCGCTGAAGGATGTCCGCCACAGTGAAGAGGCGCGGGTCTCGACCGGTATCGGCGAATTCGATCGCGTGCTCGGTGGCGGTCTGGTCGAGGGCGCGGTGGTGCTGGTAGGTGGCGATCCCGGCATCGGCAAGTCGACGCTGCTGTTGCAGGCGTTGGCGCAAATGGCGGGTGTGCTGCCAGGGTTGTACGTCACCGGCGAGGAGTCCCTGGCGCAGGTGGCCGGTCGCGCGGTGCGGCTCGGGTTGCCGCTCGACGGATTGAACGCGCTGGCTGAGACCGGCATCGAACGCATACTCGAACAGGCGTCCGCATTGCGCCCGAAACTGATCGTCGCCGACTCGGTGCAGACGCTGTGGACGGAAGTGCTGACCGCCGCCCCCGGTTCGGTCAGCCAGGTGCGCGAATCCGCCGCGCGACTGGTGCGCTATGCCAAGGAAACCGGCACGGCCGTGTTCCTGGTGGGACACGTCACCAAGGAAGGCGGCATCGCCGGCCCGCGCGTGCTCGAGCACATGGTGGATGCGGTGCTGTATTTCGAGGGCGACAGCGGCAGTCGTTTCCGCGTGCTGCGCGCGTTCAAGAATCGCTTCGGCGCGGTGAACGAGTTGGGCGTGTTCGCGATGGGCGAGAAGGGATTGCGCGAGGTGCCCAATCCTTCCGCGATCTTCCTGTCCGGCGGCAGCGCGCAGCAGCCCGGTAGCTGCGTGATGGTCACGCGCGAGGGCACGCGACCGCTGCTGGTGGAAGTGCAGGCGCTGGTCGATGCTTCGCCGTTGTCGAATCCGCGCCGTGTCGCCGTCGGTCTCGAACAGAACCGTCTGGCAATGCTGCTGGCGGTGCTGCATCGCCATGGCGGCATCGTCGTCGGCGATCAGGACGTGTTCGTCAACGTCGTCGGCGGTATCCGCGTGCAGGAAACCGCGGCCGATCTGCCGGTGCTGTTGGCGGTGTTGTCGTCGCTGCGCGATCGGCCGCTGGCGGAGAAGACGATTGCTTTCGGCGAAATTGGATTGAGCGGCGAGATCCGGCCGGTGCCGAACGGCGAGGAGCGCTTGAAGGAAGCCGCCACGCACGGCTTCAAGCGCGCGATCGTGCCGAAGGCGAACGCGCCGAAGGCGGGCAGCTACAAGGGCATGGAAGTGGTGGCGGTCGAGCGTCTGGCGGATGCGATCGAAGCCGCGGGTTGAGCGGCGTTCACTGCTGCATTGCGCGTCAGACGTATTTGTAGAATGCGATGAAATCCATGAGTCCGTGCGCGATGATCACCGGCCATAACCGCCCGGTGCGGGCATACCAGAGTGCGCAGATGAATCCCATGGGGAGGATGCTTGGCACGCCGCTGGTGCCCTGGTAAAGGTGATAGGCGAGGCGCACGGCGATGCTGACGTTGATGGCCACCCAGGGGCCTTTGATCCTGCTCAACGTCGTGATCGTGTAGCCGCAGACGAAAACTTCCTCGAAGATCGGATTGACCACCGAAATCGCCACGACCAGCCAGGGGTCGAGCTTGCCTTCGATCGGGAGCCACTCCTCGACGGGCCGGAATTTGGCGCCCAGATCCGAGGCGATCGCAAAGGCGAACAAGAAGGCCACATAGCAAAGCGCCATCAATGGCAGTGCGATGGCCACATCGCTTCTGTGCAAGCGCAATCCGAATTGCGGGGCCGTCCATCCCCTGGCGCGCAGGATCCACCAGAGCACCGCGAAGACGATGCACTCGTAGCCGAGCATGAAAGCGAGGGCGGCGTTGGACACCGGCGCTTGCGGCACGGGCGACAGCACCGCCTGCAGGCTGTTGAATATTGGATAGGCGAAGGCCCCTGCCGAGATCAGCAGGAACTCGCCGATCTCTCCCGTTTTTTCGCTCATGAACCCTTTGGTCTCCCGCCCCGGTACGTCCCCGATTGCCGGTGCCGCATCCTACCGTGAAGGCGTGGACGGGCGGGGCGCCTCAGCCGGGGGCAGAGGCACATCCTTCTCCTCGACGGGCAAGCCGAGATCACGACGGCTTTCGCGCAGGAAGTCGGGTAGCGGCGGACGCTTCCACCCCTTGTCCAGTACGAATTGCTGGCATTTGCGCTGCCATTCGAGCATGCGTGGTTGCACGGGCAGCCAGAAGATGGATTCCAGGATCGGCATGCGTCCGCGTTCGGAATCCCATTGCTTGCCGGGCGGCTTCTTCAGCAGCAGCGTCGGGTCGCCGCCCTGCTGCAGCAGCCAGTAGACCTTGTCGAAATCGCCCAATCCCGAGTACCAGCCCATCACGGTGTCGAAGCCGAGGTTGATGTCCGAGTTGGTCTCGGACATGCTCTGGGACAGGCTTTTGTTGATGTGCGCACCGCGCTGCACCAGTAACTGCACGTTTTCCCAGCGGTTGCGCAGGAAAGCGACGTACGTCAGCGGTTCGTAATTGTTGCTGAGCGTATTAGGGTCGCCGCCATGGTCGAGGAGCATGCGCAGGTAGCGCGGGTCGTCCTCGCCGGCAGCGAGGACCATGGCGTTGTTGCGTGGCCTGCCATCGGTCTCGTATTGACGGGCATCGGGATCGGCGCCGGCATCCAGCAGCAGGCGCAAGCCCTCCGGGTCGCGGGCGAGGATCGGCCAGGCGACCAGGGGCATGCCATTGCGGGTGAAGGTCTGATCGGGATTGATACCTTCCTGGCGGATCAGCCGTCGGACTTCGTCGGCGCGCCGCTTCTCGACTGCACGGATCAGGGGCTGCGCAGGACCATCGAAGTCAGCGGCTGCATTCCATCCGCCTTTGGCGGGAGGCGCCGCCGCCGGCTGGGCTGAACAGGCCACGAGGGGGCCCAGCAGCAATGCAAAGGCGAGGCGTCGGAGGTCGTTGACTGTCATCCCGTATCCCTACGATCGGCTGGAACCAATGTACCAGCCATTGACAGGGATGCCACCGGATGCCAGTTTTGGCATGACGCTGCCCAGGGGAAGGAGCCGCAGTGACTGAACCGAATGGACCGACCGATGACATGCTGGTGGGGTCGCCGGCACCGCGTACTCCCGAAGAGAAGACGCAGCTGCTGAGGCAGCAACACAATTTCATCGACATGTTCCGCGAGCAGGCCAGGGTCCATCGCGACCCGGCCCTGACTGAACGCGCCGATGCCCTGCAGCGGCAATACCATGCCCGCGAGATGGGCGGCTTGGCCACCGATGTCTACGATTCCGCCGAGCATCGCGGCGCGCCGCCGGTCGGCTGGCTGCGTGCCAGCGAGCACCCCGCATTGCTGCGTGAGCGCTACGGCATGCCCCTGGATGACAATGCCATCAGGAACATGCTGCAGCCTAGGGACTCGACCTTCCGTGCCGAGATCTACATTCCCGACCCCAATGTCATGGGCCCGGACGCGCGGCCGGTGCTGGCATTCAAGGGCTCCAACGGTCCCGTCGTTGCCAACGACAATGGGCAGACGGTGGTGCGTCGTTCCGAGACGCAGGACTGGGTGACCAACGGCCGTCAGGGCCTGGGTCTGGAGACTGATTACTACAACCGCGCCATGAGCCTGGCCGACACGCTGCAACGCGGCGGCATGGGCAGGAATTTCGAAATCACCGGCCACTCCCTCGGCGGCGGCCTGGCCTCGGCCGCCTCGGCGGTGACCGGCGCGCCAACCATCACCTTCAATGCCGCCGGCCTGCATCCGGACACGGCGCAGCGCTACGTGCAGCAGCATGGCGGCGCCGTGCACGACACCGGCCGCTCCATCACCGCTTATCAGGTTGCCGGTGAAGTGCTGACCGACGCGCAGACCGGCGTGCAGCGCATGGATGCCATGCGCCGGCAGCAGCTCAACGACGTCGCCAGCCAGGCCGCCACGCTGGCGCAACTGCCGGGTGCGCGCGAACTGCTCGACAGTCAGCTGCGCCAGCAATTGCCGTACAGCGAGACGGCGCGGCGAGAAGCCGCCGACCTGGTGACGCAACTCGCCAGCCCGGCCGGGCAGCAGGGCCTGCGCAACATGCCCGTGGCGGCCGGTCATGCGCAGCCGCTGCTCACGCCGATGACATGGCAGGGGAATCAACTGGTCGATCGTCCGCGGGAAATGGCGCTCAGCGAGGTCGCGCAGTTCGGCAGGCCGTTGCTGGATGTCGCCTCCGTCGCGATGAGCGGTGCGCGCGCGGGCCGCACGCTTGGCGAAGGCGTTGCTGTCGCCGGCGATCTGACCGGGCGTGGAATGGATCTTCTGGGCGATGGCCATCGGGCCGGCCTGCAGGTCACCGGCATGGTGGGGCAGGCGGGAATGAATACCGTCGGTCAGCTCACCGGCATGCAAGTGCGCGCCGGCGGCGAACTGGCGGCGCAGGTGCGACTGGTCGGCGGCAATCTCGCCGCCGGCGTCGACATGGCGCAGTGCGAAGCCGCGCGCTGGAGCAACGCCACCACCAATCTGCTGTTGCGCGGCGTCGGCAACTGGGTACCGTCCTTGCGCGATCTTGCCGACGGACGCGATCGCGAGACGGCGCTGTATTGCCAGGCGCAGATGCAACAGGCGGGCGCCGAGCTCACCACAGCGCGCAACACGGCGCAGGACATCCGAACGGTGGCCGGACAGGGCGCTACGATCGTCGAACGCGGTGCCGCAGAGGCAGGCGCGGGCTTCCGCCGCGAGGCGAACCGTGCCGGCGACGCCGTGAACGCCGGCTTCGATGCGGTTGGCGAGCGCGTACAGCGGACCACCGCGATGGCCCCCACGGTGGGCGCCGCGGGCGGCACGCTGGTCGGTACCGTGGTCGGTGTCGCCGCCACGCACAATCCGAGCACGCCCACGGGCATTCGCAACATCATCGAGAGCGGCATTTTCTTCGGCAACGCGCAGGGCGCCGCCGGCGAGGCGGTGCAGCGCCATCTCATGATCGAGACGGTATTGCCGAGCATGGATTACCGCACGCGCCAGATCGAAGCCGAGGCCTTGGAGCGGATGCGTGCGCACCAGCGTGGCGATCATGCCGCGCTGTTGGACGACCCGAGCCATCCGCGCCACGCCACGTTCCGCAGCGCCAGCGATGGCGTGCATCGGCTGGATGCGAGCTTCAACCGTCAGTCCGACCAGCACAGCAAGCAATTGGCGGGCGCGCTCACGGTGGAGATGACGCGTCTCGGCCTGAACGAGGCTTCGCATGTCGTGCCCAGTCGCGATGGCAAGCTCACGTTCGCGGTGCAGGGCGCGCTGGATGATCCGGGGCACCGCCGCGTCAGCGTCGACACCACCCTCGCGATGAGCACGCCGCTGGCCGAGAGCACGCAGCGCGTGGCCGAGATCGATGCCACGCGCACGCGTGAACAGACGCTCGCACAAACCGTGGCGGCGCCGGAACCCGAACACGAACGCATCGCGCCACGCCGCATGGGCTGAAAATGAAAGGGCCGGAAAATCGGCCCTTTTCGCATCCACTCGCGCCGCTCAATGCCCGCCGGCCGCTGCGGCGCTGGCCTTCGCCACGAACGGCGGCTTCGCGATCCAGACGAACACGATCACCACCAGGAAGATGATGCCGAGCAGGTGGAAGATCTCGTTGAAGCCGATCTGCGTCGCTTGCTGGGTGATCATGCGGTCGAGCATGAACGCGCCACGCTGCAGATCGCCACGGCCGAAGGCCGCCACGGTTTCCTGCATTGAGGGATCGTAGGCACTGATGTGCTCGGTGAGCTGCGCATGATGGATGGTGGTGCGGTTGTTCCACGCCCACGTCGTCAGCGAAGCCGAGAAGCTGCCGCCGAGTGTTCGCACGAACGTGGCGAGGCCGGAGCCCGCGGCGATCTCGCGTGGTTCCAGGTCGGACAGCAGGATCGTCAGCACCGGCATGAAGAACAACGCCACACCGAGACCCTGCAGCAACTGGATTTCCGCGACGTGCTGGAAGTCGACATCGAGATTGAAGTGGCTGCGCATGAAGCTGGTCGCCGCCATCACGATAAACGCGAAAGAGGCAAGAATCCGCAGATCGAAACGCATGGCGTACTTGCCGACCAAGGGCGTCAGCAGCACCGGCAGGATGCCGAGCGGCGCCGTGGCGAAACCGGCCCAGATCGCGGTGTAGCCCAGATTGCGCTGCAACCACAGCGGTACCAGCAGGCCGACCGCGAAGAAGGCCGAATACGCAACCACCATCGCCGCGGTGCCGCTGGCGAAGTTGCGGTGCCGGAACAGACGTAGATTGACGATCGGGTCCTTCTCGGTGAGTTCCCAGATCACAAAGAACGTCAGCGCGATCACCGACACGATCGCCAGTATCACGATGCGGGTGGAGTTGAACCAGTCGTCATCGTTGCCGAGGTCGAGCAGCACCTGCAGCGCGCCGACGCCGATGATCAGCGAGATCAGTCCGGCATAGTCCATCTTCGGTTTTTCCAGCACTTCGGGGCGGCCGCGCAACTGCGTCGCGACCACGGTGCTGGCGAAGATGCCGATGGGAATGTTGATGAAGAAAATCCATTCCCAGCTGTAGTTGTCAGTGATCCAGCCGCCGAGGATCGGGCCCGCGATCGGCGCCACCACCGTCACCATCGCCAGGAGCGCGATGGCCTGCCCTCGTTTATGCGGTGGATAGAGCGAGATCAGTAGCGCCTGCGTCACCGGGTACATCGGGCCAGCGACAAAGCCCTGCAGTGCGCGCGCCACCACCAGCATGCCCATGCTTTCGGCCAGGCCGCACAGCAGTGATGCGATCGAGAAGGCGAGCGTCGCCCAGACGAACAGTTTCAGTTCGCCGAAGCGGCGCGTGAAGTAGCCGGTCAGCGGCAGCGCGATGGCATTGCTGACCGCGAACGAGGTCACCACCCACGTCGCCTGGTCGGCGCTGGCGCCGAGGTTGCCGGCGATGGTCGGCAACGAGACGTTGGCGATGGTGAGATCGAGCACCTGCATGAACGACGCCAACGCCAGACCGATCGTGGTCAGCGCCATGTTCGGCGGGCGGAACGCGGCCTGGGGGGCGGGCGCGGCAGCGGAAGCGGTTGTGGACATAGAGGTGAAGGCTTTGGTTTTCCCTTCTCCCTCCGGGAGAAGGTGGCGCGAAGCGCCGGATGAGGGAGGGAGAATGACTTGCCAGGAAGCGTTCCCGTGAGCCTGGGTTCTCCTTCCCTCATCCGCCCCTTCGGGGCACTTTCTCCCGGAGGGAGAAGGGAGAAGCGGTTATAGGCTGCCGGCGCGTGCCGGCAGGTTCTGCTCGATGATCCGGGTGATCAGGGCATTGGCGTCGGCGAGCTGCTTGGCGTAGGCCTGCGTGGTGAACAGCGGTTTCGCGGACTGCTTCGCGGCGGCGAGCACCGGGCCGCTCTGGTCGCTGATCGACACATCGACGCTCATGCTCAGGCCGATGCGGAGCGGATGTTCGGCCAGCTGCTTCGGTTCGATCTCGATGCGCACCGGCACGCGCTGCACGATCTTGATCCAGTTGCCGCTGGCGTTTTGCGCCGGCAACAGCGAGAACGCACTGCCCGTGCCGAGGCCGAGGCTGGAGACCTTGCCGTCGTAGGTGACATCGTCGCCGTACAGATCGGCATGCAGTTCGACCGGCTGGCCGATGCGCATCTTGCCGAGCTGCGTTTCCTTGAAGTTGGCTTCCACCCACACTTGTTCCAGCGGCACGATCGTCATCAGCGAGGTGCCGGGTTGCACGCGCTGGCCGAGCTGCACCTGGCGCCTGGCGACGTAACCGGACACCGGTGCGACGATCGCGGAGCGTTGCAGGTTCAAATAGGCCTGACGCAGCTGCGAGGCCGAGGCTTCCACCTGCGGCTGCTTGCTGAGCGTGGTGGCGTCGACGAGGGCGCGGCTGCGCGAGAGTTGTCCGCGCGAGGAGGACAGTCCGGCTTCGGCGGAGGCGAGCAGGTCGCGTGCATGCGCGAGTTCTTCACGCGAGACCGCACCGCTGGCGACGAGGCCTTCGCGGCGCTTCACGTCGGCGCGCGCCTGTTCCACCGCGACTTGCCGCGCCTGCAGATCGGCCTGGCCGGCATCGACCGTGCTGTACAGACCGCGCACCTGACGCACGGTGTTGGCGAGATTGGCGATGGACTGGTCGTAGGCGACCTGCGCATCGTTGGGATCCAGATGCACGAGTGGCTGGCCGGCTTCGACTTTCATGCCGTCATCGGCATCTATGCTGATCACGGTGCCCGAGGTCTGCGGCACGATGCTGACGATGTTGCCCTGGACGTAGGCATCGTCGGTGTCCTGGTGCCAGCGGGCGATGAAGAAGTAGTAGGCGAGCCAGCCGAGTCCGGCCGCGATCACGACGAAGGCGAGGATCAGCAGGGCACGACGGCGCTTGCCGTTCTTCGGCGCGGCCGGTGTGGCGGCGGGTGCGGAAGCCTGGGGGTTGGGTTCGGTGGTCATGGCGTGGAGACCTTCGCAATATCTTGAGTAGAAGACGATTCGGGCGCGGCGAGCACGAGGCCGCCGCCGAGGGCGCGATCGAGATCGACCGTTGCCGCATAACGCTGCGCGCGCAGCGTCGCAACCTGTTGATCCAACTGCAGCAGCGGACGCTGCGCCGACAACACGTCGAGCTGTGTGCCGATGCCGGCGCGGTAGCGGGTATCGGCGAGTTTCCATGCCGCCTGCGCGGCATCACGCGCCTGCGTTGCGGCGACGATCTGGTTGTCGAGCGAACGCGCGCTCTGCACCGCGTCGGTGACTTCGTGCAGCGCGCTCACCAGTGTCTGGTTGTAGTTGGCAACCGCGAGGTCGTACTGCGCATCGCTCTTGGCCAGATTGCCGCGCAGGCGGCCGCCGTCGAAGATCGGCAGGCTGATGGCAGGGCCGCCGAGGCCGAGCAGGGCGTCGCTGGTGAAAAGATCGGATAGGCCGGACGAGGCCAGGCCGACGATCGCATTGAGATTGATGCTCGGCTTGAACGAAGCCTTGGCCGCGTCGATGCCGCGACTGGCCGATTCCACGCGCCAGCGCGCAGCGACGACGTCGGCGCGATGGCCGAGCAGTTCGCTGGGCAACACCTTGGGCACGGCGGGTGTCGGCGCCTGCAGGAGTTGCGGGCGGGCGATGTCGAGTCCGCGATCCGGTCCCTTGCCAAGCAGCGCGGCGAGCGCGTTGCGCACGGCGTCGATCTGCTGCTGCGCGGCTTGTGCCTGCTGTTTGGCGGACGCGATCGAACTCTCGGCCTGACGCAACTGCAACTGATTGTCGAGCCCGGCCTTCACGCGCTGCTGGCTGAGATCGTACAAGTGCGAAGCGCGCTTGCTTTCGCGATCGGCGACATCGAGCGCATCGAATGCCTGCGCCAGCGAGATGTAGGCACGGGCGACGTTGGACGACAGCGTCAGGCGCGCGGCCTGCGCATCGACCTGCGTGGCGCGCGCTTCGCCGACTTCGGCTTCGTACTGCGCGCGCTTGCCGCCCCACAGATCGACCGGCCACTTGAAGTTGAGCATCAGCACCGTGCTGCCCATGTACTCACCACCCATCGGTGGCTCCACCAGGGTTTCCGGCAGTTGCACGCCGGAATATTGGGCGCTGCCGCTGAGCGTCGGCTTGCGTTCGGCATTGGCCAGATTGGCCTGCGCCTGCGCCTGGCGGAGGCGGGCATCGGCGGCGGCCAGGGACGGGCTGTCCTGGAGCGCTTCGCGGATCAGCGTGTCGAGTTGCGGATCGCCGAGCGCGGTCCACCAGTCCTGGGTGGGGAAGGCGGCATCGCTGAAGCTGAAACCGTCGAGGCTGCGCGAGGTCTGCAGGCTGTCGGCCTGCGTCAGCTTGCCTTCGGGCGCGAGCCCGTGCGTGCTGGCGCAGCCGGCGAGGAACAACGCGGCCGCCAGAGCGGCGACGGTCGGACGCCAGGGAGAGAGGGCGAGATGGCTGGGCATGAGTTCAATCACCTGAGTTCAATCACCCGTGGGGGAAAGGTTGCGGCGGACGCGTTCGAGCAGATGCATCAGCTGATCGCGTTCGTCATGGGAGAAGCCGGTGAGGGAGAATTCGAGCACGCGCTCACCGCATTGCTTGATGTCGCGCCAGATGTTCAGCCCGGCCTCGGTGAGGTGGATGTGGAGGGCGCGGCGATCGGCCGGATCGGCGACGCGTGTGACCAGGCCCTTGGCCGCGAGCTTGTCCAGCAGTCGGGTCATGGCGCCGGGATTCAGCTCGGCGGCGCGGGCCAGGTCGGTGACGCTGACGTTGGTGGACAGCGCCAGCTTCTTGATCGTCACGTACTGGCTGAAGGTCAGCGGATGGCCGGAGAGGGCGAGCTCATGCTCCATCCGTTCCCAGATGCCGTCGCGCAGTTGGCGGATCAGCAGGCCGAGGGTCGGGCCTGAATGGGTCGAAGCGACTGGGCAGGGAGGAATCGTCATGGCGCGGGATATTGGTATCCCGTGCAATATTTGTCAATGCAAATATTGTTGCAGCAATGGAATGCCGCATTGCAGCATTCCGTTCAGGTTGGGTTTGCCCGCGTGAACGCCTAGCGGGCGAATCCGCCGCCCTTGCGCAAGGCCAGGCTTTGGTTGAGGTCGTCGAGGGTGCCGGTGCGCCCGTGCACGCCGACGATGCGCTCGACAAACAGTCCCTGGCTGGCGGTGATCAGCGTCGACAACTCCCCGGCGCCATCGAAGGCGGGCGGGACCGGCCCGACTTCGGGCAGGTAGAACAGATCGCCCTGGAACACGGTGCGGGAGGTGGGCGCGTAGGCGACCAGCATGCTCGAGGCATGGGTGCTGTTGATCGCGTAAAGCTTCAGCGTGCGTCCGCCGAGATCGAGTTCGTCCGTGTTGGTCACCTCGCGCAATTTGAGCTGCGCGCTTGCGCCCAGCTGGCGCTTCAGCGCCACGCCGGCACCGGGGCCGGTGACGACTTCGACGCCGTCCTTGAGATAGGCGCGCAGCCCGGCCACGTGATCGCCATGCGGATGCGACACCACGACATAGGCGATGCGCTTGCCGGGCGCGGTCTTCTCGATCACGGCCTTGACCTGTTCGGCCTCCTCGACGCTGACCGGTGCGTCGAAGACCGCAATGGCACGATCGCCCACCACGAAACCGGTGTGGTAGCCCGAAGGCGTGCCGTCGATGCGATAGGCGCCTTCGCCAAGATCGGTGGCGCGCAAGGGGCCACGGTCGGCGGCTTCGGTATAGCCATCGGGCAGGCTGAAGAGCTCCGGGGAAGGCGGGGGCATGAGGAGCGTGCTCACATCGTTCCAGCGCGCCGCGACCTTGTCTCCGTCGTATTGCGTGATGCGGGTGGGTTGCAACAGGGTTTTCTGCTTTTGATAGCCGACATAGGTGAAGCGGCGCGTGCCCGATGTCGCCGATTCGATGCGGCCGTTGGCGACGTCCAGCGTCAGCGTCGCCGGGCGGCCGGCGGCGTCCTTGAAGCTCACCTCGATGCGTTGCGTGGCGCCGGGCTCGGTGTTGCGGGTGGCTGGCTTGCTCACGGGCTTGCGGTTCAACGCATCGCGCAACAGCAGCGCGGGGGAGAGGAACAGCAGGTCCGCGTAATCCTTGCGTGCGCTGGCGGCATCTTCCTTCGAGATCTCGGTGCCATCGCGCCACTGCAGTTCGTCAATGGTGGAGGAGCCTTGCGGCGAACCGACGGTCAGGAAGGAGAACACGATCGACCCCGGATAGAGCGTGCGCGTCTTCAGGCGGAAGCGGCCGTCATCGGTGAGCACGACCGATTGATCGGAGGGGACATCGGCGAACGCAGCCGCCGCGTCGCGGGCCTGCTCGGGCCGGGAGGTGCTGCCGCGCATGCTCAATTCCATCGCCGCGCCCGGCGGCAGCGCGAACTGCTTCTTCGCCAGTTCGAGCGTGGCCTTGGCCGGATTGGGCGGTGCGCCGGCGGCGGAAGCGTCCGTGGCCAGGAGCGCGGTGGCGAGCAATCCTGTCAGTACGAAGGTGCGGCGGGTGGTCTTGGCGATGCGTGTCATCCGTGTCCCCTGTGATTCCGAGTGCGGCATGTTGCGGGCTTGCCCGCGGGCCGCGACGTGCGCGAAGTCGAAGTTTCCGCAATCCGTGCGTGAGGGGAGTGGCCGGTCAGGTCCGGCGCAGCATCACTTCCAGCACGAACTTGCTGCCGAAGAACGCCAGCACCAGCAGGATCATCGCCGCGAGCGTCCAGCGTACCGCCACCGCGCCGCGCCAGCCGTAGCGCCAGCGGCCGAACAGCAGCGCGCCGAAGGCCAGCCACGACAGCACGCTCAGCACGGTCTTGTGAATCAGGTGCTGGGCGAAGAGATCCTGGACGAACAGCAGGCCGGTGAGCAGCGTCGCGGTCAGCAGCACGAAGCCGACGGCGATGGTGCGGAACAGCAGCATTTCCAGTTCGGTGAGCGGCGGCAGCGCGCGCAGCCAGCCGTGGAATTCACGCCGGCGCAAGGCGCGCTCCTGCACCCACAGCATGATCGCCAGCAGCGCGGAGATCGCCAGCGTGGCGTAGGCGAGCAGCGCGCACCAGGCATGCAGTTGCAGGCGCCAGTCGAGCCCTTCGGCAAGATGATGCCCGTACCAGGCATAACCGGTCAGCATGATGGCGGCGATGGGGAACACCACCACGCCCAGCGCCGCGGTGCTGCCGCGGGCGCCGACCAGCAAGGTCAGCAGCGACATGCCGAGCGTGACCAGCGACAGCGCCGAGAAGAAATGCAGATCCGTGCCGCCGGCGTCGCGCCAGACCAGCAGGTGATACACGCCGTGCAGGCCAGCCGCCAGCAAGGCCGGCAGCAGCCATAACCACGAGCGCTTTTCCCCGCCGTGGGCGACGCCACGCACCAGCAAGAGGGCCGCAAACAGATAGGCGACGACGGCGATGAGAACGATTGTCATCTGTTCAGTGTCGCACACGGCGAGGGAAGTCGGGAGCCGGTCGAGGAAGGCCGCAAGGCAAGTTACGACGTCCATTCATCCCTGATGACCAGATGCGGCTTCCCTTTGACTAGAACGCTTCGACCTTCGCCTTGCGCAACCCGGGCTTCAACTGCCCGGCCCAGTCCCCATCGTTGGCCACCTGCGCGTTGGCGCGCGAGGCGTCCAGAGCGGCGAAATCGAGTTCGGCGCAGGTCCAGACCTGATCGCCGCGCGTCTGTGCCAGCACGCCGTCGGCGGGCAGCCCGCGATCCATCGGCGCGTACACGGCGGCCTCTCCGGTGTTCACGTCCAGCGCGGGACTCCATTCGGCGATGCCGGCGGTGACCGATTGCGCGACGAAGCAACGGTTCTCCAATGCCCGCGCCAGGCAGCCCACGCGCACGCGCGTGGCGCCGGCCTCGGTGTCGGTGCAGCTGGGCACCGCGATCAGGCGCGCGCCGGCTTCGCATTGCGCGCGCACCGGCAGCGGGAATTCGCTGTCGTAGCAGACGGAAATGCCGGCGCGGACCGGGCCGAACTCGAACACCTTCAGCGCGTCGCCGCCTTCGATCACGCCGGCCTGTTTTTCGAAGCCGGTGAGTTGCAGCTTGTCCTGGAAGCCATGCCCGCCCTGCGGCGTGAACCAATAGGCGCGATTGCGGTACCGGCCATCACCGGCCGCGAGCAGGAAGCTGCCAGCTTGCACATGCAGACGCAGTCGCGAGGCGAGGCCCGCGAACAGTTCCAGCCATCGCGCATGCAATGGCTGCAACGCGGCGAGCGAGGCATGCAGATCGCCGCGCACGTCGTCGGCGAAGCTCGCACCCAGTTCCAGCGACAGGTATTCCGGCAGCACGGCCAGTTCCGCACCTTGCGCGGCGGCGGCTTCGAGCAGCTGCGCCTGCTTGGCCGCGAAGGCCTCGAAATCGCGCGGCGCGCCGATCGGATATTTGGCGACGGCAATCCTCATGCCGTCGGCTCCAGCGGCCGCAGCCAGAAGGTCAGCGGTTTCTCGCTCTCGTCGCGTTCGCCGATTTCACGCCAGGCCAAGTGCATGGTCATGCCGGGTTGGCGCTGGTAGCCGCGCTTGTGCCAGAACATGTCATTGTCGCGGTGATTGCTGGGGCGACGTGGATCATCCTTGGCACGATCGACGGCGGCGAACGCGGTCCAGCGGAAGCGGCCGAGCGCCCGTGCATGCGATTCGCGTTCGTCGAAGAAGCGATGGCCGATTCCAAGCCCGCGATACTGCGGCAGCAGGACGGATTCGCCGAAGTAGAACACGTCCTCGGCCGCCATCCCGCGTTCCACGAAGGGCCGCTGGAACGCTTCGCCATCGTGGGTCAGCGGAATGCCGGTCGACGCGCCGATCATGTCGTAGCCGTCGAACGCGAGCACGAACACGCTATCCGGCGACTGCGCATAGGTCGCCAGGTACTTCTCTTCGTAGGCCTGATCGCCATCGTAGAGATAGGGAAACGTCCGAAAGACGGAGATGCGCAGCTTCGCGACCGCTGTCAGGTACGTTTCGATTTCCGGTCCGCGGAAACACTCGATGAGTGGCGCGCTGTGCGTGCTGGAGCCGATCATGGGAGTTATGCGGACACCTGCGCGATCCAATCCTGCAGATTGTAGTAGTTGGTGACGCGCGCGATCTTGCCGTCACGGATATCGAAGAAGGCGCCGCCGGGCAGCACGTAGCGCTGGCCGTTCGCGGGCGGGAGGCCTTCATCGCTGGCTTTGTAGGTGCCGTGCACGACGTACTCGGCCCCGGCGCGGGCGCCATCGGCCGACACCAGTACCACGATGTCGCGCAACTGTTCCGTGTAGCTGCGGTCCATGCGGGCGAGGAACGCGCGGAAGGCGTCGATGCCGATTTCGCGCTCGCCCTGATTGAGATCGTGGGCGACGCCGTCGTCGAGCAGGGCGAGCATGGCGTCCCAGTCGGCGCGGTTGAAGGCGTCGTAATAGCGGTGGATCAACTCTGAAGTGGTGCTCACGGTCGGCTTCCTGGATAGTAGGGGGGAGTATACAGCGAGGCGCGGACCCGATGCTGGGTGACAGGTCCCGGCGGGGCGGAGTGCGGTCGCCCGGTATACTTCCGGATCGCTTCTTGACCTTCTCTCCCATGTTCGAATCCCTCACCCAGCGCCTCTCCGGCACCATCGAACGCCTGCGCGGCCGCGGCCGCCTCACCGAGGACAACATCCGCGAAGCCACGCGCGAGGTCCGCATCGCGCTGCTGGAGGCCGACGTTGCCCTGCCGGTGGTGCAGGCGCTGATCGAGCGCATCAAGGTGCGCGCGGTCGGCCAGGAAGTGCTGAAGTCGCTCACGCCCGGCCAGGCCTTGATCAAGGTGGTGCGTGACGAGCTGACCACCGTGATGGGTTCGGCGGCGAGCGACCTCAACCTCAACGTGCCGGCGCCCGCCGTGATTCTGATGGCCGGCCTGCAGGGTGCGGGCAAGACCACCACCGTCGCCAAGCTCGCCAAGCACCTGAAGGAAAAGCGCAAGAAGAAGGTGATGGTGGTCTCGGCCGACGTCTATCGTCCGGCCGCGATCGAGCAGCTGAAGACGCTGGCGCAGCAGGTCGACGTCGCGTTCTTCCCGTCCAGTGCCGATCAGAAACCCGAAGCCATCGTCCGCGCCGCCATCGACGACGCGCGCAAATCCTTCGCCGACGTGCTGATCGTGGACACCGCCGGCCGCCTCGCCATCGACGAGGCGATGATGGACGAGATCAAGGCGCTGCACGCCGCGGTGAAGCCGGTCGAAACCCTGTTCGTCGTCGACTCGATGACCGGCCAGGACGCGGCCAACACCGCCAAGGCATTCTCCGAAGCACTGCCGCTGACCGGCGTGGTGCTCACCAAGACCGACGGCGATGCGCGCGGTGGCGCGGCGCTGTCGGTGCGCTACGTCACCGGCCGGCCGATCAAGTTCATCGGCGTGGGCGAGAAGCCCGACGGTCTGGACGTGTTCCATCCCGACCGTGTCGCCAGCCGCATCCTCGACATGGGCGACGTGCTGTCGCTGGTGGAGCAGGTCGAGCAGCAGGTCGACAAGGACAAGGCGCAGAAGCTCGCCGAGAAAGTCGCCAAGGGCAAGAAGTTCGACTTGAACGACATGCGCGACCAGCTCGAACAGATGCAGAACATGGGCGGCCTTTCCGGACTGATGGACAAGCTGCCCGGCATGGGACAGATTCCCGATGCGATGAAGAACCAGGTCACCGGCAAGGAAGTGCCGCGCCTGATCGCCATCATCAATTCGATGACGAAAAAGGAACGCCGCAATCCCGCGCTGCTCAACGGTTCGCGCCGCGCGCGCATCGCCAGGGGCTCCGGCACCACGCCCGCCGACGTCAACCGTCTGATGAAGCAGTACATGCAGATGGAGAAGATGATGGGCAAGCTCGGCCGCGGCGGCATGAAGGGCATGCTGCGCGGCATGCGCGGGATGATGGGCGGCGGTGGAATGCCGTTCCGCTGAGACGTTCATTGCCGCGATGACTTCGCCGCGCGCCCACGCCGCCGCATTCTGCGAACGCTTCGGCCTGCGTGCGCCCATCCTGCTGGGACCGATGGCGGGAACGCCGCAGACGGCACTGCCGATCGCGGTCGCCAACGCCGGTGGCATGGGGGCGCTCGGCGCGTTGATGCTGACGCCCGCGCAGATCACGGCGTGGATGCACGATTTCCGCGCGCAAAGCGGCGGGCCTTGTCAGATCAATTTGTGGACTCCGGATCCGCCGCCTGTTCGCGATGCCGAAGCGGAAGCGGCGGTGCGCGGATTCCTCGGTCAATGGGGCCCTGCGGTCGCGCAGAGCGCCGGCGATGCGAAGCTCCACGATTTCGCCGCGCAATGCGATGCGGCGCTGGAGGCACGTCCGGCCGCAATCTCCTCGATCATGGGCGTGTTCCCGCCCGAGGTCGTCGCGCGCGCCAAGGCCGCCGGCATCGCCTGGTTCGCCGCCGCGACCACGTTGTCGGAAGCGTTGCAGGCGGAAGCCGCCGGTGCCGATGTCATCGTGGCGCAAAGTTTCGAAGCGGGCGGACATCGCGGCGCGTTCGACGCCGCCAATGCCGAGCGGCAGGCGACCGGTTTGTTCGCACTGCTGCCGCGTATCGTCGATCGCGTGCGCGTTCCGGTGATCGCCGCCGGCGGCATCGCCGACGGCCGAGGCATCGCCGCGGCGCTGACGCTGGGCGCGAGCGCGGTGCAGATCGGCACAGGTTTCCTGCGCACGCCGGAAGCGGGCATCGCGTCGAGCTGGGCCGACGCCATCGCGGCGGCGGAGCCGGAGGATACCTGGCCGACACGCGCCTTCTCCGGGCGCCTCGGCCGCTCGCTGGCGACGGACTACGTGCGCGCCGCGGCGAGCGAGGACGCGCCGCGTCCCGCCGCCTATCCGGTGCAGCGCGGCTTGACCGCCGCGATGCGCGAGGCTGCGGCGAAGGCGAACGATGTCTCGCGCATGCAGGCCTGGGCCGGACAGTCGGCGTGGCTGGCGCCAGCATTGCCGGCGGCGGAATGCATCAAGCGCTGGTGGAGCGAAGCGGATGCATTGTTGCCGTCGGAATAGTCGCGGATTTTTTCTCTTCGTCGTCTTGAAGAATCTTTGAACAACCAAACGCTCGTCATCCCGGCGGAAGCCGGGATCCAGTTCTTCGGATAGTCATCAGAAAGGCGGGATCCCGGCCTCACTGCGCTGGCGCGCGGCTCGATGCCGGGATGACGAATTCCTTAGGCCTTGCTTCAACGTCAACGTCTTTGAAACTTCGGCAGGCTGACATGTCTCTCATGTTCTGCAACGCTCATCCCGCCACCACGGAAGATCTGCGCGCGCTGGCATTGCGCAACTACAGCCACTTCACCGTCATGCAGATACGGGGCAGGGCGGTGCAGGGACTGCAACTGCATCTGCAACGCTTGCAGGCGGGCACGCGCGAGCTTTTCGCTATGGAACTCGATCCAGACCGTGTCATCGCGGATTTGCGGCATATCCTCGAAGCCGCGAACGCAAATGACTGCTCGGCGAGGATCACCGTGTTCTCCCGCGATTTCGATATCGACGATCCCGGTCGCGTGAGCAGCATCGACGTGTTGATCGCCCTGGGGCCGCCGTCGTCGGCGACCGCTTCGCCGCTGCGAGTGAAAACCTACCGCCACGAGCGCGTCCTGCCGCAGGTCAAGCACGCCGGCACCTTCCCCTTGTTCCATTTCAGGCGGCAGGCCCGGCTCGACGGCTACGACGATGCCCTGTTCGTCGATGCGCAGGGACGGATCAGCGAAGGTTCGATCTGGAATATCGGTTTCTGGGACGGTGCCCGGGTGGTCTGGCCGCAGGCGCCGGCGCTGCGGGGGATCATGGAGCAGCTGCTGGAGGGCGGACTGTGGGAGTTGGGCATGGAGCAGGTCCGGCGCGAGGTGGCCCTGGCCGATCTGCCGGGCTTCCAGGCGGCGTTTGCCAGCTATTCCCGCGGCCTCCACGTCCTGGCCGCCATCGATGGTGTCTCGTTCGACACCGGCCCGGATCTGCCCGGGCGGCTGGCCGAGGCCCTGGCGACCCGCCCCTGGGACCCGATCCGGCCGGCGGGTGGGGCCAGTTCCCCATAACCGCCTGAATGCCTTATACTTTCCAGCTTACCTCGCCGTCCTGGCGACTGGGCTACACAGGAAGATACATCGTTATGGTCAAGATCCGCCTTACCCGTGGCGGCGCGAAGAAGCGCCCCTTCTACCACATCATCGTCACCGACCAGCGCAGCGCGCGCGACGGTCGCAACATCGAGCGCGTGGGTTACTACAACCCCGTTGCCGCCGGTAACGAACAGCGCGTCGTGCTGGATGTCGCCCGCGTCGACCATTGGGTCGGCCAGGGTGCGCAGCTCACCGACAAGGTGCGCAACCTCTACAAGGAAGCGGCCAAGGCCGCGGCTGCCACCGCAGCCTGATCCCTTGCGGCCACGCGCGTCGTGGCCGCGATCAGTGTCATGACCTCCGAAGCGCGTCCGGCTCTGTCGGGCATGTTGCTGTTGGGCAGGATCCACGGCGCGTTCGGCGTGCGCGGCGAAATCAAGCTCGAATCCTTCACCGAGCCGCCGCGCAGCATCTTTCGTTATCAGCCCTGGACCTTGCGCGACGCGCAGGGCCGCGAGCGCGAGCTCACGGGCGCGCGTGGGCGCGAGACCGCGAAAGGGCTGGTCGCCGTCCTCCCGGACGTGGAGGATCGCGATGCCGCGGAAGCCATGCGCGGCACCGAAGTGTGGGCGCCGCGTTCCGTTCTGCCGCCGCCGAAACCCGGCGAGTACTACTGGGTCGATCTGGAAGGTCTGCGCGTCGTCAACACCGAAGGGGTTGATTTCGGCGTCGTCTCGCACCTGTTTTCCACGGGCGTCAACGACGTCCTGGTAGCGAAGGGCGAGCGCGAGCGCATGATTCCCTTCCTCGAGCCGGATTACGTGGTGTCGGTGGATTTCGAAGCCGGCTTGATCACCGTTGACTGGGACGCCGACTTTTGAATCCTGACTTGCGCCAGAGGGCGCAAGGGGTACGAACGTCATCCCAGCGAAAGCTGGGACCCATTTTGTTTTTCCACGGATCCGCCGGGTAGAGCAAAATGGGTTCCAGCTTTCGCTGGAATGACGGAAACAGTGTGCTCAGCGCTCTCAACTCCTGATCCGAATCCGGCCGCCATGCGCATCGACATCGTCAGCCTGTTCCCCGAATTCGTCGCACAACTCGCCAGCCACGGTGTGGTCGGGCGCGCGCAGGAGCGCAGCCTGCTCGCGTTGCACGGCTGGAATCCACGCGATTACGCCGAGGGCAACTATCGCCGCGTCGACGACCGTCCCTTCGGTGGCGGCCCTGGCATGGTGATGATGATCGATCCGCTGCGGGCTTCGCTGCAGGCCGCGCGCGCGGCCGACCCGCGGCCGGTGAAGACGATCTACCTCAGCCCGCAAGGGACGCCCCTCACGCAAGCCAAGGTGCGCGAACTGGCCGCATGTGAACGCCTGCTGCTGCTGTGCGGTCGCTACGAGGGCGTCGATGAGCGCCTGGTCGCGGCCGAGGTGGACGAGGAAATCTCCATCGGCGACTACGTCCTCTCCGGCGGCGAGCTGGCGGCGGCCGTGATCGTCGACGCCGTGGCGCGACTGCAGGAGGGCGCCCTCAGCGACGCCGAATCAGCGGCCCAGGACAGTTTCGAGGACGGCCTGCTGGATTGCCCGCATTACACCCGGCCGGTGGAGCATGCCCTGGGCGACGTCCCGGAGGTGCTCCTGTCCGGCAACCATGCCGAAATCGCCCGCTGGCGCCGGCAGCAGGCCCTGGGCCGGACCTGGGCCCGCCGGCCGGATCTGCTGGACGAGGCCGCTTTGTCACCGGCCGATCGGCGCCTGCTGGAGGCTTTCAGGGCCGGAAACGGTTCCAAATAGGGGCCAGGAGCGGAGGCTGGCGTCCCCGTGGGGATTCGCCTCCCGGAGAACCTCCGTCCTGCAGGGTCGATCGCGGCTAACTAATTGCCCTGCAAAGAAAAATATCGCTATAATGCCTGGCTTCGTTCCACCCAAGCCATGACGCGGGTCCACGTGCACTCGCGCAACAACCACTCCAACAGGCAATTACAAACCGGACTCGTGCCATGAACAAGCCGTCGATCCACACCCTGCTGCAGAGCTTCGAAACCGAACAGGTGCAGCGCAAGCTCCCGGACTTCGGTCCCGGCGATACCGTCGTCGTCAACGTCAAAGTGAAGGAAGGCAACCGCGAACGCGTGCAGGCCTACGAAGGCGTCGTGATCGGCAAGAAGAACGCGGGTCTGAACTCCGCTTTCACCGTGCGCAAGATCTCGCACGGCTACGGCGTCGAGCGCGTCTTCCAGACCCACAGCGCCGCGATCGACTCGGTGCAGGTCAAGCGCCGCGGCGACGTGCGCTCGGGCAAGCTGTACTACCTGCGCGGCCTGGAAGGCAAGAAGGCGCGCATCAAGGAAGATCTGGCCGCCCACGCCAAGGCGAAGGCCGCCGCTGCCGCCGAAGCCGCTGCCGAGTAATCCACTCGCAACGCGACATCGCACGAAAGGCCGCCGAGAGGCGGCCTTTCGCGTTTCGGACGATCGGTATTGATCTCTGTGACGGTGCCGGTTTGGTGGCGGCAGCGTCTCCGGTTATTTTCGATTCTCCTCGTACTGCTCGGCCCCCTCGATCGGTCGTAGCCACGGCTCGCGGCGTTTGATCCAGAGTTCATAGCTCGGCACGAGCGTGGTGGGGGCCTCTGACAGGATTCCGAGCTTGATTTCCGCCTCTCGGTCATCGACGGAGAACAGCCGCGATCCGCAGCGGGGACAAAAGTGTTGGCCGTTGAATTCCGACGTTTCACCCGCGTGTTCAAACTGGTGAGCGGGCCAGACAGCATAGAAAGTAAAGGCCGAACCGCTTTCTTGCCGGCAGTCTGTGCAGTGGCAGATGCCGATGCGCAGGGGTTCACCGCGAACGGAAATCTGCAGCTGCCCGCAAAGGCATTTTCCCGAAAGGATGTTCATGGCTGGTACCTATCCTGTCTGAAGTCCAGCAACCGATCAGGCTGCATGGCGGCGCTTCTGTTCCATGATGATTTCGCCGACGAATTTACTATGCTTCGGGTTGGACGGATTTGATCGCTTCTTTGGACGCTTCCGCATGCGGACTCGGATCTGCGACAGGCGAAGGTGGCTGCGCCGGCACTTCCGACGGCACCGCGACCTTGTCGCTATCGGGCGCCATCATCCTCGCCTGGCGCCAGCCGCCCCATTTGTAATACGCCAGCGCCATCAGCATCGAGCACACCGAGCTAGCCGGGAAGCTCCACCAGATCGCATCGGCGCCGTACCGCGATTGCAACAGCAGCGCGAACGGAATGCGGATGCCCCATAGCGCACCGGCCAGGATCAGCATCGGCGCCAATACTGCGCCGGTGGCGCGCACCACGCCCGAGACCACGAACGTCACGCCGAAGAACAGGAACGACCACACCGCGATGTGATTCAAGTGACGCGCGTTCGCCAGCGCGGCGCTGCCGTCCGGCAGGAACAGGGACAGTGTGGTGTGGTCGAACACCACGATCGGCAGGATCAACGCGCCGGTCAGCAGGAAATTGAAGAGGATGCCGGTGCGCGCGGTGGCGTTGACGCGATTCCACTGTCGCGCGCCCACGTTCTGCGCCGCCATCGACGAACAGGCCGCGCCGATCGCCATCGCCGGCATCTGCACGTAGGTCCACAACTGCAGGGCCGCGCCGTAGGCCGAGGTCGTGTCGACGCCGTAGGCGTTGACCATGCTGATCATCATGATCATCGACAGCGAGATCAGGATCATCTGGATGCCCATCGGCACGCCCTTGACGATCAGCGCGCGCAGGATTGCCCGATCCGGCTTGTAGACGGCGTTCTCGTGACGGCTGATCCACAACGGATGGCGGCGATGACGCAGCCACAGGATCAGCGCGGCCAGACTGACCGCGTTCGCGATCAGCGTGGCCGTGGCCGAGCCGGCGATGCCCAGCTCCGGGAACGGGCCGATGCCGAAGATCAGCAGCGGATTGAGCACGATGTCGAGCACTACCACCAGCAGCAGGAACGCGAACGGCGTGCGGGTGTCGCCGGCGCCGCGCAGGATCGCCGACAGGAACGCGAACATGTACAGGAACGGCATGGCCAGGAAGATGACGCGTAGATAGGCCTCGGCCATCGGCAGAGCGTCGTGCGGTGTGCGCATCCAGACCAGGACGTGACGCGCGAGCGGCATGCCGATCAGTGCGATTCCGATCGACACCGCGAAGAAGAACGTCGCGCTGGTGCCGATCACGCGCTTGGCCTGGGCGATGTCCTTCGCACCCATCGCCTGGCCGATCAGAATGGTCGCCGCCATGCCGACGCCGAAGATCGCGCCGATCAGGAAGAACATGATGTTGTTGGCGTTGGCCGTCGCGGTCAGCGCCTGCTCACCAAGGAAGCGTCCGGCCCAGATCGCGTTGACCGAACCGTTGAGGGATTGCAGCACGTTGCCGACGAGGATCGGCAGCGCGAACAGGAACAGGGTGGAGCCGATGGGGCCTTGAGTCAGGTCGCGGGGTTTCATCAGTTCGCTTTAGCCTGTGCTGGGGCGGGGGAGTGGCGGACGGTCGAGCCGTCTCGCGTGAGCAGGGGATGGGGTCCTCCTTGATTCAACGTTGAAATCGATATAGAGCGCGTCTTCGCGCATGCCAAGAAGAGTCGCATCGGTCAATTCGGCGGACGGGACGGTCTCCCGTGACAGCAGGTGGAACGACGCATCGAGCGGACCGTCGTAGGAATGCAGCAGCAATCCTAGGGACGGCGTCTTTCCGGAATCCAGAATGTCGCGGATCAGGTTGACCCAGGTGACGACAGCGTCGCGGTGCGCTGCTTCTTTCGACGCTGCATCGGCCCCCGCGTGCTCATGTGCTTGCGCCAGTGATCTGGTGATTTTCGCTTCGCTCCAGCCTTTCTTGCGCAGGCGCTGTACCTGCGCTTCGAGATCGGGCTCGCGTGCGCCGCGCTGGGGAGCAAGCGCGCCCAGCGGTGTGCCGCAGTCGCAATGTCCGGATGTCAGGAGAAAATATCGCTCGCCTGCATCGAGTTGAGCCTCGATGTCAGGATTCGACAACGGGCTGAACCGCCGGCCATATCGCTGCGCGATCGTATCGATCGCGTCGATGGCGGAGGCGGCCGGAAGCACTGCGGTGACGAAATGGCACATGGCAGGGGTCGGGCTGAGGAGGCGCGCGACCGGGGCGTGAGGTCGGCGCGTGATATTAAGCGCGGATGGCTGCCGATGGAGCGTGTGCGCTCGCGACCGGTACGCGCGGATTCAAGGCGGCTGCGGTATCATGATGGCCAAGATGGAGATAGATTCGGGCGTCGCTGAGGTCAGGCTGGATATCTGGCTCTGGGCTGCGCGCTTTTTCAAGACCCGCAGCCTGGCCAAGCAGGCGATAGAGACGGGCAAAGTCGAAATGAATGGACAGCGCGCGAAGCCTTCACGCGGCGTGCGCGTGGGTGATGCGATGCGCATCGCGCGCGGGGACGAAACGTTCTCGATCGAGGTGCTGGCGCTGAGTGATACACGTGGGCCGGCCAGCGTCGCGCAATCCCTGTACCGGGAATCGGAGGCCTCGCGCGCCGAGCGCGAGACGAAACGCGCCGAACTGCGCGCGGCGCGGGCCGGTTACAAACCGCCGGAGACAAAACCCGACAAGCGCGCGCGCCGGCTGATCCGTGCGTTGGGAGACATCGATGCGACCTGAGCTGGCGGTTGCCGCATGAGGCAGGGCCGCCTGCTCCCGTTGATCGTTGCCTGCGCGTTGTTCATCGAGAACATGGATTCGACGGTGATCTCGACGTCGCTGCCGGCGATCGCGCGCGACCTGTCGACTGATCCGATCGCGCTCAAGCTGGCGCTGACGACGTATCTGCTGGCGTTGGCGGTGTTCATCCCGATCAGCGGTTGGGTCGCGGATCGCTTCGGCGCACGGCCGACCTTCATGGCGGCGATTGGTGTGTTCCTGCTCGGCTCGGTCGGGTGCGCAGCCAGCGGTTCGCTTGAAACCCTGGTCGCGGCGCGATTCCTGCAGGGCATGGGCGGCGCGATGATGGTGCCGGTAGGCCGCCTGGTGTTGCTCCGCACGGTGCCGAAGAGCGAGCTGGTGCAGGCATTGAGCTGGCTGACCATTCCCGCGCTGGTCGGGCCGGTGATCGGTCCGCCGCTCGGCGGTTTCATCACCACGTATTTCGATTGGCGCTGGATCTTCCTGATCAACATTCCGATGGGCGTGCTCGGCATCGTGCTGGCGAAGCGCTTCATCCCCGACATCAAGGAATCGGCGCCTCCATTGGACTGGATGGGTTTCCTGCTGACCGGGCTGGGATTGGCGCTGGCGATGTTCGGCTTTTCCACGCTGGGCCGTCATCTGGTGTCGATGCCGCTGTCGGTCGCCGCGCTGGTGATCGGAGTCGGCGCATTGCTGGCCTATGTCTGGCATGCGAACCGGCATCCGCATCCGTTGCTTGATCTCGGCCTGTTCCGGTTGTCGACATATCGCGCCGGCGTGCTCGGTGGTTCGCTGTTTCGCATCGGTATCGGCGCGATTCCGTTCCTGCTGCCGTTGATGCTGCAGCTGGGCTTCGGGTTGAGCGCGGTGCAGTCGGGCTTGCTGACATTCGTGTCGGCGCTGGGCGCGATGTTCATGAAGACGATCGCGGCAAGCGTGCTGCGGCGTTTCGGGTTCCGCAAAGTGCTGGTGGCCAACGCGGTGATCGCTTCGCTGATGCTGTGCTGCTTCGGCCTGTTCCGTCCGGACACGCCGCATGTCTTCATCATCGCGACGCTGCTGATCAGCGGTTGTTTCCGCTCGCTGCAGTTCACCAGCTTGAACGCGATCAGCTTTGCCGATGTGGATTCCAAGCAGATGGGGCAGGCCAGCAGCCTGTCCGGGATGATGCAGCAGCTGTCGCTGAGCATGGGCGTGGCGGTCGGCGGCTACGTGCTGGAATTCGCCGGCCTGCTGGGAGGACGTCCCGCCACCGACGTGCACAATTTCTATGTCGCCTTTGTGGTGGTCGGTCTGATCTCGGCCAGTTCGGCCTGGATGATGTGGCGGCTGCCGCGCGATGCCGGCGCGGAAATGTCGGGCCGCGCGCAGGCGGGCAAGGAAATTACCGAGCCGAAGGTGGAACAGCGGCCGGCGACGTGATGTCCGCAAAAGAAAACGCCGGCCAGAGGCCGGCGTTTTCCATGGAACGCAAGTCAGAGGCGATCAGGCAAGATCGAAGCGATCGAGGTTCATCACCTTGTTCCAGGCCGCCACGAAATCACGGGCGAACTTTTCCCGCGCGTCCGAACTCCCGTAGACCTCGGCCAGAGCCCGAAGCAGGGAGTTGGAACCGAAGACGAGATCGACGCGCGTGCCGGTCCACTTGAGGTCTCCCGTCTTGCGGTCGCGCCCTTCGAAGACGTCCTTGGCTTCCGATGCCGGCGTCCACACTGTGCCCATGTCGAGCAGGTTGACGAAGAAGTCGTTGGTCAGTGTCTCCGGCCGCTTGGTGAAGACGCCGTGCTTGGTCTGGCCGTAGTTCGTGTTCAACACGCGCATGCCGCCGATGAGCACCGTCAGCTCGGGCGCGGTCAGTGTCAGCAATTGCGCGCGGTCGAGCAGGAGTTCCTCGGCCGTCACAGCGTAGCGGGTCTTGAGGTAGTTGCGGAAGCCGTCGGCGACCGGTTCGAGCACCGCGAAGGATTCCACATCGGTCTGGTCCTGCGTGGCATCCACACGGCCCGGTGCGAAGGGAACCGTGATGTCGAGACCGGCGTTCTTCGCGGCCTGCTCGACACCCGCGGCACCGGCCAGCACGATCAGGTCGGCGAGCGAGATTTTCTTGCCGCTCGATTGCGTGGTGTTGAATTCGTTCTGGATGCCTTCGAGCATCTTCAGCACTTTCGCCAGCTGCTCGGGCTGGTTGACGTCCCAATCCTTCTGCGGCGCGAGGCGAATGCGCGCACCGTTCGCACCACCACGCTTGTCGGAACCGCGGAAGGTGGACGCCGACGCCCAGGCGGTCGACACCAGTTGTGAAACCGGCAGGCCGGAGGCCAGCACCTTGGTCTTGAGCGCGGCGATGTCCTTCTCGTCGACGAGCGGATGATCGACGGCGGGAAGCGGGTCCTGCCAGTCGAACTGCTCGGCCGGCACTTCCGGGCCGAGGTACCGCGCGCGCGGACCCATGTCGCGATGCGTGAGCTTGAACCACGCGCGGGCGAAGGCGTCGGCCAGCTGATCGGGATGTTCGAGGAAGCGGCGCGAGATCTTTTCGTAGGCCGGATCGAAGCGTAGCGAGAGATCCGTGGTGAGCATCGTCGGCACGTGCTTCTTCGATGCATCGAAGGCATCCGGAATCGTCGGTTCGGCGTTCTTCGCGCGCCATTGCTGGGCACCAGCCGGGCTCTTGGTCAACTCCCACTCGTACTTGAACAGTGTCTCGAAGAAATAGTTGCTCCACTTGGTGGGCGTTTGACTCCAGGTGACTTCGGGGCCGCCGGTGATCGCGTCGGCGCCCACGCCCGTGCCGTTGCCGTTCTTCCAGCCGAAGCCTTGCAGTTCGATGTCGGCGGCTTCCGGCTCCGGTCCCACGAGGGAGGCATCGCCGGCACCGTGGGTTTTGCCGAAGCTGTGGCCGCCCGCGATCAGCGCGACGGTCTCCTCGTCGTTCATCGCCATGCGGCGGAAGGTTTCGCGGATGTCGCGCGCGGCGGCGACCGGATCCGGGTTGCCGTTCGGCCCTTCCGGATTGACGTAGATCAGACCCATCTGCACGGCCGCGAGCGGATTCTCGAGATCGCGATCGCCGGAGTAGCGCTTGTCTTCCAGCCAGGTGGTCTCGACGCCCCAGTAGACGTCACGATCCGGCTCCCAGGTGTCCTCGCGGCCACCGCCGAAGCCGAGCGTCTTGAAGCCCATCGATTCCAGCGCGACGTTGCCGGCCAGGATCATCAGGTCGGCCCAGGAAATCTTGTTGCCGTATTTCTGCTTGATCGGCCAGAGCAGACGGCGCGCTTTGTCCAGGCTCGCGTTGTCGGGCCAGGAGTTGAGCGGCGCGAAGCGCTGCTGGCCGCGCCCGCCGCCGCCGCGTCCGTCGCCGATGCGATAGGTGCCCGCGCTGTGCCAGGCCATGCGGATCATCAGGCCGCCGTAGTGGCCGAAGTCCGCCGGCCACCATTCCTGCGAATCGGTCATCAGCGCGTGGAGATCCTTCTTCAATGCCGCGTAGTCGAGGCTCTTGAACGCCTCGGCGTAGTTGAAGTCCGCGCCGAGCGGATTGGACTTGGAGGAATGCTGATGCAGGAGATCGATCGGCAACTGTTTCGGCCACCAGTGCTGGTTCGAGGTACCGGCGCCAGGCGTGTGTTTGATGGGGCACTTTGCTACGGCGGATGACATGTGTTTTTTTCCTTATGGTCGTTTGCACGCAACTGCCGGATCCGGTCTGGAGTCCGGGCATCGATGAAATGAATGTTCTTGAGGAACTCGTCCGGGATGCGCCGTTTTCTCGATCAGTCGAGGGTTTCGCAACGACAGGGCCGCGCGGACAAATAATCAGCGCGTCATGTCGCCGCTGATCGGATTGCCGCCGTTGATGCGCAGCGTCTGATCGGGCGTGTGTAGGACTTGTCTTCGTTGGGCTGGCTGGTGGGCTGGCTCCGGCAGGGGCGTGTAGGTCATCAAAACTACGCCACACCAATGACAACGAGAAATTGAATGATGCTAAGGAATTGATAGGGGTCGCCTATTGCCTCGGCAATTCGCATAGGCATCGCGGACGAAGTGCGTCTGCGGAAAGAGGACAAGCTTCAAAATTCGTGAAGAGTCCGCAGCGTAGCGCGGAAATCAGAAAGGGAGTTGCTTGAGCCAGGTATCGCTGGATACAGGCCCAGATCCTCTGACGAAATTCGTCCGTCATCCCGGCGAAAGCCGGGATCCAGCCTTTCGGTCAGTACATCGATTTCTAAACAAAAACTGGACCCCGGCTTTCACCGGGATGACCAGCTTTGGGAGCAGAGTCGAAACCAGGAGCGCGAATGCCTGGCGCTGCGAATTCGATTGCTTCGTGGCCGCCCTGTGCTTTCTCCGAAATCGGGATGAGCATCGCGGCGCACACGGCGGGGCATGCATGCCACCGCCATGCGGTGGCGGGGTGGGAATCAGCGCTTCCCGCCGAGCAGCCCGCCGCCGATCTTGAGCAGATCGCCGATGCCGAGCTGACCATCGCCGTCCTGATCGAGCACCGCGCCGAGTAGCCCGCCGCCGAGGCCGCCTTGCTGCGCGGTCTGCTGGCGTTCCTGGCCGAGCGCTTCGCCCAGGCCGCTGGCGCCGGCACCGTTGCCCTGTCCACCCAGGAAGCGCTGGGCGAGGAAGGAGAGCACGATCGGCGCCAGGATCTTGAGCAGTTGTCCGGCCTGGTCGTTGCCGAGGCCGGTGGCCTGTCCGAGGCTCGCTTCCGCGCGCCCCTGGTTGCCGCCGAAGATGTGGCCGAGGATCGCCGCACCGTCGGTCTGCCGGTTACCACCGGAGGTGCCGCCGAGCACCGCGCCCAGCACGCTGCCGAGGTCGAGACCGGCGTGGTCCTTCTGCAACGCGCCGAACAGGGCTTCGGCACCCGAGGGTTGGGCCGCGTTCTTGCCGAGCGCGCCGAGCAGCAGCGGCAATGCCGCGCCGACGGCGTTGGTCGTCTGCATCTGGCCGGCGCCCAACTGCTGCGACAGTTGCTGCAGCGGCGCGCCTTGCAGTTGCTGGAAAAGTTCTTCGGCGAGGCTGTTGCTCATGGCGGGTTCCACCTGTGGGAAAAATGTGACCGGGTCGGCATGGTAGCGCGGGCCTGTTAGTTTTGTGTCCGGTCCGAAGTCCTGCGTTTGGCGGGGTGCCCGGGCACGAGTGCGTCCTAATCGACTCCGGCTCGCCGACACTCAGACCGGCATCTTGTCCGCAACCGCCGCGCGTTTGAACAGCCAGATGGCCAGCATGCCGTTGATGACGAAGACCAGGATCAGGTACAGGGTGAAACTGTCCAGGAAGTCGAACCAGGCGACGCCGGTGTAGTTGCCCAGCAGACGCCCCAGCGTGCGCAACGCGTTGAGGGTGAAGGCGATCGATGCCAGCCGCAGCCAGCCCGGACCCGCATTCCAGGTGGCGATCGCGAAACAGATCCAGGCGAGCAGGCCCGACAGCATCAGCGGGAAATAGATCGCGCTGGTGAATGTTCCCCAGAACGCGTGCCGCTCGGCCAGAACGCCGCGCAAGGCAGGTTCGTTTGCGTAGGCATTGGCCCATTGCTGGCTGACCATCACGAAGTCCAGGCCGCGATGGAGAAACTCGAACACCACGAAGAACATGGTGAAGGTGAAGGCAAGCAGCGAGGCCAAGGGTGCCTTGGCGAAGCGATCCAGCGCGAACACGGCATACGTCACCGCCAGCGCCGCAATGCTGAGCAGCACTGCCAGTGCCCGCGTCCGGTCCATCCAGCCGGTGCGCACGGCGAAATCCTCGGCGGCTGCCTGGGTTTCGGGAAACCAGACGAGGACACATAAGGCCTGGAAGATCTGTGCGGCCATGAAGACGCACAGGCCTGCGCCGGCGATGCGGAAATGCTTGGCGGTCAACTGCATCGTGTTTTCCCCTCGGATGCGGTGGCGTTGAGATGGTACGGATCAGAACGGAACGGGATAGATCAGGAGCGGGACAGGGCCTTGAGCCGATAGAGCGCTTCCAGGGCCTGCTTGGGCGACAGATCGTCAGGCTCGATCGTGGCCAGCGCATCGAGCGCGGCCGAGGCAGGTGCGAACAGGCCGAACTGCTGCGGTGAGTCGAGCGTGGCCGGTGAGAGCGGCGCGGTGTCGCGGGTATGTTGTTCCAGTTCCGCGAGGCGTCCGCGCGCTTCGCGGATGACGGGTTTCGGCAGGCCCGCCAGCGCGGCGACCTGCAGACCGAAGCTGCGATCGGCTGGTCCATCCTTCACCGCGTGCATGAAGACGAGCGTGTCGCCTCCGTTTTTATCGTGGTGCTCGACGGCGTCGAGATGCACGTTGGCGATGCCGCTGTCTTGCGTGGCGAGCGCGGTCAATTCGAAGTAGTGGGTGGCGAACAACGTGTAGCAACGATTGCTCGATGCCAGATGCCGTGCGCAGGCTTCGGCGAGCGCGAGACCGTCGTAGGTGGAGGTGCCGCGGCCGATCTCGTCCATCAGCACCAGCGATTGCGGTGTGGCGTGATGCAGGATGTAGCTCGTCTCCGCCATTTCCACCATGAAGGTGGATTGGCCGCGCGCGAGGTCGTCGCCGGCGCCGATGCGGGTGAGGATGCGGTCGATCGGCCCGATCGTCGCGCGCGAGGCCGGCACGAAACTGCCGATGTGCGCGAGCAGCACGATCAGCGCGTTCTGGCGCATGTACGTGCTCTTGCCGCCCATGTTGGGGCCGGTGATGATCAGCATGCGGCGGCTGTCTTGAGCGTCGCCGCCGTCGAGCAGCAGATCGTTCGGCTCGAACGGCTCGTCGCGCACCGCTTCCACCACCGGATGGCGGCCGCGCTCGATGCGAAGGCAGGCGTCCTCGACCAGCTGCGGCTGCGACCAGTCCAGCGTTTGCGCGCGTTCGGCGAAGCAGGCCAGCACGTCAAGTTCGCTCAGCGCGGCGGCGCAGCGCTTGAGCGATTCCAGATCTTCGTTCAGGCCATCGAGCAGCTGTTCGTAAAGCAGGCGTTCTCGTGCCAGCGACCGCTCGCGCGCGGACAGCACCTTGTCCTCGAACGTCTTGAGCTCCTCGGTGATGTAGCGCTCGGCGCCGGTGAGCGTCTGCCGCCGCGTGTAGTGCGTGGGCGCACGCGCGGCCTGGCCCTTGCTGATCTCGATGTAGTAGCCATGCACGCGGTTGTAGCCGACCTTCAGCGTCGGGATGCCGCTGGCCTCGCGTTCGCGCTGTTCGAGATCGATCAGGAACTGGTCGGCGTTGCTGGACAGCCGGCGCAGTTCGTCGAGCTCGGCGTCGTAATCCTCGGCGAAGACGCCACCGTCGCGGGCGAGCAGCGGCGGCTGTTCGACCAGCGCCTGCGCGAGCAGCGCGGCCTGTGCGTCGTGTTCGCCCATTTCCGCGGCGAGCGTCTGCAGGCGCGGCGAGTCCAGCGGCTGCAGCAATCCACGCAACTGCGGCAGCATCGCCAGCGCGTCGCGCAGCGTGCTCAGGTCGCGTGGGCGCGCCGAGCGCAGGGCGATGCGCGAGAGGATGCGCTCGACGTCGCCGAGCGCGCGGAAGGTGTCGCGCAGCGTCTCGCCGACGCCGCTCTCGATCAGGCTGGCGACGGCGTGATGGCGCCTGCCGACTTGGTCGCGATCGCGCAGCGGCCGATGCAGCCAGCGCCGCAACTGGCGGCCGCCCATCGGCGTGACCGTGGTGTCGAGCACGCCGAGCAGCGTGTGCTTCTGGTCGCCGTCCACGCGCGTGTCGAGTTCGAGATGGCGGCGCGTGGCGGCGTTCATGGCGATGGCCCCGTCGCTGGACTCCACCGCGATCGCGGTGAGATGCGGCAGGCGCTGCTTCTGCGTCTCCTCGACGTAGCCGAGCAGGGCGCTGGCCGCGGCGATGGAGAGAGGTTTGTCTTCGATGCCGAAGCCGGACAGATCGTGCAGTCCGAAGAACTGCAGCAGTTGCCGGCGTCCGCTGTCGCTGTCGAACAGCCAGGGCGCGCGTCGGCGCAGGCCGGTGCGCGTGTTGAGGAAGGCCGGCCAGCCTTCCTCGTCGGGCAGCAGCAGCTCGGCCGGCTCCAGGCGCGCGAGTTCGGCTTCCAATGCATCGTCGTTGCCGACTTCATTGACCAGGAAGCGACCGCCGGCCAGATCCGCCCAGGCCAGGCCGTAACCGTTCTTGCCGCGTGCGATCGCCAGCAGCAGCGTGTCGCGGCGTTCGCTGAGCAGGGCTTCGTCGGTCACCGTGCCCGGCGTGACGATGCGGACCACCTTGCGTTCGACCAGCCCCTTGCTCGCCGCCGGATCGCCGATCTGTTCGCAGATCGCCACCGACTCGCCCAGCGCCACCAGTCGCGCCAGATAGCCCTCGACGGCATGGAAGGGCACGCCCGCCATCGGGATCGGCTGCCCGGCGGACACGCCGCGCTGGGTGAGGGTGATGTCGAGCAGACGCGCCGCCTTGCGGGCGTCGTCGTAGAACAGCTCGTAGAAATCGCCCATGCGGAAGAACAGCAGCACGTCCGGATGCTCCGCCTTGGCGGCGAAGAACTGGCGCATCAACGGGGTATGGCTGGAGAGGGCCGGGTCGGGACCGGCCGCGCGGGGGCTGGGGTGGCTCACAGGAAGGAAACAGAGGTGAAGACTACGGAGGAGAAGTCTAGCCGGTATGTCGGCAACGTCGCCGATCCGGAGCCGACTGCAGACGCAAATGGCCGTCTCACGACTTGCCGTCTCGCCGCGTACCGCAACGCACAATGCCTTACGGCGAATATGGTGTTAATTTTGCGTGAAGGCGCTCGGGGACGCCTGTAGTCGACCAGAACGGAGTACTGCACGGTAGCAATCGAACGCTATTTCCAATCAACGCAATCTGATGGCCTTAGGGGGACACCATGATCGCTGCAAGACCGCAACACAGGGCGCTGACACTCGCTGTTCTCGCCGTGACGAGTCTGATGTCAGAGGCGGGGGCGCAAGAAAGCAGAAGCGGAAAATCACCCGAGCGCGAAAAAGAAGCCACCACGTTGGACACGATGGTGGTGACCGCACAGAAACGTGAAGAAGTCCTGCAGGACGTCCCGATCATGCTGACGGCACTGCCCGAGCAGATCCTGCGCGACAGCGGCGTCCGTGACGTCAAGGATGTGCAGTTGCTGGTCCCGGGACTGCATGTGAGTTCCACCACCAACGAGTCGCAGACCACCGCGCGCATCCGTGGCGTCGGTACCAACGGCGACAATGCCGGTCTGGAGTCGGCGGTCGGTGTGGTGATCGACGGTGTGTACCGGCCGCGCGTCGGTGTCGGTTTCGGTGATCTGGGCGAAATCGAGCGCATCGAGGTGCTGAAGGGCCCACAAGGCACGGTGTTCGGCAAGAACACATCGGCAGGCGTGATCAACGTGATCACGCGGCGGCCGAGCTACACGCAGAACGCGGAAGGCGAGATCACGGTCGGCAACTACGGCGCGGTCGGCGTGTCCGGTGCCTACAACGACGCGCTGAGCGACACCGCGGCGTTCCGCATCTACGCGGCGAAGCGCAAGCGCGACGGTTTCCTCGATGTGCGCACCGGGCACGGGCCGCGCGAGGAAACCGACGACGTCGATCAGAACTTCCACTCGCTGCGCGGCCAGCTGCTGCTGGAACCGAACGACAACCTCGACATCAACTTCATCGGCGACTACACCAGTCGCGAGGAGCACTGCTGCGCGGGCGTCACCATCATCCGCGGCCCGACCGCGGATACCGTCGATCGCATCGTCGGAGGGCCGGGGCAGGGCGTGATCCTGGAGGCCGATCTGGAACGCCATCTGGCCTACGCCAACCGCAGCACCAAGCAGGACATCAAGGACAAGGGCGTTTCGGCGGAAATCAATTGGACGACGCCATGGTTCCGCGGTGCCACGCTGACTTCGATCACCGCCTTGCGCGACTGGAAGAGCATCAACGGACGCGATCTCGATTTCACCGCGGGTGACGGCCTGTATCAGGCGCCGACCGAGGATGGTGCCTCCAGCGACTTCAAGACCTTCAGCCAGGAACTGCGCCTGACCGGCTCGACCGACAAGATCGACTGGATGGTGGGGTTCTTCTATTCGGACGAGGATCTCGATCGCAGGGAGGGTTATTCGTATGGCGTGAACTACGAGGACTTCCTCTCGGAGGCGACGCTGATCCGTCTCCAGCACGACCTCGCTGCCGCCGGCAGTCCGAGCGTGGTCAACATGACCGATGCGAATCTGTTCCTCTCGCAGGCGACGGGCTTGCCCTACGGAGCTTCCTTCGCGGGCGGCGCCGGTTCGCGCGATCGTCACCAGCAGAAGGCCAAGTCCGCGGCGTTGTTCACCAACAACACCTGGCATGCCACCGACAAGCTGGATTTCACCCTGGGCCTGCGCTACACGCGCGAGAAGAAGGATCTGCATTCCAACTACGTCAACCCCGACAACGGTGCGGCCTGCAAGGCGGTGGAGGATCATCTGCTGAGCAATGCGCTCGGCGCCTTGCTGGCGCGCGGGCTCACGTTGCAGGAAGTGCTGTCGGTCGGGCAGGTGGCGGTCGGCATGATCTGCGTGCCCTGGCAGAACTACGTCTTCAACGGCAAGACGGTCGACCAGAGCCGGGAGGAAAAGGAATGGTCGGGCACGCTGAAGGCGGCCTATCGCTGGAACGACCATCTGATGACGTATGCCTCGGCCGCGCGCGGCTACAAGGCCGGCGGCTACAACCTGGACCGCGAATCGACGCCCAATCCGCTGGGCATCACCGCGCCGCTGCAGGGTCAGCCGCTGATCCTGATGGATGCGGACACCTCGTTCCCGGGCGAGTTCGTGGACAGCTATGAGCTCGGCGGCAAGAGCACCTGGCTGGGCGGCAATCTGCTGTTGAACGCGACGCTGTTCTATCAGGAGTTCACCGACTTCCAGCTCAACAGCTTCCTCGGCACCAGTTATGTGGTGCGTTCGATTCCCAAGGTCACCTCCAAGGGCATCGACACCGAGGTGAACTGGCAATCGACCTCGATCAAGGGCCTGTCGCTGCAGGGCGGCGTGACCTATGCCGATACGCGTTACGGCAAGGACAGGCTGCCGGACGCCGATCTGTGGAGACTGCCGGGCAGCCACATCAGCTTCGCGCCGCTGTGGTCGGCCTCGGCGTCGGCCACCTACCAGTGGGATTTCGGCGGTGATCTGATCGGACGCTTCAACGTCGGTGCGAAATACTTGTCCGAGCACAACACCGGCTCCGACCTGGACCCGGAGAAGATCCAGAGCGGCTACGCCCTGGTCAACGCCCGGCTCGGCATCGGCGCCAAGAACCAGCGCTGGATGGTGGAACTGTGGGGACAGAACCTGGGCGACAAGACCTACAAGCAGGTCGCCTTCGACGCGCCCCTGCAGGTCGGTTCGTGGAACACCTTCCTGGGCGCGCCCAGGACGTATGGCGTGACGTTGCGCGTGCAGTACTGATCGCAATCCGATCAGTCGAACGGAATGACGGCCCGGCACTCGCGTGCCGGGCCGTTTTCCTTCCGTGCAGCTTGAACGCAGACTTTCGCGCCGGGATCGGCTACAACGCGCGCTTCCCCACGTGACGAAACGCCGATGTCCATCCCCACCGATTCCGAACTGCGCGTCATGGCCGAGGCACTCGGCTCGCGCCTGCGCGCCGCGCACGATCGCCTGGTCGCCGCGGAGAGCTGCACCGGCGGCTGGATCGCCAAGACCGCCACCGACATCGCCGGATCGTCTGACTGGTTCGACTGCGGCATGGTCGCCTACAGCTACGAGGCCAAGCAGGCGCTGCTCGGCGTGCGGCCGCAGACGCTGGAAAGCTTCGGCGCCGTCAGCCGCGAGACCGTGGTGGAAATGGTCTCCGGCGCGCTGGTGAATTCCGGCGCCAGCGTCGCGGTGGCGGTCACCGGCATCGCCGGGCCAGGCGGCGGCAGCGCCGACAAGCCGGTCGGCATGGTCTGGATCGGCTGGAAGCGCCGCGGCGGCTATGCGCGCGCGGAGGTGTTCCGCTTCGACGGCGATCGCGAGGAAGTGCGGCGGCAGTCGGTCGCGGCGGCGCTGCGCGGGCTGGAGACGCTGGTCGTCTAGGGCGCGGACCGCTTTCCGTGCTTACTTCCTGATCCCGGGGCTTTTTGCTCGTCATTCCCGCCTTCGCGGCAATGACGCCCCCGAAATGCGACAAGGCTTAGGCAAGCTCCTTCGTCCACACTTGACCCACCAGATCGTGGCCGAAGCTGTGGTGGCGGTTTTCCTCGACGAGCACGAAGCCACAGCTTTCGTAGATCCGCCGGGCCGCAGTCAGTATGTCGTTGGTCCACAGCAGCATCTTCCGATACCCCGCGGCACGGGCGAAGGCGATGCATTCCTCGACCAGGCGCCGCCCGACGCCATGCCCGCGTGCCAGCGGATCGACCAGCAGGCAACGCAGTTGCGCGACCGTGGGATCGTCCTCGTTGCGCACCACGAAGACGCAACCGACGCGCTCGTCGTCCAGTTCTGCGATCCAGCAGCGTTCCACTGCCGGATCCTGCTGGCTGGCGAAACGCGCGAACAGGGTGGCGACCAGCGTTTCGAACTCGGCATTCCATCCGTATTCGTCGGTGTAGAGGCGGGCATGCCGCTCGATCGCCCAGCCGATGTCGCCGATGCCATGCGTGCGGATGACGAGGCGGGGCGCTTCGGGTTGTGGCGACAGCACGCGCTGCGTATCGCGCAGCGCACGCGAGAGACAGCGGCGGGCGGGTTCCGACAACCCCGACAGCATCGATGCGGTCGTCTCGCGGGAATGGCGGTCGAGTTGCGCGAACGCGGCCTCGCCGGCGGGTGTCAGCTTCAGATCGAAACTGCGGGCATCACGCGTCGACTGCGTGCGTTCGATCAGCCTGTCGGCGACGAATCCCTGCACGATGCGGCTGAGATAGCCCGCATCGAGGCCGAGGGTGTCGCCGATGTCGCGCGCGGTCACCGGCTGCCGGTGGGCAAGTTCGAACAGCACGCGCGCATGCGTGAGCGGGTAGGGGCTGTCCAGCAGATGCTCCTGCAGCACGCCGATCCGGCGCGTATAGAAGCGGTTGAAGGCGCGCATCTCGTCGACCTGGGAATCCATCGGTTGCGATGCCATCGTTGAATCGCCAATTAGTTGACTGAGTCAAATATAAAACGCCCAAGTAAGGCTTGCTAGCGCGGGAGGTTAGTAGTATTACTACTAACCATGCAGCTCACCGACACTCAGCAGGCGATCCTCGACCTGATCGCCGAACGCATTGAAGCCGACGGCCTGCCGCCGTCGCAGGCCGAGATCGCCAAGGCCTTCGGATTCAAGGGCGTGCGCGCGGCGCAGTACCACCTCGAGGCGCTCGAGGCGGCCGGTGCGATCGAGCGCATGCCCGGCCGTGCCCGCGGCATCCGTGTCGTGCGCATGCCCGAGGCGCCGCAGCAGAGCCTGCCGCTGGCGCCGGCCGCGAACGAGGATGTGCTGCAGCTGCCGGTGCTCGGGCAGGTCGCGGCGGGCATGCCGATCGGTGCGGACATCGGCTCCGAGCAGATGGTGCTGCTGGACCGCACCTTCTTCTCGCCGGCGCCGGACTACCTGCTCAAGGTCAGGGGCGACTCGATGCGCGACGAAGGCATCTTCGACGGCGATCTGATCGGCGTGCATCGCACCCGCGATGCGCGCTCGGGCCAAGTCGTGATCGCACGCATCGACGACGAAGTCACGGTCAAGCTGCTGAAGATCGGCAAGGACTCCGCCGGTCAACAAAAGATCCGCCTGCTGCCGCGCAATCCCGACTATTCCCCGATCGAAGTCCAGCCCGGACAGGATTTCGCCATCGAAGGCCTGTACTGCGGGCTGGTGAGGCCGAACCGGTGAGTCGGGCACCTCGCGTGCAACTGCCGACGGCTCGGAACGGGATTTTCCGACACTCGCGGGTTCCGGCTTCCGATGTCGCGTTCCCATCGACATCACTAATTTTGGCAAGGAGCGCGACAGTCGCAGCCTTTGCGATACGCGCCCACCACACTGCATCCCACATTCCAAACACATGACGAGGACCGCCACGATGGACGAGAACAAGAAGCGCGCACTTTCCGCCGCACTGACCCAGATCGAGAAGCAGTTCGGCAAGGGTTCGGTGATGCGCATGGGCGACCGTGTCGCCGAAGCCGCCGAGGTCATCGGCACCGGTTCGCTGATGCTCGACATCGCGCTCGGCATCGGCGGTCTGCCCAAGGGGCGCGTCGTCGAAATCTACGGGCCGGAATCCTCTGGCAAGACCACGCTGACGCTGCAGGCCATTGCCCAATGCCAGCGCGCCGGTGGCACCGCCGCCTTCATCGACGCCGAGCACGCGCTCGATCCCACCTACGCGCAGAAGCTCGGCGTCAATGTCGACGACCTGCTGGTCTCGCAGCCCGACACCGGCGAGCAGGCGCTGGAAATCGCCGACATGCTGGTGCGTTCCAACGCGGTCGACATGGTGGTCGTCGACTCGGTCGCCGCGCTCACGCCGAAGGCCGAAATCGAAGGCGAGATGGGCGACCAGCTGCCGGGTCTGCAGGCGCGCCTGATGAGCCAGGCCCTGCGCAAGCTCACCGGCAACATCAAGCGCAGCAACTGTCTGGTGATCTTCATCAACCAGCTGCGCATGAAGATCGGCATCATGATGCCCGGCCAGAGTCCGGAAACCACCACCGGCGGCAACGCCCTGAAGTTCTACGCCTCGGTGCGCCTGGACATCCGCCGCATCGGCTCGATCAAGAAGGGCGAGGAAATCATCGGCAACCAGACCCGCATCAAGGTCGTCAAGAACAAGATGGCGCCTCCGTTCAAGCAGGTCGTCACCGAAATTCTCTACGGCGAAGGCATCAGCCGCGAGGGCGAACTCATCGACATGGGCGTCGACGCCAAGCTCGTCGAGAAGGCGGGCGCCTGGTACAGCTACGGTGACGAGCGCATCGGGCAGGGCAAGGAAAATGCACGTCAGTATCTCAAGGAAAATCCGGCGGTCACCGCCCGGCTGGAAGCCGAGCTGCGCGCGAAGTTCGTGCCGCAGGAAGCTCCGAGGGAAAACGTCGAGGAAGAAGACGAGGCCTGATCCGCTTTCGTCTTCTGGTCGGAGCAGGACTCGCTCCCGACAGTGAACAGGTCAACGGTTGGACGACAAGGAGATGTCAATGAGTATTGAAGGAAAAGCACTCGCCCGGCTTCGCGAAACGGCAAGGAAGGAAGTGGAGGCCTACATTTCCCGCACGAACCAGATTGTCGGTGTCTCGGCATTCGGTCTCGCGCTCAGTTGTATAGGACTGAAGCTGCCCGCGCTGTACGCGATTCTCGGCCTCCTGTTCACGGTCCTGCTCTGGTCGCAGGGCTCGGTGGATTACCGGCCGTACATCGCGGCATTGCGCCGCGCCGGTGATCCCGGGGCCACATGGTGGGCCATCCTTTGGAGATCGCGCATCGCCTTCATCGGCTCGCTTTTCCTCGGATTGGTTGCTCTGGGGTTCATTGGTTCGTGACAAATCAGCAAAGCGGAAATCCGGCGTGATGATGAAGGACGAGGTGGTGAAGAGCGCGATGTCGAAGGACTCGAAATCGGAGTTCGATCGGACTTCACGACGCTCGCCCGAGCGGTCGCCGGCCCAGCGTGCCTTGGGGATGCTGGTCCGCCGCGAACATTCAAGAAAGGAGTTGACCCGCAAGCTGGCTTCGCAAGGCATCGATGCCGGTGAAGCCGCCGCGGCGATCGACAAACTGGCCAAGGATGGCTGGCAGGACGACCTCCGCTTCGCGGAGATGTTGGTCCGCACCCGTGCTTCCGCCGGCTACGGGCCGATACGGATTCGGGCGGAACTGGCCACCCACGGGCTGGACCAGGAAATGATTCGCCACGTCTTGGGAGACCTCGACGGCGGCTGGGCCGAAACAGCGCGCGACCTCGTCCGCCGCCGCTATGGCCCGGCCGCCGTCGATGACCCCGCCGTGCGGCGCAAGGCCGCGGATTTTCTGGCGAGGCGGGGGTTTGCGGCTGAGCAGATTCGAGGGGCGGTGCGAGCGGATCTCGAGGAGTAGGGGGTCTTTGCGGCAGTGTTCCAGCGGCCGTCCCTGGCGAGCCCTTCCTAGCGGCGAATACCCAGCCCGGCCATCCATGGCCGGGCGTTCGGGCGCACAGCAGGCGCCTTGATGGCGTCTGCTAGCATGTGCGCCCTCACCCTATTGAATCCGGGTTGTCCCTCCGCCCCGCGGCCACATCTAGTCGGTATCGCGGGCGGGGCCGCGCCTGCTCCTCCTGAATCCACGCATCAATGAAGACCACCTCCGACATCCGCCGGGATTTCCTCGATTTCTTCAGCACGAAGGGCCACACCATCGTCCCGTCGGCACCGCTCGTGCCGGGCAACGATCCGACCCTGCTGTTCACCAACTCGGGCATGGTCCAGTTCAAGGACGTTTTCCTCGGTGCGGAGAAGCGCAGCTACGTGCGCGCGGCCGACGTGCAGCGCTGCCTGCGCGCGGGCGGCAAGCACAACGACCTCGACGCGGTCGGCTACACCGCGCGCCACCACACGTTCTTCGAGATGCTCGGCAACTGGTCGTTCGGGGATTACTTCAAGAAGGACGCCATCGCCTGGGCCTGGGAGCTGCTGACCGGGATCTGGAAGCTGCCGAAGGAGCGCCTGCTCGTCACCGTCTATCACAACGATGACGAAGCCTACGACCTCTGGCACACCATGATCGGGCTGCCGGCCGACCGCATCGTCCGCATCGGCGACAACAAGGGCGCGCCTTACGCCTCCGACAACTTCTGGCAGATGGCCGACACCGGCCCCTGCGGCCCGTGCACTGAAATCTTCTACGACCACGGCCCGCATATCGCCGGCGGTCCACCCGGTTCGCCGGACGAGGACGGCGACCGCTACATCGAAATCTGGAACCTGGTCTTCATGCAGTTCGACCGCCAGCCCGACGGCACCCTGGTGCCGCTGCCGGCGCCGTGCGTCGACACCGGCATGGGGCTGGAGCGCCTGGCCGCGGTGCTGCAGCACGTGCACAGCAACTACGAGATCGACCTGTTCCAGGCGCTGATCAAGAAGGCCGCCGAACTCACCGGCACGCTGGACCTGGAGAACAAGTCGCTGCGCGTGATCGCCGACCACATCCGTGCCTGCTCGTTCCTCATCGTCGACGGCGTGCTGCCGTCCAACGAAGGCCGCGGCTACGTGCTGCGCCGGATCATTCGCCGCGCATTGCGCCATGGCTGGATGCTCGGCATGCGCGAGCCGTTCTTCCACAAGCTGGTCGCCACGCTCGACGCGTTGATGGGCGAGGCCTATCCGGAACTGCGCACCAAGCGCGAGCTGGTCGAGCGTGCGCTGAAAGCCGAAGAGGAACGCTTCGCCGAAACGCTCGACTCGGGCATGCGCATCTTCGACGAAGTCGCCAAGCGCAGCGGTGACACCATCCCGGGCGCCGATGCGTTCCGTCTCTACGACACCTACGGTTTTCCGCTCGACCTCACCGCCGACATCGCCCGCGAACGCGGTCTGACCGTGGACACGGCCGGCTTCGATGCTGCGATGGCGCAGCAGCGCGAAACCGCGCGTGCGGCCGGCAAGTTCGGCGGCGGCACGCAGTTGTCGGCGGAACTGGTCGCGCAACTCAAGCCAACCGAATTCCTCGGCTACGACCAGCTCACCGTCGGCGGCCTCGAAGTCGTCGCGCTGCTGCGCGACGGCCGTCCGGTCGATGTGATCGAAGCCGGCGAGGACGCCGTGGTCTTCCTCGACCGCACGCCGTTCTACGCCGAATCCGGCGGCCAGGTCGGCGACACCGGCGAGCTGGACGAGCAAGGCGTGCGTTTCCGCGTCACCGATACGCAGAAGTACGCGGGCCAGTACCACGGCCACGTCGGCCGGCTCGAAGCGGGTAGCCTCAAGCGCGGCGATCGTCTGGTCGCCTCGGTCGATGCCGCGCGACGTGGCGCCACCGTGTTGAACCATTCCGGCACGCACCTGCTGCATGCCGCGCTGCGCGGCGTGCTTGGCACGCACGTCCAGCAGAAGGGTTCGCTGGTCGCGCCGGACCGCCTGCGTTTCGACTTCTCGCACTTCCAGCCGGTCACGCATGAGGAACTGGCCGAGATCGAGCGCCTCATCAATATCGAAGTGCGCGCCGACCATCCCGCCGAAATTCGCCAGATGGCCATGCAGGAAGCACTGGACTCCGGCGCGATGGCGTTGTTCGGCGAGAAGTACGGCGAGCGTGTACGCGTGGTGAAGATGGGCGACTCGGTCGAACTTTGCGGCGGCACGCATGTCGCCAGCACCGGCCAGATCGGATTGTTGAAGCTGGTGTCCGAAGGCGGCGTGTCCGCCGGCGTGCGCCGCGTCGAGGCGCTGACCGGACAGGATGCGCTCGAATACGTCGCCACCGTGGAGCGCCAGCTCGGCGAGGCCGCGCGTCTTCTGGGCGGCACGGCGGGCGAGGTCAACGACAAGCTGCGCGCCTTGCTGGACAAGCAGAAAAAGCTTGAACGCGAATTGGAATCACTCAAGGCCAAGGCCGCCAGCGGTGCCGCCGCCGACCTCGCCGCCGAAGCGGTCGATGTCGAGGGCACCAAGGTGTTGGCCGTTCGGCTGGAAGGCTTCGATGCCAAGGCCTTGCGCGATGCCGTCGATCGTTTGAAACAGCAGCTGGGCGATGCCGTGATCGTGCTCGCCGGTGCCGAAGACGGCAAAGCCGCCCTGGTGGCCGGCGTGAGCGGCGCCGCGCTGGGCCGCTTCAAGGCGGGTGATCTGCTGTCGCACATTGCAAAACGCATCGGCGGAAAGGGTGGTGGACGACCTGATCTCGCACAGGGTGGCGGACCGGATGGACAGGACCTGAACAAGGCGCTGGCGGAGGTGCCGGACTGGGTTCGGGCGAACCGCGCCTGAACCTTGGTCGTAATGGCTGGTTTTTGCTTGCTGAGGTCCGTCAGCAACCGGTAACATCTTCTGTTTGTTGCAAGCGTTTTTCGGCTGCCCGTGTCCGAAAGCCGTCTGGCGGGAACGTTTCTCGCCGACCCATGGAGATTCCAAGCAATGTTGATTTTGACTCGCCGCGTCGGTGAGACCCTGATGATCGGCGACACGGTCACCGTGACGGTGCTCGGCGTGAAAGGCAATCAGGTCCGTATCGGCATCACTGCGCCGAAAGACGTGGCTGTGCACCGTGAAGAGATCTACGAGCGCATCCAGCGCGGCGAAGAGCGCGCCCCACACCAGGGTTTGCCGCACTCCGACTGAACCGGTATCCTTCCGCACGCGTTTTTACGGGCGCATGCTTCTGGCATGCGTACCGCACCCGGAGACTTGCCCGAGAGGCCGAAGGGGCTCCCCTGCTAAGGGAGTATGGGGTCAAAAGCTCCATCGAGGGTTCGAATCCCTCAGTCTCCGCCACTTCGGCGAGCTTCCCAGGTTCTGGGTTTCTTGCCGCCGCGAAGCTGGAGTAATCCGGATTTCGCGCAAGGCGTCCCCTGCACTCCAAGGCATCGGATACCTGGATACAAAAACGACAGATTGACGAATGCGCCGTTGGTTCGGCACAATTCCGCTTCTGCTTCACATCGTTTCAAACCGCGCGCCCGTAGCTCAGCTGGATAGAGCACCAGGCTACGAACTTGGGGGTCGGGAGTTCGAATCTCTCCGGGCGCGCCAATACATGGATCGGTCCACGCTCACGCGTGGACTTCCCACGAAAAACCCGGCCTCGGCCGGGTTTTTTGTTTTGCGGCTCTGTTGCGCAGATCAGATTCGCGAATCAGACCTTGTAGAAGTCGCGATACCAGGCAACGAAACGCTCCACGCCCACTTCGATCGGCGTCGACGGCGAATAGCCGGTGTCGCGTCGCAGTGCCTCGACATCGGCATACGTATCCGGCACATCGCCCGGCTGCAGCGGCAGCAGTTGCTTTTCCGCCTTGCGGCCGAGGCAGGCTTCCAGCACTTCGATGTAGCGCAGCAGTTCGACCGGCTGATGGTTGCCGATGTTGTAGACGCGATAGGGTGCGCTGGAGCTGGCCGGCGTCGGTGCCTTCGGGTCGTAGTCCGGGTCGGGGCCCGGCACATGGTCGAGGGTGCGGATCACGCCTTCGACGATGTCATCGATGTAGGTGAAGTCGCGCGTGTGCCGGCCGTGGTTGAAGACGTCGATGGGTTTCCCGGCGAGGATGTTGCGCGTGAACAGGAACAGCGCCATGTCCGGCCGTCCCCAGGGACCGTAGACGGTGAAGAAGCGCAGGCCCGTGGTCGGCAGATTGAACAGATGGCTGTAGGTATGCGCCATCAGCTCGTTGGCCTTCTTGGTGGCCGCGTACATGCTCACAGGATGATCGACGCTGTCCTCCACCGAGAACGGCAGCTTGCGGTTCGCGCCGTACACGGAACTCGACGAGGCGTAGACCAGATGCTCGACACCGCCATAACGACAGGCTTCGAGGATGTTGAGGAAGCCGATGACGTTGCTGTCGACGTAGGCGCGCGGGTTCTCCAGCGAGTAGCGCACGCCGGCTTGCGCGGCGAGATTGACCACGCGCTGCGGGCGGAAGTCGGCGAACGCCTGGTCCAGTGCCGCGCGATCTTCCAGCGCCGCCTGCACGAAACGGAAACCGGCCTGCGGCTGCAGCCTTGCCAGGCGCGCCTGCTTGAGCTGCGGGTCGTAGTAGTTGTTGAGATTGTCGTAACCCAGCACCTCGTCGCCCCGCGCGAGCAGGCATTCGCTGAGCTTGGAACCGATGAATCCGGCGGCGCCGGTAACCAGGATGCGCATGACGATGGGCGAGGGGAGGCTGGTGTGAATTGTAAGCCCGTGGGGTGAGAGACCGTTGTGCCGCGTGAGGCAACTTGTGGCCGGTTAACCCGCCCGCCTGCTTCACGAGGCTTCGAGGGATTCCATCCGAAGGCTTGTGGTCTTGTCATCCCGGCGAAAGCCGGGATCCAGTTTTTCGTGAAGAGATTGGTTATCTGGATGAAAGGCTGGATCCCGGCTTTCGCCGGGATGACGAACTGGTACGTGGCGAGCTGATACGTGACGAACTGATCCGTCTAGACCCAAGACGTTCTGAGGGTGCGCCTACAAACAGGCATCGGCACTGCCATGCGGCAGCGCATGCTTGACGTCGAACAACACCGCGCTGGGTTTGGCGAAGGCGCGGATGCCGTCGGCGCCCAGTGTGACGAATTGGTCGTGCGCCACAGCGAGGATCACGGCGTCGTAGTGGCCGGTTCGCGGCCGATCGACCAGCGCCAGGTCGTACTCGGCCTGCGCCTGTGCCGGCGCGACCCAGGGATCGTGCACATCGACGTCGACGCTGTAGCTCTTCAACTCGTCGACGATGTCGATCACGCGCGTGTTGCGCAGATCGGTACAGTTTTCCTTGAAGGCAAGGCCCAGCACCAGCACTCGCGCGCCGGCGGTCTGGATGCCGCGCTGCTGCATCAGCTTGATCGTGCGCTCGGCCACATGCAGGCCCATGCTGTCGTTGATGCGGCGTCCGGCCAGGATCATCTCCGGCTGGTAGCCGATCTGCTGCGCCTTGTGAGTGAGGTAGTAGGGATCGACGCCGATGCAGTGGCCGCCGACCAGTCCGGGGCGGAACGGCAGGAAATTCCACTTGGTCCCGGCGGCTTCCAGCACCTCGTGCGTGTCGATGCCGAGGCGCTGGAAGATCAGCGACAACTCGTTGATCAGGGCGATGTTGACGTCGCGCTGGGTGTTCTCGATCACCTTCGCCGCTTCTGCGACGCGGATGCTGGAGGTCCTGTGCGTGCCGGCCTCGATGATGCTGGCGTACAGCGCGTCGACGAAGTCGGCCGCTTCCGGCGTCGAGCCTGATGTGACCTTGAGGATGGTTGCGAGCCGATGCCGCTTGTCGCCGGGATTGATGCGCTCGGGGCTGTAGCCGACGAAGAAATCCGAGTCGAGTTTCAGGCCGGATTCGTGCTCCAGGATCGGTACGCAGACTTCCTCGGTGGCGCCCGGGTACACCGTGGATTCGTAGATCACCACGTCGCCGCGCGCGAGCGCGCGGCCGGCGCTGCGGCTGGCGGCTTCCAGCGGGCGCAGGTCGGGGCGTTTGTATTCGTCGATCGGCGAGGGTACGGTGACGATGAAGACGTTGCAGCCGGCGAGCGCGGCCGCGTCGTCGGTGAGCGACAGCCTGCCGGCGGATTTCAATTCCTCCGCGGAGGTTTCCAGCGTGTGGTCGCGGTGTTCGCGCAGTTCGGCGATGCGGGCGGCGTCGATGTCGAACCCGAGCGTGTCGTATTTGCGTCCGAACGCGACGGCGAGCGGAAGCCCGACGTAGCCGAGGCCGATCACGGCGATGCGGATGTCATCTTGTGCGGGCAGTGATGCGGGCATGATCGTTCAAGGTTACGCGAAATCGCATCGAGGCCGGCACGTCCGGGCCGCCATCGGAGCGCGGAGCTTCAGGCGGACAACCACGCGGCGACCGCCTCCGGCGTCTTCATCCAGGCGAAATGATCGGCGCGGCTGCCGAGTTCGGTAGCGCCGAGCTTGCGCAGTTCGAATGGCGCCCGCGGCAGCTTCGACAGCAGGAAACGCACCGGCGGCTCCGGCGCCAGCCAGTCGTCGGCCATCACGATAACGCGGGCGCTGACGTCGTCGCGTGCCGCCATCGCGGCTTCGAGATCGTCGGCGATGTTGGGGAAGGCATAGCGGCCGCTCAATCCCGTGCTCGCCCAGTCGCGGATGAGGCCACGCGCCTCGTTGCCGGCGAAGCGGAACTTGTAGCCGGGCAGATAGCCGTGCCGGTCCGCGTACCAGGGCGCGGCGCGGTAGGCCAGCGGCAGGCCCAGGCGATGCGGCAGCGGATAGGCGCGCCAGTAGGGCGCGGCGCTGGCGGTCAGCCAGAGCGTGTTCGCATAGCGCGGCGCGAGACCCAGGCGCATGCAGGCGAACTGCCCGCCCAGGCTGTGGCCGCCGATGATGCGCGGCGTCGCGCCGAGTGTCTGCACGACCGCCGCCTCGCTGAGCGGAAGGTCGCCGTAGAGCACGTCGCGATAACCCCAGTTGCAATCGCGGCCCGCGCGCAGGCTGCTGGTGCCGAGGCCGCGCCATTCATGCACGAACACGGCCACGCCGCGTCGCGCCAACGCTTCGGCGAAGGGAATGTAGTGCTTCGCCGCGATGCCCAGCGCCGGCAGCCAGAGCAGGCTGCGTTGCGGATTGGCCGGAATGCGCGCGAGCAGCGCAAAGCGGTGGCCGTCTTCCGCCTGCTGCGGCAGTTCTAGGACCTCGGGCGGGGTGATGTCGTTCATGCGGCTCAGAGCTTGTGGAAATGATCGAGGACGACGATGTCGCTGCGCCCCGGCTTGTAGCCGCCGAGCAGTGCGCCGTGCACGTAATCGGTGGCACGCGCGCAGGCTTCGGGGAGGGACAGGCCGAGACCCAGGTTCGCCGCGATCGCGGAGGCTAGCGTACAGCCCGTGCCGTGGCCGTCGATGCGCATGCGCGCATGCGCGAAGGCCGCGCGCGTGATGCCGTCGTCGTAGCGGTCGATGACGGAAGCGCCTTCGCCGAGATGCCCGCCCTTGAGCAGCACTGCCCGCGCGCCGAGCGCGCGCAGGCTGGAAGTGGCGCGTTCGGCCGCCTCGCCGTTCGTGATCGCGTTGCCGAGCAGCAGTTCCGCTTCGGGGATGTTCGGCGTGACGATGCTCGCCAACGGCAGCAGGCGTTGGCGCATCGCTTCGAGCGCATCGTCGGCGAGCAGCTTGGCGCCGGAGGTGGCGACCATCACCGGGTCAAGCACGACATGGGGCGGCCGATAGGCTTGCAGTGCATCGGCGACGGCGTGGATCACTTCCGCCGTCGCCAGCATGCCCAGCTTGACCGCACGGATGTCGAAATCATCGAAGCAGGCGTCGATCTGCGCGCGCAGGAAGGCGATCGGTGGCACATGCACGTCGGTGACGGCGCGCGTGTGCTGGGCGGTCAGTGCGGCGATCGCGGACAGCCCGTGAATGCGATGCGCGGCGAAGGTCTTGAGATCGGCCTGGATGCCGGCACCGCCACCGGAATCGGCGCCGGCGATGGTGAGGACTGAAGGCGGGAGGCGGTCGGTCATGCGTGCATTGTGCGGGCAGCGGCTTCCTGCTGGATCAGCCGTCCGAACTCGCGCACGGCGGGCGTCGGTTCGTCCTCGCCGTAGATCAGGAGCGTGTCGAGGTTAGGCAGCGGCGGCAGGCCGTATGTCCCGTCGAGAATCTTCATCCCGGGCTGCATGTTTTGCGGCGAGAGCGCCGCGATGGCGAGGCCGGTCAGCGCCGCGGCGCGCAGGTCGGCCAGGCTGGGCGAGGTGAACACGGAATGCCAGTGCAGCGCGGTGGCGTTCAAGGCTTCCAGGGTCAGTAGGCGGCAGATGCAGGGCGGTGCGGAGAAGGCGATGGGCAGCGAGGCTTCGCGCGGCAATTCGAAGTTCTCGGTCGCGACCCAATGCAACGGCGCGCGCTGCAGCACGATGCCCTCCAGGGTGCCGGCCACCACCGGCACGACCGCGAGATCGAGTTCTCCGGCAAGCACCATGCGATGCAGGTCGAGATTCACCGCGACGCTTGCTTCCAGCCGCACATCGGGGAAGGCGCGGCGGAACTGGCACAGCACCTGCGGCAGGCGTTCGCCCATGTAGCTTTCCGGCACGCCGAAGCGCACGGAGCCGGAGATCGGCGAGGTGCGGAAGCGCTGGGCGAGGGCGTCGAAGGAATGCAGGATCTGTTCGGCGTGGCGCAGGAATTCCTCACCGTCCTCGGTCAGGGCCAGGCGGCGGGTGGTGCGGTGGAGTAGCGGTCGGCCGACCTGCTCCTCCAGGCGCCGGATCTGATGGCTCACCGCCGATTGCGTGAGATGCAGCCGCGCCGCCGCCTTGGTGAATCCCTTGGATTCCTGGACGGCGACGAAGGTGCGCAGCAGGGTGGGATCGAAGTTCATGGCGGGAGATTAATTAATATTATTGATTAATACAATGAAATTAATTCGTTTGATTCATGTGATGGCGGTGCCGAGAATGGTCCGGATTCCTCACCGGCTACCCACCGATGTCCGCCGCAGCGCATTCCCGTTCCTCCAATACCGTCGCATTGATCGCGATCTGCCTGGCCGGGCTGATGTTCGGCCTGGAGATTTCCAGCGTGCCGATCATCCTGCCGGACCTGGAGAAGGTCCTCGGCGCCGACTTCAAAGCGCTGCAGTGGATCATGAATGCCTACACCATCGCCTGCACCACGGTGCTGATGGCGACCGGCACACTGGCCGACCGCTTCGGCCGCAGGCGTGTATTCGTGGTCAGCACCGTCGCGTTCGGCCTCACCTCGCTGCTGTGCGGGCTGGCGCCGGATACGCACTGGCTGATCATCGGCCGGTTTCTGCAGGGCATGGCGGGCGGCGCGATCCTGATCTGTTCGATCGCGGTGCTGTCGCACCAGTTTCCGGAAGGGAAGACGCGCGGACGTGCGTTCGCGATCTGGGGTGTCGTCTCCGGGATTGGCCTCGGCTTCGGCCCGGCGATCGGTGGCGCGGTGCTCGCCGTGCTCGACTGGCGCTGGATCTTCCTGGCGCACGTGCCGCTGGCGGTGCTCGGCGTCGTGCTGACCTATGCGGCTGTGGAAGAGTCACGTGATCCACACGCCAGGAAGCTGGATCTGCTCGGCATCCTGACGCTGACCGTGGCGGTGCTCGGCCTCACTTACGCCATCACGCAAGGCGCGGACCTCGGTTTCTCCAGCCCGGTCATCCTCGGCGTCGCCGCCGCGACGCTGGTGAGTCTCGTCGCCTTCGTGCTGGTGGAGAAATTCCATCCGCATCCGATGTTCGATTTCTCGGTGTTCAAGATCCGCGATTTCTCCGGTGCGATCCTCGGTTGCGTCGGCATGAATTTCAGCTACTGGCCTTTCATGATCTATCTGCCGCTGTATTTCTCCGCGGCGCTCGGCTACGACAACACCACGACCGGCCTGCTGCTGCTCGCCTACACGCTGCCGTATCTGGTGATGCCGCCGGTCGCGCAATACCTGCTGGTACGCTATCAGGCCCGCGTCGTGATTCCCGCCGGGTTGTTTACGATCGGATTGGGCTTCCTGCTGATGAAGTTGGGCAGCGGCTTCGGGCAGCACAGCGGGCTGGCCGTCCTCCCCGGCGCGCTGGTTGCGGGCATCGGCCTGGGGCTGACCAACACGCCGGCCACCAACATGACCACCGGAGCGGTGCCGTCGAATCGCGCCGGCATGGCTTCGGGCATGGACATCAGCGCCAGGCTGATCACGCTGGCGATCAATATCGCCGTGATGGGAGCGATCCTGGTGGCAGGGATCCATGCCTCATTGCGCAAGATGCTGGGTGCGGAATTCGACGCGACGCAGCTGCGCGCCATCGCCGAACGTCTTGCGGGCGGAGACCTGGCAGCGTTGCGGCAGGAGTTTCCGCGACTGGCGAGGCTGGATGCATCCGCTGACATCGTCCGCAGCGCGCTCACCGATGGTTTCGGCAACCTGATGCTTTACGGCGGCATCGGGGTCTGGGTGCTGGCCGCGCTCAGCGCCATGATTTTTTCGCACAGGCAAGAGATTGTCGAAGCATCGTCCTGCAATTCGCAGGCTGCCGTCTGCGCTTCAGAAAGCGGCGGATGACACCGTGAAAGCGTGATCCGCCGCAGGGCTAGGTCCCGACGATGGATTCCGCCAGTTGCAACGCATGCGGATAGTCCCGCGCGAAATGCAGCTCGCCTTCGCGTTCGTCGAGATGCATGCCGGCGATCACGCGCTTCGGCTGCGCCTGCAGGCCGGAGATGATTAGCACGATGCCGCGGCGATGGCAGCGTTCGGCCAATGTCTTCAACGCATGCACGCCGCTGGCGTCGATGATCGGCACCAGCCGCATGCGCAGGATGAAGACGCGCGGCGGCGACATGAACTGGTCGAGCAGGTTGTCGAGCCGGTTGGCGGCGCCAAAGAACAGCGGGCCGTTGATCTGGAAGACCTCCACCCCCTTGGGCAGCAGCGCGCGCTGGTCGGTTTCGCCATCGCCGCCACCGTTCTCGTCCAGCGGGCGCGTGCCGGCATTCACTTCCACCGCGTCGGCCATGCGGAACATGAAGACGAAGGCGGCGACCACGAGTCCGGCCTCGATCGCCACGGTGAGATCGACCAGCACGGTGAGGAAGAAGGTCAGCAGCAATACCAGACGATCGCCCTTCGGCGCGGACAGGGTGTGGCGGAAGGCTTCGACTTCGCTGATGTTCCAGGCGACCACCAGCAGGATCGCCGCGAGTCCGGCCAGCGGGATGTAGCGCATCAGCGGTGCCAGCAACAGCATGAACACCAGCAGGAAGGCCGCGTGCAGGATGCCCGACACCGGCGAACGGCCGCCGGCGCGCACATTGGTGGCGGTGCGCGCGATGGCGCCGGTCGCGGGCAGTCCGCCGAACAGCGCCGATCCGCAGTTGGCGACGCCTTGCGCGACCAGTTCCGCGTTGGAGCGATGACGACCGCCGGTCATGCCGTCGGCGACCACCGCCGAGAGCAGCGACTCGACGCCGGCGAGAAAGGCGATGGTGAACGAACTCGGCAACAACTCGCGCGTGCGCTCGAACGGAATGTGCGGGAAGTCGAAGACGGGCAGGGTGGACGGCAGTGTTCCGAAACGGCTGCCGATGGTTTCCGCAGGCAGCAGGAACCCGGTGGTGACCAGCGTGCAGGCCAGCAGCGCGATCAGGAAGCCGGGCCAGTTCGGGCGCCAGCGTCGCAACGCGAGGATCAGCACCAATCCGAGCACGGTCAGGGCCACGGCCGCCGGTTGCACGGTGTGCAGGTGCTGGAAGTAGGCGGTCCAGCGTGGTAGGAATTCCGCCGGCACGCTGCCCATGCGCAACCCGAACGCATCCTTGATCTGGCTGGAGAAGATGCTCACCGCGATGCCCGCGGTGAAGCCGGTGATCACCGGCTGCGGCATGTACTTCATCAGCGCGCCCAGGCGCAGCAGGCCGGCGCCGATCAGCATCAGGCCCGCCAGCAGCGTGCACAGGATCAGGCCGCCGAAGCCGAAGTTCTGGATGACGGAAAACACGACCGGAATGAAGGCCGCGGTCGGTCCGCCGATCTGCACGCGCGATCCGCCGAGCGCGGAGATCAGGAAGCCGGCGACGATCGCCGTGTACAGGCCTTTCTCCGGCGTCGTGCCGCTGGCGATCGCCAATGCCATCGCCAGCGGCAGGGCGACGATCGCGACGGTCAATCCGGCGATCGCATCCGTGCGCAATTGCGGCCAGCCGTAGCCTTCGCGGAAAACCGTGAGCAGCTTCGGCTCGTACATCCGCAGGATGCGGCGGTCGATGCGTGCCATCACACCGGCTCCTTCAGGCGCACGCCGCGTCCACGTCCCTGGCTGGGCTGATCGTTGCCGATCAGCTCGATGCCGGCGGCGTCGAGGGCGTCGACGATCTTGGTCAGCGTGCTCACCACGCCGCGCACGTTGCCCTTGCTGGATTCCATGCGCTGGATGGTCGGCAGGGAAACACCGGCCATTTCGGCGAGGGTGCGCTGGTCGATGCCGAGCATTGCGCGCGCCGCGCGCATCTGGACTGCGGAGATCATCGCGGGGGTTGTCCCAGATTGATGTGCCAGATCGCTATTTTTTGATTTAAATCTCGCAATTACAAATATAAAAAATTGATATTGATGTTTTAAACATCAAAAATGAGCGCGCAGCCGACGAACGGTATCGCCGGCAACGGCTTCGCCCACCGCTTCCCCGGGGGAAGCAGTGGGCTCGTCGTGATGTGGAGGGACCGCTCTTAGAGCACTTCGGAAGCGTAATCCGCCAACCGCGACCGCTCGCCGCGCCGCAGCGTGACATGCGCGCTGTGCGCCCAGCTCTTGAAGCGATCCACGGCGTAGGTAAGGCCGGACGTGGTCTCGGTGAGGTAGGGCGTGTCGATCTGCTCGACGTTGCCCAGGCACACGATCTTGGTGCCGGGGCCGGCGCGGGTGATCAGCGTCTTCATCTGCTTGGGCGTGAGGTTCTGCGCCTCGTCCAGGATCAGCCAGCGGTTGAGGAAGGTGCGGCCGCGCATGAAGTTGAGCGAGCGGATCTTGATGCGCGAGGCGAGCAGGTCGTTGGTGGCCGCGCGCCCCCAGCTGCCGCCTTCCTTGTTGCTCGGCATCAGCACTTCGAGGTTGTCGGTGAGTGCGCCCATCCACGGCGTCATCTTTTCTTCCTCGGTGCCGGGCAGGAAGCCGATGTCCTCGCCGACGCTGACGGTGGCGCGGGTCATGATGATCTCGCGATAGCGCTGCGCGTCCATCGTCTGCGCCAGGCCGGCGGCCAGCGCCAGTAGTGTCTTGCCGGTGCCGGCGGTGCCGAGCAGGGTGACGAAGTCGACCTCCGGGTCCATCAGCGCGTTGAGCGCGAAATTCTGCTCGCGGTTGCGCGCGATGATGCCCCACACGGCGTGCTGCTGGTTGCGGTAGTCGTCGACGATCTGCAGCGTCGCGCGCGCGCCGTCCACCTTGACCACGCGCAGTTCGGTCTGGTCATCGCCCGGCAGATAGAGAAACTGGTTGGCGAACCATTCCTCATCGTCCTCGAGCGACACTTCGTAGTAGGTGCGGCCCTTGTCGGTCCAAGACTTGAGGTCCTTGCCGTGGCGCTGCCAGAAATCCTCCGGCAGTGACGTGGCGCCGGTGTAGAGCAGGCTGAAGTCGTCGAGCGCGCGGTCGTTCTCGTAATCCTCGGAGGCGATGCCGGCGATCGCCGCCTTGATGCGCAGGTTGATGTCCTTCGACACGAACACCACCGGCGCGCCCGGCTCGGCCTGCTTGAGCGCGATGATCGCGCCGATGATGTCGTTGTCGGCCTTGTCGTCGCCGCGCTTGCGCTGTTCGAGCGAACCGGTCTGGAACTGCAGGCGGCCGATGCTCTCGGCGCTGCGCAGCTGCAATCCCTGCGGGCGGGTGAGGGTGAGGCCGGAGGCGATCTTGTCGGCGCCCTGCGACTCGATCAGCTCGTTGATGAAGCGGCTGACCTGGCGCGCGTTGCGGCTGGCTTCCGAAGTGCCTTTCTTGCCGTTGTCGAGCTCTTCGATCACCTGCATCGGCAGGAAGACGTCGTGCTCCTCGAACTTGAACAACGCAGTCGGATCGTGCATCAGCACATTGGTGTCGAGCACGTAGATGCGCTTGCCTTTGGTCATCGCGTCGTCCTATGCGTGTTGTGTTGAGCGGTAAATGGATGGCGACGATCCACCGCAACCCGCGTGGCGGGGCGATGGATCGGTCGGATGCAGAGGCGACTCACTTGGCCTGGGCAGCCTTCAAGGCGTCGAGGACGGCATGCGCATGCCCGGCCACCTTGACGCCGCGCCAGGCTTGGGCGATGCGGCCTTTCGGGTCGATGAGGAAAGTGCTGCGCTCGATGCCGATGTACTTGCGGCCATAGAGCTGTTTTTCCTTGATCACGCCGAAGGCGTTGCACAGCGTTTCGTCGACATCGCTGACGAGATCGAACTTGAATCCCTGCTTGTCGCAAAAATTCTGATGCGACTTGATCGAATCGCGCGAGACGCCGAGCACGGTGGCGTCGAGCTTGGTGAATTTAGGCAGCAAGCCATTGAACTCGATACCCTCGGTGGTGCAGCCGGGCGTCGAGTCCTTCGGGTAGAAGTACAGCACCAGCCAATGGCCGATGTGATCGGAAAGTTTCGCGGTGATTCCGCTGGACAAGGCCAGCGATAGCTTCGGAACTTTGTCGCCGGTATCGAGCATGTCAGAACTTCATCGGATCCATGATGGCGTCGAGATTCAGATGGTCGCAGAACTCGAGGAAGTCGTCGCGCAGGGCCGCGATGTGCATGTCGGCGGGCACGCCGATGGTGACTTGCGCCGAGAACATGTCGGCGCCGGTCTGCATGGCGCGGTAGCGCGAGCAGTGCAGGCTTTCGATGGTGATGCCCTGGCGATCGAAGAAATCGGCCAGCTGGAACAGGATGCCGGGCTTGTCCGACGCCACCACTTCGACCACGTAGGGCAGCAGGTTGGACTGCACGGGCTTGGGGCCGGTGCGGTACCAGATCAGCTTCAGCCCTTCCTCGCGTTCCAGACGGGTCAGCATCGCCTCGAGCTTGGCGACCGAATCCCACGAGCCGGTGGCCAGCGCCGTCACCGAGACGTCGCGGCCGACGGTGGACAGGCGCGTGTCGACGAGATTGCAGCCACTGTCGGAAATACGCCGCGTCACCGGGAGCAGTGGTGACTGCGGATGCGTCGAGTAGGCGTTGATCAGCAGGTAATTCTCGTTCGGCGCGGGCCGCACAGCGGTGTCTGAATCGGTCAAGGCGGCGTCCGAAGCGTAAGGGTGTGAACGGCGACCCGGTCGGCGACCGGATGCGGTGATCAGCATACTTGCCCGCGGTTTCGCGCCGCAAGTAAAGTTGCCTCACGCAAGCTGGGGGCCGAAGATCGGTGCGAAGGTCGCGCGACGGAATTTGTCGCGGATTTCAACCGGTTGCCCGAATTCCCGCCCCCAGTTCCAAACTCGCCCCCAATTCGACTCCCCACATGCGACTTTCCGGCAGCATCACCGCGCTGGCGACACCGTTCACGGCCGCCGGCGAACTCGACCTCGACGCCTGGCGCCGCCTCCTGCAGGCGCAACTCGCCGCGGGCACGCAAGGCGTCGTGGTCGCCGGCTCCACCGGCGAAGCCGCCGCGCTGCTCGATGCCGAGTACGACACCTTGCTGCGCACCGCGGTCCAGCTGCTGGGCGGACGCATCCCGGTGCTCGCCGGCACCGGTTTGTCGAACACCGCCAAGACCATCGAACAGACCCGCCGCGCCGCCGCACTGGGCGCCGACGCCGCGCTGGTGGTGACGCCGCCTTACGTGCGCCCGACCCAGGCCGGCCTGATCGCGCACTATCGCGCGATCGCCGACGACGGCGCGCTGCCGATCGTGCTCTACAACGTGCCCGGCCGCACCGGCTGCGATCTGCTGCCCGACACCGTCGCCGAACTCGCCGGGCATGCGCGCATCGTCGGCATCAAGGAGGCGCGCAACGAACCGGAGCGCATGCAGGCGCTGCTGCCGCTGCGCTCGAACGCGTTCGCCGTGCTCAGCGGCGACGATCCCACCGCCGTGCGCGCGATCCTGGCCGGCGCCGACGGCATCATCTCGGTGGCCTCGAACGTGGTGCCGGCGACGTTCCGGCGCCTGAGTGATCTGGCGCGTGGCGGCGAAGCCGACGCGGCGCGGGCGCTGGACGCGCAGCTGCATGAGCTCTACGACTTCCTCGGCATCGAGCCGAACCCGATCCCGGTGAAGGCGATCCTGGCGCGGCTGGGCATCGGCACCGGTCTGCGCCTGCCGCTGACGACGCTGTCGGCGGGGCACGCGGTCCTGGCCGAGCGGATGCTGGGGGCAGTCCAGACCTTCGAGGCGGCGAACGCGCGCTCCTGAGCGTGCCCCTGATTCGATTCGATGGGATTCGCGCCATCGCCGATGCCGAGAGGGCATTGGTTAAGCATGGTCCCGCGCCCACTCGCGATACACTGGCGGCTTGATCCGCAGGAGAACCCGATGCGTCTTTCAGCTTTCCCGCTCCGTACCGTGGTCGTCGCCCTGGTGGCCGCGGCCGTTCTCGGCACCTCCGGCTGCAGTTGGTTCCGCAAGAAGAACGATCTCTATGCCGCGAGCCCGGAGAGCCGCCCGCTGGAAGTGCCGCCCGATCTGAACCTCCCGGACAGTTCCGGCGCGATGAAGCTGCCCGGCGGCGACGCCCAGTCGGTCAGCCGTTCCTCGCTGCCGGCGCCCGCGGCCGCTCCGACCGGCAGTGCCAACGGCTTCACGGTTCCCGGCGAGCGCGACGCGATCTTCGCCAAGGTCGGCGACGCCCTCACCGCGACCACGGGCGTCACCATCGCCAGCAAGGCGCAGATTCTCGGCACCTACGACGTGGACTACGAAGGCAGCAAGTTCCTGGTGCGCGTGACCAAGGTCGATGCCGGCGTGTACGTATCCGCGGTCGATCCGCGCGGCCTGCCGGCCACCACCGAGGCGCCGACCAAGCTGATCGCCGCGTTGAAGGCGGCTCTGGGCGGCTGAGCCAGCTCAGTGGTCGAAAAGAAAACGGGCGCCTCGGCGCCCGTTTTTCGTAATGGAACCTCGTCCCCGGCTTAGCGCTCCAACAATGGCAGCTTGCCGGTCTTGCCTTCCCAATCCTTCGCGTCCGGCAACCCGTCCTTGCGCGCGGTGATCACCGGCCAGGCCTTGGACAGCTCGGCGTTCAGGGCGACGAATTCCTCCTGTCCGGCCGGCACGTCGTCCTCGGGATAGATGGCGTTGATCGGGCATTCCGGCTCGCACAGGGTGCAGTCGATGCACTCGTCCGGATCGATCACCAGGAAGTTCGGGCCTTCGTGGAAACAGTCGACCGGGCACACCTCGACGCAGTCGGTGTACTTGCACTTGATGCAGTTCTCGGTGACAACAAAAGGCATGGGGGATTCGCGATGTGGCTTGGCGGATAGTCTAGCGGCTTGCCCAAAGCAGGGCGAAGCAGCGGGGTGGGGCGGTCTTCCCGTCACCCAAACAAAACCCGGCCGGAGCCGGGTTTTGTCGGAAGATCCGCGCGGTTGGCGTGGACCTCTTGCGAGAACGACGGGAACGGCTCGCAATTGAATATGGCGCTCCCTACGGGATTCGAACCCGTGTTTTAGCCTTGAGAGGGCCACGTCCTAGGCCTCTAGACGAAGGGAGCAGGGGTTTGCCGGTAGGAGCCGGCACCGGCTGGACGGCCGGCGTGCCGTCGGATGCCCGGCGCGAAGTTGTTAGTATATCGTGGAAAGCCCGGCCGCGGATGGTCGGGGCTCGCGGAAGGACCCGCGCCCGTCGCGGTTGCCAAAAGGGCAGCCGATCGAATCTCCTCTCTGAATGCCCAACCCGACCCAATCCACCTCCATCGCTCGGCGCATCATCCCGCGCGAGCAACACACGATCTCGCGCAAGGACATCAGCGCGAACGCCTTGCGCGTGCTTTACCGTCTGCGCGAGGGTGGCTTCGATGCCTACCTGGTCGGCGGCGCCGTGCGCGACCTGCTGGTCGGCGGCCACCCCAAGGATTTCGACGTCGCCACCAGCGCCACGCCGGAAGAGGTCAAGCACCTGTTCCGCAACTGCCGGCTGATCGGTCGCCGTTTCCGTCTGGCGCATGTGGTGTTCGGGCGCGAGATCATCGAGGTCGCCACCTTCCGCGCCAACAGCGACGACGGCAGCGGCGACCGCCAGGTCCACGACGACGGCCGCCTGCTGCGTGACAACGTCTACGGCAGCATTGAGGACGACGCGGTCCGGCGCGACTTCACCGCCAACGCCCTGTACTACACGGTCGAAGATTTTTCCGTGCGCGACTACGTCGGCGGCTTCGAGGACGTGAACAACCGCGTGCTCAAGCTGATCGGCGATCCGGAAACCCGCTATCGCGAGGACCCGGTGCGCATGCTGCGCGCGATCCGCTTCGCCGCCAAGCTTGGCTTCCGCATCGACGAAGGCACCGCCGAGCCGATCGCACGCCTGGCGCCGCTGCTGCGCGAGGCCGCGCCGGCGCGGTTGTTCGAGGATTGCCTGAAACTGTTCCTCTCCGGTCATGCCGAAGCCAGTTTCGAAGGGTTGGAGCGCTACGGACTGCTGCCCGCGCTGTTCCCCGACACGGCCGCCGCGCTCGCCGCCAATCGCAGCGGCGCGCTGCGGCGCATGGTGATCGCCGGCCTGCGCAACACCGATGCACGCGTGCGCGCGGACGAGCCGGTCTCGCCAGCCTTCCTGTTCGCGCTGCTGCTGTGGCCGGCCTATTGCCGCGCGCTGATGGCGCTGCAGTCGCAGGGCGTGCATCTCACCGAGGCACAGCGACGCGCCGCCGATCGCGTTACCGTGCACCAGCTCGATTCGATCGCGCTGCCGCGCCGGTTCTCACTGCCGATGCAGGAAATCTGGCTGATGCAGGCGCGGCTGTCGCAGGCCCGCAATGGCCAGCGCCAGCGCAAGCGGGTGATGCGCACGCTCTCGCATCCGCGCTTCCGCGCCGCCTTCGATTTCCTGATCCTGCGGCAGGCGGCCTCCGACGATCATGCCGATGACGTGGCGTTCTGGCGTGATGCGCAGCAGGACCCGGACAACGCCATCGCGATGCATCCCGCCGAACTCGAAGAAGCGGAAGGCGAGGGGGCGGCGGTTCCCGGGCGCAAGCGCCGGCGCCGTCGCCGCAAGCCCGTCGGTCAGGCCGAGCACGCCGGTTCGAATTCGGCGGTCGAATGAGTGTCCCGGCAGGGACGGCCCAAGTCGCGTACGTCGGTCTCGGCAGCAATATCGGCGACTCGGTCCAGACATTGCGCGCCGCCATCGACGCGCTGGGCGATTTGCCGGAAACGCGATTGCTGCGCGCCTCGAAGCTGTACCGGACGCCAGCCTGGGGCCGGAGCGATCAGCCCGACTTCGTCAACGCCGTCGCCGCGCTCGACACCCGGCTGGATGCGCGCGCGCTGCTCGATGCCTTGCTGACGCTGGAGCGCAGCTTCGGCCGTGACCGCAGCGACGAAAGCGAGCGATGGGGGCCGCGCACGCTCGATCTCGATCTTTTGCTCTACGGCGAAACGACCATCGATCAGCCCGGCCTGCACGTGCCGCACCCGCATCTGCACGAGCGCGCCTTCGTGCTGGTGCCGCTGACCGAGATCGCGCCGGAGGCGGTGATCCCCGGCCGTGGAACGGTACGTGCCGCGCGTGCCGCCGTGGCGGACGAAGGCATTCAAGCGTTACCCTGATGCATCGCATCAAAATGGTTGCCGCGCCATGTACGCCCCAGATGACCGCAAGCCGCTGACCGTCCCGGCACTGGCCGAAGCCAAGCGCGGCGGTCACAAGCTGGCGATGCTCACCGCCTACGACGCCGGCTTCGCGCGCGTCTTCGACGAGAACGGCACCGAACTCCTGCTGGTCGGCGATTCGCTCGGCATGGTGGTGCAAGGGCAGAACTCGACGCTGCCGGTCAGCGTCGACGACATGGTCTATCACACGACCATCGTCGCGCGCGCCGTGAAGCGCGCGCTGCTGATCGCCGATCTGCCGTTCCAGGCCGACGCCACGCCCGAGCGCGCGCTCGATGCCTCCACGCGCCTGCTGCAGGCCGGCGCGCAGATGGTGAAGCTGGAAGGTGCCGGCCACAAACTCGACGTGATCCGATTCCTGACCGAGCGCGAGATTCCCGTCTGCGCACATCTCGGCCTGACCCCGCAATCCGTGCTGCGCTTCGGCGGCTACAAGGTGCAAGGGCGCGAGGATGCCGCAGCGCAGCGCCTGCGCGCGGACGCCGCCGCGGTGGCCGAGGCGGGCGCGACGTTGCTGGTGCTCGAATGCGTGCCGTCCGGGCTCGCCCAGGCGATCACCCAGGCGATTCCGATTCCCACCATCGGCATCGGCGCCGGCCCGCATTGCGACGGACAAGTGCTGGTGCTGCACGATTTCCTCGGCCTGCACACCGGGCACCGGCGTCCGAAATTCGTCAAGGATTTCCTAGGTGAAGGCGGCTCCATCGCCGGTGCCGTGAAGGCCTACATCGCGGCGGTGCGCGATGGCAGCTTCCCCGACGCCGAGCATTCCTACGAATGAGCCTGCTTACGTGAGCCTGGACACGATCGGTGAACTGCCGGCGCTGCGCGCGCGCATCGGCGAGTGGAAGCGTGCCGGCCTGCGCATCGGCTTCGTGCCGACCATGGGCAATCTGCATGCCGGACACCATTCGCTGGTGAAGCTCGCGCGCGAGCGTGCCGATCGCGTCGTCGCCAGCGTTTTCGTGAACCCGACGCAGTTCGGGCCGAACGAGGATTTCGCGCGCTATCCGCGCACCCCCGAAGCGGATGCGGAAGGCTTGGGCGAAGCCGGCTGTGATTTGCTGTGGCTGCCGTCGGTGGAGACGATGTATCCCTACGGCGCCGACGCCGCCGTGCACATGCGCGTGCCCGGCATCACCGACGTGCTCGACGGCGCGCATCGTCCGGGTCATTTCGACGGCGTGGTCACCGTGGTCTCGCGGCTGTTCAATCAAGTGCAGCCGGACGTGGCCGCGTTCGGGCGCAAGGACTATCAGCAGCTGGCGGTGATCCGCTATCTGGTGCGTGATCTCGCGTTCCCGATCGAACTGCTGCCGGCGCCGATCGTGCGCGAGGACGACGGCCTGGCGATGAGTTCGCGCAACCAATACCTGTCGCCGCAGGAGCGTGCGACTGCTCCGGTCATTCACCGCACGTTGTTGGCGATGCGGGACGCGGCCACGGCCGGCGCTGCGCGCGCGGTGATCGAAGCCGAAGCCGGAGCAGCGCTCACAGCGTCCGGCTTGGTGGTCGATTACGCCGTCGTGCGCCGCCCCGATCTCGCCGAGCCATCGGACGGCGAGGGCGGGCAGCAGGTTGCCCTGATCGCCGCCAGGCTGGGCAAGACCCGGCTGATCGACAATCTGGAATTCACAATTCCCGGGTAGAACACTTCCGGCCATGCCAGCGGGCTGGAAATCCGGCCGTTGGCCTATATCTAGTACACTCCGCGGCCTGCGCCTCCCCACGGCCCTGCATCCATGCAACTGACCCTCCTCAAAGCCAAGATCCACCGCGCCACCGTCACCCACGCCGAGCTGCATTACGAAGGCTCGTGCGCCATCGATGGCCGCCTGCTCGACATCTCGGGCATCCGCGAGTACGAGCGCGTGGAGATCTACAACATCAACAACGGTGAACGCTTCGCCACCTACGCCATCCGCGGCGAGGAAGGCAGCGGCATCATCTCGGTGAACGGCGCCGCCGCCCACAAGGCGCAGCCCGGCGACCTGGTGATCATCTGCGCCTACGGCAGTTGCGACGAGGCCGAGGCGGCCAAGTTCAAGCCGACGCTGGTGTATGTGGATCGGCAGAACCGCCTGACCCATACGAATACCTCGATCCCCGCACAGGCGGCGTGATCGGGATGGCGACTGTCGATTTCGAAGTCCTCAGAAACGCCGCAACGCGCCTGCAAAGCGCGCCCATCTCCAAACTGATCGCCGACGATCCCGCGCGCGCGGGCGACTTCGCTCTGCGCGCCGGCGCGCTGTACGCGAATTTCGCACGCCAGCGCTACGACCGCGCCGCGCTCGACGAACTGTTCGCGCTGGCGGAAACCGCCGACTTCCCAGGCGCGATGCGGCGCCTGATCGACGGCGATACCGTCAACGCCACCGAAGGTCGCTCGGCGCTGCACACTGCGCTGCGTGGCGACCTGTCCCCGGCGCCCGTCGCGCACGCCGCGTCCGCGCAGGCGCACGAGGCGCGCGCGAGGATGGCGGCGCTGATCGATGCGCTGTCGGCGTCCAATGTCACCGACATCGTCAGTGTCGGCATCGGCGGCTCCGATCTCGGTCCGCGCTTGGTCGCGGATGCCCTGAGTCTGCCGGGCGCTCGCTTCCGCGTTCACTTCCTGTCCAACGTCGACGGCGCCGCCGCTCAGCGCACGCTGGCTGGACTCGATCCGGCGCGCACTGCCGCGATCCTGATTTCCAAGACCTTCGGCACCCAGGAAACCCTGCTCAACGGCACCATCGTCCGCGACTGGCTCGGCGACGACGGCCGCGTCTACGCCGTCAGCGCGAATGTCGAGCGCGCGGCGAAATTCGGCATCGCGGCCGAGCGCATCCTGCCGATGTGGGACTGGGTGGGCGGCCGCTACTCGCTGTGGTCGGCGGTGGGCTTTCCGATCGCGCTCGCGATCGGCATGGATCGCTTTGAAGCGCTGCTCGCCGGCGCCGCCGGGATGGACGCGCATGCGTTGAACGCGCCGCCGCGCGAGAACCTCGCGTTCTGGCACGCCTTGACCGCGGTCTGGAACCGCAACGCGCTCGGCGCCGCCACGCAGGCCGTGCTGCCCTACGACGAGCGCCTGCGCCTGCTGCCGAACTATCTGCAGCAGCTGGTGATGGAGAGTCTCGGCAAATCGGTGCGCCTGGATGCTGCGCCGCTGCGCGAACAGACCGTGCCGGTGTGGTGGGGTGGTCCGGGCACCGATACCCAGCACAGTTTCTTCCAGGCGCTGCACCAGGGCACGCAGATCGTCCCCGCCGACTTCATTGGCGTGGTGCGCAACGACGATCCATACAGCGAGAACCATCAGGCGTTGCTCGCCAATCTGCTGGCGCAGACCGAGGCGCTGGCGAACGGACAGGCCAACGACGATCCTCATCGCGCCTACGCCGGCAATCGTCCCAGCACGCTGCTGCTGCTCGATGCGCTGACGCCGGAAGCGCTCGGCCAGCTGATCGCGCTGTACGAACACAGCGTCTACCTGCAGTCGGTGGTGTGGGGCATCAATGCCTTCGACCAGTTTGGTGTCGAGCTTGGCAAGCAGGTGGCGAATCGCCTGTTGCCCGCGTTGCGTGGCGATACCGAAGCGGATGATCCGGTGACGGCCGCGCTGCTCGCGGAGCTGAAGCGTCGTCTCTGATTTTCTTTTGTCAGGAAATCAAACGCCGTGCTGGGCCAAGGCCCAGGTGACATGCTCGCGCACGACCGGATCGCTCGTTTCGATTCGCGACCGTAGCGCCGCAACCACTTCCGGCGAAGTCGGCGCATTGCCCAGCGCCACCGCGAGATTGCGCAGCCAGCGTTCGTAGCCGCTGCGGCGGATCGCGGAGCCTTCCGTGCGCTGCATGAATTCGGCTTCGCTCCAGGCGAACAATTCCGCCAGCGTCGCCTTGTCGAGATCGTTGCGCACGCGGAAATCCGGCTCGTCGGTGCGCTTGGCGAACTTGTTCCAGGGGCACACCAACTGGCAGTCATCGCAGCCGAAGATGCGATTGCCGATCAGTGGCCGCAATTCCTCGTCGATCGCGCCTTCGTGCTCGATGGTGAGGTAAGCGATGCAGCGCCGCGCATCGAGCCGGTGCGGTGCGACGATGGCCTGTGTCGGGCAGATCTCGATGCAGCGCGCGCAGGTGCCGCAGTGCGCGCTCGCGGGCGGATCGATCGGCAGCGGCAGATCGACATAGATCTCGCCGAGGAAAAACCAGGAGCCGCCGTCCTTGTCGATCAGGCAGGTGTTCTTGCCGATCCAGCCCAGCCCCGCGTTCCTCGCCAGTGCGCGTTCGAGCACCGGTGCGGAATCGACGAAGACGCGATGGCCGAATGGCCCGATCTCCCCGGCGACGCGATCGGCCAGCTTCTGCAGGCGATTGCGCATCAGCTTGTGGTAGTCGCGGCCGAGCGCGTAGCGGGCGACGTAGGCGCGTTCGCCGTCGCTCAGCGTCTGCCAGGCTTCTTCCTCGTCGCGGCCGTAATCGAGGCCGACGGAGATCACGCGCAGCGTGCCGGGCACCAGTTCCGCCGGACGCGAGCGCTTGTCGCCGTGTCGCGCCATCCAGTCCATCGAGCCGTACAGGCCGTTGGCGAGCCAGTCGCGCAGATAGGTTTCGTCCGCGCCGAGTTCGATCCCGGCGATGCCGCAGCGCTGGAACCCCGCCTCGCGCGCAAGCGCCTTGATCCGCCGTGCGGCGACGGCGGGATCGAGATCGGTAGCGGGGACGGCCTGAGGCACCATGGCGCAAGTATAGAATCGTGACGATGAGCGGATCCCTCCAGCCTGCCAACAGCACGCCCCTCTACGACAGCCGTGCGCTGCGCCGCATCGAGGCGCAGGCGGATGCCCTCGGCGGCGACGAAGTGCTGATGCGCCGCGCGGGGCTGGCCGCCTGGCATGCGTCGCTGACGCATTGGCCGCGTGCCCGCCGCATCCTGGTCGTGTGCGGTCCCGGCAACAATGGCGGCGACGGCTGGGTGCTGGCGCGCCATGCGCGTGAGGCCGGGCGCGTGGTGCGCGTACTGCAGCTGCTGTCGCACGCTTCGCGTGGTGAGCTGGCGCAGCGGATGCGACAAGAATTTCTCGAAGCCGGAGGCCATGTCGACGTGGCGCTGAGTGATGTGCCGCACGCTGATTTCGACCAGTTCGACCTGGTCGTCGACGCCCTGTTCGGCATCGGCTTCTCGCGCGTGCCGGATGCCGAGACCGCCGTGCTGATCGAGACGATCAACGCGGCGCGCGCGCCGGTGCTCGCGCTGGACGTTCCGAGCGGCGTCGATGCCGATACCGGCCGCGTGCCGGGCGTGGCGATCCACGCCAGCCATACCGTGCAATTCATCGGCGCGCATCTCGGATTGGCGACGGGAGCGGCGCTCGATCATGTCGGCGTGCGCAGCGTCGCATCGCTGGACGTGCCGCGAACAATGCTGGACGAACTGCCCGTGGCGGCGTATCAAATCGCGGCGGATGCGCTGCCCGGCTATCTGCCGCGCCGTCGTCGCAATACGCACAAGGGCGAGTCGGGGCGTGTGCTGTGCATTGGCGGCGATCACGGCAAGGGCGGTGCGATCGCGATGTGTGCGGAGGCGGCATTGCGCGCCGGAGCAGGGTTGGTGGATGTCGCCACGCGTGCCGAGCACGTCACGGCACTGTTGTCGCGCAGGCCGGAAGCGATGGTGCATGCCGTCGATGGGACGTCGCCGTTGCAATCGCTGACCGCGGCGCGCTTGTTCGAGCAGGCGGACGTGATCGCGCTCGGTCCAGGACTCGGTCAGGAAGCATGGGGTCATGCATTGCAGAAAGCCGTGCTGGCGGCGGGGAAATCGCTCGTGCTCGATGCGGATGCCTTGAATCTGCTGGCGTCCGCGCCTCGCGTTCTGCCATCCGATACGATCCTCACGCCCCATCCCGGCGAAGCGGCGCGATTGCTCGGCATTTCCACGCAGGACGTGCAGGCTGATCGCTACGCCGCCGCGAAAAGTTTGCGCGAGCGCTACGGCTGCGTGATCGTGCTGAAAGGCGCGGGAACCGTGATCGCGGCACCCGGCGAAACGATGCGCGTGCTCGCCGCGGGCAATCCCGGTATGGCGGTGGGCGGCATGGGTGACATCCTCACCGGCATCATCGCGTCGCTGCGTGCGCAAGGTCTCTCCGCATTCGATGCGGCATGCTGCGGCGCATTGCTGCATGCGGCGGCGGGCGATGCCGCTGCGCAAGAAGGTGGTGAACGTGGATTGCTGCCTTCCGATCTGTTTGCGCACGTGCGACGCTTGGCCAACTCATGAGCGCGACAGCACCCACCGTAATGACAGCGGCCACGATGGCTCCCATCGAAATGTTCCTGAGCGACAGCGACGCCACCGATTCGCTCGCGCGCGCGCTCGCCGCGACGCAACCCGCGCGAGCGAGCGTGCATCTGCGTGGCGATCTCGGCGCCGGGAAATCCACGCTCGCGCGTGCGTGGCTGCGCGCGCTCGGCGTGACGGGCGCGGTGCGCAGTCCGACCTACACCTTGGTGGAACGTTACGACACCACGCGCGGCGAAGCCTTGCATCTGGATCTGTATCGCATCGGCGACGCGGGTGAGCTCGAATTCCTCGGACTCGACGACAGCGACGCCGCGCTGTGGCTGGTCGAATGGCCCGAACGTGGGCAGGGCGGCTTGCCGCCCCCGGACCTGCGGGTGGAGCTGGCGGTGCAGGGAACCGGACGGGCCGCCCGGCTGGTCCCGGCCAGCCCGGCGGGGGTGACCTGGTTAGCCAGGCTATCCGAGTTTTGGTGGGTTGCGGGCCTTTCCTGAATCGAACCCGTAGCAAAGGTCGCCAGGCTACGGATTTGTAAGGGAAAACTGATTGCAAAAATCCCCGCTTGATGCTTGACTACGGCGCATGCGAGTCAAGGGGGCCACCTTCCAACAATTCCTGCTCGGCCTGGCCTTATTGGCCGCGCTGGCGTGGAATCTTGCGCGCGCCTCCGAAAATCAGAACAGTGTCAATCACTTGCGTGTGAATGCCGGTGCCACGGGCACCCGCGCCGAAGTGGTCCTGGACAAGCAGGCCGAATTCCAGGTCCTGACCCTGTCCAACCCCGACCGCCTGGTCGTCGATCTGCCGGGTACCAGCCTGGGCCGTGGCGTGAAGCTGCCGGGGCCGACGGGGCTGGTGAAGTCCGTCCGCAGCGGCCATCCCGTGCCGGGGACGACCCGCATCGTCTTCGACCTCAATGCCCCGGTCGTGGCGCTGAAGCCACGGTTCGAGAACGGGCCGGACGGCAGCCGTCTGGTCCTCGAATGGCCGGGCGACGAAGGCGCCGCTCCGGCATCCGCCATGGCGAGCAGCGCGCCGGGTCCGACGCCGGCTCCGGCCAATCCGGCGCCAACGGCCGCCCAGGCGCCGGCATCTCCCGGCCCGGCGCCATCCGAAGCCGATCAGTCCGTCGCTTCGGCCGCCGCGACTTCGCGATTGATCGCCTCCGCAGTGCAGTCCAGCGGCTCCCAGCCTTCCGCCCAGACTCCGAATCCGGCATCGCCGCCGCAACCGCAGCCAACGAGCGAACCGTCGTTGCCGCGGACGATGCCGTCCACGTCTTCAGCGTCCAGCGGCGCGCCTTCCAACGGCACGACCGCCGGCAGCATGATCGCCAACGGCACGACCCGCATCGCGACGGGCGTCCCGACGCGCATCGCCACCGGCGTGCCGACGCCGGTCACGCCCGCACCGGCGCGACCCTCTCCCGAGGAGGACGCTCCGCGTCCGGTGACGCGTGCCTGGACGCGCGGCATGCGTCCGCTGATCGTCGCCATCGATCCCGGTCACGGTGGCCAGGATCCCGGCGCGATCGGCATGAATGGCAAGCGCGAGAAGGACGTCACGCTGGCGATCGGCCGCGAACTCGCGCGCCAGATCAACGCCACGCCGGGCCTGAAGGCCTACATGACCCGCGACCGCGACGTGTTCATCCCGCTGCCGCGCCGCGCGCAGCTGGCGCGCGCCGCCAAGGCCGACATCTTCGTCTCGATCCATGCCGACGCCGCGGAGAATCGCAGCGCCAATGGCTCTTCCGTCTACGTGCTCTCGCTGAAGGGCGCGTCTTCGCAGCGCGCGCGCTGGCTCGCCGACAAGGAAAACGCCGCCGACCTGATCGGCGGGCGCATGCCGGCCGCCGACAACACGCTGGCCTCGGTGCTGCTCGACCTCACCCAGAGCGGCCACATGAAGGCTTCGGAAGACGCGGCCAACCATGTCCTGAGCGGCCTGTCCCGCGTCGGCAGCAACCACAAGGCGCGCATCGAGCGCGCCAACTTCGCCGTGCTGCGCACCTCCGACATGCCGGCGATGCTGGTGGAGACGGCCTTCATCTCGAACCCCGAGGAAGAGCGCCTGCTGTCCGACCCGTCCTACCAGCGCACGCTGGCACGCGCGGTGCTCGGCGGCATCGACGCCTATTTCCAGCAGCAGCCGCCGCCCGGCACGATGTACGCCGCGCGCGCCGATGCGGGTGGTGCCTCGTCGGGCATCGGCGGAGCGGGCGGGGGCGGTAGCCCCTAAGCGCGCGAGACCACGAGGGCGCGCAAGCCTGGGACACGCAAGTCGTAGAGACAAAAAGACGAGACGGGAACGGAAAGTTGTCCGGCGTCTCCCGTCGGTTTCTTCCGTCTCCCGTATCATTCCCGGGTGAGCATCCGTCAGCTTCCCGAAATTCTCATCAATCAGATCGCCGCCGGCGAAGTCGTCGAGCGTCCCGCCTCCGTCGTCAAGGAGCTGGTCGAGAACGCGCTCGATGCCGGCGCGCGCCGCATCGACATCGACCTGGAAGAAGGCGGCGTCCGCCTGATCCGCGTGCGCGATGACGGTGGCGGCATCGCCGCGGACGAACTCCCGCTGGCGATATCGCGTCACGCCACCAGCAAGATCGCCTCGCTGGACGATCTCGAATCCGTTGCCACCCTGGGCTTCCGTGGCGAAGCCCTGCCTTCGATCGCCTCGGTCAGCCGCTTCGTCCTCAGTTCGCGACGCAACGAGGACGAGCGTGGCACGGCCTTGCATGTCGAAGGCGGCAACGTCGGCGAACTCGCGCCGAAGCCGCATCCGCGCGGCACCACCGTCGAGGTGCGCGATCTGTTCTACAACGTGCCGGCGCGACGCAAGTTCCTGCGCGCGGAGCGCACCGAACTCGGCCACATCGAGGAATGGCTGCGCTCGCTGGCGCTGGCGCGTCCGGATGTGGAACTGCGCGTCTCGCACAACGGCAAACCATCACGCCGCTACAAAGGCGATGGCGAACTGTTCTCCGGCGAGCGCCTGGTCGAAACCCTGGGCGAGGAATTCGCCAAGCACGCGCTGCGCGTCGAGCACGAAGCCGCCGGACTGCGACTGCACGGCTGGATCGCGCAGCCGGTGTATTCGCGTGCCAGCGCCGATCAGCAATACCTCTACGTCAACGGCCGCAGCGTGCGCGACCGCAACATCGCGCACGCGGTGAAGCAGGCCTACGCCGACGTGCTGTTCCATGGCCGCCAGCCGGCCTACGTGCTGTTCCTGGAACTCGATCCGACACGGGTCGACGTCAACGTGCATCCGGCCAAGCACGAGGTGCGATTCCGCGATTCGCGGCTCGTCCACGATTTCGTCTATCGCACGCTGCACGACGCGCTCGCGGAGACGCGCGCGGGCGCTGGTGCCGCGGTCTCGACGGGCGCGTCGCAATCGATGGCGGTCGCGGAGGGCGGGATGCAGGCCGCTCCCGCTTGGTCGTCGAATCCGCCGCCATATGCGTTCGGCGCATCGCAGCAAGGCCTGTCGCTGCGCGTGGACGAGGCGCGCGCGGCTTATGCGGCGCTTTATGGGCCGTCTTCCGCACCGGCCATGCAGCCAACCGGGCAGGCGGGACTGGAAGCCCCCATCGTCGCGAACTACGGCTTGCCGGAAACGCGCGACGACAGCGTGCCGCCGCTCGGCTACGCGATCGCGCAGCTGCACGGTATTTACGTATTGGCCGAAACCGCCGACGGCCTGATCGTCGTCGACATGCACGCCGCGCACGAGCGCATCGGCTACGAAAAACTGAAGAACGCGCACGACGGCGAGGGCCTGCGCACGCAACCGCTGCTCGTACCGCAGAGTGTCGCCGTGAGCGAGCGCGAGGCCGACGTCGCCGAACGCGAGGCCGTAACCCTGGCCGAACTGGGCTTTGAGCTCACGCGCACCGGCCCGCAGACGCTGCTGCTGCGCAGCGTGCCGGCGTTGCTGGCCCAGGGCGATACCGAAGCCCTGCTGCGCGACGTGCTGACCGATCTGCGCGAGCATGGCGAAAGCCTGCGCGTGAAATCGGCGCGCGACGAATTGCTGTCGACGATGGCCTGTCATGGCGCTGTCCGCGCGCATCGTCGTCTGACCGTTCCGGAGATGAACGCGCTGCTGCGCGAGATGGAAGCCACCGAGCGCTCCGGACAATGCAATCACGGGCGCCCCACCTGGGCGCGCTTCACCCTTCCCGAAATCGATCGCTGGTTCCTGCGAGGACGCTGATGACAATGCGAAAAACGATGGTGCGCTTCACGAGGGTATGTCTCATGCTGTTGTGTGGCTGCGTGCTTGCCGCGTGCGGCGAATCCTCGCAATCGACATCTGCGGCGGCGACGGCCAAGCCGGACTCGGCACCGACGTCGGCGCCGGCGAAACCCGCCAGCCCCGCTTTCGTCGCCGAGGAAGACGCCTGGCGCAAGGAACGCCATGACAATCTGCTCAAGCCCGACGGCTGGACCAGCCTGATCGGTCTGCACTGGATCCAGCTCAAGGCGCATTACATCGGCAGCAGCCCAGGCAGCGGCATCCGTCTCGCCAAGGGGCCGGAGAAGATGGGCCTGCTGCAGCAGAAGGACGGCGAGCTGTTCTTCACGCCCGAACGAGGCGTGGTGCTGACCCTCGACGACAAGCCGCTCAAGGGGCGCGTGCAACTGTTCGACGACAAGAGCGAGACGCCGAGCGTGATCGGCTTCGACGACGGCAAGGGCAAGATCACGGTGATCGAGCGTAGCGGTCGCCGTGCCTTGCGCGTCAAGCACGCCGATGCGGAAACCCGCACCGGATTCGCCGGACTCGAATACTGGCCAACCGATCCGTCGTGGAAGGTCGACGCCAAGTTCGTCGCCAACGCGCCGGGCAAGACGATTCCGATTCCCGACATCATCGGCGACACCAACGACGTGCCGAATCCGGGCGCGGTGGAATTCCAGCGCGACGGCAAGACCTATCGCATCGAGGCGCTGGACGAAGGCGACGGCAGCCTGTTCCTGATCTTCGCCGATCGCACCAACGGCCATGGCAGCTACAGCGCGGGACGTTTCCTATATGCCGACAAACCCGACGCCACCGGCAAGGTCGTGCTCGATTTCAATCGCGCCTACAACCCGCCGTGCGCGTTCACGCCGTTCGCGACCTGCCCGTTGCCGCCGCCGGAGAACCGGCTCGATCTGGCGATCACGTCCGGCGAGAAGCAGTACGCCGCGTCCAAGCACTGATCCGAAGAACGTCATGCTCACGATGCCGATCGCAAAACTCCGCACCGCGCTGCTGCCCTTGGCGGCCTGTCTCCTGCTGATCAGCGGCGCCGATGCGCAGTCGCCGGATTCGATGCCCGCCGTGCAGCCGCCTGTTGTGCATTCGAGCCTGCCGGTGGAAACCGTCGTGTTCGTGCCGCCGAAGGATCCGCCGGTGCCGCTGCTGTGGAAGGTGTCCGATGCGGACAACGCGGTCTATCTGCTGGGCTCGTTCCATTTGCTCAAACCCGATGACTATCCTTTGTCGTCGGATGTGAACAAGGCATTCGCCGACTCGAAATCACTGGTGTTCGAACTCGGGCCGGATGAAATGACCTCGCCGCAGCTGGGATTGCGGATGGCGCAGGCGGCCATGCGCCTGGACGGCAAGACGCTCGATAGCGAACTGTCGCCCGAGCTGAGGGCGAAACTGAAAGCGTGGGTCGATGCCAATCAGAGTTCCCTGCAGCAGATCGGCATGCCGCCACAGGCGCTGCAACGTTTCGAGCCGTGGTACGTCGGCCTGCTGATCACGCTGATCGAGATGGGAAAATATGGCCTGGATGCCAAGCTCGGCCTCGATCAGCATTTCATCGCCGCAGCCGCCGCGGCGAAGAAGCCGGCCTCCGGTCTGGAGACGGCGGACGAGCAGATCGCCTTCCTCGACGGGATGAATGGCGATGAGCAGTTGCAGTTCCTCGATGAATCCATCTCGGAAGCGAACGAGGGCAACCAGGAAATCGAGGACATGCACACGGCCTGGCGCGCCGCCGACGAAGCCAAGCTGTGGGACGAGATGGCGGCGGAGATGAAGCAGGAATATCCCAGGCTGTACCAGCGCATCAACGTCGCGCGCAACGATACCTGGGTGCCGAAGATCGAGGCGATGTTGAGCGAACCCGGGACCGACGACACGCTGGTGGTGGTCGGGACGCTGCATCTGCTGGGCAGCGACGGCGTCGTCGAGAAACTGCGTGCGAAGGGTTATACGGTCGAGCGCATCTGCTCGGTCTGCAAGACCCAGGGTGCGGCGCCGAAAAAGAAATCGCGCCGGCGCTGATCGTCAGGCGCTAACAATCATCTCGATGCAATCGACCGGGCAGGCGGGCACGCAAAGCTCGCAGCCGGTGCACAGCGGTTCGAGCACGGTGTGCATCAGTTTCGAACCGCCGATGATGGCGTCAACCGGGCAGGCCTGGATGCACTTGGTGCAGCCGATGCAGTCGGCCTCGATGACGACGGCGACGCTCGGCGGTTTGTGCGTGCCCCGCGTGCGGTCGTAAGGCTTTTCTGGCACGTCCAGTAGCCTCGCGAGCGTACGTGCGCCCGCGTCGCCGCCCGGCGGGCAGCGATCGATGTCCGCCTCGTGACGCGCCATCGCCTCGGCGTAGGGCCGGCAGCCGTCGTAGCCGCATTGCCCGCACTGGGTTTGCGGCAGGAGGCGATCGATGCGGTTGATGAGGTCGGCGGACATCGGACGAATGGTTGGCAAGTCGCGAGCGTACTGCTGTTGCTCGTCATTCCCGCGAAGGCAGGAATCCAGGAGCTTTGTTCTTTAGGAGGCCATCTGGCGGCCAAGCAAAAGACACTGGATTCGCGCCTTCGCGGGAATGACGAGCAGAAGCAGGCCCGGCCGCTTTCATCGCACCGGCATGCCCGGCTGCGCGCCCGCATCAGCATCGAGCAGTTTCAGATCGCCGCCGTCGAAACCGGCGGACAGGATCATGCCTTCGCTCACGCCAAAGCGCATCTTGCGCGGCGCCAGATTGGCGATGAAGACGACGTTGCGTCCAACCAGCTTCTCCGGCTCGCCGTAGCTGGCGCGAATGCCCGAGAAGATCTGGCGCTTACCCAGTTCGCCGGCATCCAGTTCGAAGCGCAGCAGCTTGTCCGAGCCGTCGACGAAGGAACAGGCCAGCACCTTGCCGATGCGCAGGTCGAGCTTGGCGAAATCGTCGATGCCAACCGTCTCGCCGAGGGCCGGAGCCGTGGACGTGGCCGGCGCCGCGGCAACGGGCGCGGCTTTCGCGGCTTCGTTGCCATTGCCGGTGGACGAAAGGGTTTCCTTGCTGGCTTCGGTCATGGCTTCGATCTGTTTCGGGTCGAGTCGGGTGAACAATGGTGTGTAGGGCTGGATCACGTGGTCGAGCAAAGGCGCATCGAGCGCGTGCCAGTTGTCGAGCGGCGTGGCGAGGAAGTGTGCGATCTGGCGCGTCATCGCCGGCAACACCGGTGCGAGCGCCGCGGACAGGACGCGAAACAGGTTCAGTCCTTGCGTACAAACACGCTGCAACTCGTCCTCGGCGCCTTCCTGCTTCGCCAGCCCCCAGGGCTTGTGGTCGTCGATGTAGCGGTTGGCTTCGTCGGCCAGCGCCATGGTCGCGCGCAACGCGGACGCGGCGTCGTTGCGCTCGTAGGCCTCGCGCACGGGCGCGAGCGACTCGACGAAGCGTGCATACATCGCCGCATCGGGCAACGCGGCGGCGAGGCGTCCGCCGAAACGCTTCTCGATGAAGCCGGCGCAGCGGCTGGCGAGGTTGACGAACTTGCCGACCACGTCCGAATTAACGCGCGCGACGAAGTCGCTGAGATTGAGGTCGAGATCGTCGACGCCGCCGGAGGATTTCGCGGCGAAGTAGTAGCGCAAGGCTTCCGGTGGCAGGCCGCTGTCGAGATACGTGCGCGCCATGACGAAGGTGCCGCGCGATTTCGACATCTTGGCGCCGTCCACCATCAGGTAGCCGTTGACGTGCAGCCGCGTCGGCGCGCGGAAGCCGGCGCCATGCAGCACGGCCGGCCAGAACAGGCCGTGGAAGTTGACGATGTCCTTGCCGATGAAGTGGTGCATCTCCGTCGCGCTGTCGCGGGCAAGGTAATCGAAGAAATTCAGGCCGGTGCGCTCGCACAGCGCCTGGAAGCTGCTGAGATAACCGATCGGCGCATCCAGCCAGACGTAGAGGAACTTGCCGGGATGACCGGGGATCTCGAAACCGAAGTAGGGCGCGTCGCGCGAGATGTCCCAGGCGCGCAGTCCGCCTTCGCCATCCAGCCATTCCTGCAGCTTCGCCTTCACGCCGGGCGTGGCGACGTCGCCCGACAGCCATTCGCGCAGGAAGGCATCGAATTGGCCGACCTCGAAGAAGAAATGCTCGGACTCGCGCAGCTCCGGCGTCGCGCCGCTGACCACCGAGTACGGTGATTTCAATTCAGTAGGTGAATACGTCGCGCCGCAGTTCTCGCAGTTGTCTCCGTACTGATCCGGTGTGCCGCAGTTGGGGCAGATGCCCTTCACGTAACGATCGGGTAGGAACATGCCCTTCACCGGATCGTACAGCTGCGCCACCGAGCGCCGCGAGATGTGGCCGTTGGCGTCGAGCTTCGTGTAGAACGCCTCGGTCAGCGCGCGGTTGCGCTCGGAATTGGTCGAGTCGTAGTGATCGAACGCCACTCCGAACGCGGCGAAATCACGCTCGTGGCTGGCCTGGATGCCGGCGATGAACTGCTCCGGCGTGGTCCCGGCCTTTTCCGCCGCCAGCATGATCGGCGTGCCGTGCGTGTCGTCGGCGCAGACGAAATGCGTGGTCGCGCCGGCCATTCGCCGCGCGCGCACCCAGATGTCGGCCTGGATGTAGCCCACCAGATGGCCGAGATGGAGCGGCCCGTTGGCATAGGGCAGGGCGGTCGTGACGAGGGCGGTGCGAGGCATGATGCGTGTGGTGAGGGGTGGCAGACAGGAATGCCTGGATTATCACACGCGGAAGGAGGGGAACGGCTTCCGTTCAGCCCGGCGGGAGGACCATTCCGTCGCGGAACTGCCGTGTTATGTTCCGTCGACTCGATCTCCGGGAGGGGGCGGGTGCTGATGCCGCGCCGACGGTGCGCGCGGCTTTCGACGAGGGTCTTCACCGGTGATTTTTCGACCACAGCCATTGGAGTCAACAGCATGAAACGTGGAGTCAACAGCCGCCTGATCTTGTTTCTCTTGCTCGCTATCGCCACCGCCGCCGCGCCTGCGGCCCAGGTCTCCGGCGTCAAACTCGAGGATTCGGTGACCGTCGGTGGAACCAACCTGGTACTCAATGGCGCCGGTGTGCGCGTCAAGTACGCGATGTTCAAGGTCTACGTGATCGGCCTGTACGTGCCGGCGAAGACCAAGGACGGCAGCGCCATCCAGAACGCCAAGGAGCCGCGCCGCGCCGTGCTGGTGATGAAGCGCGACCTCGAAGCGGCCACGCTGTCCGAAGCGTTCCACGAAGGCCTGGAGAACAGCCTCACGGCCGCCGAGTTCAATGCGCTCAAGCCGCAGATCGCTGAACTCGATGGATTGTTCAAGCAGGTCGGCAACGTGAAAGAGGGTGATCGCCTGACGCTGGACTTCAGCGCCGAGGGCAGCACCCGGATCAGCTACAAGGGCAAGCAGCTCGATGAAATCCGCAGTCCGCAGATGGTGTCGGCGCTGCTGGGTCTGTGGGTCGGCAAGAAGCCGGTGCAGGAAGACCTCAAGACCGCGTTGCTGAAAGGGTGAGGGATTGCGCTTAGCCGATGCCCTATCGGCATCGGCTGCGGTCCCGAACGCCCGGCCATGGATCTAGAGCCGCGCCGTCAGCGCGGCGATAGGCCGGACGTTCCGAAGCCTGTATCGCCGCGTCATGGACGGCATCGCGTGCGACTGAGCGCCAATCCCTTTCCAGCATCGGTCGCAATCGCTTGATTCAGCCATCCGGATCGCGAAAGCGTTCCTACTGTTGGTGCAACCAGACTTGCTGGCGGCAGATGAAAGCAATGCATCCCGACATGCCAAGTTTCCGCCCGCCATCCAGAAGCTCGAGCTTGGACTTGTAGGTCTTTCCGTTGTTCGGGTCGAGCACCCGGCCGCCGCTCCAGATTTTTCCGTCCTTCTTGAGTCCCCACAAGATGGTCATGCCCCTGACCGGCTTGTCCTTGTTGGTGCCTTCGCACTTCTCGCACAACGGATTCGGTCCGTGTTCGGACTGCAGAATCTCCACCACCTTGCCCTGCAGTGTCCCGTTCGACGCCTGGGTGATCTCCACGATCGACTTCGGCTTGCCGGTTTCGTCGTCGATGGTTTTCCAGCGGCCGATCGGTGAATCCTGCGCGGATGCGGCGGCGGGCAGCAATGCGAGCAGGAACAGGCAGGCGACGGATCGAATACGCATCTTTCTCTCCCAGGAAGGCTGATGACGGTTCTAGCGTACCCGATGCGCCTTTGGGTTGCTGATTCCGGCGGCGGCATGTCTGGTCGAGCGCTTGTGCCTCAGGGCTTCGATTTTGGACCGACCAAAAAGCAGAAGCCCGGCTTTCGCCGGGCTTCCGTGTCTTGCATGGATCAGTTGAACTTGTACTTGAAGCTGGCGAAAACCTCGCGGCCGATCGGGCTGTAGGCGCGCCAGAAGAACGGATACGAGTTGTACGTATTGTCCTTCGGGTGCAGCTCGTCGAGCACGTTGTTGACCGCGATGCCAATCGTGGCTTTCTCGGTGATTTCCTTCTGGACTGCCAGGTTCCAGATGACATAGGAACCAATGCGGCCACTTTCCTCCCAGTTTGGCAGCGAACCCCAGCGGTAACCGTTGACGTTGACGGTCCAGTCGTCCAGTTCCCAGTTCACTTCCCAGTTCACGCGGCTGCGGAAGTTGAAGAACTGCTTGTGGTCGCGGATGTTGCGGATTTCGCTTCCCGGGAACTCCTGATCTTCCATCTTCAGCACATGCGTCCAGCCCAGGCCGAAGTTGAACTGACCCAGCCGGTCGGTGTCGAGGCGATAGCGCCAGCGAGCATCGATACCGCTAGTTTCCAGCATGGTTTGGTTGATTGGGAAGGACAAATAGCTGTCGATTTCATCGTCATTGACTTCATCGACGCCCAGGCGTGTAACTAGGTCGGTGAAGTACTGGCAGTCAGTCGAGCTCGGATCGACAGGATTGCCGGCACGATCAGTTCCCAGGCGGCAGGCTGCTTCCTCGCGCAACAAATAGCTGGGGCTAATATCCTCAACTGCCCCCTCAAGTTTGATTCGATAGTAGTCCATGCTCAGCGACATACCATCGATGATGTCCCACACAAAGCCAAATGTGGCCGATTTGCCTTCCTCTTCGTGCAGGTCCTTGCTGCCCTGACGTGTGCCGAACACGCTGTATGTATATTCCGAGGTGGCGCAAGGGCCATTGGGATCCGTCGGGTTAAAGCCATCGCGTCGGCAGCGGTACTCGTCCAGCACTGTAGTGAAGAAGCCGGATTCTTCCGCAAAGATGTAATGCATGTCCGGTGCGCGGAAACTGGTTGCGTAGCTACCGCGCAACAGCAAGCTTTCAACTGGACGGTATTCGAGACCGGCGGACCAGGTAAAGGCACCATCCACATCCGTAATGTCGTCGTATTTGTCGTAACGGCCCGCCAGACTCATCTTTAGCGGTTCGAGGATCGGAATACTAAATTCGACGCCAATCGCATAGCGATCACGTTCGCCACCGCCCCCAGTGCCGGTCAGATTGTAGATGGGCTCGGATCCCGTGTAATCGGGCCTAATACGCGCATCTGGCTCCAAGTCATATTTCTGGCGCGCTCCTTCGATCGTTGCCGCTATTCCGACAGGGCCGGCAGGAAGTTCGAACAGGTCGCCCGATATAACGAACGAAGCCTGCGAAACTTCCGACTCTGCATCAGTCTTCACCTTGGTGATCATTGACTGAAAAACGTCAGGAGCGAGTGGGGAGAAATAACGATCAGTGTTGAGTTCGTAAATAGGGTATCTACCGAGAATCGGGTCCACCCCGGGGAGTTGCGATCCCAAGAAATATTCGCTGACATTGTTCGCGAGGAGGCGAGGCTGGCTGGTCTTCAGGTCATAGCGAGCGTGCGAGAAAGTGGCTTCCCAGTCGAAACGATCGTTGAACAGAGTGCCGCGCAGTCCCGCGGCGATATCAAAGGATCGCTCCTTGATTTCTGTTTGCTGGGCGCTAAGACCGCCAGCGTCCGACGGAGTGAAAATGCGCTGGCCGTCGACGATCGTGCCCAGATTCGGATCGTAGAAAAGAGGTGTTTGCCAAAATTGTGTCGCTGAGGCGAGGTTGGCATCTGCTTTTGATGCGCTGATCTGGGCGAACGCTTGGAGGCCATTGCTAAAGTCGTATGTGCCATACAAGTAGGCGCTCAGATTGCTGTCTGAGTTGCGGACTTCTTGAGTGGCCGGATATCCAAAATATCCGCAGAGCGTGCCAAGCTGCGGTGACGTCGGGGAAACAAATTCTTCGAACTCCGGGAATGTCCCACTGCAGTTTTCGGTGACCCCAGTTGGCCAGATGCGCAGATTGCCTCCGAGTCGGTCACGTAAGCGAAGGCCTTCAGGGGCTGTAGCGTCTTTCGGATCCACCGACGGATCATCACGATACGAGTCCATGAAATCACGCTGCGAAGCGAAGATTTCCTCGCGCGACAGATACTCGAAGGCGTAGGTGAGGTTCCACTTCTCGCCGGTCTTGCCGCCGACCCACTGCAGGCGTGCGCTGTCGCCGCCGCCACGGGTGGTGGTACCACCGCGCAGGGTGAACTCGTCGCCATCGAAGTTGGTCTTCATGACGATGTTGACCACGCCGGCCACCGCGTCGGAGCCGTAGATCGCCGAGGCGCCGCCCGAGAGCACTTCGATGCGCTCGATGGCCGCTGCCGGGATGTTGGCCAGGTTCACCGCGTTGGACTGGCTGTTGTACGGCATCGGGTAGTCGGCCGTGCGACGCCCGTTGATCAGGATCAGCTGATAGCCGGGGCCGAGGCCGCGCAGGTTCAGGAAGCTGGCGTTGGGCGTGAAGCCGTTCTGGTTGAGTTCGTTCTGCACCGAGCCGGTGAACTGGGTCAACGTCGTCAGTGCGTCGTAAACGGTGGAAAAGCCTTGCTTTTCAATGTCATCGGCGGTGATCACGGTCACCGGCGTCGGACCTTCGATCTCCGCTCGCTTGATGCGCGAGCCGACAACCGTCACCTTGTCGAGTTCGGTCGTGGAGGAAGACGATACTTCGCTCGAGGCTTGCGTGTTCGCTTGTGCTTCCTGTCCTTCCTGGGCCAGGGCGACACCACAAGCCGGCATCAACAGTGCCGCCGACAGCGCGGCCGTCAATTGGTGTCGTCGAATTCCCCATTCATGCACTTTCATCATTGAATCCCCTAGTAATTTCAATAAGTTACGTCCCTTAACGACAAACTTCACATGTCGTACACGTGAACTTAACATGATATTAATAGCGCTGCCACATTCATCTGCCAGCCAGAATCGACAGGCGCGGTTGCCGCCGGGATTTTGTGCGTTGCACAATTCCGAGATTGAGTTCCCGATGCAGAGCAAGCGATGCAACCCCAGACCCGGACGGCCCCGATGAGCGCGCGTCCTCCTTCCCATGTTGTGCAACCGAACCTGCAGCCGCTGGCTCGCATCCGAAACATCATTGCGATCGGCTCGGGAAAGGGCGGCGTGGGCAAGTCCACGACGGCGGTGAACCTGGCCCTGGCCCTGGCCGCCGATGGCGCGCGGGTCGGTGTGCTGGATGCCGACGTCTACGGCCCCAGCGTGCCGATGATGCTGGGCCTGTCCGGACGGCCGGACAGCCCCGATGGCAAGTCGATCGAGCCGATGCAGGCCCACGGTGTCGAGGCGATGTCGATTGGACTGCTGGTCGACCAGGACACCCCGATGATCTGGCGCGGCCCGATGGCCACCTCGGCGCTGACGCAACTGCTCAACGAGACCCTCTGGGGTGGCGAGGAGGGATTGGACTACCTGATCGTCGACCTGCCGCCCGGCACCGGCGACATCCAGCTGACGCTGGCGCAGAAGATTCCGGTGGCCGGCGCGGTGATCGTCACCACGCCGCAGGACGTGGCGACGCTGGATGCCAGGAAGGCGCTGAAGATGTTCGAGAAGGTGCAGGTGCCGGTGCTGGGCCTGATCGAGAACATGGCGATCCACGTATGCTCGAACTGCGGTCATGCCGAACACATCTTCGGCAGCGGCGGCGGCGAGAAGATGGCCGCGCAGTACGGCGTCCCGCTACTGGGCTCGCTGCCGCTGGAGATCGGCATCCGAGAGCAGGGCGATGTCGGTGCGCCGATCGTGGCGGCGAAACCGGATTCGCCGGCCGCTGAAGCCTATCGGCAGGCCGCGCGCAGATTGGCGGAAGAATTGGCGAAGCGGCCGCGCGCGGCGACGCCGATCTCGGCCTCGCTGCTGTAGGGCGGGCCTCGGCCCGCCATCGAGCCGCAGCATTGCTTTTCTCCAATCACCGCCTGTTGCGCAGATTGAGGCAGCGGCGGGCCAAGGCCCGCCCTACAATATCCATATCCGGCCGCGAGGCCTTCGGGAAGAACGCATGAGCATCAAGAGCGACCGCTGGATCCAGCGGATGGCGAAAGAGCACGGCATGATCGAGCCGTTCGAGCCAGGACAGGTGAAGACCGCCGCCGACGGCCACCGTATCGTCAGCTACGGCACCTCCAGCTACGGCTACGATGTGCGCTGCTCGCGCGAGTTCAAGGTGTTCACCAACATCAACTCGACCATCGTTGACCCGAAGCATTTCGACAGCGGTAGCTTCGTCGATATCGAAGCAGACGTCTGCATCATCCCACCGAACTCTTTCGCGTTGGCGCGCACCGTCGAGTACTTCCGCATCCCGCGCGACACGCTGGTCGTGTGCCTGGGCAAAAGCACCTACGCGCGTTGCGGCATCATCGTCAACGTGACGCCGCTGGAGCCGGAGTGGGAAGGCCACGTCACGCTCGAATTCAGCAACACCACGCCGCTGCCGGCGCGCATCTACGCCAACGAAGGCGTGGCGCAGATGCTGTTCTTCCAGTCGGATGAAGTGTGCGAGACCTCGTACCGCGATCGTGGCGGCAAGTACCAGGGGCAGACCGGCGTCACCTTGCCGCGCACTTGATCGCGCCATCGCCGAGGAACTCTCGGCGGAAACGAACGGCTAGGGCTTCTGGTAGGTCACAAAGAAGCCCTGCAGATCGCCGTTCTCGATGTAAGGCTGCACACTGACCACTTTGTAGCCGCGGCTCGCGAAGGCCTGATGTGCCTTACTGAGCGAATTCGCCGCGCCTTGATTACGGAAACCCCAACTCGCGTCGACCCAGATCGTCGCCGCGAGCAAGCCGTCGCGCGCGGCGTCGGCAGCAGCTTTCTCAGGTGATTTGTCGAACAGTGCGGCTTGCGCGGGCAGGGCGGAAGCGAGCAGCAACGCCAGGAGCAGAGACTTCATCGATGGACTCTCGTCGGGGACTGGGAATCAGAGCAGCAGGCCTTCACGCAGGGCATTGATGCGATCGACCAGCGCTTCGGGAGTATAGGGTTTGGCGGTGACACGCCCCCACACCGGCGCGGGCCAGGCGGGATCGTGCTCGAAGCGGGCGATGACGTGCACGTGCAGCTGCGGTACGAGATTGCCGAGCGCGGCGACGTTGAGTTTGAAGGGGCGAAACTGGTCGCGCAGCAGGCGCGAGACGAGGTCGATTTCCTCGGTCAGTTCGCGGCGCTGGTCGCTGTCGAGGTCGATCAGTTCACGTGCGTCGGGGACGCGCGGCACCAGCACCAGCCAGGGATAGTTGCTGTCGTCCATCAATCGCAATTCGCACAAGGCGAGCGCGATGACGGGGTGCGTGTCGGCGGCCAGCTGAGGGTGCAGTTCGTAGTGCGAGGGCGGAGCTTGCTTGCGTGACATGACCGCTTTCCCCTTGGTCAGGACAGTGCGGAACGAAAGTGTTCCAGGGTTCGTGCATGCGCAAGCTTCGCGCTGGGTGCGTCGTAGGCGTTGGGGTCGACGTCGCGATTGAAGGCGTGGCCTGCAGGATAGGTGAAGACGGCGGCGTCTGGCTGTTTCTCGCGATGCAGGGCCACGTCCTGCGGCGAAATGGCGCGGTCGTGTTCGCCGAAATGGAACATCATCGGAGCGCGCAGGCTTTCGTCGAGGAATGGCACGTTGCGCGCGCCGTAATAGCTCACCGCGGGAAGGCCGAGCCGGGTATTGGCAAGGTAGGCGATCGTGCCGCCCCAGCAGAAGCCGACCGCGCCGATGCGATGCGTGCTCTGCGATGCGGGATCGGCCACGCCTTTCAGGTAATCGGCTGCCGCCGCGACGATGGCGATTGCCCGATCGAAGCCGAGCGCGCCGACTAGTTCACGACCGTGCCGGAAGCCTTCCTCGTCATAACCCAGTTCGACCTCGCGTTCGACCGGATCGAAGAAGGCGGGCGCGAGCGCGATGTAGCCGTCGTCACGCGCATACGCATCCACGACCGCGCGGATGTGCGGATTGACGCCGAAAATCTCCTGGATCACCACGAGCGCGCCGCGCGGCGTGCCGGAGGGCTTGGCCAGCCAGCCGTCGACCGTGCCGATCCCCGCGACTTCGATTTGAATCTTCTCGCCCATGCGCACCTCGCTGCCGGGTGGATTCTAGCGAAGGCTCCGGAAAATTCCCGTTGGGCACCGCCACGGCCATTTGGGGGCCGAAAATGCAAGGCTCCTTGGCCGTGGGCCGCTATAATTCCGCCTCGCCAGACGACCTAGCCCTATGTCCCTCGCCAACCCCAAAGTCGGTTTCGTCAGCCTCGGCTGCCCCAAGGCCCTGGTCGATTCCGAACGCATCCTCACGCAGCTGCGCGTGGAGGGCTACGACATCGTGCAGAGCTACGACGCGGCCGACGTGGTGGTGGTGAACACCTGCGGTTTCATCGACTCGGCGGTGACCGAATCGCTGGACGCGATCGGCGAGGCCATGGCCGAGAACGGCAAGGTCATCGTCACCGGCTGCCTGGGCAAGCGCCAGGAAGTGATCCGCGAGGCGCATCCGGATGTGCTCTCGATCAGCGGGCCGCAGGATTACGGCAGCGTGATGGAAGCGGTGCATCGCGCGCTGCCGCCGAAGCACGATCCCTTCATCGATCTCGTGCCGCGCCGCGCGTCCGACCTCGACGAGGTCGGGATCAAGCTCACACCGCGGCATTACGCTTATCTCAAGATTTCGGAAGGCTGCAACCATCGCTGCAGCTTCTGCATCATTCCCTCCATGCGCGGCGATCTGGTGTCGCGGCCGGTCGACGATGTGCTGCGCGAGGCCGAACGTCTCGCGCGCGGCGGCGTGCGCGAGCTGCTGGTGATTTCGCAGGACACATCCGCCTACGGCGTCGATGTGAAATACGCCGAGCGCGAGTGGCGCGGGAAGTCCTATCAGACGCGCATGCAGGCCTTGTGCGAGGGGTTGTCGGAGCTTGGCGTGTGGACGCGCCTGCACTACGTCTATCCGTATCCGCATGTGGACGGCATCATTCCGCTGATGGCGGAAGGGAAGCTGCTGCCATACCTCGACATTCCGTTCCAGCACGCCAGCCCGCGCGTGCTCAAGCTGATGAAGCGTCCCGGCGCCGTGGACAAGACGCTGGAACGCATCCATCGTTGGCGCGAGATCTGCCCGGAGATCACCATCCGTTCGACTTTCATCGTTGGCTTTCCGGGCGAGACCGAGGCCGAATTCGAGGAGTTGCTGGATTTCCTCGACGAAGCGCAGCTGGATCGTGTCGGTGCCTTCGCCTATTCGCCGGTCGAGGGCGCGAAGGCCAACGATCTGCCGGATGCGCTGCCGGAAGACGTGAAGCAGGAACGTCTGGCGCGTTTCATGGAGCGCCAGGCCGAGATCAGCACGGCCAAGCTGGAAGACAAGGTGGGCACCGTGCAGCAGTGTATGGTGGATGCGATCGATGGTGAGCTTGCGATCGCGCGCTCGACCGCTGATGCGCCGGAGATCGACGGGTTGGTGCAGATCCAGGACGGTGCAGAGGCGGGACTGAAGCCTGGCGATTTTGTTTCGGTGCGGATCATGGGCAGTGACGAGCACGATCTCTACGGTGAAGTCGAAACCGCGGCCTGAAGCTCCTCAGGCTGACTCGTAGTTCACATCGACGATGTAGAACTTGCGCACGCCCCCCGGAAGCGCGGCTTCCAGTTCGTCGTCGATGCGTTTCTTCAAGAGGGCGCGGGCCAGCGGAGAATCGATGCTGATCCAGCCGCGCTTGGCATCGGTTTCGTCGGGGCCGACGATTCGGTAGCGCGAGAGTTCGCCGGTGACCGCGTCTTCCAGTTCGACGTTGGCGCCGAAGAACACGGCTTCGCGGTCGGAGGGCAGGGTGTCGACGACGCGCAAGGCTTCCAGGCGCTTGCTGAGGTAACGCACGCGGCGGTCGATCTCGCCGAGCTGTTTCTTGCGATAGGTGTATTCGGCGTTCTCGGAACGGTCGCCCTCGGCGGCGGCCGCGGCGAGCGCGCGTACCACTTCCGGACGCTTCACGCGCCAGAGTTCATCGAGTTCGCTCTTCAGCCGCGCATGGCCTTCCGGCGTGATCAGTGCGGTGCTTTTCTCTGCGGGCGGCCGCCAGCGGGTCATGCGGGTCAGTTCACCGGTTTGCGATGGATGCTGTAGAGCGGGTCGTAGGCGGCGTCCTTGCTGCCGAGGATGTTGATTTCGTGCTGGCTCACGAGCGAGGCGTACCACTTGCCTTCGGCCTGCCCGCCGTCGGGATCGAGCGTGATCAGCTGGCGGCCCGTGTCGATGAGCCAGGTGCCTTTCTCGGAAGAGGCTTCGCTCGTTCCGTCGCCGTAGGTGATCTTTTCGCGCTTGGCATACCTGCCGTTGGCATTGAAGTTGATGCTGACGCTGGTCTGGCAATCGCCCTCGCAAGCGATGGTGCCCTCGAAGGTGCCGGCGAGCGTCGGCATTTCGGCATCGGGCGCCGGATGGGGGTTCGTTGCAGGGGGCGTATCAATATTCTGTGCAGCGGCGGAAGGCGAAGCCTGCGATGGCATCGCGGCCGTTTCATTGCCGGGTTGGCAGGCCGTGGCGGCGGAAACGATCAGGCAGGCTGTGGCGACAAAAGATGAAAGTTTCACGGCACCTGTCTCCTTGGTGGATGGCATCGCCGCAGCGTGCGCGACGGCGATGATCGTCCGGTGACTTCAACGCATTCTTCGCGTCACTTGACGCGCTTGAGGCTGCCGGCGGGCGCGTTCTCCGGCACCTTGCCTGCGTCGTCGAGCGCCTGCAGTTCGTCGTTGGAATTGACGGCGAGCAGCCAGTCTTTCTCGGACTTGCTGTTCGGGTCGAGGCGGATGCGCTTGCCGTTGTCCTCGGCGGTCCATGTGCCGTCGATTGGCGCAGCGACGGCGCCGCCGCTCAATGCGAAGCTGCCGTCGGCCTTGAGTTCGAGCGCGATGTCATCGCCGCTGAAATGTCCGGCGAAGGCCTTTACGTCGATGCCCGCGGGTGCCGTGGCGTGGTCGACTTCGGAAATGACGTCCGTGTCATGCGCGGCATCGACGGCGGCTGCCGCATCGGCCGTGGGCGCGGCTGCCGTTTCGGGTGCGGCGGCAGCCGGTGTTTCGGCGGGCTCGCGCTTGCACGCGGCGACTGACAGGAGCAGGGAGCACAGGGCGATTGCGATCAGGGAATGCTTCATCGAAGGGTTCTCCAGAGGGGGATCAGCGCTTGCCGCCGAAAATACCGCCGAGGATGCCGCGCAGGATCTGCCGGCCGACCTGGCTGCCGACGGTGCGCGCGGTTTGCTTGGCCATGGTTTCGATCATGCCCTGGCGGCGCTTGGTGCCGAACACGGCATCCTTCACGGCCTGGCCGATGCCGCCTTCTTCTTCCTGCTGCGCGGCGGGAGCGGAACGGCCTCCCGCAGGCGCTTGCGCAGGAGCGGGCGCGCTGGCGGCTTCGGCACCACCGACGCGCGCGGCGAGTTTTTCCGCGGCTGATTCGCGGTTCACGGTCTGGTCGTACTTGCCGCCGACCGGGCTGCCGGCAATGACCTGCTTGCGTTCGGCCTCGGTGATCGCACCCATGCGGCAGCGCGGCGGTGCGATCAGGGTTTTTTCCACCGGCATCGGCACGCCCTTGTCCTGCAGCGTGGAGACGAGCGCTTCGCCGGTGCCGAGCTGGCCGATGGTCTTGGCCACGTCGAGATTGGGGTTGGCGACGAAGGTTTCGGCGGCGGTCTTCACCGCCTTCTGGTCGCGCGGCGTGAAGGCGCGCAGCGCGTGCTGCACGCGATTGCCGAGCTGGCCGAGGATGTTGTCCGGCACGTCGTCCGGGAACTGCGAGCAGAAGTACACGCCCACGCCCTTGGAGCGGATCAGGCGCACCACCTGTTCGATGCGCTGCTGCAGCGCGGGCGGGGCATCGTCGAAGAGCAGATGCGCTTCGTCGAAGACGAAGACGAGCTTGGGTTTGTCGAGATCACCCACTTCCGGCAGGTTCTCGAACAGTTCCGAGAGCAGCCACAGCAGGAAGCTCGAATACAGGCGCGGCTTCAGGACCAGTTGGTCGGCGGCGAGGATGTTGATCACACCGTGGCCGTCGCTGGTGGTGCGCATGATGTCGGCCAGTTCCAGGGCGGGTTCGCCGAAGAACAGGTCGCCGCCCTGCTGCTCGATCTGCAGCAGCGCACGCTGGATGGCACCGATCGATTGCGTGCTGATCAGGCCGTACTTGGCCGAGATGTCCTTGCGGTTCTCGCTGGCGTAGGCGAGCAGGGCGCGCAGGTCCTCGAGGTCGAGCAGCAGCAGGCCGTTGTCGTCGGCGAGCTTGAAGACGATCTCGAGCACGCCGGACTGGGTGTCGTTCAATTCCAGGATGCGGCCCAGCAGGGTGGGGCCGACCTCGCTGATGGTGCTGCGCACGGGATGGCCGAGCTTGCCGTACAAGTCCCAGAACACGACCGGGCTGGCTTCGTTCTTGTAATCGGCCACGCCGATCTGCTGCACCCGCTCCTGCAGCTTCTCGTTGCTGGCGCCGGCGGCGGCCAGACCGGCCACGTCGCCCTTCACGTCGGCCATGAAGACCGGCACGCCCAGGCGCGAGAAGCCTTCGGCGACCGTCATCAGCGTGACCGTCTTGCCGGTGCCGGTGGCGCCGGCGACCAAACCGTGACGGTTGCCGAACTTCGGCAGCAGGAAGACCTGGCCACTGTCCGCCGTGGTGACGGCCTTGCCAACGAGGATGGGGTCCATACGAGCGCCTAGGGGAAGGAGGGGAGGATTCTATGCCATGCCCATTCCGTGAGATCGAACCGCCCCATACCATCAATGACTTGCTGCGGTTGCCGCACTCCCGGCAACGAGGCTAACCTCCATCCCCCTTTGCTTCGCCTTGCCGTCCATGCCCGTTCTTGCCGCCCTTTCGGCGCGCGCCTCCGCGCCCTTGTTCGTTGCCATTGCCCTGGTCCTGACTTCTCCGGTCGCTGGAGCGCTGTCCAAGCGTGATGCGACCAGTGTCGAGATGATCAACCAGCGCATGGCGGCCGCGGAGAAGCGCTACCGCGACGCGCTGGTGAGGATCCGCAACAACGACCCGACCGGCGTGCCCGAGAGCAATGCCGCGCTGGAGGACATGGAGGACGTGATCGACGCCTGCATCAAGCAGAAGGGCTGTCAGGTCGGCCAGCAACTCACCACTTACAAGCGCCTGCTCAAGCTCAATGTCGACGCCGAGGCGGCGCAGGCCAGCGACGAGGATGGCGATGCCGACGATCCGACGAATCCGGATCCCGACCACGCCGGCGACGTCGGCCTGGCCGCGGACGTGCCCGAAGCGGCGCGCGCCGCCAGCCTGCTCGACGACAGGAGCCATCGCTTCGACAAGATGGTGCAGTACAACCCGGCGGTGCAGGCCGGCATCCGCCGCTGGCTCACCGACATGCGCGGCTCGCTGATCCAGAGCTACGAGAACTACGAATACATGCGGCAGCAGATGTGGCCCTCGTATGAGCGCGCGGGCCTGCCCGAGGCACTGCTGTTCGGCATCATGGCCAAGGAATCCAACGGCAAGGTGCACGTCACCTCGCGCGCCGGCGCGGCCGGGCCGATGCAGTTCATGTACGCCACCGGATTGCGCTTCGGTCTCGGCCCCGACGGCACCGGTTTCGACACCCGCTACGACCCGCACGCCGCCGCCGAGGCCAGCGCCGCCTATCTCAACGAGCGCATGGGCGAGCTCAACCGCAGCATCGAAATGGCGCTGGCCGCCTACAACGGTGGCGAGGGCCGAGCGCTGCGCGTGTACAACAACAGCGGTGGGCGTGGGTTCTGGGATGCCGATGTCTACAACCAGTTCCCGGCCGAGACGCGCGATTACGTGCCGATGGTGATCGCGGCCGCCTGGCTGTTCCTGCATCCGAAGAAATACGGCCTGACCTTCCCGAAGGTGGAGACCAAGCCGGCGCAGTTGCGCCTGCAGCAACCCGCATCGATTTACGAGCTGACGATCTGCCTCGGCAACGGCGGCACGCGCGAAGGTTTCATGCGCGCGTTGCGCAACCTCAATCCGCGCTATCAGTCCGACAGCTGGCTGCCCGCGGGCACGAGCTTGAACGCGACCACGCGCATGGTCAGCCTGTACAACCGCCATTGCGTCAGCGGACCGCGCGCGCAGCTGGCCAAGCAACTGGTGATGAGCGATCCCGCCAGCGCGATCGTGCGCACTGGACCGGTGGAGTCGCTGCCGGTGGCGCCGCCGACCGGCCTGGTGGGCGCGCCCGCCGGAACTACGACTGGTATCGGCGCTGCCGATGCCGGCGCGGGGACGTTGTCGGCCGCGAAGTCGGCAGTCGAGAAGCCGGCCTCGTCATCGCGCAAACGTCCCCGCGAGCATCGCGTGTCCCGTGGCGACACGCTGGTGTCGATCGCGCAGAAGTATTCCTGCGATACCAAGTCGCTGGCGAAGGCCAACGGCATCAAGGCGCCGCGTTATGCGGTGCATGCCGGGCAGAAATTGAAGCTGAGCGGCTGCAGGGAATGACGCGATGACGCCGGCCGCATTGCCGCGACTGCGGATTGTCGTGATCGCGGTCAGTGCGGTGCTGGCGATCGTCGGTGCCTACGTCGGCGATCTGCGCTGGTTGCATCTGATCTTCAAGCCGCTGACGACGCTGCTGATCGTTGCGCTCGCGCTGAGCTTCGCCAGTGCTGAAACGGGATACCGCCGCGCGATCGTCATCGGCCTGCTGCTGTCGACGCTGGGCGATGTCTTCCTGATGTTGTCGCCAGACTTGTTCGTCTGTGGTCTGGCGAGTTTCCTGTTCGCCCATCTCGCCTATCTCGTTGCGTTCACGCGACGTGCGCGGCTGGGGGGCGTGTGGTGGCCATTCGTAGCTTATGCCGTGGTGGCCGGCGCGGTGCTGGCGATCCTGTGGCCATCGTTGCCGGCGCAGTTGCAGGTTCCGGTCGTGATCTACGTGGTGGTGCTCGCCGGCATGGCCGCGCAAGCGGCTGCTGTCTGGCGATATCGATCAGGCCGCGCCACGGCTGCCGCGGCATTGGGCGGCGGCGTTTTCGTATTGTCGGATGCGGTCCTGGCGATCGACCGCTTCGCGGCACCGTTCGCCGCAGCTAGTGCAGTAGTGTTGAGTGCCTATTGGATCGCGCAACTGCTGATCAGCCTCTCCGTCATGCCGGACGAACGGATCACACGCTCGAACACATGAGGAACCGCAACGGTTGTTGCCTGCTCAGGCCGTCATCGTCGCCAGACGTTCGCCCAGCTTGACCGGCGACTCCGCGACCAGATTCGGAGCCAGTTGCGCCACCTGCGGCGGCAGCAGCACGATCACCGTGCTGCCGTAGTTGAAGCGCGCCATCTCCGCGAAGCGGTCGAGCACGATGTTCCCGGCGCGGCGATCCTTCCGGGTCACCGCATTGGCATAACGCGGAATTTCCACGCCGCTCCAGACGGTTTCCACGCCGGAGACGAGCAACGCGCCGACCATCACCACCGCCATCGGGCCGAAGTCGGTTTCGAAATGGCAGACGAGGCGTTCGTTGCGCGCGAACAATCGCGGCACGTGCTTCACCGCGTCGGTGCCGACGCTGAACAGGCGGCCCGGAACATGCACGGTTTCCAGCAGCCGGCCGCGCCAGGGCATGTGCACGCGATGGTAGTCGCGCGGCGACAGGTAGACGGTCGCGAACAGGCCGTCGGCGAATGGCGCGGCGGCGGTCACGTCGCCCAGCAATTCGGTGGCGGTGAACGACTGTCCCTTCGCCTGGAAGATGCGCCCGCCTTCGATTGCGCCGCACTGGCTGATGTGGCCGTCGGCCGGCATCAACAGCGCGCGCGGATCGGTGTCCGGCACGCGTGCGCCAGGTTTGAGCGCGCGCGTGAAGAAGGCATTGAAGGTGGGATAGGCGTTCGGATCGGGCTCGGCCGCTTCGGACAGGTCGACGCCGAAGCGCTTCGTCACCGTATCGATCAGCCACTGCTTGAGCCAGCGACTGCGCGAATACGCCAGCCCGCGGGCCAGCGAGGACAGGAAGCGATGGGGCAGGACGTAGGTGAGGCCGGTGACCAGACTCATCGTCCCGGTGCCTTGGTCAGCGCGATGAGGTCGGCGGCGATCGCCTTGGGTTGCAGCGGCGGCTGGATCACGCCGGCCATCCGCCCCTGCGGATCGAGCAAAGCGATCGTGGCGGAATGGTCGATCGTGTACTGGTCGGCCGGCGCGCCTGCCGGTGCGGGCACCTTGGCGAAGACGAGCGACAGCGAGCGCGCGAAATTCTCCAGCGCCGGGATATCGGCGGTGGCGGCCAGGGTGTCGCGGTGGAAGGCGTGTGCGTATTCGCCGATGCGGTCGGGCGTGTCGCGCTCGGGGTCGGCGGAGACGAACAGGATGCGCGGCCGGGTCGCCTCGGGGATGGATTCCCACTGCTTCTGCGCCTGCGCCAGTTCGGTGAGCGTGGTCGGGCAGACGTCGGGGCAGAAAGTGAAGCCCAGGAAGACCAGCGTCCAGTGGCCCTTGAGTTCGCCCGGGACCAGCTGCGTGCCGTCGGACTGCTGCAGCGAGTACGGCGGCAGCACGCGCGGCTGCGGGAACAGCCGGACCGTCTGCAGTTCCGGCCCCGCGGCTTGCCGCGCACCGAAGAACCTCTGCGAGACCAGCAATCCCAGGCCGGCGGCGAGGGCGACGATCAGGACGACGGCGATGGTGCGGTTGAACATGGGATGCGCGGCGATGTCAGTTTCCGAAGCCGGACATGATACGCGGGCGGGCCTGAGGACGCCCCGGAACGCATCCGCCGCCGAGGACGTGCTTCCCGGCTTACCCCGAGGGTTCCCTTATACTGCCGGGCCCGGCGCAGACGCCGAAACCGCCGCGCGCCGGCCGTGACCGAAGAGCCCATGACCGAAGAGCTGACCACGATCATCGACCTGATCCGCTACGGTGCCAGCCGCTTCAACGCGGCCGGGCTGACGTTCGGCCACAGTTACGACAACGCCCTCGACGAGGCCACCCAGCTCGTCCTGCACACGCTGCATCTGCCGCACGATCTGCCGCCGGTCTACGGGCAGTCGCGCGTGACCGCGGCGGAGAAGGCGGAGATCCTGGCCTTGTTCACCCGCCGCATCGACGAGCGCATCCCGGCTTCGTACCTGACCGGCGAAACCTGGTTCGCCGGCCTGAGTTTCAAGAGCGACAAGCGCGCCCTGGTGCCGCGATCGCCGATCGCCGAACTGATCGAGAGCGGCTTCGAGCCCTGGCTCGGCGGCCGCGAGGTGCGGCGCGCGCTCGACCTGTGCACGGGATCGGGTTGCATCGCCATCGCCATGGCGCACTACAACCCGGACTGGCACGTCGACGGCGTCGACCTCAGCGACGACGCGCTGGCGCTGGCCAAGGACAACAAGGAACGCCTGCACGCCGATAACGTGCAACTGCTGAAGTCGGACCTCTTCTCCGGCCTGTCCGGCCAGCATTACGAGCTGATCGTCAGCAATCCGCCCTACGTCAGCAACGCCGAAACCGATGCGTTGCCGAAGGAATACTCCTACGAACCGGAAATGGGCCTGCGCGCCGGCGACGACGGCCTCGACCTGGTGCTGAAGATCCTGCGCGACGCGCCGCTGCATCTGAGCGAGGACGGCCTGCTGATCTGCGAGGTGGGCGAGTCCGAGCATGCACTGATGAAGCTGTTGCCGGACGTGGAATTCGCCTGGATCGAGTTCAAGGTCGGACAGATGGGCGTGTTCGCGGTGGAATGCTCGGAGCTGATCGTGCATCACTCGCATATCCGCGAGCTGGCGAACGCGCGGCCATGAACGGTTCGCGCTCATGAATAGCTTTGGTCATTTGTTTCGCGTCACCACCTTCGGCGAATCGCACGGGCCGGCGATCGGCTGCGTGGTCGACGGCTGCCCGCCGGGCATCGCCATCGCCGCGGAAGACTTCGCGCACGACCTCGCGCGACGCGCCACCGGGCGCACACGGCATACGTCCGCGCGGCGCGAGGCCGACGAGATCGAAATCCTCAGCGGCGTTTACGAAGGCCGCACCACCGGCACGCCGATCGCGCTGCTGATCCGCAACACCGACGCGCGCAGCAAGGACTACGACCGCATCGTCGAGCAGTTCCGTCCGGGACACGCCGACTACACCTATTGGCAGAAATACGGCATTCGCGATCCGCGCGGCGGCGGGCGTTCGTCGGCGCGCGAGACCACGATGCGCGTGGCCGCGGCGGTGATCGCGAAGAAATGGCTGGCCGAGCGCTTCGGCGTGCGCGTGCGCGGACATCTGGCGCAGATCGGCGACGCGCTGCCGCGCGCGCACGACTGGAGCGTTGTCGAGGAGAATCCGTTCTTCTGGCCGTGCGCGGAGCAGGTGCCGGAGCTGGAGAGTTACATGGATGCGCTGCGCAAGTCCGGCGATTCGGTCGGCGCGCGCGTCACCGTGGTTGCCGACGGCGTGCCGCCCGGCTGGGGCGAGCCGATCTACGGCAAGCTCGACGGCGACCTCGCGGCGGCGATGATGTCGATCAATGCGGTGAAGGGCGTGGAAATCGGCGACGGCTTCGCCAGTGTGGCGCAGAAGGGCAGCGAGCATCGCGACGAGGCCACGCATGCCGGTTTCCTGTCAAACCATGCCGGCGGCATTCTCGGCGGCATCAGCACCGGCCAGCAGGTGGTGGTGTCGGTGGCGTTCAAGCCAACGTCCAGCCTGCGCCTGCCGGCGCGTGGCCTGGACATTCATGGCGAGGAAGTGGAAGTGGTGACCACCGGCCGCCACGATCCCTGCGTCGGCATCCGCGCCACGCCGATCTGCGAGGCGATGCTGGCGCTGGTGCTGATGGACCAGGCGTTGCGGCATCGCGCGCAATGCGGGGACGTCGGTGAAGTGTCGCCCCGGATTCCTTAAGAACCACAATGGCCGATAGACGATTGAAGGTCTGGGTCTCGCAACCATTGTTCGACGACATCGTCGGCAGGCTTGGCGAGTACTTCGAGGTCGACGCCAATCGCGAGGTCGTCGATCACACGCCGGACCGGATCGCGGCCGCCCTGCGCGACGCGGACGGCGCGCTGATCACGCTCAACGAGCCGATCGGCGCCGCCGAGGTGGCGAACGCATCGCGTCTGCGCGTGCTCTCGACCGTCGCGGTCGGCTACAACAATCTCGACCTGCCGGCGGTATCGAAAGCCGGCATCCTCGTCACCAACACGCCGGACGTGCTCACCGAGACTACGGCCGATCTCGGTTTCACCCTGATGATGGCGGCCGCGCGCCGCATCACCGAGGCCGAGCAGTGGCTGCGGGCCGGCAACTGGCAGGGCTGGTCGTTCAGCACCTTGCTGGGCGCGGACATCCACGGCAGCACGCTCGGCATCCTTGGCATGGGGCGGATCGGGCAGGGCATCGCCCGGCGTGCGGGCGGATTCGGCATGCGCGTGCTGTACCACAACCGCAGCCGGTTGCCGGAGGCGGTCGAGAGCGAGTACCGCGCCGAATACGTCGGCTTCGACGAACTGCTGGCGCAATCCGATCATCTGCTGCTGGTGCTGCCGTATTCCCCGCAGAGCCACCACATCATCGACGCGGCGGCGCTGGCGAAGATGAAGCCCACCGCGACGCTGAGCAACGTCGCCCGCGGCGGCCTGATCGACGAGAACGCACTGGCGGAAGCACTGGCCGGCGGCCGCCTCGCCGCCGCCGGGCTCGACGTGTTCGAAGGCGAGCCGGCGATCAATCCGCGCCTGCTGGCGCTGCGCAACGTCGTGCTCACGCCGCATATCGGCAGCGGCAGCCTGGCGACGCGGCGGGCGATGGTGAGCTTGGCCGTGGACAATCTGATCGCAGCCTTGGGGTGCGGCCCCGATGCGGGACATCCACCGACACCGGTGAACGCGGACGCGCTCCGGCGCTGAGATGAGCACGGGCGGAAGTTTCCGCCTCATGCCAAAAATTTCTATCGCGGCGCCCGCGCAGAGGGGTTGCGGTGCCGTATGCTGTCGAAACGTCGATACTTCCGAATCCCGCGCTGATGCAATGGCGTGGCGAGCAAGCCGAAGTTCGACGCCCCCCAACCGCAAACTTCCATTCCCCACATGAGCAACGAAAGTCGTCGCTACACAGTCGCGGTCGTCGGCGCCACGGGCGCCGTCGGCGAAACCATGCTGAACATCCTGGCCGAGCGCAAATTCCCGGTCGGCAAACTCGTCGCCCTGGCCAGCGAGCGCTCGGCCGGCGAGAAAGTGAAATTCGGCAACAGCGACGTGGTGGTGCAGGACCTGGCGACGTTCGATCCCAAGGGCGTGGACATCGCGCTGTTCTCGGCCGGCGGCTCCATCTCCAAGGAGTACGGGCCGAAGTTCGCCGCCGCCGGCGCGGTGGTGATCGACAACAGCTCCGCCTTCCGCTACGACGACGACGTCCCGCTGGTGGTGAGCGAGGTGAATCCGGATGCGGCGCGTCAGCGTCCGCGCGGCATCATCGCCAATCCGAACTGCTCGACCATGCAGATGCTGGTGGCGCTGGCGCCGATCCATCGCGAGTACGGCATCGAGCGCATCAACGTGGCGACCTACCAGTCCGTCTCCGGCGCTGGCCGTTCGGCGCTGGAGGAACTCGGCCGCCAGACCGGCGCGCTGTTGAACTTCCAGGACGCGGATCCGCAGCGCTTCCCGGTGCAGATCGCCTTCAACCTGATCCCGCACATCGACGAATTCCTCGACAACGGCTTCACCAAGGAGGAAATGAAGCTGGTCTGGGAGACGCGCAAGATCCTCGCCGACGACAGCATCCAGGTGAACCCGACGGCGGTGCGCGTGCCGGTGTTCTACGGCCACTCCGAGGCGGTGCACATCGAGACCAGGACCAAGGTGACGCCGGAGCAGGCGCGCAAGCTGCTGAAATCGGCGCCGGGCGTGGAAGTGGTGGACGAGCGCAAGCCGGGCGGCTATCCGACGCCGGTGACGCATGCCTCGGGCAACGATGCCGTCTACGTTGGGCGCATCCGCGAGGACCTCTCGCATCCGCGCGGGCTCAACCTGTGGATCGTCTCCGACAACATCCGCAAGGGCGCCGCGCTGAACGCGGTACAGATCGCCGAGCTGGTCGCTGCCGAATAGCGAATACCCGGCCATGAAGGGCCGGGCCGGAGTCCCGCGAAGCCGATGTCATGCGGCCCTGGAGGGCCGTTGCCGGAAAGACCCCGCCCCAGCCCCTCTCCCGCTCTCGTGGGAGAGGGGCTAAAGTCACGCTCGCATCGAAGGAGGAGGGGCCTGCGTGAGCGGGACAAGATGGAAGCGGGGCATGTTGGCTTCGGCACTGGCGGCGGCGTTCGCCATGGCGCCGGTGCAGGCGCTGGACGTCGACCAGATCACGATCAAGTCACGGATCGGCGAGCCGCTGCTGGCTGAAATCCCCATCGTCGTCACCGATCCGGCCGAGCTGGAGAAGGTGCAGGCGCAACTGGCCTCGGCGGTGACCTTCGCGCGCGTCGGCCTGCAGCGTCCGCACGGCGTGGTGGCCGATCTGCGCTTCGCCGTGGTGAAGGACAAGCGCGGCAAGTCGGTGATCCGCATCACCACGTCGGCCCCGGTGCAGCAGGACTTCTTCACCTTCCTGATCGAAGTGGATTGGGGCAACGGCCGCATGGTCCGCGAGTACTCGGTCTCGCTGGGCACGCCCAACACGCTGATGGCATCGACGCCGCCGGTGATCCAGGCCCCGGTGGCGGGGCCGTCGAACCTCATCGCCCGTCAGCCCGAGCCCGAGCAGGCCCCGGCCCTGGCGGAAGCCATTCCGCTGGCGGGAGACAAGAAAGCAGCCTTGCCGCCGGCTTCGTTGCCGGCGCCCGTTCCGCTGCAGGTCGAGCCGCCATCACGGACCCCGCCGCCAGCCGTCGCCGCCAAGCCGCGCGAGCAGGCCGTCGCCAGGAACGACGTCGCGGTAGCGCCGAAGGAGAAACCGAAGCCCAAGGCGGAACCGAAGCCTGAGTCGAAACCCGATGCCAAGCCGGCGTCCAAACCGGAACCGAAGGCGAAGCCGGACGCGCCGGCCGTCGCCGCGAAAAAACCGGTACCTGCCGCCGCGCCCGCGCCCAAGCCGAAACCGCAGCAGGCCGCCGCGCCCGCCGTCGAGCGCAAGGCCAGCGATTACGGCCCGGTCAAGGCCGGCGACAACCTGAGCAAGATCGCCACGACCATGGTGCCGGACACCTACTCGCGCGATCAGGTCATGCTGGCCTTGCTGCGCACCAATCCCGGCGCCTTCATCGGCGGCAACATCAACCTGATCCGCAAGGGCACGACCTTGCATGCGCCGACCGAGGCCGAACTCTCGCGCTTCAGCGCCGCCCAGGCCGCGATCATGGTGCGCGACCAGATCAACCAGTGGCGCGGCGGACATCCGACCACGCCGCAACCGGCCGCGCTGGCGGGCGAGCCGCCGCGTCCGCCGACGCCACCGGCTGCCGCGCCCGTGAAGCCTGGTGTCATGGCGGCCGCTCCGGCCAAGCCGGACAAACGCGTCGCCAGCGCCCGGCTCGAGATCGTACCGGCCGCCTCGGCCGCCGAACGCGCCGTGGCGGGCACGCGCAGCGGCATCGCCGCCGGCGGCAGCGGCGAACTGCAGCAGGCATTGGTGCAGACCAAGGAAACGCTGGCCTCGCGCGATGCCGAGATCAAGGAACTGAAGAGCCGCCTTGCCGGCCTGGAGAAGATCCAGCAGGACCAGCAGAAGCTGATCGAGCTGCAGGGCACCGAGCTGGCGTCCGCCCAGCGCAACACCGGCGCGGCGCAGAAGCGCGAAGCCGCGAACGCGCCCGCGACGGACCGCGCGCCGATCTGGCCCTGGCTGATGATTTCCCTGCTCGTGATCCTGGCCCTGGTGTGGCTGATCTCGCGGCTGCGTGGTCCGGGAGCGTCGCCCGCGCGCCGCAGTTTCGACACCGAGGCGCTCGCCAACGCGGTGCCGTCCCCTGCCGCCGCGGAACCGGAACCGTCCACAACTGCTGCGTCCATGACAGCGGCGCCTACGACTGCGGTACCTATGACAGCTGCACCTATGACAGCTGCACCGACCTGGCACGGCCGCGGCGGCACGGGGCCACTCTCGGGCGGCGCGGCCGCGTCCGACGGCCTCAAGCGCATTCGTCTGGCGCAGGCCTACCTCGATCTCGGCGATTTCGAGGCGGGGCGCCGCCTGTTGCAGGAAGTCGCCGAGGGCGCCGACGAGACCGCCTGCGAAGCCGCGACGCGATTGCTGCAAGCCCTCGATGAGTGACGGGCGGGAGCACCACTCCCGTCCCGCTCGCGTGCGATGGCATGCGAAGGCGAAAGCGGCACGAAGCCGGCAAAAAAGAGACATGCGCCCGGAACCCGCGCCATGAAAACGTTGCGGATCAATGGCGTGCGCGGCTAGAGTGCGCCGCATGACCCGGGGAAACATGATCACCGCGGCAATGCGCAAAGCATTGATCGCCGCGCTGGCGGCGACGTTCGCGTTGCTGGCCGGCCCTGCCTTCGCGCTCGGACTCGGGCAGATCCAGGTGAAGTCGCAGGCGGGGCAGCCGCTGCTGGCGGAGATCCCGATCGTCTCCAGCGATCCGGCCGAACTCGAGAACCTGCAGGCGCGTCTGGCCTCGCCGGAAACCTTCGCCCGGATCGGCCTGGCGCCACCGCGCGGGCTGGTCTCCGATCTCAAGTTCACCGTCGCGCTGGACGCCCGCGGCCAGCCCGTCATCCGGGTCACCACCGATGCGCCGGTACAGCAGCCGCTGCTGACCTTCCTGGTCGAGGTGGACTGGGGGCAGGGCAGGCTGGTGCGCGAATACTCCGCACTGCTCGACGCGCCGCGCACGGTCTCGGCGCCCTTGCAGCCGGCGATCGAGGCGCCGACGTCGGGGGCATCCAACACGATCGAGCGCGAGGCGGCCCCGGCCGAATCCGCGACCACGCCGGAAGCCCCGCCCGCGGAACCGGAAGCCAAGCCGGAATCGCCAGAGAACGGGGCGGCATCCAAGCCCGTCGCCGCCGCGCCGCTCGAAAAACCGGCCGACAACGCAGTGGCGCCGGCCGTGCCCGCTTCCGGCGCGGTGAAATCCGAAGCCGCGCAGACGCCGAAGCCGGCTCCCGGCGACGAATACGGCCCGACCAAAGCGGGCGACACGCTCTCCGCCATCGCCGGCCGCCTCGGCGTCGAAGGCTATTCGCTCGACCAGACCATGCTGGCGCTGCTGCGCGCCAACCCGGACGCCTTCATCGGCGGCAATATCAACCTGCTGCGCACCGGCGCGACCCTGCGCGTGCCGCAGACCGAGCAACTGTCGGAGCACAGTGCCGCCGAAGCGCGCACGCTGGTGCGCGAGCAGATCAGCAAATGGCGCGAGGGCACGCGCAAGCCGGTGCAGCAGCCGGTGGCCGTGGCCGGTGCGGAAGGCGAGGCCGCCGACACACCGGCGCCGGCCAGCCAAGCGGCGCCGGCGGCGACCAACAAGCCCGTCGCGGCCGAAAACAAACCGGCCAAGGCCGCGGCGCCGACGCGCGCCGCCGACGCGCGGCTGGAAATCGTGCCGCCGTCCGGTGACGGCGGGAAGCAAGCCGGCACCCAGTCCGGGCTCGATGCGAAGGGCGGAGGTGACATGCTGCGACAAGAGAACGTGCAACAGGCGCAGGAAACGCTTGCCGCGCGCGAGGCCGAGGTGCAGGAACTGAAGGCACGCGTCGCCGAGCTGGAGAAGCTGCAGCAGGATCAGCAGAAGCTGATCGCGATGAAGGACAGCGCCCTGACCGCCGCGCAGAGCAAGCTCGCCGCGCAGCAGCAGTCGACGACCGCCACGCCGCCGCCGACTTCAAAGGACACGCCGATCGCGCTGTGGCCATGGCTGACCGGCGCCGTGGTGGTCGCATTGCTGGCGTGGCTGCTGTTCCGTCGCCGCAAGGCGGCGCCGCAGCCGAGGCGCCCGGCTTTCGACAACGCGCCGACGCTCGAAGAGATCACCGCGCGCGGTGCTCCGAATGGTGGCACTGATGATCGTGCCGCGGCCATGGTGGCGGCCGCGGGTGTGGGCGCCCGGACAGCCGTGCGCACGCCCACCTGGCATGCGGGGGATTCCGTCACCGCTGCCGCTACCGCCAACGCAGTCGCCTCGGTCGCGGCGCCGGCGGATGCCGAACCGAGTGCCCAAGCGGGTATCGAACCCGTCGCCGACGACCGTCTCGAACTCGCCCGCGCCTACATCGACCTCGGCGACGTCGACACCGCCCGCACCCTGCTGCTCGAAGTGGCGGCCAGCCAGAACGCGGCGGCCCGCGGCGAAGCCGGGCGCATGCTACGCGACCTGTAGTCATCGCCCGCTCGGCGATTGCGCACGCGCATGGACGGATGCTGACGATGCGGTATGCGTTGGGCGTCGAATACGACGGCGCCGGATTCCTCGGCTGGCAGCGACTCAGCCAGCCAGGTGAAGGCGACGACGGCACTGTCCAGACGCGGCTGGAGCAGGCGCTTTCGTTCGTCGCCAACACGCGCGTCGAGACCATCTGCGCCGGCCGCACCGATGCCGGCGTGCATGCGCAATGCCAGGTGGTGCACTTCGACAGCGATGCGCCGCGCGATCCGCGCGCCTGGGTGCTCGGCACGACGACGCAGCTTCCGGACGCGGTATGCGTGCGCTGGTGCCTGCCGGTGGCCGATGATTTCCACGCGCGTTTCTCCGCGCGGGCCCGGCGCTACCGCTATCGCATCCTCAACCGTCCGATGCGGCCGGCGTTGCAGCGCCACTACCTCACCTGGGAACGGCGCCCGCTCGATACCGAGGCCATGCATCGTGCCGCGCAGGCGTTGCTCGGCGAGAACGATTTTTCCGCGTTCCGCACCGTGCATTGCCAGGCGCCGCATGCGCGCCGCGACCTGCAGGCGATCTCGGTACGCCGGGACGGCGACCTCGTCGAGGTGGAAGTGCAGGCCAACGCCTTCCTCCATCACATGGTGCGCAATATCGTCGGCAGCCTGTTGATGGTCGGGCGCGGCGAAAAACCGGAAGCCTGGATCGCCGAACTGCTCGCCGGGCGGGATCGCACCGTCGCCGGGCCGACCGCGCCGCCGACCGGGCTGGTGTTCCTCGGGCCGCTGTACCCGCCGCAGTGGGGGTTGCCCGAAGAAGTAACCCAGGCAATGTAACTATTTGTCGCCACTGGGGTTTCAAGGGCGCTGTGGAAAAACGGTTACGCTGCGAAGTGCCTTCACAGTTTGAACGCTCGTGCATCGATCGAGTGATGCCATCCTTGGCGCAACGCCGCCGGCTTCGGATCGTCCGGCCCGGCCATCCGCGTCCGGTCGTTCGGGACCGCAGTCGATGTCGAAAGGGCATCAGCTGAGCGCGGCCTCGAATCCCCTGTTCCGCACGCGCATCAAGTTCTGCGGTTTCACCCGCGCCGGTGACGTGCGGCTGGCCTGCGAACTGGGCGTCGATGCGGTCGGCTTCGTGTTCGCGCCGGGCAGCAAGCGCCGGGTTGTGGCCGAGGAGGCGAGGGCGATCCGGCAGGCGTTGGCGCCGCTGGTGGATTCGGTGGCCCTGTTCAAGGACAACCCGTCCGAGGAAGTGCGCAATGTCGTGCGCCAGATGCGGCCGAGCCTGCTGCAGTTCCATGGCGACGAGAACGAGGTGTTCTGCCGCAGCTTCGGTGTGCCGTATCTCAAGGCGATCGCGATGGGTGAGGAGACCAGTGATCACGCGCTCGCGACCCTGCACGCGCGCTATCCGTCAGCGGCCGGATTCCTGTTCGACAGCCATGTCAGCGGCGGGAGTGGCGGCAGCGGCAAGACGTTCGACTGGACGCGCATTCCGGCCGGCATCCAGAAGCCTTATCTGCTCGCCGGCGGTCTCACGCCTGACAACGTCTTCGATGCGATTCGGGCGGTGCACCCCTGGGGTGTCGACGTCGCCAGCGGCATCGAAAGTGCGCCGGGGTTCAAGGACGGCGACAAGATGCGGCGCTTTGTCGAGGCGGTGCGGGCGGCCGATTCTGACAACTGATTCCAGACGAATGACTTCGGGCAAACGACAGCGGCGCTGTGGCAAGGCAACGTCGAACCAATCGTCATTCCAGCGAAGGCTGGAACCCATTTTGCCTTTGGTATGGCCAACTCAAGATCAAAATGGGTCCCCGCCTTCGCTGGGATGACGGCGCTCAACACTTTCGTCGTGGCCTTGAGACGAAAACGCTCCGGATTGTGTAGGCTATGCCCACGCCATGAAATCCTCGAACCGCCCGCCATCGCCCTTCGGTCGCTCCCTGCGACGCTGGCGCCGCGTGCCCGCGGCGGCCGTTCGATAACCGACGCGTCACCTGGACCTACCGCGGTCGGTATCGGCCTTTCGCCGGCCAGCCGATCACCGCAAAACCTCCCGCAGCCTGTCTGGCCCATCCTGTCCATCGTGGCCGCGGCGCACCGGTTCCGGAGCACATCATGTCCCCCAAACCCAATCCTCAAACCGCGCCCGGCGCGGCGATCGATTACCACCAATATCCTGATGCCAACGGCCACTTCGGCCGCTACGGCGGACGCTTCGTCGCCGAAACCCTGATGGGGCCGCTGGAGGAGCTCGCCACCGCGTATGACACCGCGCGCGTCGATCCGGCCTTCATCGAGGCTTTCGAGCGTGATCTTGCCCACTACGTCGGCCGTCCGAGCCCGATCTACGACGCCGCGCGGCTGAGCGACCATGTCGGCGGCGCGCGCATCCTGCTCAAGCGCGAGGACCTGAACCACACCGGCGCGCACAAGATCAACAACACCATCGGCCAGGCACTGCTCGCCAGCCGCATGGGCAAGACCCGCATCATCGCCGAGACCGGCGCCGGCCAGCACGGCGTCGCCAGCGCCACCGTCGCCGCGCGCCTGGGCCTGGAGTGCGTGGTGTACATGGGCGCCACCGACATCGAGCGGCAGAAGATCAACGTCTACCGCATGCGACTGCTCGGCGCGACCGTGGTGCCGGTGCACAGCGGCTCGGCCACACTGAAGGATGCGTTGAACGAAGCGATGCGCGACTGGGTCACCAACGTGCGCGACACTTTCTACATCATTGGCACCGTGGCCGGGCCCGATCCGTATCCGCGCATGGTGCGTGACTTCAACGCCGTGGTCGGACGCGAGGCGCGCGCGCAGATGCTGGCCGAGTACGGCTGCCTGCCGGACGCCATCACCGCCTGCGTCGGTGGCGGCAGCAATGCGATCGGCCTGTTCTACGCCTTCCTCAACGATCGCGACGTGCGCATCGTCGGCGCCGAGGCGGCGGGCGAGGGCATCGCCAGCGGCAAGCATGCCGCTTCGATCGCCGCCGGCCGTCCGGGCGTATTGCACGGCAACCGCACCTACGTGATCTGCGACGACGACGGGCAGATCACCGAGACGCATTCGGTGTCGGCGGGCCTGGACTATCCGGGCGTCGGCCCCGAACACGCCTTCCTCGCCGACACCGGCCGCGCCGAATACGTCGGCGTCACCGACGACGAGGCGCTGGCCGCGTTCCATCTGCTGGCGAAGACCGAAGGCATTCTTGCCGCGCTCGAATCCAGTCACGCCATCGCCCAGGCGATCAAGCTGGCGCGCGAATTGCCGAAGGACAAGCTGGTGCTGTGCAACCTGTCGGGACGTGGCGACAAGGACGTGCACACCATCGCTGCGCGCGAAGGCATGGCCCTTTGAGGGTGAGATCGTATCTCCGCTCTGGAAACATCGCGGGCATGCGATCACGTGTGATTTCGGTATTGGCCGGCTTGGGGGCGTCCATCAATGCTTGAAGCAATCTTGCAGTTCATCGGAGAGTTGCTGTTGCAAGCGGTCGTCGAGATCCTGGTCGAGATGGGATTCCACTCATTGCAGGAGCCCTTCAAGAAACCGCCCAATCCTTGGCTCGCGGCCATGGGCTATGCCATTTTCGGCGCCACTCTGGGCGGGGTGAGCCTGTGGCTTTTCCCGGAACATTTCACACCTCCTGGAATCTGGCGACTCCTCAATCTCGTTTTCACACCCGTCGCCGCGGGACTGCTGATGATGGCGCTGGGGGCATGGCGCGCACGCCGCGGCCAGGCGGTGTTTCGGATCGATCGTTTTTCCTACGGATATTTGTTCGCGCTCTGTCTGGCGCTGGTGCGCTATCAGTTCGCTGCGTGAGCGCGCGACTCCCGGCAGAAATAACTCCACTCAATCAACATTCTTAGAGCAGATCTGATACAAACATGACCCGTATCGATGCCAGCTTCGCCACGCTGAAGGCCGATGGCCGCAAAGCGCTTGTGCCTTTCATCACCGCGGGCGATCCCTCGCTCGAAGCCACCGTTCCGGTCATGCACGCGCTGGTCGAAGCCGGCGCAGACGTGATCGAACTGGGCGTGCCGTTCTCCGACCCGATGGCCGACGGCCCCACCATCCAGCGCAGCTCCGAACGCGCGTTGGCACGCGGGGCGGGGCTCGCGTTCGTGCTCGAGAGCGTGCGCGCGTTCCGCGAGCGCGACGCCGACACGCCGGTGGTGCTGATGGGATACCTGAACCCCGTCGAGATCCGCGGTGCCGAGCGCTTCGCCGCCGATGCCGCGCAGGCTGGTGTCGATGGCGTTCTGCTGGTCGACCTGCCGCCGGAGGAGGCCGCGCCGTTCCGCGATGCCTTCACCGCGCACGGCATCGCGTTGATCCTGCTGGCATCGCCGACCACGAGCGAGGCGCGGCTGTCGTGGCTGTGCGGGCACGCGCAGGGCTATCTGTACTACGTCAGCTTCGCGGGTGTGACCGGTGCCTCGGAACGTCTCGACACCGTCGCCGCCTCCGAACGCCTGCGCGCGATCCGCGCCGCCAGCGGCGCGCCGGTCGTCGCCGGCTTCGGTATCAAGGATGCCGCCAGCGCCGCGGCGATGGCGGTCGATGCCGATGGCGTGGTGGTCGGCAGCGCACTGGTCGCATCGCTCGCGGATGCCACGGGCGTCGACGACGCGGTCGCCAGGGCCGTGGCCTTCCTCGCACCGCTGCGGGAGGCGCTGGATCGCACGTTTTGAACGGCCGTATAGCGGCCGCGAGCGGCATCCCACAATACGGCAGGGGATGGCGCTGCCGGCGAATCAAGTGCGCAAGCATTTGATTCCTCAGGTAACGGGCGGCGCCGGACTTGCGACTTCAGGAATGCACAGGTGTGCGTTCCTCATCAGCCTGATAGCGTGCGTGCGCTAAACTTCTCCCCTGAACGCGGCCCGGCCGCCATGAGGCAACTCCGAACGCATGTCGTCCTGGCTGAAGAAATTGATGCCCGCGCGCATCCGCACCGAGGCGGGTGCGACCAAGAAGCGCAGCGTGCCGGAAGGGCTGTGGGAAAAATGCGAGCGCTGCGGCGCCGTACTGTATCGCCCCGAACTCGAGGAAAACCTCGAGGTCTGCCCGAAGTGCAACTTCCACATGCCGATCCGCGCGCGCGTGCGCCTGGCGGCGCTCTTTGACGCCGGCAGCACGCAGGAAATCGGCGCCGCGCTCGGCCCGACCGACGTGCTCAAGTTCAAGGACCAGAAGAAATACAGCGACCGCATCAAGGCCGCGCAGAAGGCCACGGGCGAACGCGACGCCCTGGTCACGCTGCAGGGCACGCTGAAGCAGCGTCCGCTGGTCGCCAGCGCCTTCGACTTCGCCTACATGGGCGGTTCGATGGGCTCGGTGGTGGGCGAGCGCTTCACGCTCGGCGCCGAACGCGCGCTGGAGATCGGCTCGCCCTTCATCTGCTTCTCCGCCAGCGGCGGCGCGCGCATGCAGGAAAGCCTGTTCTCGCTGATGCAGATGGCCAAGACCTCGGCCGCGCTGGCGCGCCTGCGCGATGCCGGGCTGCCCTACATCTCGGTGCTCACGCACCCCACCACCGGCGGCGTCTCGGCCTCGTTCGCGATGCTGGGCGACATCAACATCGCCGAACCGGAAGCGCTGATCGGCTTCGCCGGTCCGCGCGTGATCGAGCAGACCGTGCGCGAAACGCTGCCGGAAGGCTTCCAGCGTTCCGAATTCCTGCTCGAACACGGCGCGATCGACCAGATCTGCGACCGCCGTGAACTGCGCGAGCGCCTCGCGCACCTGCTTGCGTTACTCACAGGGGCCCCCAAACCCGAAGACGATGTGATCGTCGAAGCATAGGTGTATGAGCAGACAATATTTCGGAACCGACGGCATCCGCGGCCGTGTCGGCGAAGGCCCGATCTCGGCTGATTTCGTGCTGCGCCTGGGCAATGCCTACGGCCACACGCTGCGCGCGGCGATGAAGCAGACCGGCGAGAAGCGCGGCGGCGAGTGGCGCCGCCCGCAGGTGATCATCGGCAAGGACACGCGCATTTCCAATTACATGTTCGAGGCGGCGCTGGAAGCCGGGCTGGTCGCCGCAGGCGTCGACGTGCAGCTGATGGGGCCGATGCCCACGCCCGCCGTGGCGCATCTGACGCGCTCGCTGCGCGCCGACGGCGGCATCGTGATTTCCGCTTCGCACAATCCGCATTACGACAACGGCATCAAGTTCTTCTCCGCCGAAGGCGAGAAGCTCGACGACGCGACCGAACTGGCCATCGAGGCGGCGCTGGAGAATCCGTTCAGCACGGTGACCTCGGAGCAGCTTGGCAAGGCGATCCGTACCCGCGATGCGGTCGGCCGTTATGTTGAGGCCTGCAAGAGTTCGGTCTCGCGCCATTTCGAGCTGGACGGCATGCGCATCGTGCTCGACTGCGCGCACGGTGCGACCTATCAGATCGGGCCCCTGGTGTTGCGCGAGATGGGCGCCCGTGTCGATACGATCGGCGTGGATCCTTCCGGCCTGAACATCAATGACGGCGTCGGTTCGACGCATCCGGAAGGTCTGGCCGCGCGCGTGCGCGAGACCGGCGCCGATCTCGGCATCGCCTTCGACGGTGACGGCGATCGCGTGCTGTTCGTCGACAGCGATGGCGTGTTGCGCGACGGCGACGACCTGCTGTTCGTGCTCGCTTCGGACTGGAAGGAAAGCGGCCGTCTGCATGGGCCGGTGGTCGGCACGCTGATGACCAACTACGGACTCGAACGCGCGCTGGCGGATGCCGGGATCGGCTTCATCCGCGCCAAGGTCGGCGACCGTTACGTGCACCAGGCGCTGCTCGAACACGGCGGCATCCTCGGCGGCGAGGCGTCCGGGCACCTGCTGTGCCTGGATCGCGCCACCACCGGCGACGGCATCATCAGCGCCCTGCAGGTGCTGGAGGTGCTGCATCGCCGTGGCATCAGTTTGCAAGAAGCCCTGCGCGGACTGCGCAAGGTGCCGCAGAAGACGATCAACGTGCGCTATGGCGGCGGTGCCAGGCCGACCGAGGCGGACAGTGTGAAAGCGGCGCTGGCGGATGCGCAGCAGGCGGTGGAGGGCAGGGGGCGTGCCTTCCTGCGGCCTTCCGGTACCGAGCCGGTGGTGCGCGTGACCGTGGAGGCGGACGACGCGGAGTTGGTGCAGACTACGCTCGATCGGTTGGCCGATGCCGTGCGCGCGGCAGCCGTCTGAGTATTTTGCCCCGCCGCACGGGCGCCGGGGTTGCCAAGGACAAAGACATTTTCAAATGAGCACGAGCCAAATCCCCACCCTCGACATCCGCCGCTTCACCCATCCGACCAGCCCCGAGGATCGCCAGGCCTTCGTCGACGAACTCGGCGCCGCCTATCGTGAGTGGGGGTTCGCGGGTATCCGCAATCACGGCATTCCGCAGTCGCTGATCGATGATTCCTACGATGTGTTCAAGCGCTTCTTCGCACTGCCGGAGGAGGCCAAGAAGCACTACCACGTCCCCGGTGGCGGCGGCGCGCGCGGCTACACGCCGTTCGGCGTGGAAACCGCGAAGGGCGCCAAGTACTCCGACCTGAAGGAGTTCTGGCACATCGGCCGCGAGATTCCCGACAACTCCAAGTACCGCGACGTGATGGCGCCGAACCTCTGGCCGCAGGAAGTCGAAGGCTTCCATGAGAAGGGCTACGCGCTCTACAACGCGCTCGACCAGCTCGGCTCGCAGGTATTGGGCGCGCTGGCCCTGCACATCGGCCTGCCGGAGAACTACTTCGCCGACAAGACCGACTTCGGCAACTCGATCCTGCGCCCGATCCACTATCCGCCGATCACCGCCGACGACATCCCCAACGTGCGCGCCGGCGCGCACGAGGACATCAACCTGATCACGCTGCTGGTCGGCGCCAGCGCCGCCGGTCTGGAAGTGCTGTCGAAGAAGGGCGAGTGGGTGCCGTTCACCTCGGACGCCGACACCATCGTCGTCAACATCGGCGACATGCTGCAGCGCCTGACCAACCACGTGTATCCGTCCACCACGCACCGCGTGGTCAATCCGCCGGGCGAGCAGGCGCGCAAGCCGCGCTATTCGGTGCCGTTCTTCCTGCATCCGAATCCCGATTTCCTGATCGACGTGCTGCCGTCCACGATCACGCCGGACAATCCCAAGCGCTATCCCGAGGCGATCACGGCACAGGGATACCTGGAAGAGCGGCTGCGCGAAATCAAGCTGAAATAAGGCGCGGGCAAACCTCATGCGTGACGTGCTGCCGATCGCGGAGCGTGTGCTGGCGGTACTCGAAATTGCCGGCGCGGCGGCGATGGTCTGCTATGCCGTCGTGGTGCTGCGGGATGGCATGCGGATTGGCGATGTCGCCGGGCCGATCGCGCTGTTCTTTTCAGGCCTGATCGCATTGCTCGCATTGACGCTGGCGATCGCCGGCATCGCGATGTTCAGACGCGCCAGGCGCAGATGGTGGTATCAGGGATTGCCCGTCGTGGCGTTGTGCATCGCCGCCGTGCTGGTCATCGGATGACGCGGATCACCCCATGGATCGGGAGACTTGCGACCGGTTGTACGCGCAGGCCCGCCGGCTGACGGCCCGGCCGGCGGACGTCGACGACCTCGTCCAGGAGACTTTGCTCGCCGCGCTGCAAGCCGGCCGTTCCGATCTGCCATGGCTGAGCGGGGTGTTGCGCAACCAGGCGGCCTTGCAGGCGCGCTCGGCGGTGCGCCGGCGTCGCCGTGAAAGCTTTGAGGCCGTTGCGCAGGAGGGGGCGATCGAAGAAGCGGCTTCGGAAGCGGCCGAACGTGGCCTGGCTCCGCGCATGCCCGACTGGCTGCGACGTCTGCCTCCGGCGAGTCGCAAGGTGGCGGTTCTGGCCTTGCACGGCCTGTCGGCGGAAGAAATCCGCTGGCTCCTCGGCATCAGCCCCGTTGCCTTCCGGCAACGGCTGACCGGCATCCGCAAGGCCCTGGCCGGGTTGCGGCCGGCGGAACGCAGTGAAAGCCTCGCGCTCGCCTACGTGCGCGATCCCGCGCGCAGCGCCGACCTGCAGTTCGGGCTGGTGCGCCGTGCGCTGAAGGCGGCGATGTTCGGTAGCGACGGCCTCGGCACTCACGACGGCGACGGCCACCTGCTGGTGATCCGCACGCGTGCTCACACTTCGGGCACCGGCGGCAACGGATAGGCGGGATCACACAATCAGGAGGCATCCCCATGCTGTCGAATTGCAAAGTAGGCGCCATCGTTTTCTTCGTCACCGATCTGTCGCGTTCGGTCACCTTCTATCGCGACACGCTTGGCTTGCCGGTCAATCTCGTCGACGGCCACGATGGCGCGTTCGCGATGGCGCAGGTCGGTGAACTGGTGCTGGTGTTCATCGTGCACGCGGCCAGGGCGGGGGAGTCGCCGGTGGTCGTGTTCAGTCTCGACGGCGGCATCGACGATTACGCCGAGGCGCTGGCGGGGCGCGGGGTCGAGATCGTGGTGCCGGTCGGCGAATCGCCGGATGGCGGCTTGTCGCTGGATTTCGTCGATCCCGACCGCAATCTGCTGAGCTTGCACCAGGGGCCGGATCTGCCGCGCAGGCAATAAACAGCATCGAGGATGCGGCCGGTGTTCGGAAAGATCAGGTCATCCAGAAAAACACCGCCGCCATCCGCTTCTCCTGCAGCGTCTGCCCCCAGTAGCCGGTGGCGCTGTGGATCAGGTTGGCGCGATACAGCAGCAGCCGGTTGTAGCGGTGCGGGATGCGCATGTCCTCGACGAACGAGTCGGGCGCGACGAAGCGCGAGCCCAACGCGTCGGCGAGATTGAGATGCGGCGCCATCACCGTGTTGCCGCCCAGCTGGCCGCCGGGCATGCGCTGCCGGTAGAAGCCGGTGCCGCAGCTGTCCGGCACGTTGGGATTGAGATAGAGCACCGCGGCATAGCGGCACAGGTGGCGTGAATCGGTGTGCGGCCGCGGCTGGCATTCGTCGATGCCGACCACCTGCACGCAGTTGTGGTTGAGATGGGTGCCGTCCGCCGCGGTCGTGACCGTCAGTTTCTTGGCGCGGGTGGCCTGTTTCACCCAGGCCTCGAGGGGCGCCAGTTCATCCGGTTCGAGGCAGGGAATCGAGCGCAGCCCCGGCCAGCTTTCCGGCTTGTAGGGATAGCCCTCGTGCCAGTCGGTCTTGGCCAGGCAGCGGGCGCGGATCGCATCGGCGTTGGGCAGGGCGTCGTCCAGCAGCCAATAGTCGCGGCCCAGTGTGGGCTTCTGATAGGGCAGGATCGGCAGGCGGCGCTGCGGCTGGGGGCGTTGTCCGAACATCTCCGCACTATAGAACGGGCATGCCGCCCCGTGGCGGGTGGCATGTCCAGGTTCGGCCGGTGTGGATGAGATGAATCAGTCGATCGAGCGGATCCTGCGCGAATTGCGCGCCATCAGCTTGAGCAGCAGGCCATCGGGCAGCAGCCAGGCCAGGCCGCGGATCAGCTTGTAGACCAGTCCCGGCACCACCACGACCTGTCCACGTTCGGCCGCGTCGATGCCGGCGCGAGCCACGTCCTCCGACTTCAGCCACATCCACTTCGGCAGCTTCGACATCATCGCGCGCGTGCCGGTCACGTCGTGGAACTCGGACCAGGTAAAGCCGGGGCAGAGCGCCGTGGCATGCACGCCGGCGTCGGCATTCTCCAGCGACAGGGCCTCGCTGAACTTGACCAGGAAACTCTTCACCGGCGCATAGAGCGTCTGTCCGTCCGCCGACGGCACCAGCGCCGCGAACGAGGCGACATTGAGGATGCGGCCGCCCTGTGCGCGGATCGACGGCAGCAGGCGCCAGGTCAGTTCGCACACCGCGCCGATCATCACCTGCAGGAAATGCGTGTGCGTCGCCCAGTCCTTGCTCAGGTAGCGGCCCGGCACGCCATAGCCCGCGTTGTTGACCAGGATGCGCACCGGCAGCTCGCGTTGCTGGATTTCCGCCACCAGCGCGCGTGGCGTATCCGGATCGGCGAGGTTGGCGGCGATCACCACCACCGGCACCTGGGTCCGCAGCTCGTCGGCCAAGGCCTGCAGCCGCTCGAAGCGGCGCGCGGTGAGGATCAGCGGCACGCCCCGGCGCGCGTATTCACGGGCGATGGCTTCACCGATACCGCTGGAGGCGCCAGTGATCAGGGCGTAGCCGGCGGAGGGGGCTGTCGTCATGTGTCGGGTCCCAGGGCCATGAAAGGGGATCGGCTATTCTGTTCCTTTCAATGTTCAGGAGTCGCTGATGCGCCGCAGGATCGTCGCCGGGAACTGGAAGCTGCACGGCAGCCGCGATTTCGCCACCCAGCTGGTGGCCGAACTGGTGGTCGGCCTGCCGGTGGCGGGCGTGGAAACCGTGCTGCTGCCGCCGCTGCCGTATCTCGGCGAGCTGATCCGCGATTTCCAGGGCCATGCCGTGGCCTTCGGCGCCCAGGACGTCAGCCAGAACGAGAAGGGCGCCTACACCGGCGAGGTCTCGGCGGGAATGCTGGTGGACGTCGGCGCCCGCTACGGGCTGGTCGGCCATTCCGAGCGCCGCCAGTATCACCAGGAGAGCAGCGAACTGGTCGCGCGCAAGTTCCTGGCCGCCAAACACGCCGGCCTGACCCCGATCCTGTGCGTGGGCGAGACCCTGGAACAACGCGAGGCGGGCCGGACCGAGGCGGTGATCGCCGCCCAGTTGGCCCCGGTTTTCGAGTTGGCCGGTGCCCAGGCCTTCGATGGCGCCGTGGTGGCCTACGAGCCGGTCTGGGCGATCGGCACCGGCCGCACCGCCAGCCCGGAGCAGGCCCAGGCCGTGCATGCCTTCATCCGTGGCGAGGCCGCTTCGCGCGATGCTACAATCGCGGATTCGCTGCCGCTGCTGTACGGCGGGAGCGTGAAGCCTGAGAACGCCGCCGCGCTGTTCGCCCAGCCGGACGTAGATGGCGGGCTGATCGGCGGGGCATCGCTGGTGGCCGCCGATTTCCTGGCCATCGTCTCGGCCGCCGCGAACTGAATTCTGACGAGAGTCCCACTCGATGTTGTTGCTGATCCTCAACGTGATATTCGTGCTCATCGCCATCGCGATGATCGCGCTGATCCTCATGCAGCGCGGTGCCGGCGCACAGGCCGGCTCCGGCTTCGGCGGCGGCGCGTCCGCGACCGTCTTCGGCGCGCGCGGTTCGTCCAACTTCCTCTCCAAGGCCACCAAGTGGCTGGCGATCGCATTCTTCGCGATCACGCTGTACATGGCGTGGAGCGCTACCCACAACGCCAGGCCGGTCGCTCCGGGCCAGCAGGACCTCGGCGTGATGGGGCAGGTCGTCCCGCCCGCGCCTGCGCCCGACGCCGCTCCCAAGATTCCTTCGGCGCCTGCGCAGAACGCTCCGTCGCAGGTTCCCGCGCAATCCGCTCCGGTGCCGCAAGCGCCCGCGCAGCCGGCCAGTGCGCAGCCGCAGTCCCAGCAGCCGGCGCCGTCGCAGCCCGCTCCGCAGGACAAGAAGTAATCGCGAAGGGCCTGAACAAAGTTCAGCGGTTCCTTTACAATAGACAAGCTCCGCACGAGGCATTGCGCGGAGCGAAAGAAATTGCCCAGGTGGCGGAATTGGTAGACGCACTACCTTGAGGTGGTAGCGGCTTAGGTCGTGGGGGTTCGAGTCCCCCCTTGGGCACCACGTAATGCGGGAGTGAGCCGCAGGAAAAGAGGTCAGGCAAGCAGGTTCGCCCGACTACTTTTCCCGGCTTCATTCCACGCGTAGCCACAGAGCGGAAATGAACTGAAGAGGAGTTTGGATACGAGGGAAGGGCAAGCGGTCACGTCCTGACTCCACTCCGACTCCTCTTCGATTCGTTGACGCTCTCAAGCCGAGAGAACACAGAGTGCTGGCCGAATACCTGCCGACCCTACTGTTCCTGTTCGTTGCCACCGGTATCGGCATTGCACTGCTGATCATTGGCAACATGCTGGGGCCCAAGCGCCCGACGCTCGAAAAACTGTCGCCGTACGAATGCGGCTTCGCCGCGTTCGAGGACGCGCGCATGCAGTTCGACGTGCGCTATTACCTGATCGCGATCCAGTTCATCATCTTCGACCTGGAAATCATCTTCATCGTGCCCTGGGCCACCGTGTTCCGTGACCTGGGCACGCTCGGCCTGATCGAGATGGGCATCTTCGCCGGCATGCTGCTGCTCGGCTTTATCTACGTCTGGAAGAAAGGGGCGCTGGAATGGGAATGATCCTTCAGCGCCGGACCGGGCATCCTGCCGCAACGATCGCTGGCGCGATCGTTGCGTCGGCACATCCTTGTGCCGAAACGGCGACCAACAGGGCGGTGAATTGATATGGGCGTTTCTCAAACCGTCGCGCGCCTGATGAACAACCCGCTGCCGGAAGGGCGGGTCGATGACATCCTGCGTCCCCAGGGCGAAAATCCGCTGCTCGAGCGCGGTTTCGTCACCACCAGTTCCGACGTGCTGCTGAATTGGGCGCGCACCGGTTCGATGTGGCCGATGACTTTCGGTCTGGCGTGCTGCGCGGTTGAGATGATGCACGCGGGCGCCGCACGACTGGATCTCGATCGCTACGGCGTCGTGTTCCGCCCGTCGCCGCGTCAGTCCGACGTGATGATCGTGGCCGGCACCCTGGTCAACAAGATGGCGCCGGCGCTGCGCAAGGTCTACGACCAGATGCCAGATCCGAAGTGGGTGATCTCGATGGGCAGCTGCGCCAATGGCGGCGGCTACTACCACTATTCCTATTCGGTGGTGCGCGGTTGCGATCGCATCGTGCCGGTCGACGTCTACGTGCCCGGCTGCCCGCCCACGGCCGAGGCGCTGGTGTACGGCATCCTGCAATTGCAGAAGAAGATCCGCCGCAGCACCAACTTCGGCGACAACAAGACGGGACTGCAGGAAGGTTGATGGTATGACGGCTGAGTCTGCATCCGCTTTTGCCCAGCGCCTGCGCGCGCGTTTCCCCGAGGCCGAGGTCACGGTGGCGCAGCCGCGCGGAATCGAGCCGCATCGTCAAGGCGGCGAGGTTGGCATCGTGTTCTCCAGCGAAGCCTGGCACGACGGCTGCAAGGCGCTGCGCGACGAGTTCGGTTTCGAGCAGCTGATCGACGTCTGTGGCGTCGACTACCTCGGTTACGGCAGCGACGAGTGGGATACCGATGTCTCCTCGGAAGGATTCAGCCGTGGCGTCGAGGGACGCAACGTCGGCCGCTTCAAGTTCGGCGAGACGCCGAGCCGTCAGGTCGCAGAGCCGCAAGGCGAGGCCTCGATGCCGACGCCGCAGCGCCGCTTCGCCGCGGTGCTGCAATTGCTGTCCGTGCAGAACAATCGCCGCGTGCGCGTGAAGGCCTTCGCGCCGAACGATGATCTGCCGATCGTTGCCTCGGTCACCGATCTCTGGCCGGTTGCGAACTGGTTCGAGCGCGAGGCGTTCGATCTGATCGGCATCATTTTCCAGGGCCATCCCGATCTGCGCCGCATCCTCACCGATTACGGCTTCGTCGGACATCCCTTCCGCAAGGATTTCCCGTTGATCGGCAATGTCGAAGTGCGTTACGACGCCGAGAAGAAGCGCGTCGTGTACGAACCGGTGACCTCGGTGGAGCCGCGCGTCGGCGTCCCGCGCGTGGTGCGCGACGATGCGCGCTACGCCACCGCGGCCGGTGAACAGATGTCACGCAAGGCGGAGGGCGCGAAATGAGTGCGCAGCCCGAAACCCATCCGCATCCCTCGCACCTCGCTTTCGCCAGCAACGAAGGCGAGGCGAAGCAGGAGATCCGCAACTACACGCTGAACTTCGGCCCGCAGCATCCGGCCGCACACGGCGTGCTGCGCCTGATCCTGGAAATGGACGGCGAAGTGGTGCAGCGTGCCGATCCGCACATCGGCCTGCTGCATCGCGGCACCGAGAAGCTCGCCGAATCCAAGCCCTTCAACCAGTCGATCGGCTACATGGATCGCCTGGACTACGTCTCGATGATGTGCAACGAGCACGCCTACGTGCGCGCGATCGAAACGCTGATGGGCATCGAGGCGCCGGAGCGCGCGCAGTGGATCCGTACCTTGTTCGACGAGATCACGCGCATCCTGAATCACCTCATGTGGGTGGGTTCGAACGCGCTCGACCTCGGCGCGATGGCGGTGTTCCTCTACGCCTTCCGCGAGCGCGAAGAACTGATGGACGTGTACGAGGCGGTGAGCGGCGCGCGCATGCACGCCACGTACTACCGCCCCGGCGGCGTCTACCGCGATCTGCCGGAGCGCATGCCGCAGTACCGCGAGTCGCCGTGGAAGAAGGGGGCCAAGCTCAAGCGCTTCAACGCCTGGCGCGAAGGCTCGATGCTGGATTACCTGGAGGCCTTCTCCAAGGATTTCGTGCATCGCATCGACGAATACGAAACGCTGCTCACCGACAACCGCATCTGGAAGCAGCGCACCGTCGGCATCGGCGTGATCCCGCCGGAGCAGGCGCTGGCCTGGGGCATGACCGGTCCGATGCTGCGCGGTTCCGGCGTGGCCTGGGATCTGCGCAAGAAGCAGCCGTACGCGAAGTACGCCGAAGTCGACTTCGACATCCCGGTGGGAGTGAAGGGCGACTGCTACGACCGCTATCTGGTACGCGTCGCCGAGATGCGCCAGTCCACCCGCATCATCGAGCAGTGCGTGAAGTGGCTGAAGGCCAATCCCGGCCCGGTGATGCTCGACAACTACAAGGTGTCGCCTCCCTCCCGCGAGGAGATGAAGGACGACATGGAAGCGCTGATCCATCACTTCAAGCTGTTCTCCGAAGGCTATTGCGTGCCGGCGGGCGAGACGTACAGCGCGGTCGAGGCGCCGAAGGGCGAGTTCGGCTGCTATCTGGTCTCCGATGGCGCCAACAAACCGTTCCGCGTGCATCTGCGCGCGCCGGGCTTCGCGCACTTGTCGTCGATGGATGAGATCGTGAAAGGCCACATGCTGGCCGACGTGGTGGCGATGATCGGTACCTACGACATCGTGTTCGGAGAGATCGACCGATGAGGGCGACAGGCAATTTCGAAAACGCGCGCAACGTCGACCCGATGGTCGTGCTGAGCGATGAGACGCGTGCGCACATCGACCACTGGCTGACCAAGTTTCCGCCGGACCGCAAGCGCTCGGCCGTGCTGCAGGGCCTGCACGCGGCGCAGGAGCAGAATGGCGGCTGGCTGACCGACGAACTGATCGCCGGCGTCGCCAAGTATCTCGACCTCCCACCGGTGTGGGCATACGAAGTGGCCACGTTCTACTCGATGTTCGAGACGCAGAAGGTCGGTCGCCACAACGTCGCCTTCTGCACCAACATCAGCTGCTGGCTCAACGGCGCCGAGGATCTGGTCAAGCACGCCGAGAAGAAGCTCGGCTGCAAGCTCGGCGAATCCACCGCCGACGGCCGCGTCTACCTCAAGCGCGAGGAAGAATGCGTCGCCGGCTGCTGCGGCGCGCCGGTGGTCGTCATCAATGGCCATTACCACGAGAAGCTCGACACCGCGAAGGTGGATGAGCTGCTCGATGGATTGAAGTGAGGCCGGACCCCCACATGGCACATCACGCATCCCCTTCCGAAGGTTATGGTCCCGTCGGCCCCGCGCCGAAGGAGCACCAGGCCGTCTACACCACGCTGCATTTCGACAAGCCGTGGTCGTATGAGAATTATCTGAAGACCGGCGGCTACGCCGCGCTGCGCAAGATCCTCGAAGAGAAGATCCCGCCGGCCGACGTCGTCGAGATGGTCAAGCAGTCCGGCCTGCGCGGCCGCGGCGGCGCAGGCTTCCCGACCGGCCTGAAGTGGAGCTTCATGCCCAAGGGCGACATGCAGAAGTACATCCTCTGCAACTCCGACGAATCCGAGCCCGGCACCGCCAAGGATCGCGACATCCTGCGCTACAACCCGCACGCGGTGATCGAGGGCATGGCGATCGCCTGCTACGCCACCGGTTCCAGCGTCGGCTACAACTATCTGCGTGGCGAGTTCCACCACGAGCCGTTCGAACATCTCGAGGAAGCCACTGCCGAAGCCTACAAGCACGGCTGGCTGGGCAAGAACATCCTCGGCAGCGGCGTCGACATCGATCTCTACAACGCGCTCGGCGCCGGCGCCTACATCTGCGGCGAAGAAACCGCGCTGATGGAATCGCTGGAAGGCAAGAAGGGCCAGCCGCGCTTCAAGCCGCCGTTCCCGGCCAACTTCGGCCTGTTCGGCAAGCCGACCACGATCAACAACACCGAAACCTATGCCTCGGTGCCGGCGATCGTGCGCAACGGCGCGCAATGGTTCCTGGAGCTCGGCAAGCCGAACAACGGTGGCTGCAAGATCTTCTCGGTGTCCGGTCACGTCAACAAGCCGGGCAACTACGAGATTCGCCTCGGTACCTCGTTCGCCGAATTGCTGGAAATGGCCGGCGGCGTGCGCAATGGTCACAAGCTCAAGGGCGTGATTCCCGGCGGTTCGTCGATGCCGGTGCTGCCGGCCGAGACGATGATGAATCTCACCATGGACTACGACGCGATCCAGAAGGCTGGCTCCGGCCTCGGTTCCGGCGCCGTGATCGTGATGGACGAGACCACCTGCATGGTGCGTGCCTGCCAGCGCATCGCGCGTTTCTATTTCAAGGAAAGCTGCGGCCAGTGCACGCCGTGCCGCGAAGGCACCGGCTGGATGTACCGCGTGCTGACCCGCATCGTCGAAGGGCAGGCCACGCTCGACGATCTCAACATGCTCAAGGCCGCCGCTGGCCAGATCGAAGGCCACACCATCTGTGCCTTCGGCGAAGCCGCGGCCTGGCCGGTGCAGGGCTTCCTGCGCCATTACTGGGACGAGTTCGAATACTTCATCCGCAACGGGCGTTCGATCGTGGATGAGAAGCTCGGAGTGGCCGCATGAGCGCGCAGCCGGTGAATCCCAATCTGCCGCCGGATCACGTCACGATCTTCATCGATGGCGTTGAACTGGCTGCGCCCAAGGGCTCGATGATCATCCATGCCGCCGACAAGGCCGGCATTCCGATCCCGCGCTTCTGCTATCACGACAAGCTGGCGATCGCGGCGAACTGCCGCATGTGCCTGGTCGATACCGAAGTCGGCGGGCGTTCCGCGCCGAAGCCGTCGCCCGCCTGCGCCACGCCGGTGATGGATGGCCTGAAGGTCTTCACGCGCAACGAGAAGGCGCTGAAGGCGCAGCGCAACGTGATGGAGTTCCTGCTGATCAACCATCCGCTCGACTGCCCGATCTGCGATCAGGGCGGCGAGTGCGAACTGCAGGATCTTTCGCTCGGCTACGGCCGCTCGGTGAGTCGCTTCCAGGAACGCAAGCGCGTGATCGCCGACGAGGACCTCGGTCCGCTGGTCGCCACCGAGATGACACGCTGCATCCAGTGCACGCGCTGCGTGCGCTTCACCGCCGAAGTCGCCGGCACCTACGAGCTCGGCGGCATGCAGCGCGGCGAGAACCTGCAGATCGGCACCTACGACGGCAAGCCGCTGACGACCGAGCTGTCCGGCAACGTCATCGATGTGTGCCCGGTCGGTGCGCTGACCAACAAGGTGTTCCGTTTCCGCGCGCGTCCCTGGGAGCTGATCGCCAAGGAATCGCTTGGTTATCACGACGCGCTGGGCAGCAACCTGTTCCTGCACGCGCGCCGTGGCGATGTGTTGCGTGCGGTGCCGCGCGACAACGAAGCCGTCAACGAATGCTGGCTGTCGGACCGCGACCGTTATTCGCATCAAGGGTTGTACGCGCAAGACCGCGCGATCAAGCCCTTGATGAAGGACGGCGGCGAGTGGCGCGAAGCCTCGTGGGAAGAGGCTCTGGCGAAGGCCGCGAAGATCCTGCGCGACAACGCTGCCGACGATCTCGGCATCCTGGTCCATCCGGCCACCTCGAACGAGGAGGGCGCCTTGCTGGCGCGCTTCGCCGAGGGGTTGGGCACCGGCAATCTCGATCACCGCATCGCGCAGCGCGATCTTTCCGATGGCGCGGTCGCCGAAGCATTCGCGGCGCCGGTCGCCGAGATCGAGAAGGCCGATGCGATCGTGATCGTCGGCAGCCATCTGCGTCATGAAGTGCCGCTGCTGCATCAACGCGTGCGCAAGGCGTGGAAGCGTGGCGCCAAGGTGCACGTCGTCAATCCGGTCGACTTCGAATTCGCTTTCGACGTAGCGTCCAAGACGATCGTGACGCCATCACAGATCGCCGGCGCGCTGGCGTCTGGCGAACTCGTCAAGGCGCTGCAGGGGGCGACGCACGCCGTCGTCATCGTCGGTGCAGTCGCCGAGAACGGCGCGCATGCCGCCGCGATCCGCAAGGCAGCGACCGATTTCGCCAAGGCGAACAACGCCGCGTTGTGCCGCATCCCGCAGGGCGCCAACGCGCTCGGTCTGGCGCGCTTGGGCGTGCTGCCCGCTTCGCGCGACGCGCAGGCGATGCTCGCACAGCCGCGCAGTGGCTATGTGATCTACGGCATCGAGCCGGGCCTGGATTTCGCGGATCAGGCGACGGCGCTGAAGGCGCTGGGAGGCGCGCAGGTGGTGGCGTTCAGTCACTTCGCCTGCCAGTCCACGCGCGCGGTCGCCGACGTGATCCTGCCGATTGGTGCGTTGCCCGAGATCGATGCCACGCTCACCAATCTTGACGGCCGCGACCAGATCGCGGTGCCTGCCGGCAAGTTGCCCGGCGAGGCGCGCGCCGGCTGGCGCGTGTTGCGTGCGCTGGGCGGTGAACTTGGTCTGCCTGGTTTCGAGTTCACCGATCTCGCTAGTTTGCGCAGCGGTATCGCACCGCGCACGGTCGTGCCGGCGAAGTCGGGAGCCGCGGCGGTGGATGGCGAAGGCTTCGAACTGGCCGTCTCGCAGGCAATCTATCGCGGTGATGCGGTGACGCGCCGCGCGGAAGCGCTGCAGGCGCATCCGTTGACCGTCGGTCCGCGCATCACACTGCATCCTGACGACGCCAAGGCCGCCGGTCTTGCCGTTGATGCCATGGCGAAGGTGTCGAACACCATCGGCACGGCGACCTTGCAGGTCGCGATCGACGATCGCGTCGCCAAGGGCGCGGCCTGGATCGAATCCGGTTACGGCGCCACCGCCGCGCTCGGCGCCGGTCGCGTGAAGGTGGTGGCCGCATGAACACTGCAAGTCTGCTTTCCGACCTGACCGCGCCGCTGCACGACTGGCTGCTGTCGCTGGGCGCGATCGGCCTCGTGCTCTGGATCGTATTGAAGGTCCTCGTGATCGCCGTGCCGGTGATCCTGGCGGTGGCCTTCTACGTGGTGTGGGAACGCAAGCTGATCGGCTGGATGCACGTGCGTCATGGGCCGATGTATGTCGGCATGGGCATCTTCCAGGCCTTCGCTGACGTCTTCAAGCTGCTGTTCAAGGAAGTGATCCAGCCCAGCAGCGCGCAGCGTGCGCTGTACATCCTGGCGCCGTTGCTGACATTGGCGCCGGCGTTCGCGGCCTGGGCGGTGATTCCATTCGACGCGCAATTGGTGCTGTCGAATGCGAACGCCGGCTTGTTGTATCTGCTGGCGATGACCTCGCTCGGCGTGTACGGCATCATCCTCGCCGGCTGGGCATCGAACTCGAAGTACGCCTTCCTCGGCGCGATGCGTTCGGCCGCGCAGGTGGTGAGCTATGAAATCGCGATGGGCTTCGCCCTGGTCGGCGTGATGGTCGGCGCGGGCAGCCTGAATCTCAGCGACATCGTGATGGCGCAGGCGGGCGATACCGGCCCGTTCGAATGGTTCTGGCTGCCGATGCTGCCGTTGTTTGTCGTGTACTTCGTGTCCGGCGTGGCTGAAACGAACCGCGCGCCGTTCGACGTGGTGGAAGGCGAGTCGGAAATCGTCGCCGGCCACATGGTGGAATATTCGGGCTCGGCGTTCGCGCTGTTCTTTCTGGCCGAATACGCCAACATGATTCTGGTCAGCTTCCTGACCGCGATCTTCTTCATGGGCGGCTGGCTGTCGCCGCTGCATGGCATGGGCGTCCCGCTGCTGTCGGTCGACGGCTGGTGGTGGCTGTTCGCCAAGGTGTTCTTCTTCGCCAGCTGTTTCATCTGGTTCCGCGCGTCGTTCCCGCGCTATCGCTACGACCAGATCATGCGATTGGGCTGGAAGGTGTTCATTCCGCTCAGCATCGCCTGGATCGTCGTGACCGCGCTGATGGCGTACTACGGCGTATTCGAGAAGGGCGCGTGATGGGTAAGTTAGTTTCCTGGTTCAAGAGTCTGCTGCTGCTCGAATTGCTGGGCGGCCTGTGGCTGACTTTCAAATATCTGTGGCGTCCGAAGTACACGCTGATGTATCCGATGGAAAAGACGCCGCAGTCGCCGCGCTTCCGTGGTTTGCACGCACTGCGCCGCTATCCGAACGGCGAAGAGCGCTGCATCGCCTGCAAGCTGTGTGAGGCGGTGTGTCCGGCATTGGCCATTACCATCGATTCGGAGCAGCGCGCCGACGGCACCCGTCGCACCACGCGTTACGACATCGATCTGTTCAAGTGCATCTACTGCGGGTTCTGTGAGGAATCCTGCCCGGTGGACTCGATCGTGGAGACGCACGTCCACGAATACCACTTCGAGCACCGCGGCGAGAACATCGTCAACAAGCAGCAGCTGCTGGCAATCGGCGACCGTCTCGAGGCCGAGATCGCCGAACGCCGCGCCGCCGACTCCGCGTATCGCTGAGGACTGCATGGATTATTCGTTGCTAGCGTTCCTCGTCTTCGCCGCCGTCACCGTGATTGCCGGTGTCGCGGTGATCAGCGTCAAGAACCCGGTGCACGCCGCGCTGTTCCTGGTGCTGACCTTCTTCACGGTCGCCTGCACCTGGCTGCTGGCCGGCGCCGAGTTCCTCGGCATCGCGCTGATCCTGGTGTACGTCGGCGCGGTGATGGTGCTGTTCCTGTTCGTGGTGATGATGCTCGACATCGACGTGGCGCCGCTGCGCGAAGGCTACGTGCGCTATCTGCCGGTCGGCCTGCTGGTTGCGGTGGTGATGCTGGTCGAGATGCTCACTCTGATCGGCATCAAGTCGCGCGTCACGCCGTTCGGCGCCGATCCGGCGGCGGAGGCGGGCATCGCCAATTCCACGTGGCTGGCGCGTCGCCTGTTCACCGAATTCCTGCTGCCGTTCGAAGTCGCGGCTCTGATCCTGACCGTGGCCGTGATCGCGGCGGTGATGCTGACCCTGCGCAAGCGCGAAAACACCAAGCACCAGAATCCGAGCGAACAGGCGCGGGTGAAGGCCTCGCAGCGGTTCCGCATGGTGCAGATGGCCGCGGAGAAGCCTGTTGTAGACGAAGCGCCGGCCGAAGCCGAGGCGAAGGCGGAGGTGAAGTGATGGAAGTCTTCGGACAGGGCCTCGCCCTCGGTCACTATCTTGCGCTCGGCGCCGTGCTGTTCTGCATCAGCGTCGCCGGCATCTTCCTCAATCGCAAGAACGTGATCATCCTGCTGATGTCGATCGAGTTGATGCTGCTCGCCGTCAACATCAACTTCGTCGCGTTCTCGCGCGAGTTCGGCGACGCCGCCGGACAGATCTTCGTGTTCTTCATTCTCACCGTGGCTGCGGCCGAGGCCGCGATCGGTCTCGCGATCCTGGTCACGCTGTTCCGCAACCGGCGCACGATCAACGTGGCCGAAATCGATACTTTGAAGGGCTGACGCGATGCCGGGTATGGAACACGCCATCTCCAAGTCCGTGCTGCTGGCCGTCGTGCTGGCGCCATTGATCGGTGCCATCGTCGCCGGCCTGTTCCGCAAGCAGGTCGGACGGGTCGGTGCGCACAGCGTCACCATCCTGGGCGTGGCGATCAGCTGCGCGCTGTCGATCTACGTGCTGTGGCAGCTGGCTGGGCAGGGCGCCGCGCCGTTCAACGAGAACGTCTACACCTTCTTCCAGGTTGGCGGCTTCGAGGCGCACGTCGGTTTCATGATCGACAAGCTCACCGCCATGATGATGGTGGTGGTGACCTTCGTGTCGCTGCTGGTGCACATCTACACGATCGGCTACATGGCCGATGACGACGGCTACCAGCGCTTCTTCAGCTACATCAGCCTGTTCACGTTCTCGATGCTGATGCTGGTGATGTCCAACAATTTCCTGCAGCTGTTCTTCGGCTGGGAAGCGGTGGGCCTGGTCTCGTATCTGCTGATCGGCTTCTGGTTCAAGCGGCCGACGGCGATCTTCGCCAACCTGAAGGCCTTCCTGGTCAACCGCGTCGGCGACTTCGGCTTCCTGCTAGGTATCGCCGCGGTGCTGACCTGGTTCGGCACGCTCGACTACGCCACCGTGTTCGCCAACGCCGCCGACAAGATCGGGGGCGGGCAGACGGTGGAGATCCTGGCCGGTCACTCCTGGTCGATCGCGACCGTGATCTGCATCTGCCTGTTCATCGGTGCGATGGGCAAGTCGGCGCAGGTGCCGCTGCATGTCTGGCTGCCGGACTCGATGGAAGGCCCGACCCCGATCTCGGCGCTGATCCACGCCGCGACGATGGTGACCGCCGGCATCTTCATGGTGGCGCGCATGTCGCCGCTGTTTGAGCTGTCGGAGACGGCGCTGAGCTTCGTCCTCTTCATCGGTGCGACCACGGCCTTCTTCACTGGCCTGATCGGCATGGTGCAGAACGACATCAAGCGCGTGGTGGCGTATTCCACGCTGTCGCAGCTGGGTTACATGACGGTGGCGTTGGGCGTTTCCGCTTACTCGGCCGCCGTCTACCACCTGATGACGCATGCCTTCTTCAAGGCGCTGCTGTTCCTGGCGGCCGGCAGCGTGATCATCGGCATGCACCACGAGCAGGACATGCGCAAGATGGGTGGCCTGCGCAAGTACATGCCGATCACCTTCTGGACCAGCGTGATCGGCACGCTGGCGCTGATCGGCACGCCGTTCTTCAGCGGGTTCTATTCCAAGGACACGATCATCGAGGCCGCGGCCGAGCACGCGCATGAAGCGCACAGCTGGATCGCGACCTACGGGTACTGGGCGGTGCTGCTCGGCGCCTTCGTCACTTCGTTCTACAGCTTCCGCCTGCTGTATCTGACGTACTTCGGCGAGGAGCGCTTCCGTCATGCCCATGACGATCACGGGCACGGTCATGACGAGCATACGCATGACGATCACGGTCATCACGGCCCGGTCGAGCCGCACGAGTCGCCGTGGGTGGTGACCCTGCCGTTGATCCTGCTGGCGATCCCCTCAGTCATCATCGGCTACTTCACCGCCGGCCCGATGCTGTTCGGCACCGACTGGACCGGTCATCACGAACTGATGCCGTACTTCCTGGGCTCGATCGACGTTCTGCCGGCCCACGACACCGTGGCCAAGGTGAAGGAAGAGGCCTGGCACGGGCCATTGGCGATGGCGCTGCACGGCTTCACCGCGCCGCCGTTCCTGCTGGTGCTGGCCGGCTTCGCGCTGGCAACGATCATGTACTGGTGGAAGCCGGAGCTGCCGGCCAAGGTCGCCAAGATCCTGGCACTGCCGATCCGCGTCCTCAACAACAAGTACGGCATGGACGACTTGTGGATCAAGGGCTTCGCCGGCGGCGGCGTCCTGCTCGGCAAGCTGTCGCGCAAGGGCGACGAGAAGGTGATCGACGGCGCCTTCGTCAACGGCAGCGCGCGCGCCACCGACCTTTTCGCCGGAGTGCTGCGCCGCATCCAGTCCGGATACCTCTACCACTATGCGTTCGCGATGATTCTCGGCCTGATCGTGCTGTTGGCCGTGCTCATCCGGTATTGGCGCTGATCAGAACGGATAAGAACACGACCCTATGCAGAGCTGGCCTCTTCTCAGTCTCCTGATCTGGCTGCCGATCATCGGCGGCGCGCTCGTGCTCGCGCTCGGCAACACGCGCCCGGGTGCCGCGCGCTGGCTGTCGCTGCTGATCGCCCTGGTCGTGTTCGTGTTGAGCATTCCGCTCTTCACCGGCTTCGATTACGCGAACGCGGGCCTGCAGTTCCTCGAACGCCGCGAGTGGATTCCGACCTACGACATCCAGTACCACCTTGGTGCCGACGGCATCTCGGTGGCGCTGATCGTGCTGACCACGCTGACCACGGTACTGGTGCTGATCGGTGCCTGGGCGTCGGTGGAGAAGCGCGTCAGCCAGTACTACGCCGCGTTCCTGTTCCTCGAAGGCCTGATGATCGGCGTGTTCTCGGCCGTCGATGCGATGCTGTTCTATGTCTTCTTCGAAGGCATGCTGATCCCGATGTTCATCATCATCGGTGTCTGGGGCGGACCGCGCCGCGTGTACGCATCGGTGAAGTTCTTCCTGTACACCTTCCTCGGCTCGGTGTTCATGTTGGTCGGGTTGATCTACCTGTACCTGAAGGGCGGTAGCTGGCAGCTGCCGGACCTGTACCAGCTGCCGCTGACCGCCACCGAACAGATGTGGTTGTTCTTCGCCTTCTTGGTCGCCTTCGCGGTCAAGGTGCCGATGTTCCCGGTGCACACCTGGTTGCCGGATGCGCACGTGGAGGCGCCGACCGGCGGTTCGGTGATCCTGGCGGCGATCATGCTGAAGATCGGCGGGTACGGTTTCCTGCGCTTCAGCCTGCCGATCCTGCCGGACGCGGGCCACGAATGGGCCTGGCTGGTGATCGCGCTGAGCCTGATCGCGGTGATCTACGTTGGCCTGGTGGCGCTGGTGCAGGACGACATGAAGAAGCTGATCGCCTATTCGTCGGTCTCGCACATGGGCTTCGTCACGCTCGGCACCTTCATCGCCTTCGCTCTGGTGCGCGATGCGGGCAACACCGATGCGGCGCGACTGGGCCTGCAGGGCGCGATGGTGCAGATGGTCTCGCACGGCTTTATCTCCGGCGCGATGTTCTCCTGCGTCGGCGTGCTCTACGACCGCATGCACACGCGCATGATCAAGGACTACGGCGGCGTGGCCAACGTGATGCCGTGGTTCGCCTTCTTCATGGTGTTGTTCGCGATGGCGAATTCCGGCCTGCCGGGCACGTCGGGCTTTGTCGGCGAATTCATGGTGATCCTGGCCAGCTTCCAGCAGAACCCGCTGATCGCATTCGCCGCCGCCTTCACCCTGATCATCGGCGCGGCCTACACGCTGTGGCTGGTCAAGCGCGTGATGTTCGGCGAGGTCGGCAACGCGCATGTGGCCGAGCTGCAGGACATCAACGGGCGCGAGGCGCTGGTGCTCGGTGTGTTCGCGGCCGGCGTGCTGCTGATCGGTGTCTGGCCGAAGCCGCTGACCGATCTGATGGAGCCGGCCATCGCGCAACTGGCGAGCCAGCTCGCCGCAAGCAAGCTTTGAAGGACGCGTCGCGATGACCGTGGAAGCCATGACCCCGCAAGTCCGAACCCTCGCCGACGTGGCGCCGCTGGCGCCCGAGTTGATGGTGATCCTGGGCGCGTTCGCGCTGCTGATGCTCGACCTGTTCCTCGACGAACGTCGCCGCATCATCACCCAGACCCTCGCCATCGGCGTGCTGCTGGCCGCCGCGGCGCTGATCGTCACCGGCACGGGCGGGCAGGGCACAGCGGCTTCTATCAGCGTGATGGACGGCATGTTCGTCCGCGACACCGCCGCCGACGTGCTCAAGATCGTCATCCTGCTGACCAGCGCGCTGTCGCTCGGCTACGGCTGGACCTTCCTGCGCGAGCGCGGACTGTACAAGGGCGAGGTGCCGATCCTGACCCTGTTCGCCGCCTCCGGCATGATGCTGCTGGTGTCGGCCGGCAACCTCACCACGGTCTATCTCGGACTCGAACTGCTGGCGCTGAGTTCGTATGCGCTGGTCGCGATCGATCGCGACAGTCCGCTGTCGTCGGAAGCGGCGATGAAGTACTTCGTGCTCGGCGCATTGGCCTCGGGCATGCTGCTCTACGGCATGTCGCTGGTGTACGGCGCGAGCCACACGCTCGACCTGGGCGGCATCAACGTGGCCGCCGGCACCGTCGAAGGTGCGGATCGCCTGCTGCTGCTCACGGGCACCGTGTTCCTGGTCGTCGGCATCGCGTTCAAGTTTGGCGCCGCGCCCTTCCACATGTGGCTGCCGGATACCTATCACGGCGCGCCGACGCCGATCACGCTGTTCATCGGTTCCGCGCCGAAGCTGGCGGCATTCGGCATGACCTATCGTCTGCTGGAATCCGGCGTCGGTCCGCTGGGCGAACAATGGCATCTGCTGCTGGCCGGTCTCGCGGCGCTGTCGCTGGGCATTGGCAATCTGCTGGCGATCGCGCAGACCAATCTGAAGCGCATGCTGGCGTACTCGACGGTGTCGCATGTCGGCTTCCTGTTCCTCGGCCTTGCCAGCGGCACCGCGCAGGGCTACGCGTCGGCGATGTTCTATGCGATCAGCTACGCGATCATGTCGGCGGCCGGATTCGGTGCGATCGTGCTGCTGTCGCGGCGCGGTTTTGAAGCCGACCGCATCGACGACTTCAAGGGCCTGAACGCGCGCAACCCGTGGATGGCGGGGCTGGTGCTGTGCATCATGGCCTCGCTGGCCGGCGTGCCGCCGTTCCTCGGTTTCTGGGCCAAGCTGGCAGTGCTGCGTGCCGCGCTGCAGGGCGATCTGCTCTGGCTGGCCATCGTCGCGATCGTGTTCGCGGTGATCGGCGCGTACTACTACCTGCGCGTGATCAAGGTCATGTATTTCGACGAGCCGGCCGGCGAGCCGCTGCAGGTGCGTTCGAACCGGCCGCTGCGCGCGATGTTCGCGGTCAACGCGCTGGCGCTGCTGGTGCTGGGACTGGCCTGGAACCCGGTCATGGACTGGTGTCAGAAGGCGTTCACCGCCTGACGAAAGGGCGGCGGTTTGCAGGGAACGTTCCGTCGAACGCCTGCTCGGATACGCCCGCGGCGATCGACGCGCACACCCGCACGCACTGGCCGCGATTCAGACATGGGCTTGCAATCATTGGCCCCAGTCACCATAATTCCGCTTCTGCTGCGGGGTGGAGCAGTCTGGCAGCTCGTCGGGCTCATAACCCGAAGGTCGTAGGTTCAAATCCTACCCCCGCTACCAGCTTTTCGCGGTCGACGAAAAGCCTCTGCAAGAGGCTTTTTTGATAGTGAAAAGTCGGGCTTTGCCGAAGCAGGCTTCATGCTTCGGCGCCGAAATCCAGTGGTATCGGACAAGGGGCCCGAAGGGCCCCTTGTTGTTTTCGGGCGTTACGCAGCCCGAGTGCGGATTTTCCACGGTAAGAGATGACGGACAAAGCAACCCAAATCTCGACTTTGCTGGCGCCGACGGTGCAATCGTTGGGCCTCGAACTGTTGGGCGCCGAATACCTGCCGGCGCCGGGCAGCGCGGTGCTGCGTCTGTACATCGACGTTCCCGCGGATGCCGAGGAAGGTCGCGTGGTCGGCATCGAGGATTGCGAAGCGGTCAGCCGCGAGGTCTCGGCCCAGCTCGACGTCGAGGATCCGATCAGCGGGCATTACACGCTGGAAGTCTCCTCGCCGGGCGTCGATCGTCCGCTGTTCACGCCGGAGCAGTTCGCGCGCTTCCTGGGCGAGCAAGCCAAGGTCGGCTTGAAGCTGCCGCAGGATGGGCGCCGCAGGCTGCAGGGCGTCATCGCGAGCGTCGAGGGCAGCACCATCACATTCGAAGTCGACGGCGCACCGGTTGCGGTCGTCTTCGACAACATCGACAAGGCGAAGCTGGTGCCCGATTGGGTGGCGCTCGGTTACGCGCCGGCGAAAGACAAGTCGGGACGCGACGCGCGCCCCGGCAAACAAGCAAAGAAACACCCCACGAACAAGCAAACCAATAAACCGGTGAACGAACAGAAATCCCAACCGAAGTAACAGCCCCCTTAAGTTAAGGAGGCAGCCATTGGCGGCGAAGCTGCGAATGGCGGGGTTGTGGAAGTATCACCCTCGTCACCGAAGTACAGGCACAGAAAGTTTCAGAGGTCTTAAAGAATGAGCAAGGAACTGTTGCTGGTCGTCGACGCGGTCGCCAACGAAAAGGGCGTGCCGGAGACCGTCATCCTGGAAGCGATCGAGGCGGCGCTCGCCACTGCGGCGAAGAAGCGCTACCACGACCAGGACGTGCTGACGCGCGTGCAGATCGATCCGAAAGACGGCAGCTACCAGACCTTCCGCCGCTGGGAAGTCGTGGCTGACGACGTGGTGATGGAATCGCCGGATCGCCAGATCCGCCTGATGGACGCGGTCGACGAGAGCGAAGGCGCCGAAGTCGGCGACTACATCGAAGAGCAGATCGAGAACGCCGAATTCGGCCGTATCGCCGCGCAGGCCGCCAAGCAGGTGATCGTGCAGCGCGTGCGCGAGGCCGAGCGTGCGCAGGTAGTCGACGGATGGAAGCATCGCGTCGGCGAGCTGGTGACGGGCGTGGTCAAGCGCGTGGAGCGCGGCAACGTCTACGTCGATCTCGGCGGCAATGCCGAAGCCTTCATTCCGAAGGACAAGGCGATCCCGCGCGACGTCGTGCGCGCCGGCGACCGCATTCGCGGCTACCTGTACGACGTGCGCAGCGAGCCCCGTGGCCCGCAGCTGTTCATCAGCCGCGCCGCGCCCGAATTCATGATGGAGCTGTTCAAGCTGGAAGTGCCGGAAGTCGGCCAGGGCCTCGTCGAGATCAAGGCTTGCGCACGCGATCCGGGCGACCGCGCCAAGATCGCCGTGGTGGCCTACGACAACCGCACCGATCCGATCGGCGCCTGCATCGGCATGCGCGGTTCGCGCGTGCAGGCGGTGTCGAACGAACTCAACGGCGAGCGCGTCGACATCGTGCTGTGGTCGGACAATCCGGCCCAGTTCGTCATCAACGCGATGGCGCCGGCGGAAGTGCAGTCGATCATCGTCGATGAGGAAAAGCACTCGATGGATCTGGCCGTCGCCGAGGAGCGCCTGGCGCAGGCGATCGGCAAGGGTGGCCAGAACGTGCGCCTCGCCAGCCGCCTGTCGGGCTGGCAGCTCAACGTGATGACGCAGGATCAGGTCACCGAGAAGTCGGAAGCCGAACAGGCTGCCGCGCGTCAGCTGTTCCAGGAGAAGCTCGAGGTCGACGAGGAAATCGCCGGCATCCTGGTCTCGGAAGGCTTCACCACGGTCGAGGAAATCGCCTACGTGCCGGTCGGCGAGCTGCTGGCGGTGGAAGGCTTCGACGAGGACATCGTCGAGGAACTCCGCGCCCGTGCCCGCGACGCGCTGCTCAACGATGCGCTGGCGGTCGAGGAGGAGCTGGACGAGAACGCGCCGGCCGAAGACCTGCTGCAGCTGTCGGGCATGGACGACGAGACCGCCTACGCACTGGCCGCGCACGGCGTGCGCACCAGCGAGGAGCTGTCGGATCTCGGTGCCGACGAAGTCGTCGAATTCGGCATCGAAGGCCTCGACGAGGCACGCGCCGCCGCGCTGATCCTGGCCGCGCGCGCCGAGGAGATCGCACGGTTGGAGCGGGAAGGCTGAGCAATGCCCGGAACCGAAGCCATTCGCATGAACTACGGTCCCCGGCCATGAATTAAAATCGCCATATCACGCGCAGGCCACGGCCCGCGCATCAGAACACGGAAACCGAATGTCGCAGCAAACCACCATCCGCAAGCTGGCCGCACTGGTGAACACGCCGGTCGAGAAGTTGCTGGAGCAATTGTCCGAAGCGGGCATGCCCTTCAACGATCCCGATCAGGTCGTGACCAGTACCGAGAAGGTCAAGCTGCTCGGCTTCCTCCGCCGTACCCATGGCAAGGCCGAAAAGCCGGCCGAGGAAGCGGCCGCGCCGAAGAAGATCACGCTCAACCGCAGCCGCAAGCAGGAACTCACCGTCGGCGGCGGCAAGAACAAGACCACGGTCGATGTGGTCGTGCGCAAGAAGGTCACGCTGGTCAAGCCGAGCGAAGCCGCTGGCGCCGCGGGGCAGCAGCGCGCGCCGCAGAACGACGAACAGGCCGAGATCCTGCGCAAGCTGGAGGAATCCAGGCAGCGCAACCTGTCCGAGCAGCAGCGACTGGCCGAGGAAGACAAGCGCCGCGCCGAAGAGGCCGCCGAACGCAAGCGCAAGGAAGAAGAAGAGGCCGCGCGACTGCGCGCCGAGGCCGCGCTCGCGGCTGCCGCCGCCGCAGAGAAGCGCGACGATGAAACTACCGTGCGCAAGCCCAGCGGGCATGGTCATCCGAAGCCGGCGCCCGCGCCGCGCAACGGCGACGATCGCGGCGCCGCGCACAAGCACAAGACCCGCGGATCGCACGTGATGGTGTCGGGCGTCGAGGACGACGACAGCGCCGCACGCTTCGCGGGCCAACTCCATCTCACCGCTTCCGAACGCGCACGCCGCACCACCGCGCGTGGCAAGCCGAAGTCGTCGCGCCGCAATATCGAGCAATCGCGCAGCGGCGGCGGCGAACACGGCTTCTCGCGTCCGACCGCGCCGATCGTGCGCGAGGTCGCCATCGGTGACGCGATCACCGTGGCCGATCTGGCGCAGAAGCTCGCGCTCAAAGGCGGCGACGTGGTCAAGGCGCTGTTCAAGATGGGCGTGATGGCCACCATCACCCAGAGCATCGATCACGACACCGCGGTGCTGGTGACCGAAGAGCTCGGCCACAAGGCCCTGCGTGCCGATGAAGGGGACGTCGAAAGCGAACTGATCGCCCACACCGAAGAGGTGCAGGGTGACAAGGTGCCGCGTCCGCCCGTGGTCACGATCATGGGCCACGTCGACCACGGCAAGACCTCGCTGCTCGACTACATCCGCCGCACCAAGGTTGCTTCCGGCGAGGCTGGCGGCATCACGCAGCACATCGGCGCGTATCACGTGGAAACCGACAAGGGCGTGATCAGCTTCCTCGACACGCCGGGCCACGCCGCGTTCAGTTCGATGCGCGCGCGCGGCGCCAAGCTCACCGACGTTGTCGTGCTGGTGGTTGCGGCCGACGACGGCGTGATGCCGCAGACGATCGAGGCGATCCGGCATGCCAAGGCGGCCAGCGTGCCGCTGATCGTGGCGATCAACAAGATCGACAAGTCCGACGCCGATCCCAGCCGCATCAAGAATGAGCTGCTGAGCCAGGAAATCGTTGCCGAAGAGTTCGGTGGTGAGACGCAGATGGTCGAACTCTCGGCCAAGACGGGGCAGGGTGTAGACAGCCTGCTCGACGCGATTTCGCTGCAAGCTGAAGTGCTGGAACTCAAGGCCACGCCGACGGGCCGTGCCACGGGCGTGGTGATCGAGTCCTCGCTCGACAAGGGCCGTGGTCCGGTCGCCACCGTGCTGGTGCAGCAGGGCTTGCTGCAGAAGGCCGATTATCTGGTCTGCGGCGTGCAGTACGGCCGCGTGCGCGCGCTGTTCGACGAAAACGGCCAGCAGGTGCAAAGCGCCGGCCCGTCGATCCCGGTGCAGGTGCTGGGTCTGTCGGGTGTGCCGGACGCCGGTGACGATTTCGTGGTCGTGGCCGACGAGCGCCTGGCCAAGGACGTGGCGCAGCAGCGCGACGCCAAGCGCCGCGAATCGCGTCTGGTCGCCGTGCCGGGCAACCGCATGGAAGACATCATGGCGCAGATGGGTCAGGCCGAAGGCCAGCTCAGCCTGCCGCTGATCATCAAGGCCGACGTGCAGGGTTCGGTGCAGGCTTTGCGCGAAGCGCTGACGGCACTGTCCACGGATGCGATCCGGATCAACGTGATCAGCTCCGGCGTGGGCGGCATCACCGAGTCGGACGCGCATTCGGCGGCGACCTCCAAGGCCACGATCATCGGCTTCAACGTTCGCGCCGATGCGTCGGCGCGCCGCGTGATCGAATCCAACGGCGTGGACCTGCGTTACTTCTCGATCATTTATGACGTGATCGACCAGGTGAAGCAGGTGGCGTCGGGTATCCTCGGTGTCGAAATCCGCGAGGAGATCATCGGTACCGCGGAAGTCCGCGACGTGTTCCGCAGCTCCAAATTCGGCGCCGTGGCGGGCTGCATGGTGGTCGAGGGCGTGGTCAAGCGCAGCAAGCCGATCCGCGTGCTGCGCGATAACACCGTCATCTTCGAGGGCGAGCTGGAATCGCTGCGTCGCTTCAAGGAAAACGTCGACGAAGTCCGCGTCAATACCGAGTGCGGCATTGGCGTGAAGGCGTACAACGATGTGCAGCCTGGCGACCAGATCGAGTGCTTCGAGCGTATCGAAGTGCAGCGCACGCTGTAATCCTCCATGGCACAGAAGTCGTTCCATCGCACCGACCGCGTTTCCGCCCAGCTCCGCCGCGAGCTGGGCACGCTGGTGCGCGAGGCCGTGCAGGAGCACGGCCTGCCTTCGGTGAGCGTGTCGGACGTGGAAGTCACGCGCGACATGGCGCACGCCAAGGTCTTCGTCACCGCCCTGCAGCCGGAACGCGCCGATGAAGCGATGAAGGGGTTGCGCGCGGTGGCGCCGGAAGTGCGCTTCCGTCTTGCGCGCGCGGTGAAGCTGCGCCACGTGCCGGAGCTGCATTTCCACTACGACGATTCGGTCGACCGCGGCGAGCGCATCGACAACCTGCTGCGCGATCTGCCGGATGGTTCCGGCACGACGACCTGACGGCCGCGGCGCCGATTTCCTCCCGTCCCGCATGACGAAATCCGATGGGCCGACGGACCGGCTGGCTTCTTGCCTGTGGACGGCCTGCTTGTGGACGGGCGCACGAACGTCGTGCCGAGGTCTTGATCGGCGTCCGTCGAAGCAGCATTCTCAAGCCCGATGAGCCAGAAGCCGCGCACGCGCAAGGGCACGTTCCGTAAGCTGGACGGCATCCTGCTGCTCGACAAGCCGCAGGGCATCAGCTCGAACCAGGCGCTGCAGCGCGTGCGTCACTTGTTCCGCGCGGAGAAGGGCGGACATACCGGCAGCCTGGACCCGCTCGCCACCGGCCTGCTGCCAGTGTGCTTCGGTGAGGCCACCAAGATCGCCGGCGGCCTGCTGGGCGCGCGCAAGGCCTACGACGTGGTGGCGCGCCTGGGCATCGTCACCGACAGCGACGACGCCGACGGCCAACCGCTGCGCGAGCGCCCCGTGCCGGCACTGACGATCGATGTCATCGATCACGCCCTGCGCGCCTTCATCGGCAGGATCCGCCAGCGGCCGCCGATCTATTCGGCGCTCAAGCGCGGCGGCGAGCCGCTCTACGCCAAGGCGCGACGCGGCGAGATCGTCGAGGTGGAAGAGCGCGAGATCGACGTGCATGCCTTTGAACTGCAGTCGGCCGCCGATCTGCTCGACAATCTGCAACACCCGGGGGCGCCACAGCTGCGGCTGCATGTCGAATGCGGTTCCGGCACCTACGTGCGCAGTCTGGTGCGCGATCTCGGTGAAGCGCTCGGCTGTGGCGCACACGTCGCCGAACTGCGGCGGTTGTGGGTGGATCCGTTCCGCGATCCGCGGCTATGGACGTTCGAAGCCCTGGAGGCGCTGGCCGGGCGCAGCGAGCAGGGGCTCGATGCCTGCCTGCTGCCGATCGAGACCGGCATGGCCTCGTGGCCGACCGTCGACGTGAATCCGGCGCAGGCGGCGCGGCTGGCGTATGGGCAGGGAGTGGAGGGCGGATTCCGGCCCGCTGGATCCGTGGCCATTTTCGATCCGCATGGCCGTGCGCTCGGGTTGGGCGAAGTGGATGCTGCGGGCCGCCTGCGTCCACAACGCATGTTCAGTTGGGCGGTGAGTAGTAGCTAGTTTGATAGTAATCTGCTCACTCACCAGATCGGTCATCTCTCTGCTTATGCTTCCCGCTGTCTCTTCGGAACTAATAGAGCAAGCGATAACCATCATGGGGACTGATGGCATTACAGATGAAGAAGTGGAAGAAAAAATTGTTGCGTTAAGTAGAGACCCTATGCTCGCCAGTCGACTGATCGACTGGCTTCCCGAGGTATTTGGGATCGTGCTTGTTTCTCATATGGGTGGGGTGAATCTGCCAGCGACGTTCAGTGCGAAAACGAGTCGCGGTCAATGGCTTGAATTCGAGTTCAATGTGGAACCCATCGTTCAAAACGCCTTCTGTTTTGCGATGGAGATGTACCATTCCGGCCCTCGGAATTTCTTTAGCAACATTGCGCTTCGTAGCTCCGCGATATCTTCGGTGAATCAGGCTTTGAACCAAGGCGGGTCGCTACATGGCGCGACACTCTCGGGGCCAGCGTTGATTGGAATCCCGGCTGAAATCTATGCGCCGCAGCCAAAGTCACTATGGGCTCGAATTTTTCAATGATCACGCTGGAGCCGGTTGCGTATATAAGTGCAGAGTCTCGTGATTAAAGTTCATTCAATTCATGGTGGAATGGATATCCGTATGAAACTTAAAATGCAGGCGTTGGTCATAGTCCTCTTGTTTGCACTTTGGTTCGTGCCGACGGCATGGGCGCAGAGCGCAGTCGACACCACCAAACCCGAAGCCGTCGCCGCCGAGCTGTACACGCGGCTCAAGGCCTCGGACTGGAAGGGCGCGGCCGCGCTGTTCGACGACGGGGCGCTGAAGAGCTTCCGCGGCATGTTGCAGCCGATCGCCGATGCGGCTTCGGCCTCGGATCAGGGCGCTGGTGCCGCGCTGTTCGGCGAGATCAAGCCGGAAGCCCTGAAGCAGGCCAGCGACGCCGAATTCTTCGCCATGTTCATGGGCAACATGATGTCGCGCCTGTCCTCCCTCGGCGGCGGGCTGGGGCCGTCCGAGGTCATCGGCAGCGTGGCCGAGGGCGAGGACCTGCGTCATGTGGTGACCCGGACCAACGCCAAGGCGATGGGCATCAGCATCACCAAGATGGAGGTGGTGAGCATGCGCCGGCACGGCGATGCCTGGAAGGTGCTGCTGAACGGGGAAATGGAGGGCATGGCCAAGGCGATGCAGGCAATGGCGGCGGCCAAGGCCGGCGCCGGCACACCGGCCGAGGACGGCGAACAGGCCCCCGAGGCGGACGAAAAGAAGCCTTGATGCGAGCCGGTTGATCGGTCCCGAAGCGCCGGCCCGCCTCTGATAGCGGGTCGGAGGCCCGACAGGCACGGTTCCGCCCCCCTGGGCTTGGCCGGCCGTTGTGTTAACACCTTGTTTCACAAGGCCTCCACCGGTACAATTTCGGCGCCGATTTTCCGGCCAAATCCACCCCGTTCACGGCGAACCCTACGGTGCGTTTCCGGCACATCCCGGAGCGTTCCTGTCGGTCTCGCGTCTACCAGAGGCAATTCAGATGTCCATCGATACCAGTCAAGTCATCGCCGACAACAAGCGCGGCGACAACGATACCGGCTCGCCGGAAGTGCAGGTCGCCCTGCTCACCGCGCGCATCAGCCACCTCACCGAACACTTCAAGACGCACAAGCACGATCACCACAGCCGTCGCGGCCTGCTGAAGATGGTCAACCGCCGTCGCAGCCTGCTCGACTACCTGCATCGCAAAGACGCGACGCGGTACAAGGCCCTGATCGAGAAGCTCGGTCTGCGTCGATAATCGAAATATCCCGATCGCGGCGCAGCAATGCGCCGCGGTTCTTTTATGGATCGCGCGGACCGTCGCGTGATCCGCCCGCCAGGGGCAAGGGTCCCTCGCGGTTCATCGCAAGCCCCTTTTAGGAATTCCCAACGTGGCAAAAGTTACCAAGAGCTTCCAGTACGGCAATCAGACGGTCACGCTCGAGACCGGTGAAATCGCCCGCCAGGCCGGCGGCGCGGTCATGGTCTCGGTCGACGGCACCGTGGTGTTGGTCACCGCGGTGGCGGCGAAGACGCAGCGTGAAGGACAGGACTTCTTCCCGCTCACCGTCGATTACGTGGAGAAGTTCTATGCCGGCGGCCGCATTCCCGGCGGTTTCTTCAAGCGCGAAGGCCGCCCGACCGAGAAAGAGACGCTGATCTCGCGCCTGATCGACCGCCCGATCCGCCCGCTGTTCCCGGAGGAGTTCAGGAATGAAGTGCAGATCATCGCCCAGGTCGTGTCGCTGAATCCCGAAGTGGACGGCGACATTCTGGCCATGATCGGCGCCTCCGCCGCGCTGGCGCTGACCGGCGCCCCGTTCCAGGGCCCGATCGGTGCCGCCAAGGTCGGTTACAAGAACGGCCAGTACCTGCTCAATCCCACCGCCACCGAACTGCTCGACAGCGATCTGGAACTGGTCGTCGCCGGTACCTCGCAGGCGGTGCTGATGGTGGAATCGGAAGCGAAGGAACTGTCCGAGGACGTGATGCTGGGCGCAGTGGTGTTCGGCCACAAGGCGCAGCAGGTGGTGATCAACGCCATCAACGAACTGGCCGTGGAAGCCGGCACCAAGTCCTGGGACTGGCAGGCGCCCGCCAAGAACGACGCCCTGATCGCCGCACTGAAGGAAGCCGTGGGCACCCAGCTGGCCGATGCCTTCCAGGTGCGCGACAAGCTGCAGCGCCGCGACGCCATCGCCGCGATCAAGAAAGACGTGCTGGGCGCGCTGGCGCCACGCGCCGAATCCGAAGGCTGGAATTCAGCCGACCTCGGCAAGGAGTTCGGTGAACTGGAATACCGCACCATGCGTGATTCGGTGCTCGACACCAAGATCCGCATCGACGGCCGTGCGCTCGATACCGTGCGCCCGATCGCCTCGAAGGTCAGCGTGCTGCCGCGCACCCACGGCTCGGCGCTGTTCACCCGCGGCGAGACGCAGGCGCTGGTGATCGCCACGCTCGGCACCGCGCGCGATGGCCAGATCATCGACGCCATCGCCGGCGAGTACAAGGAACACTTCCTGTTCCATTACAACTTCCCGCCCTTCTCGGTGGGCGAGGCCGGCCGTTTTGGCGCGCCGAAGCGTCGCGAGATCGGCCACGGCCGCCTCGCCAAGCGCGGCGTGCTGGCCGTGATGCCGACGATGGAAGAATTCCCGTACACGATCCGCGTGGTCTCGGAAATCACCGAGTCGAACGGTTCCTCGTCGATGGCTTCCGTCTGCGGCAGCTCGCTGGCGCTGATGGATGCCGGCGTGCCGATCAAGGCGCCGGTGGCCGGCATCGCGATGGGCCTGGTGAAGGAAGGCGATGCCTTCGTCGTGCTGTCCGACATCCTCGGTGACGAAGACCATCTGGGCGACATGGACTTCAAGGTGGCCGGTACCGCCAACGGCGTGTCCGCGCTGCAGATGGACATCAAGATCCAGGGCATCACCGAAGAGATCATGAAGGTGGCGTTGGCGCAGGCCAAGCAGGGCCGCCTGCACATCCTCGGCGAGATGAGCAGTTCGCTCACCACGCCGCGCGGCGAATTGAGCGAATACGCGCCGCGCCTGCTGACGCTGAAGATCCACCCCGACAAGATCCGCGAAGTGATCGGCAAGGGTGGTTCCACCATCCAGGCGATCACCAAGGAAACCGGCACGCAGATCGACATTCAGGACGACGGCACGATCGTCATCGCCTCGGTGAATGCCGCCGCCGCGCAGGCCGCCAAGGCGCGCATCGAGCAGATCACCAGCGACGTCGAGCCGGGCCGCATCTACGAGGGCAAGGTCGTCAAGCTGATGGACTTCGGTGCGTTCGTCACCATCCTGCCGGGCAAGGATGGTCTGGTGCACGTCTCGCAGATTTCCAACGAGCGCGTCGAGAAGGTGTCCGACAAGCTCAAGGAAGGCGACGTGGTCAAGGTCAAGGTGCTGGAAGTCGACAAGCAGGGCCGTATCCGCCTGTCGATGAAGGCCGTCGAGGAAGGCGAGGGCGTGGCCGCCGAATAAGCGGGCACTGTCGCAGCGATTCGGGAAAGCGGGCTTCGGCCCGCTTTTCTTTTGCGCGTGCCTCAGAGGATTCGTGGTAGCGGCTTCTGCTTCCGTTGGTATCGTTCGACGACACTTCGCCTGCCGGCCTCGCAAACTTCCTCGGAACTGCTAGATTCGCCCCGTCCCGTCAGGAGAGGTGGCCATGGCCGCAGCAACACAGGAATTGGAGCTGTTCGTCCGTGAGGCGCTGTTGCGCGGGCAGTCCAAGGAAGCGATCGCACAGGCGCTGGCGGAGGCCGGCTGGGCGCCTGATCAGACCCGTGGCGTGCTCGACGCCTATGCCGATGTCGGTTTCCCGGTCCCCGTGCCCAAGCCGCGCGCCTCGTTGTCCGCGCGCGAAGCCTTTCTGTATCTGGTGCTGTTCGCCACGCTGTATTTCGCGGCCTGGAACCTGGGCAGCCTTCTGTTCGATCTGATCAACCATTTCTGGCCGGACCCGGCAGTCCCGGAATACGCGATCGTGCGGCTTGGCAGCGAGATACGCTGGTCGACTGCGGCGTTGATCATCGCGTTCCCGGTGTTCGTCTTCATGTCGCATCTGATTACCCGTGAAGTGGCGAAGCATCCGATCAAGCGATTGTCGCCGGTTCGGCGCTGGCTGACCTATCTGACCTTGTTCATCGCCGCAGCGGTGCTGATCGGGGACATGACCACCTTGGTGTACAACCTGCTCGGTGGCGAACTGAGCACGCGCTTCCTGCTCAAAGTGCTAGTGGCGGCGGTGATCGCCAGTAGCGTCTTCGGCTACTACCTGTACGATCTGCGTCGCGAGGAAGGTGAGGCATGAGCACCAAGCCGGTGGGAAAGTGGATGCTGATTACGGCGTCGATAGCGATCGTTGCCGCGGTGGCAGGAGCGGTCGCGGTGATGGGATCGCCGGCGGCACAGCGTGAGATACGGCTGGATCAGCGCCGGGTGCGTGATCTCGACGAGATTGCGAACACCGTGCGTGCATACGCGAAGAAACATGGGCAACCACCGCCGGATCTGGGAACGCTGACCCGCCAGCCCGGCTCTCATCTGGACATCACCGACCCCATCGACGGCACGCCTTATGCCTACAGCACGGATGGAAAGGACAATTTCCAGCTGTGCGCGCATTTCACCACCGATACCGCCAAGACGCGTGACGTGGACTGGGTCGCCAGGAACTGGGAGCATGGAGCCGGCAAGCAGTGCTTCGACTTGAAGATCAAGGATGAAGACCTCAACTGATCCGGGTGGTTCCGATCTTCGTTTGCCAGTCGTCCTCGCGGACACGCGTAACTGGCATTCGAAGCGAATCTCCGGAGATGTCAGCTGATGCCTTTCGCGCCTTATCTCGACCGCTGGGAACTGACACCCGACGGCGAGGCTATCAACACCCATAGCAGCGATCTGATGCCGGTGCGATGCGCCGACGGCACGCCGGCAATGCTCAAGCTCGCGCGCGAGGCGGAAGAGAAGCTGGGTGGCCTGCTGATGGCCTGGTGGAACGGCAACGGCGCCGCGCACGTGCTGGCGCATGACGCCGAGTGCGGCGTCCTGCTGATGGAGCGTGCCACGGGAACGCGTTCGCTGACGCGCATGGTGCAGGAGGGCAGGGACGACGAAGCCTGCCGCATCCTCTGCGCCGCCGCCGGTCGGCTGCATGCGCAGAAGGCGCCACCGCCGCCCGGACTGCTGACGTTGCAGGAATGGTTCCGCGATCTGGAACCGATGGCGAACCAGTACGGCGGCGTGCTGACGGAATCGCTCGCCATTTCCAGGCAGCTGCTCGCCGATGCGCAAGACATCGTGGTACTGCACGGCGATCTGCATCACGACAACGTGCTCGATTTCGGCGAGGAACGCGGCTGGCTCGTCATCGATCCTAAGCGCGTCTACGGCGAGCGCGGTTTCGACTACGCGAACATGCTGTGCAATCCGGAAGAAGAATTCGGTCTCGCACCGGAACGAGTGGCGGATCGCCTCGAGATCATCGCCGAGGCCGCCGCGATCGAGCGGCGGCGGCTGTTGCAATGGTTGCTGGCCTACACCGGACTGTCCGCCGCGTGGTGGCTGGGTGACGGCAACGAGGAGGATGCTGCCCCTCCGCTGGCGGTCGCGTGGGAAGCCTCGCGGCTGTTGGCGGTCTGATCGGGGACTGATGCGGCGCAGCTATTCCAGGCTCACGCCAGGAATTCGTCCACCTTCGCGGATGCCCCCACTGACGCTATCCCACCATTCCCGGTGTTCCTCGCCAGCGAGATAGTCGGCATACGACACGTCCGCGATCGCATCCAGCGTGTAATCGGCGCGACCTTGCGCCAGCATCGCGCACATTGCCTGCAGGATTGGCAACTCCGGCACGGAATCTTCCAGGAACAGGAATTGCCCGGATTGATTGATCTCCAGGAAGTGGGCATCGCCATCGGCGTCGATGGCCAGATCGACACAGCCGAAGACGATGCCGAGTTCGCGCATCAGCGCGGAGATCTTTGTTTCCAGCGCCGTGGGCAGGGTCGCGACACCGCTGCGAACGCGATTGCCGATGGAGGAGGAACGCCAGTCGACGAAGGTCGGATCATCATCGCCTTCAAGCCTGGCGGCGAAGAAGTGATCGCCGATGACGGTGACGCGAACATCGTGTGTCTTGCGCACCAGCACCTGATAGATGCCGGGGCATTGGCGCAGGCTGTCATCGTCCTCGAGCATGCCGGCGTCGATGGTGCGCGCGTAGGTGCTGTACATCCGGCCATCGGTGTCCTGCCAGGTATGGGTCTGGAAAGGTTTGTAGACGACATGCTTGTGCTCGGCGACGAAGCGGCGGATTCGCGCCGGGTCCGACGACACCAGCGTGCGCGGGAACGTCAACCCGCAACGCTGCGCGGCGAGCAACTGCACCAGCTTGTTCTCGGCCTCGACGGCTGCGTTCGGACGATTCACCCAGAACGCGCCGGGAAGCGCATCGGCGACGGCGTAGGCGTTGTGGATGAAGCGCTTCCATTCGTTACGCACGAACGGGAGATCGCTCTCGCGAGTGTTGGGAAACTCTTCGGGAATCCTCGGACGCCGGAACCAGATGCTGCCGACCGATTCCGGCGCGAACGCTCCCGTGGCGGCGAGGCCGTTGTGATCATCGCATTCGAGCGAGATCGGCGCGAGCACATCGTCGGCCAGGCTGCGCGCCCAGACCGGCGCGACGCCGTTGCGGCGCAAGCCCCAGCACACCGCATGGGCATGGATGTCGTGGGCATAGACGGAAAGGATCAGCGGACTTCTGTTCATGCGGGATGCACTGCTCATGCGCGATGCGGACTCCGGCGTCTCTGGATACAAATGCGCCCCGGCTTGCGGGGCGCACGTTCTGCTGCCGCCCAAGCGGGCGGTGGGATAGCGTCAGACGCCGGGATCGCTGGGATCGTCGCCGTTGGCGCCCGTGGCATGGGTGTGATCCGGCGGCGGACGGCCGCCGGCGATGACTTCGATTTCTTCCTTCGTCAGCTCGCGTGCGGCGACGCGGGCGAACGGACGCGCCGACTGGTCTTTCTGCGTTTCAAACTTGCTCACGGATGTCTCCTGAAAGTCGCGGGCCGGCCCGTGCGGCCGGTGCGAATGCGTTGTGTCGGATTGAAGCAGGATGCGCGTCCGTGCGTCGGCCTGTGCGGCCTTAGGCGAGATCGCCAGGATCGGCCGGGTCGTCACCGTTCGGGCCGGTGGCGTGGGTGGTTGCGGGACGGCCGCCGGCGATGGCTTCGATTTCGGCCGGCGTCAATTCGCGAGCGACGTTGCGGGCAAGCGGGCGGCTGGTTTCGCTGTTGTCTTTCTGGCTCATGACATGTCCTCTTGTGCCGGAAACGAAAGCCGTCCGGCTTCGGCTGTGGTCGTGTTCGATGCTAAGACAAAGTTCGTCATTTGGTTGTTAGAAGCGTCTTAATCGTGATGCCTCGCACGCTCCATGATCGATACGCCTGCGTATTCTGATGCGCTTCGCACGATTGCTGCGCCGTTGCGCAATTCGATAACGCGATCGGTGCTGAGGATCGTCTCCGGACGATGCGCGATGACAATGCGCGTCATCGCCAATTCCGCGATGCAGTCGTTGATCGCGCGTTCGCGCGCGACATCGAGATGGCTGGTCGCTTCGTCCAGCAGCAGGAAGGCGGGCTCGCGATACAGCGCCCGCGCCAGCAGCACGCGCTGTTTCTGGCCGCCGGAAAGCGTGGAGCCCATGTCGCCGACCAGCGATTCGTAGCCCATGGGCATGCGCAGGATGTCGTCGTGGATCTGTGCGGCGCGGGCGGCGGCCTCGATGGTTTCCGGCGTCGCGTCGGTATCGAAGCCGCTGATGTTCTCCGCGATCGATCCCGCGAACAGGGCGTCGTCCTGCATCACGGTACCGAAGCGTGCGCGATAGTTGCCGAGGCCGTAATGGCGGATGTCGATTCCGCCGATCTTGATCTTGCCGTGCGCGGGATGCAGCAGCCCGAGCAACAGCTTGGCCAGCGTGGTCTTGCCGCATCCCGAGGGCCCGACGATGGCGACCGATTCGCCTGCCTCGATACGCAGGCTGCAATCGCGCAGGATCCACGGCTCGTCCTCGGCGTAGCGGAAACTGATGCTATCCACGACCAGCGTCGGCTCCGGCGCGGGGCCGGAATACTGGCCGATGACGTGCGGTTCCGGCGGTTCCAGCGCGACGTCGGCGATGCGCTGGCCGTGCAGGCCGAGCAGCCGCAGATCGACGAACTTGTCGATCAGGCTGCTCGTGCGGGTGGCGAAGAGATCGGCATAGGCGACGAAGACGACGAGCATGCCGGCGCTGAACTGTCCGCGCAGTGTCATCCAGGCCGCGATCCAGATCAGCAGCACGCGTTGCGTGCCGAAGACCAGCCGTGACAATCCGCCGAACAGTGCAGCCACGCGGCCGATCGCGGCTTCGCGGTTGGCGACTTCCACCGTGGCGTTGGCGACGCGTGCGCGTCGCTGCGCCTGTTGGTTCGCCAGCTTGATGGTTTGCACGCCGTGGATGGATTCGATCAGTTGGGTTTGCTGGCGCGCCACGAACGTCAGCTGTTCTTCCTTCAGCGACCACAGCTTGCGATAGGCCAGCCAGCGCAGCAGGGCATAGATGGCGAAGGCGCCGAGCACCAACCCGGTGAGCAGCGGGCTGTAGAGCAGCAGCAGGATCAGCACCAGCGATACCGTCAGGCCGTCCAGTACCGCTTCGACGAAGCTGCCGGTTAAAGTCTGCTGGATCGTCTGCAGTGACATGAAGCGCGACAGTACGCCGCCAACGCTGCGCTTCTCGAAATAATCCAGTGGCAGCCGCAATAGATGACCGAACAGGTTGGTCAGCCATTGCGAATTGAGCGAGGCGCCGATGCCCGCCACCACCCAGCCGCGCATCGCGGCGGTCGCGGATTGAAGCACGACGATGGCGAGGAAGCTGATGCCGATCAGTGTCAGCAGCCCGAGATCGGCCGAGACCAGGACATCGTCGACCACCCATTGCATCGACAACGGTAGCGCCAGCGTCAGCACTTCCAGTGAAACCGCCAGCAGCAACACTTGCACCAGCGCGCGGCGCACGCCGGTGACGCGGCCGACCAGCGACGACACGGAGATGCGCTGACGCTCGCGGGCTGGTTCGAATCCGGAAGCAGGCACCAGTTCCAGTGCCACGCCGGTGTAGTGACGTCCGAATTCGGCCAGGGACATCGACACTTTACCGCGTGCGGGATCGTGGACGACGGCGCGCTCGCGATCGATCTGCTTCAGCACGACGAAGTGGTTGAGATCCCAATGCAGGATGCAAGGCGGGGCGATCTCGCGCAGATGTTCCACTTCGGCGCGCAGCGGTCGCGTCTCGAAACCGAGCGTGCCGGCGATCGAGATCAGCCGCGACAGGCCGGCGCCTTTGAGCGAGATCGGGAAGCGACGCCGCATGCTGGCCAGATCGATATCGTGGCCGTGATAGCGGGCGACCATCACTAGACAAGCGAGGCCGCATTCGGCGATCTCGCTTTGCTGCACCACGGGCAGCCGCTTCTGGTCCGAAAGCTTCACGGCGTGCCTCCGGCCGTGCCTTGCGGCGGGTCAATGGTACGTAGCGGGGTGCGCAGTGGATCGAGGATGAACTGGTACAGGCGCCTGCGTTCAAGCAGAAGATCGGCGTCGAGCGTCATGGTCGCGCGCAGAGGCAGGGTGGCGCCGGGAGCCGCGTCCAGCGTGACGATCGCGCGATAAGCCGGCGCATCGAGGCGAATGCCGCTGCGTGTCAGGATTTCCTGTGCCGGCAACGCGCTGCCGGAAAGCTCGACGATGCGGCCGAAACGTTGTCCGTATTGCTGATAGGGAAAAGCGTGGTAGCGCATCGCCACGCGCGTGCCGGTCTTCAGCATGCCGGCGGCGCGGCTCGGCACCCACAGTTCCGCTTGCAACGCGGAGTGCTCCGGAATGAGCGAGAGCAGGCGCTGGCCCTGGCCGATGGCGTCGCCGGCCGCGACCGACAAGCCCGTGATCGTTCCCGCGCGAGGTGCCCGCAGTCGCAGGCCGCCTTCCACACGATTGCGTGCGCTGTCCTCGGAGATGTCCGCCAGCAGGCGTTCGATCTCGCTGCGGCGCGTCGCGGTGTCCAGCGGCAGCGCATCCAGCTCGGCGCGCGTCGCGGCGAGTGTCTGTTCGATGTCGAGTTGTTCCTGCCGACTGGTTTCCGCCGAGGCTTCGGCTTCCAGCGCGGCGGCTTCGTAGCCCTGGATCTGCACCGCGCTGACGATCTGCTGTTTTTCCAGGGGCTGCACGCGTTCCAGTAATGCACGCGCATTGCGGGCCTGGGTGCTGCGCAGGTGATGGCGTTGTTCGGCCGCCGTGCGCTGCTGCGACAGCGATGCGATCTTTTCCCGCAACGCCGCCGTGCGTTGTGCTTCGCTTTGGCGCAGGTCATGGAGGTCGGTTTGCAGGCGTTCGCGCTTCTGCTGCAATGCCGCGCCGATGGTCGCGCTCAGGCCGCCTTCCATGTCGGGGGCGTCGAGGTCCGAGGAGATTTCCGCAAGTTCCTGGCCGCGGCGCACAGCATCGCCCTCGCGCACCAGCACCCGCGCGACGACGCCCTTCGCCGGCGCGGCCACGCTCAACAATCCTCCGGACGGGATCAGGCGCCCCTGCACGCGCTCCTTGCGCGCGTAACTGCCGAACGCCAACACCAATAACAACGCCAGCACAGCGGCAGCGGCGATCAGCGCCATCGGCCAGCCCAGCCGCGACGTGGTCAATCGTACCGTCCCTAGCCATTGCTCCTTTCTGGCGTCGAGTACTTCGCGCCGGAACAATCCGTCATTCATGGCATCGGGAGGATGTGCGGAGATCGAGCATGGTCACGCGGTGCACGGAGTCCGGGGATCCGTCGGGGCAGGGGCGTGATCGGTCATGGTGTCCGCTGCAGAGGGAAAGTGCGGAGGCTGGCAAAAGCCGGCAAGTGTTGCAAGCGCTGGCTGTGCGTTCGCAGCACGAAGCGGACGCGGGTCGCAAATAAGTGTCGGGTATCACGACATGACGTGCCTTCATTGTATGCCGCGGTGCAGCAAAGACAGAATCGTCGCATGGCTCCCCGCACGATTGCGCGCGCAGGGGCCGCATTTTCCGTTGAGGACATCGAATGTACGCCGCAAGACGATCGCGACGCCCATTGTCGTGGGCATCCCTTTTTCTTCTCGCCGGGTTGTCCGGTGCCGCTGTCGCGCAATCCGTGGAGGACGCGAAACCCGCATCGCAGGGCGAGATCACCAGCCTGGAGAACGTCGTGGTCACCGGCTCGCGCATCCCGCGCGCGACACTCGAGGGGCCGTCACCGGTCACGGTGATCAAGAAGGAGGAAATCGATGCACAGGGCTTCCGCAGCGTGTTCGATGCGATCAGTTCGCTGGTCCAGAACAACGGGTCGGTGCAGGGCGAGGATTTCGGCAACACCTTCACCCCGGCGGCCAATACCATCAACCTGCGCGGTTTCGGGCCGAACCACACGCTGATCCTGCTCAATGGCCGGCGTCTGGCCGACTATCCGCTCGCATACGAGGGATCGCTCAGTATCGTCAATCTGGCCAATATTCCCAGCGCCCTGATCGAGCGCATCGAGGTGTTGGCGGGCGGCGCATCGGCCGTGTACGGATCGGATGCGGTCGCCGGGGTGGTCAACATCATTCTCAAGAAGCATTACGACGGCAGCGATCTCAACGTGCGCATCGGTGGCACCCAGGAAGGCGGCGGGCAGAACCAGCGCCTGCAGTTCACCAGCGGGTTCTCCAACGACACCATCGATGTGGTGTACGGCATTGAATTCCTGCATCGCAAGCCGATCTGGGGTTCGCAGCGTGATTACATGGATTCCTATGCCGACGAGCCCACCGGAGTGCCGGGATTGCCGTATGCGGTGTTCACGCGCCGTCGTGCCGACCTGTCGCGCAACAGCTATATCGATCCGGGCGAGGAAGCCTGCTCGGCGGCTGGCTATCTGGCGGGGGACAGCGTGTTCCGCGCCTTCAATCCGAGGCAGGGCTACTACTGCGGCAGCTACGAAGCGCGGCCGTTGTACTGGACTATCCAGACAGAGAAGAAGAACGCCGATGCCTACGGCGCCCTGACCTGGCACTTGAACGATCGCACTGAACTCTTCGCCGACGTCGCGCTCGGCATCGCCAGCATCCAGAACAACACCAGCGTGCCGACCTGGACTTCCGATGCCAGCAGCAATGGTTATTTCATCAACCAGGCAACTGGGAATACCGAAATCCTGCGTCGCGACTTCATGCCCGAGGAAATCACATCGGCGCATGCCAACAATCGGCGTTACTTCGAGAAAAGCTGGGCCTTCACGGTCGGGGCGAAGGGTAGCTTCGGTGATTCCGGCTGGGGATACGAGGCCGCCTACAATCGCGGGCGTTACGAGAACCGCACCAGGCGGCGCGCGTTGCTTGCTGGGGTCAACGAGTTTTTCCTCGGTCCGAAGCTGGGTGAGATCGATGGGATCAACGTCTACAACCCGGATCTGTCACGGTTCTACAGGCCGCTCAATCCTTCCGAATACGACGCGCTGACCGGCCGCTATGAGAGCGTCAACAGCTCCTGGATCGAGAATTTCAGCTTCACTGTCAACGGCAAGCTCTTCGACTTGCCGGCGGGCGGTGTGGATCTGGCCGCCGTGGTCGAGGCGGGACAGCAGGGCTACAGCAACAGGCCCGATCCGAGACTGGGGCAGGGCGTCTTCTGGAATACGACCGCGGGCGTGCCGGCCAGCGGCGAACGCGATCGTTATGCGATTGGCGCCGAAATCAAGGTGCCGGTCTTCGAGAAACTGACGGCGAACGCGGCAGCGCGCTATGACGAATTCCGTTTCGGCGGCCGCAAGATCAGCAAGAGCACATGGAATGCCGGCCTCGAGTTCCGTCCCGTGCAGAGCCTGCTGCTGCGCGCCACCGCCGCCACCAGTTTCCGCGCGCCGGACATGAACTATGTCTTCGCCGCCGAGACGCGCGGCTACAACCCCGGCATGACCGATTACTGGCGTTGCCGCACCGCCGGGCAGCCGTATGACGAATGTGATTACTCGGGATTGGCGATCGACTACACCAGTACCGGGAACCCGGAATTGAAGCCGGAAAACGGAAAATCCTACGGTGTCGGCTTCGTGTGGTCACCCTCGCAGAACTTCGATCTGTCCGTGGATTACTACAACGTCCGTCTGGACAATCAGGTCACCGATCTCGATACCGATCGCATCCTGCGCACCGAAGCGGATTGCCGCCTCGGCAGTACCCTCGGCGGCGAACCGCGCGACATCAATTCGCCGCTTTGCCAGGATGCGATCAGTCGCGTGCTGCGCAATCCTCCGGATGCTTCCGTGCAGCCGGACCAGGTCCGGCGCGTGCTCACCAATGCGATCAACGCGTCCTACGAGCGGGTCAGCGGCATCGACCTGAAGACCAACTATCGCTGGAATGCCGGCGCCTACGGCGATTTTCGTGGCGGCTTGGCCTACAGCCTGGTGATCAAGCATGAATATCGCCAGTTTCCCGACGATCCCGATACCACCGACATGCGCAACGGACTCGATTTCTACGACTGGCGCAGCAAGCTCAACGGCAATGTGAGCTGGCAGCGCGGACCGTGGTCGGCGACGCTCTACGGCATCCGCTACGGCAGTCTGCCCAATGCCGATGGCACCGGTCGCATCGCGCCCTACATGCTCTACAACGGCAGCGTCGGCTATCGGTTCGACGACAACAATACGCTGTCGCTCATCGTCAACAACCTCCGCAACACGCATCCGCCGTTGGACAAGACGGGCGAGGGCGGTTGGCCGTATTACCCGGTCGGCAATTACGATCCTTACGGACGGCAGTTCTGGCTGGAGTACAACCTGCACTTCGAGTGAGCCAAACGCAAAGCGCGCCGGCCAGAGATATGGCCGGCGCGCTCCGCTGCCGCGTCATCGGCGTGGCAGCGCGATTATTTGAACAGCAGCTCCAGCCAACGCAGCACATGCCAGTAGAACGTGCGCCGCTTCGTCGAGATGATTCTTCTCGTCGGAACTTCGATGCGGCGCGTAGGCGTGCCGGGCAGCGCGGGCAGCGTGCCTGTTGGGGGCGGCGTGAGGCCGCTGCCGGCGAACAGGCCGAGTGGCACGTAGCCGCTGTAGCCGGGGAACACTGTGCCGATCTGCGAGTTGCCCATGCGCTGGATCAGCAGTTCCGAGAGCACGCGCCGGTAATCGGTGGTGACCGGAATATCGCCGAAGTAGGACGACAGCACTTCCGGATCCAGTCCCTTCCATTGCCCGTACATCCTGCGGCCGTTGACCGCGCCGCCGAGCACCAGGAGCGGATTGCCGTAGCCATGATCGGTGCCGCCGCTGCCGTTCTGGCGCACGCGGCGGCCGAATTCGGATTGCACGATCACGGTCACGCGTCCGATCTCGCCGCCCGCCTTGAGATTGGCGTAGAACGCGGTCAGCGCCTGCGACAGCTCGGCGATCTTGTTCTGATAGTAGTGGTAGCCGCTGCCGGCGGTGCCCTGGCTGTCGTGCGTGTCCCAGCCGCCGAGATCGATCGCGGCATAGCGCATGCCGAGGTTGAAGCGGATCGATTGCGCCACCGTCCACAGCTGGCGCGCGAATTCGGTCGTCGGCCACCCTGTCGGCAGCGCGGCGTAGGGTTGTGCCGCGATCACGCGCAGCGACCGGTCGGCGCGTTGTCCGCTCGCTTCCAGCGCGGTGTTGCCGGCCCACAGCGACGCCAGCGTTTCGCTGACGCCCTTGTAGCCGGCCGGATCGCCGTCGCGTCGTTTCTGCCATGCCCAGGCGCTTGCATTGAGCGCGAAGTCCTGCGGGTTGCCCATGCTGAGCGCCTGCGTCGCGCCGAGCAGGTTCGCCGGCGTGCGGCTGTTGACGGCCAGCGCCGGCATGATTTCGTTGCCGATGGTGCCGGGCTGCGTGTTCCAGGCGCGGGTGATCCAGCCGCTGCTGCCGCTGTGCTGCCCGGGCGTGCCGAGATCGAGATAGAGCTGGGCATCGAAATGGCTGCGCGTCACCGTCGTCAGCATGCCGCAGGACTGCACGATCGCGAGCTTGCCGTCGACCCAGATGTCGCGCAGGCCAGTCGCGGAGGGATGCAGGCCGAAGCCCGTGGCGCTGCCGTCGGCGAGCGTCAGCGGCAGCGCGGCGTAGGTGCCGGTCGCGGCGATGGCGAGGTCCGGTCGCGCCTGTTCGTAGAACGTGCGGTCGTTGCCGGCAATCGGCGGCACCAGGTTGAGCCCGTCGATGCCGCCGCGCAGGAACACGTGCACGACGGTGTCGTAGGAGTTGACCGCGGCGAAGGCGGGATCGGAGAAGAACAGCGCGGGGCCGGCGACGCCGCCAGCGACCGTGGCGCCGCAGCCCTTGAGGAATTCGCGGCGATTGAGGATCAGTCGTGACATGGCATCCTCCTCAGCGCGCGAAGAATTCGGGCGACAGCAGGATCATCGCGACCATGCTGCGCAGCCGTTGCTGGTTGTAGTGCTTCCTCAGGTCGTTGAGCGACCACGTGTCGGTATCGGTGATGACCTCCGTCTCGGCGCCGTTCTGGCGCATGAAATCGACCAGGATCTGGCGGCGCGCCGGCAGGTAGCCGAGGATGCGCTGGCACCAGAAGTCGACGAGGTTGCGCGATGTCCACTGCGTCACGCTGCTGCGGGTGGTGGCCAGGATCGGTGCGATCGGCACGGTGTCGATCGACTTCTCCGTGAGCCAGCCGAGCAGGTTCCAGGTCATGCCGAACGTGTTCGAGCCCGACCATGCCGCCGCCGTGTCCGGATAACCGTTGGGCGAGGGCCAGTCGTAGGGCGTATGGCCCGCGAGTCCCATCCGCCATGCGTATTCGTCGCCGGGCTGGCCGATGGGTAGCGTCCATTGGCTGCCGAGCGCGCGCAGCGCAGCGGCGACGGCCTCGAACGGCCGCCGGATCTTCTGTCCCCAGCTGTTGTAGGCGGCGGAGGAGAGCAGGATGTGGCGCAGGGTGAGCTTGATCTGGTCCGTGCGCTGCCAGTTGGCGCGGAACACGGCCGCGGCGCTGTCGATCAGGGCCTGATCGGGCGTGTCGGTGAAGAAACGGCGAATCAGCTTTTTGCAGATGAACTTCGCCACGCGCGGATGCTGCGCGATGCGGTCGAGGATGTCGCGGCCGTCCTTGAGCGCGGCCTGTTCGGGATACAGGAACATGCCGAGCGGATACTTCGGCCCGGTGTCGTGCCAGGTGGAGCGATAGACGAAGGTGCCGTCGTTCTCGGTCGGGAATTGCCAGTGACCGTTCTTGATCGCCCAACCGGTGAAGGCCGCGGCGGTTTCGTAGACGTCGATGTCGGTGTAGCCGATCGGGAAGTTCGGGTCTTCCGGGCACGGGGGTACCTGGAACGGGTCCATCAGGCCCAGGTAGTTCTCGCTGCCGAAGGTGTGCAGTTCGAGCAGTTCGCGCGCGAAGTTCTCGTTGGGGCCGGCGCGCGTGTTCGACTGGTTGTCGAGGTAGTACAGCATCGAGGTGCTGGAGGCGACGGATTCGAGCATCGCGCGGAAATTGCCGAAGGCGTGCTGGCGGATCACGTCGCGGTCGTAATGCACGTAGACCGGACCGGTGGAGAAATCCGTGGCCATGACATTGAAGTGGTCATGCCAGAACATGACCATCACTTCGCGCAACTGCCGCTTGGAATGCACCGCGCGCACGAGAGCGGCGCGTTGCACTTCCCAGGCCGGTCGCATGCGGATGTCCCACGTCGGGTCGGGCAGCACGTGATCGGCCCAGAGCTGGGTGAGGCTCTTGCCGAGTGTGTTGTAGCCGGCGGCGGTGAGCCGTGATTCGACCGCGCTGTCGTCGATCGCGCTCCAGTTCAGCTGCTTGTCGACGTAGGCGGTGAGCCGCGCGGTATCGCTGCTGCCCAGCGCGTTGAATGCGGTGATTTCGGCGGCGGTCACGCCGAAACTCAGGTTGTTGAGCACGCGCACCGCGAATGGCGGTACCGGTAATTGGGGAACGGTGGGCTGTCTTGGGGGAAGCGGCGATGAGATCGGCGGGATCGCCATCGCCGAATTCAGGGCGGTGCCTGAACGGCTGGCCGCGCTCTGTTTGAGGGCGGACGGGCTCAGGGGAGGTTGCTTCAGATTGGGCCGGTAATGCAGCGGCTTGCCGTGGCCGTAGCGTTTTTCCAGCATTGCGCGGATGTTGGCCTGGCTGGGTGCGATTCCGCTAGGCATGCTTCCACCCGATGTGCTCCCGCTGTATGCGCTTGGCGCCGGCGGTGTCTTGCCCGAAGAATCAACAGGACCGGGACGACGGAGAAATCTCTCCGTATCCGTGAATTTCAGAGAAGACATTCGGTTTCCCCCTGGCATATCCCCTGTTTTCGAGTATAGGAGGGAAATGTTCAAAAAGAATGATCAACAGTCCGTTGTCGTTCGCTGAATTGACGCCGCTGCTACCTGATCACGATGCGGAATGTGGCATCTGTCATGTTTCTTGGCGGGTCACGCCAGCCAGCGTTTGAGCTGGCGATAGACGTCGCCTCCGCCGAGCAGGTCAAGATGGTGGATGTCATACAAGATCCGCTGCCGCGCTTTCGGGAGCTGCAGGTCGAACGCCGTATTGGCATGCTTGCCCAAAGCGCTGGAAACGGGAACCAGGCCATCGCCAGTGGGCAGTTGGTTTTTGCGCGCACGTTGTCGCGCGGTGCTGGCGGCCATCGTGTAAGCCGCTACATTCCGGGGCAGCGGCGTCGGCACGCGAACATCATCGAGATGATCGCCATTGTATTGGCGCCAATCCTCGTCGCGGATGTTGCCGTAGCGCAGGTCCTGGATTCCGGCACTGCGCATTTTCCCGAGCCTCACGAAGGGCGCGCTGTACGGGCTCATGCCGATCAGCATGTCGGCCCAGCCGCCGGCGCGTTCGAGCGGAGCGCCGTGGTGCGGCGTGCCGAGGAACACCAACGTGCTCAGGCTGCGCAGCCAGGCATGTCTTTCACGTTCCGCGACCAGGCAGGCGGCGCGTGTCACCAGGCCTCCCATGCTGTGGCAGACGATGTCGAGCCGTTCGACCGGAACCGGCCAATGCCGCACCAGTTGCTTCAGCAGCGCCGCGAAGTCGCGGCCGTTCTCGGAGATATGGCGGCCGCTGTTGTAGCGCAGATAGACCGGCGTGCAGCCGAGATCCCGCGCCAGCGCCGCGCCGTGATCGTGCCCGCCGTAGTTCCATTGCAGATCGTTCATGCACAAGCCGTGCGCCAACACCAGCAATCGCCCGCTGGATGCGGGCAGTGCGGCGGCGAGCCTGCCGCGATGCATGGGCAATGACGTACCGCCGCTGCGCAGCGCCATCGTGATGGCGAGCGGATTGCCGGAGGCGTCGAGATGATCGCCAAGGACGCCATTGAGTGCCGCGATGGCGGCTTCGCGTTGCGGTAGCGGTCCGATCCTGTCGAGAAGGGGCGAGAGCCTGCCGATGATCGCATCGAGTCCGTTGCCGACAACGCCGGTGACGCCGCGGATGCCGCGGTAGACCAATCCGGGGATACCGCGGGTCGGGCCCTGCACAGGCTTGGCCAGGATGCCTGGCAACTGCAAGATGCTGGCATGCATCTGTTCGACCAGATCGACGACTCCGGTGATCGCGTCGACGGTCAGCCGGTTGATACCGCGCAGATCGTCGCCGTGATGCGGTGGGGTCATGTCAGTCCGGTCAGGTGGAACAGGGCGATCACCACGAATACGGCCAGCGTCTTCACGATCGTGATGGCGAAGACGTCCTTGTACGCCTGACGATGGGTCAGGCCTGTGACGGCTAGCAGGGTAATGACTGCGCCGTTGTGCGGCAACGTGTCCATGCCGCCGGAGGCCATCGCGGCGACGCGATGCAGGACTTCCATCGGAATGCCGGCGGCATGCGCGTTGGCGATGAAGGTCTCGCCCATGGCGGCGAGCGCGATGCTCATGCCGCCGGAGGCCGAACCGGTGATGCCGGCCAGCGCGGTGACGGTGACGGCTTCGTTCACCAGCGGGCTCGGGATCGAAGCTAAGGCATCGGCGACGATCAGGAAGCCGGGCAGGGCGGCGATCACCGCGCCGAAGCCATATTCCGATGCCGTGTTCATCGATGCGAGCAGGGCGCCGCCGATCGCCGACTTGCTGCCTTCGGCGAAGCTCGTGAGCACGGGCTTCCAGGCGAAGGCCAGGATCGTGGCGATGCCGAGTAGCAGCGCGCCCTCGACCGCCCAGATCGCCGCGACCTTCGAGATTTCCTGCACCACCGGCGCCGCCTTGCCGGTAACGGCCGGGACGAATTCATGGCTGCTGCCGTAGGCCTGTGGAATCCAGACAGAGAGCAGTTTGTTGGCGACACCGACCACGATCAGCGGCAGGATCGCCAGGATCGGATTGGCGAGCCTGCCGCCGGTGAACGGCGCGGGTTCGTTCACCAGTGCGGCCGCATCGCCGTAGCCTTCGCCGGCCGCGAGCGCGCTGCGGCGGCGCCATTCGAGATAGGTCATGCCCACGATGAGGATGAAGACGCCGCCGAGCGTGCCGAGCCAGGGTGCGGCCCAGGTGTCGGTGCCGAAGAACGAGGTGGGAATGATGTTCTGGATCTGCGGCGTGCCCGGTAGCGCGTCCATGGTGAAGGTGAAGGCGCCGAGCGCAATGGTGCCCGGGATCAGGCGCTTGGGGATGTTGCCCTGGCGGAATAGTTCGGCCGCGAACGGATACACCGCGAACACCACCACGAACAACGACACGCCGCCGTAGGTGAGCAGCGCGCAGACCAGCACGATCGACAGCATGGCGCGGCGAGCGCCAACCACCTTGATGACGGCAGAAACAATTGCCTTGGAGAACCCGGAAAGCTCGATGAGCTTCCCGAACACGGCACCCAGCAGGAACACCGGGAAATACAGCTTCAGGAAGCCGACCATCTTGTCCATGAACAAGCCGGTGAACATCGGCGCCACCAGCGACGGATCGGTCAGCAGCACCGCGCCCAGCGCGGCGACCGGCGCGAACAGGATCACGCTGTAGCCGCGATAGGCGACGAACATCAGGAAACACAGCGCGGCCAGAACGATCACAAAAGCCATTCGACGATCCCTGCGCGTGGAGGCCGCGCATCGCGGGGGGCAGTGTCGGCGCGCGGCCGATACCGGCCCATTGTCCGAAGGTACGATGCGGGCATCCCCGCGCCAAGCCTAGAGTCTTGCCCCATCGGCGGCCGTTGGTCGCCACCGTCTGCGCGCGGCGATCGGTCGCGCGTATCGCCATATCCGTCGAGGGGACTTCGATGACGCGCGCCACCCGCAAGCACAGCACACTCAGTTTGGCCATCGCATTGGGCCTGTCGGCCGCTCCCGCGCTGCATGCGCAGGAGGCGGCCGCGCCCGCCGAGCCTGACCGTGCCGCCGCGACCACGCTCGACAGCATCACCGTCACTGCGCGCAAGCGCGAGGAAACGCTGCAGGACGTGCCGGTCGCGGTCACCGCGTTCACGCCGGCCCTGCTGGACAAGCTCAACGTGCAGGATCTGAGCGATCTCGACGCGCAGGTGCCGAACCTGACCATCTACGCCGCGCGCGGTTCCAGCAGCACCGCCACCGCCTACATCCGCGGCGTCGGCCAGGCCGATCCGCTGTGGGGCGTGGATCCGGGTGTGGGCATCTATCTGGACGACGTCTACATCGCCAGGCCGCAGGGCGCGCTGCTGGATGTGTTCGACGTCGGCCGCATCGAGGTGCTGCGCGGACCGCAGGGCACGCTGTACGGCAAGAACACCATCGGCGGCGCCATCAAGTACATCTCGCGCGAACTGCCCAAGGAGGTTCACGGTTTCGGCCAGATCACCGTGGGCAGCTACAACCAGCTCGACGCCAAGGCGGCGATCGGCGGCCCGATCGGCGGCAGCGAGGCATTGCGTGGGCGCCTGTCGGTGGCCAGCCTCAACCGCGATGGTTTCGGCAAGAACCTAGTCAACGATCAGGAAGTGAGCGACAAGGAGATCAACGCGGTCCGCCTCCAGCTCGGCGCGTTCGCCACCGAGCAGTTCGACGTGCAGTTCGCCGTGGACTGGCTGGACGATCAGTCCGGCGTGCGCGGCGCCAAGCTGCTGGCGCCCAATCCGCTGGCGCCGGCCTATCCGCCGCTGAGCGATCGCTACGACATCCGCAGCGGCATGCCCAACGTCAATGACACGACCATGAAAGGCGCCTCGGCCACGGTCAACTGGCGCCCGAACGCGGACTGGGCGTTCAAGTACGTGGTCGCCAAGCGCGAATCCGATACGGAGACCAACATCGACTTCGACGAGACGCCGCTGCCGCTGGTCGACGTGCTGGCGTTCTACAACGACGAGCAGGTCAGCCACGAATTGCAGGCCAACTACGACGCCGGCGGCCGCGCGCGTGGCGTGATGGGCCTGTACTTCTTCGACGGCGAAGCCGGCGGCCAGGTGCGCAACCATTTCGAGAATCCGTTCCTGCCGCCCTCGCTGACCAATCCGCTGTACGGCGATACACAAGGCAAGGTGCTGACCAAGAGCGTGGCGCTGTACGCGGACTGGACGTTCGATCTCACCGATCGCCTCAAGCTCGACGTCGGCGCGCGCTACACGGACGAGGAAAAGCACGCGATCGCATTGAACCGCTTCTACACCAACGGCAACTACGACACGGCCTGGGGCACGGCGGCCAATTTCGACAAGACGGTGAGCTTCGAGAACGTCTCGCCGAAGATCTCGCTGGATTACCAGGTGACGCCGGACATCATGATCTACGGCCTGGCCAGCCGCGGCTTCAAGTCGGGCGGCTTCAACATCCGCGCCAATACCACCGCGGTGCCGCGTTCGGGCGAGCCCTTCGACGACGAATCCGTGGACAGCTACGAGATCGGCAGCAAGATGTCGCTGCTGGATCAGCGCCTGTTCCTGAACCTGTCGCTGTTCCACAACGTGTACAAGGACATCCAGCTGTCGGTGTTCACCTCCTACACGTTGCCGGACGGCAGCCAGAGCTTCTTCGGCGACTTCACCAACGCCGGCAAGGGCACGGTTGATGGTGCTGAAGTCGAATTCCAGTACCTGCCGACGCCGAACTGGGTCGTCAGCGGCAACCTGGCCTGGCTCGACGCCAAGTACGACGAGTTCATCACCGCCGGCGTCAACGTTGCCGACACGCAGAAGTTCACCAATGCGCCGGATTTCTCGGGTGCGCTCAACGTGGAATACCGCACCGATCTGGCCAACGGCGGCAATCTGTCGGCGCGCGTGGGCTACAGCTACCAGAGCGAGGTGTGGCCGACCACTGACCTGAGCCCGCTGATCCGGCAAGGCGCTTACGGCCTGCTCGGTGCGGGTGTGACCTGGCGTCATGACGACCATTGGTCGTTCTCGCTGCAGGGCAGCAACCTCACCGACAAGGAATACCGCACCACGGGTTACAACATCGCCGCTTACGGCGTGCTCACCGGCTTCTACGGCGCGCCGCGCCAGTACATGCTCAGCGCGCGTTACGAATTCTGAGGCAGCAATCAAGGAAAGGGTTTCAGCAGGGGATGCTGCGGCCGCAGGGATGCGGCGACTGCCCCGGGTGGCCAGGCCGCATCACGGTGCCGTCGCTGCGACGCATCGCGACTTCCGTCGCGTCCGCCGCTATGCTCCCGCGTGAGGCGGGGGCAGGCATGGACAGGATCCAATCATCGCGAGCGCAGGCATCCCGGATGCCAGCATCCTGGGTGCAAGCAGGATCGCACCGATGCTGAGCATCGGCGTTGTCGTGCTGGCCGCGGTGCTGTGGCTGGCGCTGATGTTCGGCACGGCCTTGTACGGCGAGCGGCATCCGGCGACGCTGGCGCGTCACTGGCGCCACGTCTATGCGCTGTCGCTGGCGGTGCATTGCACCTCGTGGTCGTTCTACGGCACCGTCACCCAGGCTGCGCGCTACGGCTGGCCGCTGCCGCCGACGTTTCTCGGTGCGATCGCGTTCTACGCGCTGGCCGTCGCTTTCATGATGCGATTGGTCCGGCTTGCGCGCGAGACCAATGCCACCTCGCTGGCCGATCTGATCGCCACGCGCCTGGGCAAGGACGCGTGGCTCGCCGCGGTGGTCACGTTGATCGCCGCGCTCGGGCTGATTCCGTACATCGCGCTGCAGCTGAAAGCGGTGACGATGAGCTTTTCCACGCTGACCGGCGGTGGTGCCGTCGCCGAAGTGTCGTTCTGGCGCGACGGCGCACTGTACGTGGCGCTGGCGATGGCGTTGTTCGCGATGCTGTTCGGCACGCGCCGTGCCAGTGCGGTCGAACACAATCGCGGGCTGGTGCTGGCGATCGCGTTCGAATCCCTGTTCAAGCTGGCGGCGATGCTGGCGTTGGGCGCCTTCGTCTGGTTCGGACTCGATGCGTTGCCGCAGACGCCGCCTCCATCCGCACAACAAACCAGTGATGGTTTCGCGCCGCTGGTGCTGCTCGGTGCGCTGGCGATGTTCATCCTGCCGCACCAGTTCCACGTCGGCGTGGTCGAGTGCCGCGAAGAGGGTGACGTGCGCACCGCGCGCTGGCAGTTTCCGTTGTACCTGCTGCTGATCGCATTGCCGGCATTGCCATTGGCACGCGCGGGCGCGGCGTTGCTCGGCGACAGCGTGCCCTCGGACATGTACGCGCTGGCGCTGCCGTTCTCGCGCGGGCACGAAAGCGTGGCGCTGTTCGCCTTCCTCGGTGGCCTGAGCGCGGCCACCGGCATGGTGGTGGTGAGCACGCTGACGCTGAGCCTGATGATCGGCAACCACTGGTTCGCGCCGGGCCTGCTGCGCGGTGCGTGGTCGCGCGGGCGCAGAAGCGGCGACACCGATCGTCGCGGCGACGTACTGCTGCTGCGGCGCGGCGGCATCGTCGCGATCATGCTGCTGGCCTGGGCGTACAGCCGGTTGATCGCGGGCAACGACGCGCTCGCCGACGTCGGCGCGGTGTCGTTCTCGGCGCTGGCGACGCTGACGCCGGCATTGGCTTTCGCGGTGTGGCGACCGCAGACGCCGGCGCGCGCGGCCAGCATCGGCGTACTCGTCGCTTTCGCGACCTGGGCCTGGGTGATGCTGGCGCCGATGTGGGCGGGCGCGAGCGGGAGCACGGATGACGGCGCGGACTGGCTGCGACATGGCCCGATGGGCCTGACGTGGCTGTCGCCGGATGCATTGTTCGGATTGACCGGCTGGAGCCGGCTCGGTCGCGCGGTCGGCGCCAGCTTGTTCACGGGCACGTTGGCGACACTGTCGGTGGCGGTGGTGCGCGTGGCGCCACGCGCGGTCGCGCGCGGCGCCGATGTGCGCACGTTGCGTGGTGCCGGACGCCGTTTTCTTTCCGCGCGCAGCGTCGACGAATTGCTCCGCGATGCGCCCGAGAGCGGGCCGGTGCCGGCGGAGATCGAAGCGCGGCTCGAGCGTGAGCTCGCCGCCGTGCTCGGCAGCGCGTCTGCGCGGCTGCTGCTCGATGCCGCGCGTCGGCAGGCGGGGCCTGACATCGGTCCCGACCTTGACACCGTCGCCACGATCGTCGGCGAGGCCTCGCAGGATCTGCGCTTCAACCAGCGTTTGCTCGAAGGCGCGCTGGAGAACATGAGCCAGGGCATCAGCGTGGTCGATGCACAACTGCGGCTGGTGGCGTGGAATCGCCGCTACGCCGAATTGTTCGGCTATCCGCCGGAGTTGTTGCAGGTGGGCCGCCCGATCGCCGATCTCAGCCGCTGGACCTTGCGGCGATTGCTGCCCGAACACGAGATCGAGCACGCGCTGCAGCGGCGCCTGGCGTGGATGCGTGCCGGCACACCGCATTTGTCCGAGCGGGTAATGCCCGATGGCAACAGCGGGGAAGGCATCATCGTCGAAATCCGCGGCAATCCGCTGCCGGGCGGCGGATTCGTGGCGACCTTCACCGACGTCACCGCGTTCCGGCGCGTCGAACGCGGCCTGCGCCAGGCCAATGAAACACTGGAGCAGCGCGTGGGCGAACGCACCGCGCTGCTGGAATCGGCCAAGCGCGAGGCCGAGCATGCCAACGATGCCAAGAGTCGCTTCCTTACCGCCGTCGGTCACGACCTGATGCAGCCGCTGCATGCCGCGCGCCTGTTCACGGACACGCTCTCGCAGCAGATCGTCGGGCCGGCGCAGCGCGAGGCGGTGATCCAGATTCGTGGTGCGTTGGATTCGACAACCGATCTTCTCACCGGATTGTTCGACATGTCGCGGCTGGAAGCGGGCGGACTGGTGCCGCAGCCGCGCGAGTTCCCGTTGGCCGAGGTGCTCGATCCGCTGGCCTCGGAGTTTCGCGCATTGGCGGCGGAGCGCGGGTTGAGCTTCGCCTGCGTGCCGACCGCGGCCTGGGTGCGCAGCGATCCGCAATTGCTGCGTCGCGTGCTGCAGAACTTTCTTGCCAATGCCGTGCGCTATACGACCCGTGGCGGCGTGCTGCTCGGTGTTCGCCGCGACGGTGGTCTGTTGCGCATCGAGGTGCACGACACCGGCCCCGGCATCGCGGAGGAGCAGCGCGCGGCGATCTTCGAGGAGTTCCGTCGCGGCGAGGGCGCGGTCGGGCAGGGGTTGGGCCTTGGCCTGGCGATCGCCGATCGCATTGCGCGATTGCTGGAAGCGCCGTTGTCGCTGCGCAGTCGCGTCGGTAGCGGCACCGTGTTCGCGCTGTCGGTGCCACGCGTGGCTGCGCGCGCACAGGCGGTGGCGACGACGGGACGTGCCGGCATCGCCGGCACGCGCGTGCTGATCGTGGACAACGAGCCGGCGGCGCTGCAATCGCTGCGCGCGCTGCTGGAAGGGTGGGGCTGCGAGGTGACGGCGGCTGCCAACGGCACGCAGGCCGAGGCGGCGCTGACGCAGCGCGAAGCGGCGCTATGGCTGTTCGACTATCACCTCGACGATGGCGATACCGGCGCCGCGCTGCACGCGCGGCTGACGCAGCGCTTTGGCCCACGCCCGGTGCTAATCCTCAGCGCCGATGGCGGCGAGACCGTGCGCCGCGCTGTGCATGAAGCGGGGTTGCCGTTGCTGGCCAAGCCGCTCAAGCCGTTGGCGCTGAAATCGGTGCTCGACAGGTTGCTTGCCGCACGTGCGGCGTAAGGCAGTTAGAAGTCAAGCTGCTTGCAGCTGCGATCGCCCGGACTTTTGTACTCGTCATCCCGGCGAAAGCCGGGATCCAGTTTTTCAATCAATCGCCGAAGAGCTGGACCCCGGCTTTCGCCGGGATGACGCGTTGAAGCTCAGGATGCGATCTGCCGTGCCGGATCACGCAATTCCAATTCGCGCAGCACGACACCGGCTTGAGTGCGATTGCGCACGCCCAACCGATCGAAGATCGCCGAAAGATGCGCCTTCACCGTGCGTTCCTGCACGTCGAGCCGATCGGCGATCTGTTTGTTGAGCAATCCTTCCGCCACCAGCGCCAGTACCCGGAACTGCTGCGGCGACAGGCTGGCCAGCCGCGCCGCGAGCGCGCTGTCGTAGCCGGACGATTGCGCGCGCGCCACCGCCGCGCGCAGCGAGGCGGGCAACCACTGCTCGCAGGCCATCACGCTGCGGATCGCCTCGCGCAGTTCGTCCAGGCCCGCGCTCTTGGGCAGGTAGCCGGCGGCGCCGTGATCGAGCGCGCGCCGTACCACCTGCGGGTCGTCGTTGGCCGAGACCACGATCACCGCCACGCCGGGATGTTGCGCGCGGATGGCGGCCAGCCCGGCCAGGCCGTGATTGCCGGGCATGTGCAGATCAAGCAGGACCAGGTCGATGCCCGGTTCCGCGTCCAGCGCCGCCAACACGCCATCCAGCGAATCGGCTTCGCGCACCTGCAGGTCGTCGACGGCGTCGGCCGCGGCCTGGCGCAGGGCGGCGCGGAACAGCGGGTGGTCGTCGGCGATCAGCAGGAGCGGCATGTCCCGATTCTGGCAGGAATCGGAGCCGGTGCGCGCACGCGTGTCGTGGTACCAAAGTACGATGAACGCCCGCCCGGCGCCTGTTAGCGTTTCAGAATGACCAGACTTCCCATTCGCGCCAGCGCCGTCCTGCCCCTTGTCCTGCTGCTCGGTGCCTGCGCCAGCGGGCCGCAACGCAGCGCCACGGAGCCTTTCATGTTCACGTCCGAACGCAGCAGCGAGCATCGCGGCACCGACGATCTGCTCAGCGCCGGGCTCGGCCGCGACGGCCTGCGCGCGATGACGCCGACGGCCTTCGCCGATGCCGCCCATCCGAGCGCTTCCGAACTGCGACGGCGTGCGATCTGGCACAACTGGCGCGGCATCGCCGATCTGGCGCCGGGCGGCGGCTTCGGCGAGTTGTACGGAACGCTGGCCGCGGTGCCGGGCCGCGAATACTCGGCCTACGCCAAGGTGCCGGGCGCGCATCAGCCGCATCGCGTGCTGGTGCAGGTGCCCGATACCTTCGATGCGAAGAAGCGCTGCGTGGTGGTGACCGCGTCCTCCGGTTCGCGCGGCATCTATGGCGCGATCGCCGTCGCCGGCGCCTGGGGCCTGCCGAAGGGCTGCGCGGTGGCGTACACCGACAAGGGCGCGGGCACCGATTATTTCGATCTCGACGCGCAAGCAGGCGCGCGCGCCGACGGCACGCCGGGCGCGCTCGGCGTCGACACCGATCTGGCCTTCGTGCCCGATGCGCCGGTGAACGCCTCCGGCGTGGCTTTCAAGCACGCGCATTCGCTCGACAATCCCGAGGCCGACTGGGGCCGGCACGTGAAGCAGGCCGCCGAGTTCGCGCTGCACGCGCTCGGCGAGGCGATGCCCGGCGCCGCGCCCTTCACCTTCGACAACACGCGCGTGATCGCCGTGGGCATTTCCAATGGCGGCGGCGCGGTGTTGCGCGCGGCCGAACTGGAAGGTGACTGGCTCGATGCGGTGGTCGCCGGCGAACCCAACGTGCAGGTGGAGGGCGCGCGTTCGCTCTACGACTACAGCACCGAAGCCGCGCTGCTGATGCCTTGCGCCTTGCTGCATCTGAAGGATCTCGCGCAACCGCCGCAGCGCGCCCTGGTGGAGCCGTTCTGGACGGCCCGCTGCGCCTCGCTCAAGACCGCCGGCCTGATCGACGGCGACGACGTCGCCGCGCAATCGGCATCGGCCTACCGGCGCATGCTCGACAACGGCTGGAGCGAAGGCTCGCTGCGTGCCGGCGTGGCCTCGACCGGTTTCGATCTGTGGCGCGCGATCGCCGCCACCTATGCCTCGGCCTATGGGCGCTATGGCGTGGGCGAACACCCTTGCGGCTATTCCTTCTCGGCCCAGGGCGCCGACCCCGGATCCAGTCCAGGGCAGGCTCTGCGCCCGCGCGCGGCCACCGCCGAGGAGCGTGCGGCGTGGTGGAGCGATGCGGCCGGCATTCCACCGGGCGCCGCGGTGGGGCTGGTCGATGCCAAGGCGGCGTTGCCTGATCTGGGCTTCGCCGGCCTGCAATGCCTGCGCGCGCTGAACGACGGCGACAGCCCCGACGCGCAACGCGTGCGCAAGGGCATCGCCGAGGTCCGCGCCGGTTTGCCGCGCCGCGACCTGCCGGTGCTGGTGGTGCATGGCATCGACGACGGCCTGGTGCCGATCGCCTTCAGCAGTCGGCCATGGGTGACCAAGGCGCAGGCCGCCGGCCGCGATGTGCGCTACTGGCAGGTGCGGCACGCCCAGCATTTCGACGCCTTCCTCGGCTTCCCGGGCTATGCCGCGCAGTACGTGCCGCTGCTGCCGTATGTGTATGCCGCGCTCGACCGCGTCGACGCCGTGCTCGACGGCACCGCGCGCATGCCCGCCGATGCCGTCGTCGAGAGCACGCCGCGCGGCGCGGGCAAGCCGCTGGCCGCGGAGCATCTGGCGCTACCGCGCTAGCGGCGGAAAAGAGTGACGAATGCGGCGATCCTGGAGGGATCGCCCCACACGCACGCGGAATTTGGCACGCTGTCGCTTTCCACGCCGGACCCCGTCATGCAGCGCCCCCGCCATTTCTCCATGCTCCGCGACTTCCAGCTCGCCGACTGGTTCACCCTCGGCAACGCGTTCTGCGGCACGGGGGCGGTGTTCGCGGCGATGCGCTTCCTGCAGGACGGTGTCGTCCGCGACCTGATGATCGGCATGGCACTGATCCCGCTGGCTTTCATCTTCGACGCGCTCGACGGCCGGATCGCGCGCTGGCGCAAGGTGGCGTCCACGCTCGGGCGCGAACTGGATTCGCTCGCCGATGTGATCTCCTTCGGCGTCGCGCCGGCCGCGCTGGGCTACGCCTGCGGCCTGCAGGGCGGGTGGGACTGGGTGATCCTCAGCTACTTCGTCGGCTGCGGCGTCAGCCGCCTTGCGCGCTACAACGTCACCGCCGAAACCCTGGCCGACGGCGGCGACAAGGTGAAATATTTCGAAGGCACGCCGATCCCGACCAGCCTCGCCATCGTGATCGTGCTGGCGATCGCCGCTTATGGTGGCCACATCGGCGAGGCGTTGTGGCTTGGCGTCTGGTCGCTGGGGCCGTGGCAGCTGCATCCGCTGACGCTGCTCTACGCCCTGTCCGGGTCGATGATGATCAGCAAGACGCTGCGTATCCCCAAACTCTGAGGCCGCGGCCCGGAAACCCAACACCTGGCGAACGTTTCCTGTCGCCGGGCATTGTTATCATCGCGCACAGGTTTCGGAGGACGGTGATGCAGGACGGCTATCAAGGCGGCGCCGGCGCGCCGGACGGTTTCGACGCGCTCACCCGGCAGTACTGGAAAGCCTGGAACGAGGCACTGCGCGGCATGGCGTCCGGTGCCGGCTTCGCGCCGCCACGGCCCACGCCGGCTTCGCCCTGGCAGGCCGCGCTGGACGGTTGGGCGGCGTTCGCGCAGGGCGGCTTGCCGGAGGCGAACGACGCGGTCGGACGGCTCAGGACTCAGGCCGGCCATTGGCTCGGACAGATGCAGCAGCTGGCGGCGCAGTTCGCCGGCGGCGATGCGGGTGCGGGCGAGATCGCGCAGGCCTGGAAGCGCATGATGGGCGCGGCGGGTGGCAATCCAGGTGTTAATCCATTTGTTGCGCACGTCACCGGTTCGATGCACGGGCAGGGCGCGCAGAGTTTCGAGCGCTGGCTCGCCCAGGCCGCGCCCTGGATGAATACGATGGAGGCCTGGCGCCACGAAGGCGCGGCCTGGCTGCACATGCCGACGTTCGGCCTGTCGCGTGAACACCAGGAACGCTGGCAGCACCTGGCGCAGGCGCACCTCGACTACCAGCAGCGCACCCAGGACTACAACGTGCTGATGCTCAAGGCGACCGAGGGCGCCTGCGGACTGTTCGAGCGCAAGCTGTCCGAAAGCGCGGAAAGCGGCAAACCGATTGAATCGGCGCGCGCGCTGTTCGATCTCTGGATCGACGCGGCCGAGGACGCCTACGCGAAGATCGCCCTGTCGCGGGAGTTCCGCGAGGTCTACGGCAAGATGGTCGATGCGCAGATGCGTCTGCGCGCGGGCATCCAGCGCGAGGTGGAGCAGGCTTGCGCCTTGTTCGACATGCCCACGCGCACCGAACTGGATGGCGCGCATCGCAAGATCGTCGAACTGGAACGTCAGATGCGGCGTCTGCGCGAAAGCCAGGGACGTGCGTCCGCAGGCCAACCTTCGTCCAATGCCTCCGCCGCGCATGCGGACACGGTGACCGCCACCACGGAAGCGAAGAAGCCATCGCCACGCGCGCCGAAAACCGGTGCTTCCGCGCGACGCAAGCCGGCGCGCGCGCCGGCCACCGAACCCGCCAAGAAGAAGACGGCCGCCAAGGAAACGCATGCGGCGCGCAGCGTGAAGCGCGGCCCGCTGTTCGCCATGTCCGGCATTCCCACGCCGCTGGCACCGGAGCCGATGTCGGCAGGTACGACCAAGACGGCGAAATCCGCGAAGAAGGGGCGCTGAGATGAACGGTCCGCTCAATTTCAGCGCCGACGCGCTGGCGGAGGAAGCCGCCACGTTGCAACAGAAACTCGGCGCCGGCCTTGCCACCTTGCGCGAGGTGGACGATGTCGACTTTGGCGCCACCACGCGGCAGGAAGTCTGGCGCGATGGCAAGACGGTGCTGTACCGCTTCATCGGCGAGAAGGCACCCACCGCGAAAGTGCCGCTGCTGATCAGCTATGCGCTGGTCAATCGTCCGTACATGGTCGATCTGCAGAGCGACAAGTCGATCGTCCGCAATCTGCTCGCGTATGGCGAGGACGTCTACATCATCGACTGGGGCTACCCGGACCGTTCCGATCGCTTCCTCACGCTCGAGGATTACATCGAACGCTTCATCGGTGGTGCCGTCGATTATCTGCGCGACACCCACGGTCTCGATGCCGTGAACCTGCTCGGCATCTGCCAGGGCGGCGCGTTCGCACTGTGCTACGCCGCGCTGCATCCGGACAAGATCAAGAACCTGATCACCATGGTGACGCCGGTGGATTTCCACACCGATGACAACATGCTGTCGAACTGGGTGCGGGACATGGACGTCGACCTGTTCGTCGACACGCTCGGCAACGTGCCAGCCGATACGATGAACCTGTGCTACCTCACGCTCAAGCCGTGGCGGCTGTTCGTGCAGAAGTACGTCGGGCTCGTCGACATCCTCGACGACAAGCGTGCGGTCGAAGATTTTCTGCGCATGGAGAAGTGGATCTTCGATTCGCCCGATCAGGCCGGCGAGGCCTTCCGCCAGTTCGTGAAGCAGTTCTATCAAGGCAATGGCTTCGTCAACGGCGGCATCACGATCGGCGAGCGTGAAGTGCACCTCGGGCTGGTCGAAATGCCTGTGCTGAACATCTTCGCCGAGCAGGATCATCTGGTGCCGCCGTCGGCGTCCAAGCCGCTGAAGGGTCTGATCGGCAGTCGCGATTATTCCGAGCTTTCGTTCCGCGGCGGCCACATCGGCATTTACGTGTCGAGCCGCGCGCAGAAGGAAGTGCCGGGAGCGATCCATGAGTGGCTTCGGGATCGCGCTTAGCCGATGCCCTATCGGCATCGGCTGCGATTCCGAAGGCCCGGCCAGGGATTTCGAGCCGCGCCGTCAGCGCGGCGAGGGGGCAGGACCTTCCATGCTGATGATGTTGCACCATGGATGGCATCGAATATTTCTATTGGGAGTGCTTTGCGCAGTTTCCGTCTGCGTCAATGCTGCCGAAGCGCCGAAGGAAATCGATGGCTTGATCCAGGCCGTCGGCCGATCGGGTTGTCAGTTCGAACGCAACGGGAAGTGGTACGAGGCCGCCGCCGCACAGTCGCATCTGCAGCGGAAATACGATTGGTTGCGCAAGCGCGACACGGCCGGAACGGCCGAACAGTTCATCGAGCGCGCCGCGACCCGCAGCAGCATCAGCGGGAAGGCCTATCACATGCGCTGCGGCGATCAGGCGTCGATTCCGGCATCCGAGTGGTTCGAGCGCGAGCTGCGACGCCAGCGCGGCGGCGGGACGCGCTAGACTGCCTCCGTCGCCAGCCGCTGTCGTATCCGATGAGCCAGCCACGAACTCTTTCCCGTTCCATCAACGATCGCGTGCTGGCCGGCGTGCTCGGCGGCGTCGCGCGCCGCCTTCGCTGGAATTCGACGCTGGTGCGGGTGCTTTACGTCGCGGTGTCGGTCCTGTCGGCGGCGTTCCCCGGCATCCTCGTGTATCTGATCCTGTGGCTGTTGATGCCGGAAGGCGACGATTGAGCGCCGAGCCGACGCGCACGTGGTTCGCGCGCGCCGGATTGCGCGCGTTGCAGGTCTGCGGGATCGTCTGGGCGCTGCCGAACACTTTGATCGGTTTGGTATTGGGTTTCGTCGGAATAGCGTTCGGCGCGCATGTGCATCTGCGGCGTTCCGACCTTGCGCTTGTCTTCCACAACTGGCCCTGGGGGCCGGGCGGGGCGCTCACGCTCGGCAACGTCATCCTGCACACGGGCGACACGCTCGACGCCACGTGCATCACGTATGCGCATCGCGCGGGACTCGGCGAAGAACCCGAGATCCTGCTCGCTGATCACGAGCGCGCACATGTTTACCAGTACATGACGCTGGGTCCATTGTTCCTGCCGCTGTATCTGTTGTGCGGGGGCATCAGCGTGCGCAATCGTTTCGAACGCGCCGCCGATCGTTACGCGCGCGAAGGGCGCGGCTGGTGGCCGTTCGCGCGGGGACGCGCGCAGCGCGTGTAATCAAAGTTTCAAATGATTGACGCACGAAGTGCCGACGAACGGTCATCGTGTTTTACAGTCACATAACGGTCATTGAGATACGCTGCAACTGTCGGAGAAAAAGCGAAAGGTGAAAGCCGGACGCAATCGCTCCGACAAAGAAGGCTCAGCCGAACGGAGAAATCCGCAAGACTGGGCCTTCTGCTTTATGCGGATTCGTTTCCTTGGATCGTGTTCTATGGCCGCGATCAGAAGGATGGCGCGAGAAGTGCATAAATTTTCTTACGAGCGCGCCGAAAATCCCTGAGCAGGCGTGGTCACGCAATCGTCAACGTCGTGAACGTTTCGCCCGCCGCGTTGGCATTCGGGCCGAAACGGCGTTCAGCGAAAGCGATCCTGTCTTCCCCGATCAACACGACGCTGCTGCAGCGCGTGCCGTAATGTTCCCCGAGCACGAAAGGGGACGACAGGGCCCGCTCCAGGTCGAGGCCGACCTTGGTGTCGGGAAGCTCTTCGTCCGGCGCCGGCGTCGCATCCGCGAGTGCATCGAACAGGGGCGAGAGCACCGCGGCATCGCCTTCCGCCCAGGCATCGACCGCGGGTGTTTGCAACCATGCCGTGAGCGCCCGCGTCGCCCGGCCGCTTTTCGGCCACGGGGCATCGAAGGCGCCGTTCGACATCGCATGCACGCCCGGCGCGACGGCGAAGGAGGCGAAGTGCGGATGATTGCTGGCGAAGGCCAGCGCGCTGCCGTCCCAGGTCAGCAGATTGAAGCGTCCGTACTCGGCCGCCGTCGGCGCCAACGCCTGCGCGGCGGGCAGGGCATCGCTCGCCGCGCGGATGAAATCCCGCACCAGGCCGCCGCGTGATCGCGGGGCGGCTTCCTTGGAGATGCCGTCGCGCACGTTGGTAACCGCCGCCAGCCGCCCGCGCGTGGACACCTGTAGCCAGCTGCCGCCCTGCAGCAGATCGCGGCCGCCATACACGTCGGGCGCGTCCGGATCGGTGCCGGCGGCAGCGGTGGGGCGGGCGTGGAACTCGTCGCGATTGGCGATCAGGGCGAGCGGATAGCGCGGGTGGACCCGCCAGGCGACAGCGATCAGGCACATCGCCAGATGCTATCCGATCGCCAAGGCCTGGTGTGCCGGCCGATTTTGATAAACGAAGCCTGAATATTTCGGCCGCGTCGAATGTGCCATGTCGATTCCGGCCGTCCTGGATCGACGTTGTCATGAGCGCCAGGCAACGCGACGCCGGTGCCGCCTACTTCCCATACAGGAGTTCTGCCATGAGTTACGTCGACGGTTACGTGCTTCCGGTCCCGAAGAAGAACCTCGCCAAATACCGCGCCCTGGCCCGCAAGGCCGGCCGCATCTGGATGGAATATGGCGCGCTGCAATACGTGGAGACCGTGGAGGATGACGTCAAACCCGGCAAAGTCACCTCGTTCCCGCAGAGCGTCAAGCTCAAGAAGGGCGAAGTGGTGATCTTTTCCTGGATCGTGTTCAAGACACGCAAGCAGCGCGACAGCATCAACAAGAAGGTGATGGCCGATCCGCGCCTGGCCAACATGAATATCAACACGATGCCATTCGACGGCAAGCGCATGTTCTGGGGCGGCTTCAAGCCGATTGTCCAGTTCTGAGCATCCGCGCAGTCCGTCACGTCCCGGCCGAAGGCGCGCGCAGCAGAATGGCGCGCCTCCGGCACTCATCCAAAAACAATCTGGGGAAACCCAACATGTCCAACATCAGGAATCGCATCACGACTCGGCTGTGCCGGCTGGCGTCTCTGGTTCTGCTGGTTTCGGGCGCCGCCAGCGCCGCCGAGACGACATATGAAATCGATCCGATGCACACCTATCCGAGTTTCGAAGCCGACCACATGGGCGTCTCGGTATGGCGCGGCAAGTTCAACAAGACTTCCGGCACGATCACGCTCGACAAGGCCGCCAAGACGGGTTCTGTCGACATCACGGTGGATGTGGCGAGCATCGACTACGGCCTGGACGCGATGAACGACATGGCCAAGAGCGACAAGCTGTTCGACGCCGCCAAGTATCCGACCGCGACCTACAAGGGCAAGCTGGCCGGATTCGTCGACGGCAAGCCGACGAAGGTGGAGGGCGAGTTGACGCTGCACGGCGTCACCAAGCCGGTCACGCTGACGGTCCGCTCCTTCAAATGCGTGCCGCATCCGATGTTCAAGCGCGAATTGTGTGGCGCCGATGCCGCGACCACGATCAAGCGCGACGCGTTTGGCATGGATGCGGGCAAGGATTACGGGTTCAGCATGGATGTCGAATTGCGCATCCAGGTGGAAGCCGTCGTCAAGGAATGACGGTTCTTGACGATCGGCAAGCGAAATCCATGCACACGTCATCGCATCGCAAAATCTCAGGTGCTGAGAAATGAAATTCATATGCTTTTGCTACTACGAGCCGGAAAAATTCGAAGCGATGACTCAAGACGACATCGACGCGATGGTGCGTGTCTGCAAACCGCATGATGAGCAGCTGCATGCCGATCCTGGCCTGGAATTCGTCGCCTCTCTGGCGTTTCCTTCGGAAGCGGCGATCATTCGGCCGGGCGGAAGCGCTCCGACGGTCAGCCGTGGCGCCTATACTGACGGCCGCGAACAGATCGGCGCCTTTTTCATCGTCGAGGCGGAAGACCTCGAGGCCGCCACCGCGATCGCGGCGAAACATCCAGGCGGGTATGTCGGCCAATACGTGGGCGGGGGCATCGAGGTCAGGCCCTGCGAACAGGTCGTCACTCTGGGGCGCAATTCAAGAATCCACAAACAAGAAGCCGCCTCAAGGAGCGACTGAGTGAGTATCGAAACGAATGCTTCGGGCGAAACGAAATACGCCCATGACCATCGCTGGCAGGCGCTGATCGTCGTCTGCCTCGGCGTGCTGATGATCGTGCTCGACTCGACGGTCGTGAACGTCGCGCTGCCGTCGATCCGCGACGATCTCGGATTCTCCGATGCCGCGCTGGCCTGGGTGGTGAACGCCTACCTGCTCACGTTCGGCGGCTTCATGCTGCTCGGCGGGCGATTGGGCGACCTGTTCGGGCACCGGCGCCTGTTCCTGATCGGCATCACGCTGTTCACACTGGCGTCGCTGGCGTGCGGGTTGGCCAATTCGCAGACGTTCCTGGTGGCGGCGCGCGCGATCCAGGGTTTCGGCGGCGCGGTCGTCACCGCGGTGGCGCTATCGCTGATCATGATGCTGTTCACCGAAACAGCCGAGCGCGCGAAGGCGATGGGCGTGTACAGCTTCGTCTGCGCGGGCGGCGGCAGCATCGGCGTGCTGCTCGGCGGTCTGCTGACCAGCGCGCTGAACTGGCACTGGATCTTCCTGATCAATATTCCGATCGGCGCGGTGGTATTCCTGCTGTCGCACAAGCTGCTGCCGGCCTCACACAACGCGCCCGAAAGCCGCGAACTGGACGTGGCCGGCGCCGTCACGGTGACGGTGTCGCTGATGCTGGCCGTGTACGCGATCGTCAACGGCAACGAAGTCGGCTGGCTGACGGCCAGGACGCTTGGCATGCTCGCCGTTTCCGCGGTGCCGCTTGGCGCGTTCCTGTGGATTGAGGCGCGCGTGCGCGTTCCGCTGATGCCGCTGCGTCTGTTCGCTTCGCGCAACGTCAGCACGGCGAATGTTATCGGCGTGCTGTGGGCGGCGGGGATGTTCTCCTGGTTCTTCCTGTCCGCGCTCTACATGCAGTTGGTGCTCGGCTACGGGCCGATGCAGGTGGGGTTGGCGTTCCTGCCGGCGAACCTGATCATGGCGGCGTTCTCGCTCGGCCTGTCGGCAAAGCTGGTGATGCGTTTCGGAATCCGGGCGCCGCTGGCCGGTGGGTTGATCCTGGCGACTGCGGGCCTGGTGCTGTTCGCGCAGGCGCCAGTGGGCGGCAATTTCGTCGCCCACGTGTTGCCCGGCATGCTGCTGCTCGGATTGGGGGCGGGCATGGCCTTCAATCCGTTGCTGCTGGCGGCGATGAGCGATGTGCCGGCGGACGAGTCCGGACTCGCTTCCGGCGTGGTCAACACGGCCTTCATGATGGGCGGCGCGCTCGGCTTGGCGGTGCTGGCCAGTCTTGCCTCGGCGCGTACCAGCGCGGCGTTGGCGGGTGGTGCCGATCAACTGATCGCGCTCAACGATGGCTATCGCATCGCGTTCCTGGTCGGTGCCTGCTTCGCCGGACTGGCGGCGATCCTCGGCGCCTTGTTGCTGAAATCGGCGCGCACGCCGAGTCCAAATGCCGAAGTTCCGGATTCGCCCGCGGCGTGACGCGGCGCGGGTAAATTCGCTTGTCATCCCCGCGAAGGCGGGAATCCAAGGACGTTCGATCCGATCACTGTGATCTTGACGGAAGTCCATGGATTCCCGCCTTCGCGGGAATGATGAGATAGAGAGTCCTGATGAAGTACGTGCCGATTACTCGACACAAGCTTGCGCGCGGCTCAGCAACAACTCGCGTTCGCGCGCATTGCGCGTGAGCGATGCGGCGCGTTCGAATTCCGCGCGCGCCTCATCCAGGCGGCCAAGCTTCTTCAGAAAATCGCCGCGAACGCTCGGCAACAGGTGATAGTCCTTGAGCGCCGGCTCGGACTGCAGCGTATCGACATGCGCCAGTCCGGCCGCGGGCCCATCGGCCATCGACAACGCCACGGAGCGATTGAGTTCGACGATGGGCGAGGGCATCACCGCGGCGAGCCTTGCGTAGAGCGCTGCGATGCGATGCCAATCGGTGGCGTCGGCGGTCGGCGCGCGCGCATGGCAGGCGGCGATCGCGGCTTGTAGCGCATATGGGCCATCGGTGCCGCCCAGACGCTCGGCGCGCTGCAGCGCTTCGAGGCCATGGTTGATCAGCAATCGATCCCAGCGCGCGCGATTCTGTTCGAGCAGCAGCACCGGCTCGCCGGATGGCCCCGTGCGCGCACGCGTGCGTGAGGCCTGGATCGCCATCAGCGCGACCAGCCCATGGACTTCCGGTTCGCGCGGCGCGAGACCGGCCAGCACGCGGCCGAGGCGCAAGGCTTCGTCGCACAACGCCGGACGCATCCAGTCGTCGCCGGCGGTCGCCGAATAGCCTTCATTGAAGATGAGGTAGATCACGTGCAACACGGCGGCCAGGCGTTCGGCGAGTTCCTCGCCGCGCGGCACTTCGTATGGCACCTGTTTTTCGGAGAGCGTGCGCTTGGCGCGCACGATGCGCTGCGCGACGGTCGGTTCCGGCATCAGGAACGCGCGCGCGATCTCGTCGGTGGTGAGGCCGCCAAGCAGGCGCAGTGTGAGCGCCACGCGTGCTTCCATGGGCAGTACGGGATGGCAGGCGGTGAAGATCAGTCGCAGCAGGTCGTCGCCGATGTCGTCGTCGAGCGCATCGATGGCATCAGAGTCGGCCATGTCTTGCTCGGATTCCAGCTCGTAAGCGATCTCCTCGTGCTTGCGCTGCTGTAGCTTGCTGCGGCGCAAACGATCGATCGCGCGATGCTTGGCGGTCGCCATCAGCCAGGCGCCCGGATTGTCGGGGACGCCGTCGTCCGGCCAGCGCTCCAGCGCCACGACCAGGGCGTCCTGCGCCAGTTCTTCCGCCAGTCCGACGTCGCGCACCATGCGCACGAGACCGGCGATCAGGCGCGGCGATTCCATGCGCCAGACCGTATCGATGGTGCGGTGAATGTCGGCCGTCGTCATGGCGGCCGATCACAACATCATCGTTGGGTGCGCGCAAGTCCCGCATGGGTGTGAGACTCCGTGAATCGATATGACGACTGTCCAGGAACGAAGCGTGGGATCAGCCGTTGTCTGCGATCTCGGTGTTCAAGGGACTCCGCCCCGGCACATGCCGGGGCGATCCGGTTTTCGCGATACGTCGGCTCACGCCTGCGGCAGTTCGCACGGGCAGTTGATGAACCAGGGCGTGCCGAAACGGTCGGATAGCATGCCGAAGCGCTTCGCCCAGAAGGTTTCACCGAGTGGCATGACGATGTTTCCGTTTTCCGACAGCGCTTGGAAGATGCGTTCGGCTTCCTCGGGCGTGTCGACCTCGACCGCGACGTGCAGGCCTTGCGGCTTGTCGTAGGGCTGTCCGCAGTTGTCGGAGGCCATCAGCACCTGATCGCCGACGATCAGGCAGGCGTGCATGATCTGGTCCTCGGCGCCGGGCGGCGCATGCTCCGCGGCCGGCGAATCGCGAAAGCTCATCATGGCCTGGATCTTGCCGCCGAAGGTCTTCGCGTAGAACTCAAATGCTTCGCGACAGTTGCCGTTGAAGGTGATGTAGGGATTGAATTGCATGGGAAAGGTCTCCTAGGTTGATGGGGATGGAAATCAGAAGTTCTGGCCGATCTGCTCACGCAGACGGTTTTCCTGTTCGCGCAGCTCAGGAGTGAACTCCTCGCCGAAATCCTCGGCTTCGAACAGCGGACGGATCTCGATGTCGCACGCTTCTTCGTGCGGATTGGGACAGCGCTTCACCCATTCGATCGCCTCGTCCAGCGAGCGCACATGCCAGATCCAGAAACCGGCGACCAGTTCCTTGGTTTCGGCGAACGGGCCGTCGATGACGCTGCGGTTGCGGCCGGCGAAGTGGACGCGGGCGCCTTTCGAACTCGGATGCAAGCCTTCGCCGGCGAGCATGATGCCGGCCTTGACCAGTTCCTCGTTGTAGCGGCCCATGTCGGTGAGCAATTGCTGGCTGGGCAGGATGCCCGCTTCTGAACTCTGGGTGGCTTTGACGATGACTAGAACTCTCATGGCTGTCTCCTCAGGTGACTGGTGAACCGGCTTGATTGCCGGCTCTTGTCAGGGCGACGAGCGGAGAGAGGGCGGATCGACAATGCGATCGCTTATGTTCTGAATTGTTCAGCTAGCGTTTTGCTGGCCGGCGAACGGGCACAAAAAAGGGCCGGCGGCCCTCCAACCGCCGGCTGGCAAAGAGCCGAACCCGGACAATCGCTACGGATGGCAGACGTTATGGATAGCGGATGAGGTAGGGTGTGGCGACGAACGCCACGGAGGCTCCGCTGGCCGCGTCGATCGCCTGTCCTGCGATTCGGCCGAAATCGTCGATATCGTTGGCGGTGAAGATCGTTCCGTCGAAACTTGGCGAGAGCAGGGTGTTGAGATCGGTCATCTTGCCGCTCTGCCACAGGAAGCCGACGCAGTGGTCGCCGGCGTCGCAGGATTGGCCGACGACCTGCCGCCATTCGTTGATGCCGAGCGCCTGGCTGCTGCCTTCGCCGGTGATCGTGCCGAGGTTCTGGATCTTCTGTCCCGGAAGTTTGAGGAAGGCGCGTGGATTGAAGGCGGTGCCGTCATCCGCCGATCTGTTGGCGAAGCCGACGATGTCGCCGCGCTGATTGATCGCCATCGGCGTGTTCCAGGCGATGCCGCCGAAATCGCCGATGTCGGTCGGTTGGCCATTCTCCCAAAGCACGTTGCGTTTGGCGCTGAGGCCGCCGACGGCGTTGCTGCAACTGCCGGAAATGCCCACGACCTGGCCGCGATCGTTCAACGCGGTGGCGGAACTGACGGAATCGCCGGGCAGCGGTGGCAGTTCACGAATCTGATTCTGCTTCGGCCCCCAGACCACGGCGCGGAATTGCAGTACCTGTGGCGCCACACAACCGGGATCGTGCACGGTGTTCTCGGCCCAGCCCGCGACTTCGCCGAAATTGTTGGCGCCCGTGGCGAAGCCGTGCGTGCCGCCGAGCGTCGGCAGCTCCGTCATCACGCCGTTTTCCCATTTGAAGCCGACGCAGCGCTTGCCCATGCGATTCGGGCCCGGGAAGAAGTAGTAGCAGCTCCAGCGTTCCTTGAGCGGATCGTCCTCGGCGGTCTGCGTGATGCCGGTGACGATGCCGCGCAGGTTCTTCACCGGCCAGAGCACGGCGCTGTTGGCATTCGGACCACCGAGCGCGCCCAGATCGGTGAATTCCCCATTGCGCCACAACGCCGCATGCACGCCCTGGTTGTCGACGAGATTGGAGGTGCCCGCCACCCAGCCGCGATCGTTGATGCTGCTGCCCGAAGTGGAAGTCCCTGTGGATGAGGGCAGGAGCGCGATGCGATAGCGGATGACGAATGTGCCAGTCGCGCTCGTTTCGCTTCGTTCGCCACCGTGCGCGGCGCTGGCGAGCAATGCGGTCAGTGCCGCAGCGAGCAGGGAGGATTTGCGGAGTGGCTTCATGAGGTCTCCTGCGGGCCAAGCGAGCCCGTTGCGACGGCGCGACGCCGTCGGAGTTGGAAAGAATGCCGTTGTCTCTGCTGCGCGATGAGAGGGGACATCGCGTGCGATCGTTATGCCGCGCCGGCGCTCGTCGCGCTGGCCGTTTTCGGACAAGTTTCCCCGCAGGAAGAACCGCCGCTTCGCGAATAGAAGCGGCGGTTCGAGGACGCCGGATCAGGAATCGGTGACGATCTCGACGTCGTGGTCGCGCTGCGCGCGACGCGCCACCCGCCAGCCGAGCACCGCCGCGGCCAGCAACACGAGCGCCGCGATCAGGAATGCGGCACCGATGTGCGGGAACGGCGCATCGGGCCCGACGGATGCGGCATACACCGCACCGAAGAACAGGGGCGACAACACGCCGGCGATACTGCCGACGCTGTGGTTGGCGCCCTGCAGCTGTCCCTGTTCCGACTCCGAAGCGCGCTGCGTCATCAACGATTGCAGCGTCGGCATCGCCAGCGTCCACAGTGCGTTCGGGAACAGCGCCAGGGCGAAGGCCAGGCCGGTCGGTGCCAGTCCCATGCAGGCGATGCCGACGGTCCCGGCGAACAGGCCGAACACCATCACCTTGCGATCGCCGAAACGCTTCACCGCGGGACCAGTGAGCACGCCCTGCACGATCAACTCAAGCACACCCGCCAGCGCGAGCAACAGGCCAACCTGCCATGCGCCCAGTCCATAACGATGTCCCGCATACAGCACGAACACAGCGGAGAACACGTGATGGGAGAAGTAGAGCAGGAAGTTGACGGTCGCCAGCCCGGTCAGTTCCGGATGCGAGCGCAGCAACCGCAAAGCGCCGAGCGGGTTGGCGCGCTTCCACGAGAATGTCATGCGCCGTTCCTTCGGCAACGACTCCGGCAGGATGAAAGCGCCGTAGAAGAACGCCACGGTGCTCATCGCTGCCGCCACCCAGAACGGCGCGCGCGGCGACCATTCGCCGAGCACACCGCCCAGCAGCGGACCGGCGACGAAGCCGGCGCTGAACGCCGCACCGATCAGGCCGTAGCCACGGGCCCGGTTTTCCGGCGTGGTGACATCGGCCATGTAGGCGTAGACGGTGGTGAAACTTGCGGAGGTAACGCCGGCGATGATGCGGCCCACGGCCAGCCACCACAGGTTCGGCGCCAGCGCCATCAGCAAGTAGTCGGCGGCGAGTCCGGCGGTCGATAGCAGGATGATCGGCCGCCTGCCGTACTGATCGGACAAGGAGCCGATGACGGGCGACGCCACGAATTGCATGAACGCCCACAACGCCACGAAGACGCCGTTGATGATGCCGGCGCGTGAGCTGTCGCCTGCGAATTGTTCGATGAGAGGGGGCAGGACGGGGATAACGATCCCCATCGCCACGATGTCGAGCATCGCGGTGACGAGGATGAACGCGATCGCCGCCTTGCCGGCGCGAAAGGCAGGAATAGACATGATGGATTTGTTTCCGAAAGGCGTGCGGCGACACCGCACACGGGAAGTGCGCTTCAGCAGGATTCAGTGCTGAGACGTGCTGACCAGCGGGGCTGGTGGGCGACCTGAGGCGGGATTGCCTGCGTCAGGCGCGGATGCGGACACTTTGCATGAAGGCTTCCTCGGCGAAGCGAGCGGCGATCATACAGAACGCGCGCGGCACATGGGAAGTCCCGCGCGGAGGCCGTTTATTGAAATGCAGGACTCTTGATGGCGAGGTGGAGGCGTATGCTCAGGCGGACGGATCAACGCGCAGCACCAGCTTGCCGCGATGGCTGCCGTCGAACAGGCGGTTGAGCACGAGGGGCGCATTCTCCAGGCCGTCCGCGACGGTTTCCTCGGCCTTGAGCTTTCCTTCGCGCAGCCATCCGCTGATCGCCTGCACGGCTTCCTTGGCGTGCTTGTAGTCGAGGATGAGGAAGCCGCGGATGGTCAGGCGCTTGAAGATCGCGACGCTGAAATCGTCGGCGGGACGGCTGTCGCCGCTGTAGCTGGTGATCATGCCGCACAGCGCGACGTGGCCGCCGATCACCATGCGCGAGAGCACAGCGCGCATGATCTCGCCGCCGACGTTCTCGAAGTTCACGTGTACGCCGTCGGGCGTGGCGGCCTTGAGCGCCTGTTTCCAGTCGGCGGCCTTGTAATCGACGGCGGCGTCGAATCCGAGTTCCTCGATGAGATAACGACACTTGTCGGCGCCGCCGGCGATGCCGACCACGCGCGCGCCGTGGATCTTGCCGATCTGTCCCGCGATCGAACCGACCGAGCCGGCGGCGGCGGAGACCACCAGCGTTTCGCCGGGCTGCACCGGCGCGATTTCGGTGAGGCCGTAATAGGCGGTCATTCCGCTCATGCCGCAGGCGCCGAGCAGGGTGGGCAGTGGCAATCCAGGTTGCGCTGGGAATTTGACGTAACCCTGCGCCTTGTCCCCATGGAACAGCGCGTAGTCCTGCCAGCCCAGCAGGCCTTGCACCAGATCGCCTTCGGCGTAGCGCGCGGACTTCGATGCCACCACGCGGCCGATGCCCGCGGCTCGCATCACCTCGCCGATCGCCACCGGCGGCATGTACTGCGGGATGTCACGCATCCACACGCGATTGGTCGGGTCCATCGACAGGTACAGCACGCGCACCAGCACTTCGCCGTCCTGGAGTTCGGGCAAGGGCTGCTCGACGAGATCGAAATCCTCTTTGCGCACGGCGCCTTCAGGGCGGGTCTTGAGGCGCATCTGACGGTTGGAAGCGGACATCGGGAACCTCGCAGGGAATTCGGGAAGAGGGAAGTCAGACGGCGCGGGCGCCGCCGTCGATGACGAGTTCGGCGGCGGTGACGTAGCGGCTTTCATCGGAAGCGAGATAGATCGCGGCATAGGCCACGTCGTCCGGATCGCCGAGCCGATGCATTGGAATGCCGCGCACCAGCTTGCGGGTGGCTTCCTCTTCGCCCAATTGCTGGAAGAACGGCTCGACGATGCCGGTGCGGATGAAAGCCGGGTGGATCGAATTGCAACGCACGTCGATCTTCTGTCGCGCGCAATCTACGGCGATGGACTTGCTCAGCGATGCCACGGCGGCTTTCGAGGCGTTGTAGGCGGTGTAGTCGGGCTCGATCTTGAAGGCAGCCAGCGAGGAAATATTGACGATCGATGCCGGCTGCCGTTCGCGCAGGTAGGGCAGGGCATGCTTGCAGCTGAACACGATGCTCTCCACGTTCACCGCCATCACGCGGCGCCATTCCTTTTGCTCGATCTGCTCGATCCGGCCCATCGAGCCGGTGCCGGCATTGTTGACCAGGATCGAGAGTCCGCCCATGGCTGCGTTCGCCTCGCTCAACAACGTTTCCCAGACCGCTTCGTCGCGGACATCCTGGGCGGCGGCCCAGGCGATTCGTGTCCCGGCTTCGGCATTGATGGCGTCGGCGACTTCGGCGACACGTGCACCGTCGAGATCCGTGATGAACAGCTTGGCGCCCTGTTGAGCGAAGCGCTGCGCAATGGCGCGGCCCAGTCCGCCGGCGGCGCCCGTGATGAAGGCCTGCTTGCCGGCAAGACGTGGGGCGATGGAGTGTGGCATTCGAAAATCTCCGGAGGGAGTGACGAAGAGCGGCGGATGCAAAGAATCAGACGGAGAGATAACCGCCATCGACGTTGAGCACGGCGCCGGTGGTGTACGACGATGCTGGCGAAGCGAAATATAGGGCCGCGCCCGCCATTTCCGAGGGCTGCGCCACGCGCCGCATCGGCACGTGCGCGAGCGCGAGCTTGAGGATTTCCGGCGTGTTCACCAGTACGGATGCGAACTTGGTGTCCGTCAGGCCGGGCAGCAAGGCATTGCAGCGCACGCCGACCGAAGCGCATTCCACCGCGAAGGCCTTGGTCATCGAGATCACCGCGGCCTTGGTGATCGAGTAGATGCCTTGCTGAAAGCCGGGCACCACGCCGTTGACCGAGGCCACGTTGACGATGGAGCCGCCACCGTTCGCGGCCATCAGCTTTGCGGCATTGGTGGACATGTAGAAATAGCCGCGGATGTTCACGTCCACCGTTTTCTGGAACACGCCGGGATCGGTGTCCACGATCGGCCCGAAGTAGGGGTTGGTCGCGGCGTTGTTGATCAGGACATCGAGCCGGCCATGTTTTGCCGTGAGCGCGGCGTACAGGGTGTCGATCTGCGCCGGCTCGCCGATGTGGCAGGCGACGGCCTCGGCCGCGCCGCCCGCAGCAGTGATCTCGTCGACGACTTTCTGGCAGTCGTCCTGCTTGCGGCTGGACACGATCACGTGCGCGCCCTTGGCGGCGAGCAGTTTGGCGATCTCGGCACCGATGCCGCGGCTGGCGCCGGTGACGAGGGCAATCTTGCCGCTGAGGTCGAAGGGATCGGAGAAGGAAGCGTCGGTCATGGCAGTGGTTCCAAAGGAATCGATCAGCGATAGGTGATCAGTCGTGCATCTTCCGCATCGGCCAGATGCGGCCAGGCGTTGTAGGTGATCAGTTGCGCGCCGCTACGCCGGAAACGGATGCGGGTGATGCCGGTGTTCACGAGATTCCAGCTGAGCGAGAACGTGCGTTCGATCGGTGCACCGAGCAGTTCGGTGGCGATCACCGCGATCGGGCCGCCGGAGGTGAAGGCCCAGATTTCGCGGGCAGGATGTTCCGAAAGCGTGCGCAGCGCAGCGAGTGTCTCCCGGCGGAAATCCGGCCAGCTGCGAGCATACTCGTGATCGTGGTTGCCGCCGCTCCAGCGCGCCACCGCCTCGGCGAACATTTCCTGGAAAGCGCGATGCGGATCGGCGTGGCTGCGCAGTTCGCGCGAAAAGCTGTCGTAGTCGGCGAGGTCGGGGCGGTGACGTTTCAACACTTCGACGTGGTCGAGTTCATCCAGGCCGGTGAGTTCCAGGCGTGGAAGAGCGGCGGCATCCGCGGTTTCGAGGCACAGCGCTGCGGTGCGCGCGTGCCGCTGCATGCGTCCGGTCGCGACCAGTTGCGCGCTGGCGCCACTGCGCGCGAGCCAGGCGCCGAGCCGGCGCGATTGTTCCTCGCCGGTGTCCGACAGCCTGTCGTAATCGGCCGCGCCGAAGCTGGCCTGGCCGTGCCGGATCAGGAGCAGGTCGGCCATCGTTACAGCCCCGAACGCGCGATCACGTTGCGGCACCGGTGTCCCATGTAGCGCGCGGCCTGTCCGAAGCCGGCGAACTGCGGGTTGGTGGTCTGGCCGAGCACGAAGCGGCGGTAGATCTGCTGGATGATCACCATTAGCCGGAACAGGCCGAACACTTCGTAGAAATCGAACACGCCCACGTCGCGGCCGGTGCGCGCGGCGTAGTAGTCGACGATTTCGCGGCGGCCGAGCATGCCCGGCGCGTTGGTCGGTTGGCGACGGAACATCTGGAAGGTGTCGTCGTCATCGGCCTGTACCCAGTAGGCGAGGGAGCCGCCGAGGTCCATCAAAGGATCGCCGAGCGTCGCCATTTCCCAGTCGAGAATGCCGATGATGGACAAGGGCTGCGAGGGATCCAGAACGATGTTGTCGAAGCGGTAATCGTTATGGATCACGCAGATCGCGGTTTCGCGCACGGGCTGTTTTTCGGTCAGCCAGGCCAGCACGTCTTCGCAGGCATCGGTGCCCTCGGTGAGCGATTGCCGCCAGCGCTCGCTCCAGCCGGTGACCTGACGTGCGACGTAGCCTTCGCCCTTGCCGAGCGCGGCGATGTCCGGTGCGTGCGCGTCGATGCCGTGCAATTCAATCAGGCGATCGACGAAGCCGGTGCACAGGCGGCGCACGCCGTCCGTATCCAGACCAAGCCCGTCGGGCAGGTCGCGGCGCAGGATCACGCCGCGCAGCCGTTCCATCACATAGAAATCCTGGCCGATCACATCGGGATCGTCGCAACTGGCCAGGATCGTCGGCACGTGGGGATAGTGCGGCTTCAGTGCCGCCATCACACGCGCCTCGCGCAGCATGTCGTGCGCGGATTTGGCTTTCACGCCGGCGGGCGGGCGGCGCAGGACGAGTTCGCGATCGCCATAACGCAGCAGATAGGTCAGATTCGATGCGCCGCCGGGAAACTGACGCAGTTCCGGAGTACCCGACAGGCCTTCGATGCGGCTCTTGAGGAAGGTGTCGACGCGGGCGAGATCGAACGCATCTTCTTCGCGTACCGGACGGGCCTGGTCGATCGCGATCTCTGCGGTCATGCCCGCGCTCCCAATTGCTGCTTGATTTCGAGTTTGGCGACCACGGCGCGATGCACTTCATCGGGGCCGTCGGCGAGTCGCAGCACGCGTGCGTATGCGTAGAGCGCCGCGAGCGGGAAGTCGTTCGACAGGCCGGCGGCACCGTGGATCTGGATCGCCGCATCGGCGGCACGCTGTGCCACCGCCGGCACCACGACCTTGATCTGCGAGACCAAACTCAGCGCCGCCTTCGGGCCTTGCGTGTCGATCGTCCACGCGGCTTTCAGCGTGAGCAGCCGTGCCTGTTCGATCGCCATGCGCAGGTCGGCGATGAGATCGGCGTTGCCGCCCAGTCGGATCAGCGGCTGGCCGAACGCCTGCCGGTCCGCCGCGCGCGCGCACAGCAGGGCGAGCGCGCGTTCGGCCGCGCCCAATGCGCGCATGCAATGGTGGATGCGGCCCGGCCCCAGTCGGCCCTGTGCGATTTCGAAGCCGCGACCAGGCCCGAGAATGATGTGGGTGGCCGGCAAGCGCACATCGGTGAAGCTCACTTCGCCATGGCCGAATGGTTCGTCGTAGGCGTTGAACACGGGCAGCATGCGCTCGATCTTCACGCCCGGTGCGTCGAGCGGGCAGATCACCATCGCATGACGGCGATGTGGTTCGGCTTCGGGATTGCTCAGGCCCATGAAGATCACGAAGCGGCAGTTCGGATGGCCGATGCCGGTGGACCACCACTTGCGGCCGTTGAGCACCACGTCGTCGCCGTCGATAATCGCGGTCGCCTGCATGTTGGTGGCGTCGGAGGAGGCGACCTGCGGCTCGGTCATGCAGAAGGCGGAGCGGATTTCACCGTTCAACAAAGGTGTCAGCCATTGCCGTTTCTGTTCGGGCGAACCGTAGCGGGCCAGCACTTCCATGTTGCCGGTGTCCGGCGCGTTGCAGTTGAAGACCTCGGGCGCGATGAAGGAATGGCCCATGATTTCGGCCAGGGGCGCGTAGTCGACATTGTTCAGGCCCGTGCCGCCGTGATCGGCGTCGGGCAGAAAATCATTAGACAAAAACAGATTCCACAACCCGGCCGCGCGGGCCTTGGCCTTCAGTTCCTCCATCACCGGCGGCTGTCGCCAGCGGCGCCAGTCGTCACCGCCGGCCAGTTGGGCGGCATGGGTGGATTCGGCCGGCAGGATTTCCTCCTGCATGAAGCGGCGCAGGCGCTCGCTCATGGCTCGGCAACGGTCGGACGGGGAGAACTCCATGGCGCTCGGCTCCGGGTTGGCGCGGTCGAGCCTACGCTGGTTCCTGTCATCCATGAAATGAATATGTTTTATGCAGGGTCATTCGTATGGATAATGGGTTGATGGCCAGCCCGGACAGCCGTGTCGACCTCAACCTGTTCCGCATCCTGGACGCGGTCTACGTGCATGGCGGCATCGGGGCGGCTGCGCGCGCGCTGCATCTCACCCAGCCGGCGGTCACGCATGCGTTGAACCGGCTGCGCGCGCATTTCGACGATCCGCTGTTCGTGCGGCAGGGCAACCGCATGTTTCCCACCGAGCGCACGCGCGCGGTGATCGCCGAAGTGCAGGTGCATCTGAAGGGATTGCAGGCGGCTTCGCGCATCCGCGCCGATTTCGATCCGGCCGTGCTGGAGATGGAGTTCTCGGTGGGGTTCCGCGACGCGCTGGAATCGATCGCATTGCCGCCGCTGCTCGCGCAACTGGCACGATCGGCGCCGCGGTTGCGGCTGGTGAGCCGGCGGGTCGCGGTGGGCGAGGTCGAGCGCGAGTTGAGTGTCGGCCGGGTGGATCTGGTGATCGATCGCCGGCTTCCGGTGGGGCCGCGCCTGATCACCGATTACCTGATTGACGACACCCTGGTGGTGGCGATGCGCCGGGAGCACCCCTTGGCCACGGGAGCCTTGCGCCGCGCCGACTATCTCGGTGCGCAGCACGTCGCGGTGTCACTGCTCGGCGAGCCGCACACGCTCGACGTGCTGCTGGGGCAGAGCGGGCTGTTCCGCGCGATCCGTCTGGTCTGCCAGCACTATTTCGCGGCCTGTCAGGTCGTCACGGGCAGTGATCTGCTGCTGACATTGCCGCAGTCATACGCGAAGCATCTTTCTGGCCTGCTGCCGATCGTGGTACGGCCGTTGCCGCTGCGGGTGAAGCCATTCCCGATCCTGGCCTACTGGCACGAGTCGCGGCAGCACGATCAGGCGCATGCCTGGTTCCGTGGACAGGTGATCGACATCATCCGCGGCGCGACGGAAATCTCCGCCGGCGGCCGGGCATAGCGGCCGCCAGCTGATCGGATCGCGCGTCAGTACAGCACGCGCGTTTTCAGCGTTCCCGGAATCTCCGACAGCGCCACGCGCAACTCCCCGGCCTGCACCTGATCGGCGGTTACGTCGATCACCACGTAGCCGACCTTGGAGTCGGTGCGCAGGAACTGGCCATCGATGTTGATGTTGCGCTTGCTGAAGATGTCGTTGATCTGCGACAGCACGCCGGGCACGTTGCGATGGATGTGCAGCAGGCGGTGGCTGGCGGCATGCTCGGGCAAAGTGACCTCGGGGAAGTTCACCGCCGAGAGCGTGCTGCCGTTGTCGCTGTAGCGCACCAGTTTTGCGGCCACTTCCACGCCAATGTTGTCCTGCGCTTCCAGCGTGCTGCCACCGACGTGCGGGGTGAGAATGGTGTTGTCGCGGCCGCGCAGCGGCGACTCGAAGGCATCGTCGTTGCCTTTCGGTTCCACCGGGAACACGTCCACGGCCGCGCCGCCGATGTGGCCGGATTGCAACGCCGCCGCCAGCGCGTCGATATCGACCACGGTGCCGCGCGAGGCATTGATCAGGTGCGCGCCAGGGCGCATGCGCGCGATCTGTTTGGCGCCGAACATCAGTTTCGTGGCCGGCGTTTCCGGCACGTGCAGCGTGACCACGTCGGAGCGTTGCAGCAGATCGTCCAGATCGGTCGACGGGCGCGCATTGCCGAGCGAGAGCTTGGTCTCGATGTCGTGGAACAGCACCTGCATGCCGAGCGACTCGGCCAGCACGCCGACCTGTGTGCCGATGTGGCCGTAGCCGACGATGCCGATGGTCTTGCCGCGCGCCTCATGGCTGCCGGCGGCCGACTTCGACCAGCCGCCGCGATGGCATTCGGCGGATTTCTGCGGGATGCCGCGCAGCAGCATGATCGCCTCGGCCACCACCAGCTCGGCCACGCTGCGGGTGTTGGAGTAGGGCGCGTTGAAGACGGGGATGCCCGCCAGTTCCGCCGCGTCGGTATCGACCTGGTTGGTGCCGATGCAGAAGCAGCCGATCGCGAGCAGGCGCCGGGCCTCGGCCAGCACCTCCGCGCTCAGGTGCGTGCGCGAGCGGATGCCGATGAAGTGGGCGTCGACGATGCGGCGCTTGAGCTCGTCTTCCGGGAGCGATTTGGCGTGCTGCTCGATCTGGGTGTAGCCGGCGGCCTGGAAGGTCTCGACGGCGGTGGGGCTGATGCCTTCGAGGAGGAGGATGCGGATGTCGCGCTTGGGATAGGACGTTTTTTTCATCGTCGCCGGGCTGTAAGGCTCAATGGGGGAGGGGTGTTGCCCTTGTTCGTCGTCCCAGCGGAAGCTGGGATCCATTTTGCTGTTGCTTCTATCTTTTGTTGATTCAAAGCTAAAGGCGTTTCGCCCCTTCGGGCCGAGTTCATTTCTTTTGATAAGCGTCAAAAGAAACGAACCAAAGAAAAACGCTTTTCCCGACGAAGCAATCCCACCGCTTCGTTGCTATCGGGATTTTTCGACTCGCCATCCATGGCTCGGTCGAAAAACGGCGCACATCCTGTGCGCCGCCCTCCGGGTCTCCCATTGGTCCTGCCACTTCGGGATTCTTAGCAGCGAAGAGCAAAAAGCGGACGGGGCGGGCAGCGCACGTTCTGGAGTGTGCCAGCAATTCCTTGTCTTTGCTGCACTGCCGCACTGGACGCCGGCCGGGCCTGCTGGCACGCTGGCTCTCCCGCCGATGTTTCCGACCCCATGGCCGATCCGCGTCTCGATAGCCTGCAGCAAGCCGCGCCCGGACTGCGCCTGAAAACCGAAGCGGCCGATCTCGAGCATTACGGCCGTGACTGGACCCGGCGCTGGACGCCGGCGCCGCTGGCGATCGCACTGCCGGGTGACATCGAAGAGGTGCAGGCGGTGGTGCGCTGGGCGCGGGCCAATGGCGTCGCCATCGTGCCGTCGGGCGGCCGGACCGGCCTGTCGGGCGGGGCCGTGGCCGCGAACGGGGAACTGGTGCTGAGCCTGGAGCGCATGAACCGGGTGCTCGGCTTCGATCCCATCGACCGCACCCTGACCGTGCAGCCCGGCATTGCGCTACAGGCCGTGCACGAGGCCGCGCGCGAGCATGGCCTGGTCTATCCGGTCGATTTCGCCGCCCGCGGTTCCTGCAGCATCGGCGGCAACATCGCCACCAATGCCGGGGGCATCCGCGTGATCCGCTACGGCAACACCCGGGAATGGGTCGCCGGCCTGAAGCTGGTGACGGGAACGGGCGAGTTGCTCGATCTCAATCGGGGGCTGATCAAGAACTCCAGCGGCTACGACCTGCGGCATCTGGCGATCGCCTCGGAGGGCACGCTCGGCATCGTCGTGGAGGCGACGCTGAAGCTGACCGATCCGCCGCCGCCGACCAATGTGATGCTGCTGGCGCTGCCTTCGTTCGAGGTGCTGATGCAGGTGTTCGCGGCGTTGCGCGAACGGCTGCAGCTGGAGGCGTTCGAATTCTTCACCGATCGGGCGCTGCATCATGTGCTCGCGCATGGCGCGCAGGCGCCATTCGCGGAAGTGCATCCGTACTACGTCGTCACCGAATTCGCCATCGGCGACGATGCACAGGAGGCGAGGGTGCTCGCCGCGTTCGAGCATTGCATGGAGCAGGGCTGGGTGAGTGACGGTGTGATCAGCCAGAGTGAAGCGCAGGCCGCGCAGCTGTGGCGATTGCGCGAAGGCATCACCGAGAGCCTGGCGCGCTACAAGCCCTACAAGAACGACGTCTCGGTGCGGATTTCCGCGATGCCCGCCTTCCTCGAGGAAACACAGGCGTTGATCGGACGTGAGTACCCGCATTTCGACGTGGTCTGGTTCGGTCATATCGGCGACGGCAATCTGCACATCAATGTGTTGAAGCCGGACGATCTCGGCGACGAGGCGTTCCTCGCGCAATGCGAGCACGTCACCAAGCTGCTGGCCGAGGCGCTGAGGAAACACGACGGCAGCATTTCTGCCGAGCATGGCATCGGGCTGGTCAAGAAGCCCTACCTGGCATCGACGCGCAGCGCCGGGGAAATCGCGTTGATGCGGGGCGTGAAGCGCGTCTTCGATCCCGACGGGATCATGAATCCAGGCAAGTTGTTCGACCCTTAAGGCCTGCCGCCTCGGTGGAGCGATCGCGCCAGCGAGGGCGCGATGAGCCGTTCCCGCCATGGATTCCGAGTTGAGAGGTGCCGCGATCTCCTGTTCCAGGGAGGCGGCCATCACTCAAATCCATGGAGAGCAGCTATGAAATATTCGATCCTCGGCGCGGCGGCGCTCGTGGGCGCCTTCCTGATGGCACCCGCGCAGGTGCGGGCGCAAGAATCCGTCTACCTGGAATGCACGGACGGCAACTACTGCTTCACGCTCAGGCCGGGCCCCACGCACGACCTGATCGCATGGAGCATCGACTCCCAGGGAACCGACGCGGTCTTCCCTGCGAATTGCACGAACAAGTATTCCTGTTCCTTCTACTGCAACAGGCGACCGGGCACGATCAAGGCCACGGTGAATTTCTATTTGAACAATCAGCTCACGGGGTCCGCGACCGCAACCGGGCCGTGTACCTAAGATCGAGAGAGCGATCGGCAATTCCGCCGGGCGTGGCCGATATCGGCGCACGCCCGGTGCGTTTTCCTGATGGGCCTCGAAAAGTCGCTCGATGCCCGAATCCAGCGAGATTACTTGCCGATGTTCTGGAGCTTCGACAGAAACCGGGTCACTCCGGCGTTCTTGCGATATTTCTTGTGCAGCGAAGAAAGTCGATCATCAAGACCGTTGCATGTCTTGTTGACCGCCTGATTGATGATGGCGCGTCGAGTCGCGTCGTAGCCGGTTTCACCAAGCCAGTGTTCGCAGATGGCGCGATCGTCCAGGAAAGTCAGGACGTCATCGGGATATTTGCAATCCGATGCCCGCACTTCGCTTTTCGTCATCCTGGCGCAGGTCATCGGATCCTGTGGCCCGCTGTTCACCTCCGCCGCAGGAGGCCTCTTCGGCTTGGCGGAAAATGCGGGCATGGATGCCACCGCGAGTACGATGAAAAAACTGGTCGCGATCGGTTTCATGTCAGTCCGCGCGCCCGGAGAATTCGCCGGTCGAGGTGTTCACCCACACCCGCTCGCCGTTGCCGATGTATTCCGGCACCTGGATTTCCAGGCCGGTGCTGAGCTTCGCCGGCTTCGGCCGCTTGGTGGCGGTGCCGCCCTTGAGTTCCGGCGGCGTGTCGATGACTTCCAGCACCACGCTCTGCGGCAGTTGCAGCGCGACGGGTTGTTCGTCGATGACCTGGACGTAGCATCCGGTCAGCCCTTCGGTGATGTAGCCGGCGCCATCGCCGACGACGTCGGCGTCCAGCATGTACGGCGTGAAGTCCTCGTCGTCCATGAAGACGAAGGCTTCGCCGTCCTTGTAGGAGAAGCTGGCCTGGCGGCGCATCAGGTCGACTTCCTTCAGCTCGTCGTCCGCGTCGAAGCTGGCGTCGGTCTTGTTGCCGCCGGGCACGCTGTACATCACGAAGCGGAAGCGCACATTGCCGCCGCGCCCTTGCGGCGAGCTGCGCTCGATATCGCGGATCTGGTAGACGTTGCCGTTGTGTTCGACCACGTTTCCTTTCTTGACGTCGTAGGCTTTCATATGGATGAGATTCTGAGATGGAAAATCTGAAATCGCGACGAAAAAATCGTCTCGTCATTCCAGCGAAAGCTGGAACCTATTTTGACTTCGTTCTTGACGGAGAAAAGCAAAACAGGTCTCAGCTTGACAGCCATTCGGCCGTTAAAAGCAGCTGAAAATGACGAGTATGTGTTACTTCGGCGTCAAGCGCGTTGCACCGTCGATGCGGATGGTTTCGCCGTTGAGGTAGCGGTTGCCGAGGATGTAGGCGACCAGGTCGGCGAATTCCTCCGGCCGGCCGAGGCGCGACGGGAAGGGGATCGAGGCGGAGAGTGACTTCTGCACGTCCTCGCTCATGCCGTCGACCATCGGTGTCCAGAACACGCCAGGCGCGATCGTCATCACGCGGATGCCGAAGCGGGAGAGTTCGCGCGCCATCGGCAGCGTCATGCCGACCACGCCGCCCTTGGACGCGGAGTAGGCGGCCTGGCCGATCTGGCCCTCGAAGGCGGCGACCGAGGCGGTGTTGACGATGACGCCGCGCTCGCCGTCATCGCCGGCTTCGTTGTGCTGCATCAGCGCGGCGGCGGCCTTGGCGACGTTGAAGCTGCCGACCAGATTGACCAGCACCGTGGTCTGGAATTGCGACAGCGGCATCGCGCCTTCGCGGCCGAGGACGCGGCCGGAGCCGAGGATGCCGGCGCAGTTGATCGCCGCGTTCAGCCCGCCCAGGAATTCCTTGGCGGCGGCGACGTTGGCGGCGACGCCGGCCTCGTCGGTGACGTCGGTCTTGAAGTAGCGCGCCTTGTCGGCACCGAGTTCGGCGACGGCGGCCGCGCCTTTCTCGTCATTCACGTCGAACAGCGCGACCTTGCCGCCGTTGGCGACCAGGTGTCTGGCGACGGCCAAGCCTAGGCCGGAAACGCCGCCGGTGACGACGGCGCGGGCGTTTGCGATCTGCATACGGAACCCTGCGAGGGAAAAACCATATTTTAGCCCAGAGCAGGCCCGGCTCAGCTTCCCGATGCGGTCATACCGCGGGTCATGCCGCTGATTTGGCCTTGTTGACCCTGCTGTTGGTCTCGTGGCCCAGCAGCGATGCCAGCCAGCGCCCCGTCTCGACGAGGCGGTCGAGGTCGACGCCGGTGGTGATGCCCATGCCGTGCAGCATGTACACGACGTCCTCGCTGGCGACATTGCCGGTGGCGCCCTTCGCGTAGGGGCAGCCACCCGTGCCGGAGACGGCGGCATCCACCACGGCGACGCCTTCCTCCAGGCAGGCGAGGATGTTGGCGAGCGCCTGCCCGTAGGTGTCGTGGAAATGCACGGCGAGCGCGGACATCGGCACCGCTTCGGCGACGGCCAGCAGCATCGCGCGGGCCTTGCTTGGCGTGCCGACGCCGATGGTGTCGCCGAGCGAAATCTCGTAGCAGCCCATCGCGTGCATCGCGCGCGCCACGCGCACGACATCGGCGACCGGCACCTCGCCCTGGTACGGGCAGCCGAGCACGGTGGAAACGTAACCGCGCACCGCCACGCCATCGGCCTTGGCGCGCGCGAGCACCGGTTCGAAGCGTGCCAGCGATTCGTCGATGGTGGCGTTGATGTTCTTCTTGTTGAAGGCTTCCGACGCGGCGGTGAAGACGGCGATCTCCTCGGCGCCGACGGCGCGGGAGCGATCGTAGCCTTGCTCGTTCGGCACCAGCACCGGATAGCGCACGCCGGGCTTGCGATCGATGGCGGCGAAGACCTCGGCGGCGTCGGCCAGTTGCGGAATCCATTTCGGGCTGACGAAGCTGGTGGCCTCGATGGTCTGCAGGCCGGTGGCGCTGAGGCGGTTGATCAGTTCGATCTTCGCGGCGGCCGGGATGATCGTCTTCTCGTTCTGCAGTCCATCGCGCGGGCCGACTTCGACGATGCGGACATGTGGGGGAAGCGCCATCTCAGGTCTCCAGCAAAACCAGTGCGGTATCGGCCTCGACGAAATCGCCGGCGACGGCGCGCAACTCAGCGATGACACCATCGCGCGGTGCCTTGAGGGCGAGTTCCATCTTCATCGCTTCCATCACCAGCAATTCCTGTCCCTGCGACACCGTATCGCCAAGCGCGATCTTGATCAGCACGATGCGGCCGGGCATTGGCGCGGCGACGCGGTTGCCGCCGCCGGAAGCGGTGGCGCGTTCCGGCTCGTAGGCCGGGACGCGCGCGTAGCGTTGGCGGCGTTCGCCATCGTGCAGCAGGACGCGATGGCGGTCGGCGTCGACGCGGTAACGATACGATCGTTCGTCGATGCGTGCGCTGAGGTGGCTGCCGTCCGGCGAATCGCCATCCAGCCGGGCGCCGCGGACTTCAATGCTGCGTCCGTTGAAATCGATGCGGTAATCGCCGCTGGCGCCGTGGGCGACGATGGTGTGGCGAAGATCGCCCTCGCGCAGGACCAGCCGGCGTTGGCCGGCATGCCCCAGGCGCCAGCCGGAAGCGTCCGCCCAGGGCGAGTAAGGATCGCCGCTGCTTGCGGCAAGCGCGCGCATCTCGGCCTCGTCTTGCAGCAATGCGACGACCGAGGCGGCCACGACGGCATCGCCAGCGCTGTCACCGGCATCGTTGCCGACGAATTCGTCGAGATGACGGTCGAGATAGCCGGTGTCGATGTTGCCACCGACGATGGCCGGATGTCGCGCCAGCCGTTCGAGAAAGGCGATGTTGGACTTCGGGCCTTCGACCTCGCATCGCGCCAGCGCTTCGCGCAGGCGGGCGAGGGCGCGTGGGCGATCGGCATCATGGACGATCAGCTTGGCGATCATCGGATCGTAGAAGATCGTCACCGTGTCGCCTTCGATCACGCCGGAGTCGATGCGCACGTGTGCGGAAGGCGTCGGCAGGCGCAGCCGCTGCAGGCGGCCGGAGCCGGGCAGGAAGCCGGCATCCGGGTCTTCCGCGTACAGGCGCACTTCGATGGCGTGTCCGTGCTGGGTGACCTCGTCCTGTGTGAGCGGCAGCGGTTCGCCGGAGGCGATGCGCAGCTGCCATTCGACGAGATCGAGGCCGGTCACCAGTTCCGTGACGGGATGTTCCACCTGCAGGCGCGTGTTGATCTCCATGAAATAGAAATTCCCCGGACGGCCGTCAGCATCGGGCGCGACGATGAACTCCACTGTGCCCGCGTTGGCATAGTCGATCGCGCGCGCCGCCTGCACGGCGGCCGTTCCCATCGCGGCGCGCAGTTCCGGCGTCAGGAAGGGCGAGGGCGATTCCTCCAGCACCTTCTGATAGCGCCGCTGCGCCGAGCATTCGCGCTCGAACAGATGGATGGCGTTGCCATGGCTGTCGCCGAACACCTGGATCTCGATGTGGCGTGGCTGCTCGATGTAGCGTTCCAGCAACACGCGGTCGCGGCCGAAGGCGTTCCTCGCCTCGCGCTGGCAGCTTTCCAGATTGGGCAGGAATTCCGCGGCGCTGCGCACGATGCGCATGCCCTTGCCGCCGCCGCCGTGCGCGGCCTTGATCATCAGCGGGAAGCCGATGCGCTCGGCCTCGCGCGACAGCACGTCCGCGCTCTGGTCCTCGCCGGTGTAGCCGGGCACCACCGGCACGCCGGCGGCCTGCATGAGTTCCTTGGCGCCGGCCTTGCTGCCCATCTTGCGCATCGATGCCGCTTTCGGGCCGATGAAGACGAGGCCGGCCGCTTCCACGGCATCGGCGAAATCCGCGTTTTCGCTGAGGAAGCCGTAACCGGGATGGATGGCCTGCGCGCCGCTGCGCCTGGCGGCGTCGAGGATGGCATCGCCGCGCAGGTAGCTGTCGGCCGGGCGCGGTCCGCCGATCGGCCAGGCCTCGTCGGCCAGACGCACGTGCTGCGCATCGGCGTCGGCTTCCGAATACACGGCCACCGTGCGGATGCCGAGGCGGCGTGCGGTGCGGATGACGCGGCAGGCGATTTCGCCACGGTTGGCAATCAGGATCTTGTCGAACATCTCAGGCTTCCGGCGCGTGGCAGACGGCTTCGATATTGTGGCCGTCCGGATCGAGGACGAACGCGCCGTAGTAGTTCGGATGGTAGTGCGGCCGCAGGCCCGGCGCGCCGTTGTCGCGGGCGCCGGCCTGGATGGCGGCTTGATGGAACGCATCGACGGCGCTGCGGCTAGCGGCTGAAAAGGCGACGTGGACGCACGTGTTGCCGGCCGCGCCGGTGCCGATCCAGAAATCCGGCTTGCCGTCCTTGCCGAAGCCGCAGTGGCTGCTGCCGTCGCCGGTGATGTCCGGCGTGACTTCCATGACGACACCGTAGCCCAGTGTCGCCAGGACAGTGTCGTAAAACTGCTTGGAGCGCGCGTAGTCGGAAACGGGAAAACCCAGATGGTCGAGCATGGCCTATTTCTCCGGAATCCAGGCGGGCGGGCGTTTGTCGAGGAATGCGCCCAGGCCTTCCTGGCCTTCGGGGGAGACGCGCAGCTTCGCGATCAGCGCGGCGTTGGCGGCGTCGAGCGCGTCGCGGTCGGATTGCGCGGCGACCGCGCGCACCAGCGCCTTCGCCTGCGCCGAAGCCAGGGGGCCGGCCTTCAGCAGCAGACCGATCTGGCGTTCGATCGCGGCGTCGAGCGCATCCGCGGCCACCACTTGATGCAGCAGCCCGAGTCCGAGCGCCGTGTCGGCATCGAAGATCTCCGCGCTGGCGAAATAGCGCCGCGCCTGGCGCCCGCCGATCGCGGCGATCACGTAGGGCGAGATCACCGCTGGCAGCAGGCCGAGCTTGCTCTCGGTGAGGCCGAACTTCGCCTCGGGCGTGCCGATGGCGATGTCGCAGCAGGCGACCAGTCCCACGCCGCCGCCGAACGCGGCGCCGTGCACGCGCGCGATGGTCGGTTTGGGCAATTCATCGAGCGTGCGCATCAGGCGGGCGAGGGCGAGTGCGTCGGCGCGGTTCTCGGCTTCACTGGCCGATGCCATGCCACGCATCCAATTCAGGTCGGCGCCGGCGGAGAACGAGGCGCCTGTGCCTTCCAGCACCACGACGCGGACGGTCGCGTCGCTGGCGAGGCGCTCCAGCTCGTCCGTCAAACCGGCGATCAGGGCCGCGTCGAAAGCGTTATGCAATTCAGGTCGGTTCAGGCGCAGCCGGGCCACGGCGTCGGTGCGTTGCAGGAGCAGGGTGTCGGAAGGCATCGGCGAGCACAGGGACCGGGCGAAGAACCGAAATGATAGCCGTTGCACCGTTGCGTTCCGGCGGGAGGGCGGTATCGCCGGACGTATGTCGGTTGTACAATGAGAACAATTCCCATTCGGATGTAAGAACCTGCCTAATGCCTTCTCATGGCCCGCGTTGCTCCGCAATGGCCGCCAGGTGGTGTCGCGCGGTGCCGCGCCTTGCTGCCTGCAAGGTCAAGCCGTGCGGCGCGGCATGGCGGCCATTGCGGGGCAACCCGAAGGGCCGGGACTATCTGCGCGCAGGGCGGCGTCATCGCCCGGTCGTGGATCGGCATCCACTCTCTCGCTCTTCCTTGCCCTGCACGCAGATAGTCCCGGCGCGGGCCATGAGAAGGCATTAGGCAGGTTCTGATGAGGCTGTCCGATTTGCCGCGACGCGCCAGCGCCACGGTCGAGCGCGTGGAGGACCAGATGCCCCATGACCCCATCGCCCGCCGCCTCCGCGAACTCGGTTTCGTGGCCGGTGAAACCGTGCAACTGATGGCACAAGGCCCCATCGGTGCCGAGCCGCTGCTGGTGCAGATCGGCTTCACGCGATTTGCGCTGCGCCGCAACGAGGCCGCGCGCGTGATCCTGAAGAACGGAGACGCTCGCGAATGAGCAACGCCGCCGCATCGTCGTTGCGCCTGGCGCTGGTGGGCAATCCCAACTGCGGCAAGACCGCGCTGTTCAACCAGCTCACCGGTAGCCGGCAGAAAGTGGCCAACTACGCCGGCGTCACCGTCGAGCGCAAGGAAGGCCGCCTGATCGCGCCGTCAGGCCGCAGCTACGCCTTGCTCGATCTGCCGGGCACCTACAGCCTCCATCCGGCCAGCCTGGACGAGGCCATCACCCGCGACCTGTGCCGCGGCTTCTATCCCGGCGAGCCCGCGCCCGACGTGCTGGTGTGCGTGATCGACGCCACCAACCTGCGCCTGCACCTGCGCTTCGTGCTGGAAGTGCGCGAACTCGGCCGGCCGATGGTGGTGGCACTGAACATGGCCGACGTGGCCGCGCGCCGCGGCATCCGCATCGACCGCGCCGCGCTGGAAGCCGAACTCGGCGTGGCGGTGGTGGAAACCGTGGCGGTGCGCCGCAATGGCGCCAAGGCGCTGGTTGAGCGCATCGAGTCGCTGGCTGGTGCGCCGCATCCGCCGCGCGTCCGGCTGCCGGAAGGCGACGGTTCGCACGAAGATACCTACCACGAGCAGGCTTATCACGAAGAGACGCGCCGCCTGCTCGCGCTCGCGGTGAGCATGCCCGCGCGCACCGCGCGCATCGACGACGCGCTCGATCGCTGGCTGCTGCATCCGGTGTTCGGCCTGCTCGCGCTGGCTGCGATCATGTTCCTGATCTTCCAGGCGGTGTATGCCTGGGCCACGCCGGTGATGGACCTGATCGATGCCGGCACCGCCGCGCTCGGTGCCTGGGTAAGCAGCACGCTACCGGAAGGGCCGCTTTCCAGTTTGCTCAGTAAGGGCATCATCGCCGGCCTTGGCAGCGTGATCGTGTTCCTGCCGCAGATCCTGATCCTGTTCGCCTTCATCCTCGCGCTCGAGGAATCGGGCTACCTGCCGCGGGCAGCATTTCTGCTCGATCGCATGATGTCTTCGGCCGGTTTGTCCGGGCGTTCCTTCATCCCGCTGCTGTCGAGCTTTGCTTGCGCGATCCCGGGCATCATGGCCACGCGCTCGATCCAGGACCCGCGCGACCGCATCGCCACGATAGTAGTTGCGCCGCTCATGACCTGTTCGGCGCGACTACCGGTGTATGCGCTGCTGATCGGTGCCTTCATTCCACAACGCACGATATGGGGCGCGTTCAATCTGCAGGGGCTGGTGCTGTTCGCGCTGTACATGGCCGGCATCCTCAGCGCGCTGATGGTGTCGTTCGTGATGAAGAAGTGGCGCCGCGACAAGAGCGAGCATGCGCTGCTGCTGGAGCTGCCCTCGTACCGCATGCCGCATCCGCGCGATCTGCTGATCGGCCTGTACGAGCGCGCCGCGATCTTTCTCAAGCGCGTCGGCGGCATCATCCTGGCGCTGACGATCCTGCTGTGGGTGCTGCTGTCGTTCCCCGGCGCGCCGGAAGGCGCGACCGGCCCCGCGATCGACTACAGCTTCGCCGGCCGCATCGGCCATGCGATGACGGCGATCTTCGCACCGCTCGGCTTCAACTGGCAGATCTGCATCGCGCTGATCCCGGGACTGGCCGCGCGCGAGGTCGCCGTGTCTTCGCTGGCGACCGTGTACGCCTTGTCGGCAGCCGACGACGATGCCGCCACGCAGGCGCTGACGCCGATCATCACCGATGGCTGGTCGCTGGCGACGGCGCTGTCACTGCTGGTCTGGTACATCTATGCACCGCAGTGCATTTCCACCTGGGCGACGATCAAGCGCGAGACCAATTCGTGGAAGACGATGGTGCTGACGGCGGGGTATCTGTTCGCGCTGGCTTATCTGGCGTCGTTGGTGACGTATCAGGTTGCGGTTGCGTTGGGTGGTGGCTGAGGAGGCTTTGCCGATGACCGTCTCGCTCGCGTTGCAGTATGTCGTGATCGCGCTTGTCACGCTGGTGAGCGTGTGGGGGGTGATGAAGAAGCAGTTTCCGGGTGCTGCGCGGCGGGTGCGGGTGGCGGTTGCGGTGCCGATGGTGAGGGAAGGGCGGCCGGGCTGGATGCGAGCGCTTGGGCAGCGGATTGCGCCGCCGGTGGTTGGCGGCTCTGATGGGGCGTGTGGCGGCTGCGATAGTTGTGCGCCGTCGGGGCGGAAGTAGTTTGGTTTTTTGAAGATCAAGAGCGTTTCGTCCGCTACGCGGCCGAGTTCATTTCTTTTGATAAGCGTCACTGCACGCGCAGGAGCGCGTGCGAACGGCGCAGCCGGCCCCGAAGGGGTGAGCGCCATGGATGGCGCGAATCAAAGAAACGAACCAAAGAAAAACGCTTTTCCCGACGAAGCAGCCCCAGGGCTTCATTGCTATCAGGATTTTTCGACTCGCCATCCATGGCTCGGTCGAAAAACGGCGCACATCCCTGTGCGCCGCCCTCCGGGTCTCCGGGGGCTAAGAGCGCTCAAGCATTTTTAGAAGCGAGAGGCGGAGCAAAGCCGAGCAAAGCCGAGCAAAGCCTTTGCTCTTGGCTGCTAAACCTTGCGAGCCGCGATTCCATCTAGACCCGAAGGGCGGCGGGCAGGATGCCCGCCGTTTTCCGACCGAGCCATGGATGGCGAGTCGGAAAATCCTGAGGTGCTCTCCGCCATGGGATTGCTGTGTCGAGAAAAGCGTTTTTCTTTGGTTCGTTTCTTTTGGGGCTTACCAAAAGAAATGAACTCGGCCGCGTAGCGGACGAAACGCTTTTGCTTTCAACGGAATGACCAAAGGCCAGAAACAAAGGTCAATGTCGCCGCCCCCCCTTAACAGCAGGCGCAAACATCTCCACCGCCAACGAAAACGTCCGCTGCTCATTCGGATGCAGCGCACCAACCCCAACAACATGCCGTGACACTTCGTCACCACGCTCATCCCGCACGGTGATCACAACCTGATATTCCCAGGACCCGCCATCCGCGGGATGTCGAATGATCCCCTCCACCTTGAGCGGTGAAGGCATCGGCTGTGCAAGCGGCGAGTTGGGCGAGTCGATCCGCAGGTAATGCTTGCATGCGGGACACACGGCCGCGCTTTCGAGGATGCGGGTCTTGCAATGCGGGCAGGTGCGCGTGGCACCTGCCGTGCCCGGACGGGCGTTGCTCATTGAGCTGGGCTCACTGAATCGAAGCGGCTTCTTCCGACTTGGCGGCGGCCGACGCCTTGCCATTGCTCTTCGTGTTCGCGGCCGTGTCCTTCTCGCTCCAGCCGCATTCGACGTTGCCGCGGATGCGCGAGCCGGCGGCGACGGTGAGCGAACCGGCCTTGAGGTCGCCGATCAACAGCGAGGAGGGCAGCAGTTCGACGTTGGAGGCCGATTCGATGTTGCCTTCGAGCTCACCGGCCACGGTGACTTTCTTCGCGCGCACGCCGCCGTTGAGCTTGGCGCCGTTCTCGATGGTGAGGTCGCCCTGGACGTTGACGTCGCCCTTGAACTTGCCGGCGATGCGGACATGGCCGGTACCTTCGATCTTGCCTTCGATGGTGAGATCGGCGGCGATCACCGATTCCTTGGCTTCCGGCTGCGGCGCCGGACGCGGCGCGGCGGGCTGCGCGGTCGGCGGCGTGAAATCGGCGAAGTCGGCGACGGCAGGCGTGGCCTCGCGCACGGGCTGTGCCGGTGGCGTGGACTGTTCGCCGAAGGACAGGGTGTTCTTGGCAGGGTTCGGCTGGAAAATAGCCATGACGCGACTTCCTCGAATTGAAGGGACAGGAACGACGGGGCGAAAGACCAGACTAGCACGGCCTCGATGTGAGGATGGTGTGACGACCCTCACCAAAACCGCTATCGCTCAACGGTTTGCGGGGCGATTACCAACCTGTACGCGAGGTTCCCCGAGGATGATGACGAGGGCGTGGCAATCGGCGACGTCTTCGCGTCATCTCCGCTCTTCTTCGCCTCATCATTTCTGTGGCTCGCAGCGGACCTCGGACTCTACAGGCCGACTGCCGCGAACGGGCCTGCCTAGAGCTAGAGGTCCCCGGACGTCGCGCTGGTGCTCTGGCGACGCGCCAGCCAAGTGAAGGCGAATTGCAGGGCTCTGGGAAATACGCCGAACGTCAGAGTACAGAAGCCGACGGACGCGGCGAAAAGAACCGCCGCATCGCGAGCGTAGAACACCCAATGCACCGGGCCATGACCAAGCGCAATGGCTCTGCCCTGGTCCATGTAGGCGAGAAAGCTGCCGGCCACGAACAGGAGGCCAAAGAGGGCGCCCGCGGCGCCTGTGCTGATGAGCGTCTGCTTGAACTGGGTCATTGACTGGAATGCCGCCAGCTACATCCGGAACACACCAAAGCGCGCCGGCTCGATCGGCGCGTTGAGCGAGGCGGAGATCGCCAGTCCAAGCACGCGGCGCGTGTCGGCGGGATCGATGATGCCATCGTCCCACAAACGCGCGGTGGCGTAGTAGGGATTGCCCTGGGATTCGTACTGGGCGCGGATCGGCGCCTTGAAAGCGTCTTCCTCTTCCGCCGGCCAGCTGCCGCCCCTGGCCTCGATGCCGTCGCGCTTTACCGTCGCCAGCACGCTCGCGGCCTGTTCGCCGCCCATCACGCTGATGCGCGCGTTCGGCCACATCCACAGGAAGCGTGCCCCATAAGCCCTGCCGCACATGGCGTAGTTGCCGGCGCCGAAGCTGCCGCCGATCACCACGGTGAATTTCGGCACGCTGGAGCAGGCCACCGCGGTGACCATCTTCGCCCCGTCCTTGGCGATGCCGGCGTTCTCGTATTTCTTGCCGACCATGAAGCCGGTGATGTTCTGCAGGAACACCAGCGGGATGCCGCGCTGGTTGCACAGTTCGATGAAGTGCGCGCCCTTGAGCGCGCTTTCCGAAAACAGGATCCCGTTGTTGGCGACAATGCCGACCGGATAGCCGTGGATGTGGGCGAAGCCGGTGACGAGCGTCTTGGCGTAGCGCGCCTTGAACTCGTCGAATTCGCTGCCGTCGACGATACGGGCGATCACTTCCTTGATGTCGAAGGGACGGCGCGTGTCCTTCGGCACGATGCCGTACAGCTCCTCGGCCACGTACAGCGGTTCGCGCGCCTCGCGCACGGCGAGCGGCAGCACTTTCCTGCGGTTGAGATTGCCGACGAGGCTGCGCGCGATCTGCAGCGCGTGGCGATCGTCCTCGGCGAAGTGGTCGGCCACGCCGGAGACCGAGGTGTGCACGTCGGCGCCGCCCAGCGCTTCGGCATCGACGACTTCGCCGGTGGCCGCCTTCACCAGCGGCGGGCCGCCGAGGAAGATCGTGCCTTGTTCCTTGACGATGATCGACTCGTCGCACATCGCCGGCACGTAGGCGCCACCGGCGGTGCAGCTGCCCATGACGACGGCGATCTGCGGGATGTTCTCCGCGCTCAGCCGTGCCTGGTTGTAGAAGATGCGGCCGAAGTGTTCCTTGTCCGGGAATACCTCGTCCTGCAACGGCAGGAAGGCGCCGCCGGAGTCGACGAGATAGACGCAGGGCAGGCGGTTCTCACGCGCGATCTCCTGCGCGCGCAGGTGCTTCTTCACCGTCATCGGGAAATAGGTGCCGCCCTTGACGGTGGCGTCGTTGGCGACGATGACGACTTCCTGTCCCATCACGCGGCCGATGCCGCAAACGATGCCGGCGGCGGGCGCGGCCTCGTCGTACATGCCTTCGGCGGCGAGCGGCGCGATTTCGAGGAAAGGCGAACCCGGATCGAGCAGGGCGGTGATGCGATCGCGCGCGAGCAGCTTGCCGCGTTCGGTGTGCTTGGTGCGGGCCTTCTCGCCACCGCCGTCGGCGGCGCGCGCGAGGCGGGCTTCGAGTTCCTGCGTCAGCGCGCGGTGGTAGGCGGCGTTGTCGCCGAACTCCTGTGAGCGCGGGTCGAGTTGCGAAGTCAGTTCAACCATGCCGACGGCACCGAAAACGAAAGTGCAAGGATACCTGTCGCGGCCTGCGTCGATGCGCTCGGCGAAGCGCCGTCGTCATCGACCGGAGCGAAGCATTCCTGGAAAACGACAAACTCCGGACACAAAAAAGCCCGCTTGCGCGGGCTTTTTTGCATCGTGCGAGACGATATTACTTCTTGGCGGCCTCTTCGACCTTCTCGGCGCCTTCCTTCACGGCACCAGCGGCAGCAGCCGTGGCGTCCTTGGCGGCGTCGGCGGTAGCAGCGGCGGCGTCCTTGGCGGCATCGCCAGCGGCAGCAGCGGCGTCGCCCGTGGCGGCGGCGGCGTCGGCAGCGGTCGCAGCGGCGGCGTCGCCGGCAGCGGCAGCGGCCTCACCGGTCGCAGCGGCGGCATCGGCGGTGGCGTCAGCAGCAGCGGCGGTGGCATCGGCAGCCTGGTTGGCGGCGTCGGCGGTGGCGTCGGCAGCGGCGGCGGTGGCATCGGCAGCCTGGTTGGCGGCGTCAGCGGCCTGGTCGGCCTGCTTCTGGCAGGCGGCGAGGGCGAAAACGCTGGCGGCGAGCAGAACGAGGAACTTGCTGTTCATTGGGGCACTCCGTTAATCGAGGGTGATGTTACGTTGAAGGGATCGTTGTTCTTACACTTATTTGTAGCACACATCGGTGAAGCTAGGTCTGCAGCCGTCTGTCACAACGGAAAAAGTCGCCGGCGAACCAGCGACTTCTCCTTTTGCAACTTTTGCTTGAAGCCTGATTACTGCTTGGGAGCTTCTTCTTTCGCTGCGTCCTGCGCGGCGTCCTTCGCCTGCTCGGCGGAGTCGGCGGCCTTGTCGGCAGCAGTGGCGGCGGCGTCGGCAGCGGCGTCGGTCGCGGAAGCAGCAGCAGCGGCGTCGGCAGCGGCCGGAGCAGCGGCAGCGGCGTCGGCGGCGGTGTCGGCAGCCTGCTGAGCAGCGTCGGCCGAAGCGTCAGCAGCGGGAGCGGCGGCCTGGGCATCAGCAGCCGCGTCGGCGGTGGCAGCCGCGTCTTCGGCCTGCTTCTGGTTGCTGCAAGCAGCCAGGGCAAAACCCAGAGCCAGGGCCAGCAGCGCCTTGTTGATCGTCATGTCAATCTTCCTCGTCGTTAAAGTTTGGCAACGCGCATAAATGCGCGCGGATACCATGATGACAAGCCCTTTTCGGCTGTCAAGCGGTTAGCCGGCTTTTTTTGTAAAGAACTTATTAAAGCATAGCAATCATTCAACTTGATGCTCAAGTCAGTTCATCAAGTCGACTCTGCCCTTGAGACGTCTGAGACGTCGGCGCTCAAACCAGTTCGATCGCGATCGCGGTGGCTTCGCCGCCGCCGATGCACAGCGACGCGACGCCACGCTTGCCGCCACGATCGCGCAGGGCATGGATCAGCGTCACCACCAGACGCGCGCCGCTGGCGCCGATCGGGTGGCCGAGCGCGCAGGCGCCGCCGTTGACGTTGAGCTTTTCGTGCGGCACGCCGAGGTCCTTCATCGGTGCCATGGCAACGCAGGCGAAGGCTTCATTGACCTCGAACAGATCGACGTCGGCGACTGACCAGCCCGCTTTCTCGAGCACGTTTGAAATCGCTTTCACCGGCGCGGTGGTGAACCATTCCGGCGCCTGCGCATGGCCGGCATGCGCGACGATCCTGGCCAGCGGCTTGAGGCCGCGCCTGGCCGCTTCGTCGGCGGACATCAGCACGGTGGCGGCGGCGCCGTCGGAGATCGGCGAAGACGAGGCGGCGGTGAGCACGCCCTCCTTGCCGAAGGAGGGGCGCAGGGTCGGAATCTTCGCGGTGTCGATCCTGCCGGGCTGTTCGTCGGTGTCGACCACGACCTCACCCTTGCGTGTAACCACTGTCACCGGAACGATTTCGTTCTTGAACTTGCCGTCGGCGATGGCCTGTTGCGCACGACGGGCGCTTTCGGCCGCATAGGCATCGGTCTGCTCGCGAGTGAAGCCGTACTTGGCGCAGGTGGCATCGCCGAACACGCCCATCGCCTTGCCGTCGTAGGGGTTGGTGAGGCCGTCCCAGGCCATGTGGTCGAGCATTTCGGTGCTGCCGTATTTGATGCCGGTGCGCGAACCGTTGAGCAGGTGCGGGGCGTTGGTCATCGATTCCATGCCACCGGCGACCACGACTTCGGCCGAGCCGGCCTTGATCAGGTCATGGGCGAACATGATCGCCTTCATGCCGGAGCCGCAGACCTTGTTGATGGTGGTGCAGCCGACGGCGTCGGGGATGCCGGCCCCGCGCGAGGCCTGGCGGGCGGGCGCCTGGCCGAGGCCGGCCGGCAGCACGCAGCCCATGATCACTTCGCCGACCTGGTCCGGTGCGACGCCGGCGTGTTCCAGCGCGCCGCTGATCGCGGTGGTGCCGAGGGTGGGCGTGGGGACGCCGGTGAACTGACCGAGGAAGGAGCCGATGCCGGTGCGCTTGGCGCCGACGATGACGATGTCGCTCATGAGATTGGGAACTCCGAAGGCGGGCCAGAAACGGCGCCAGGAAAACCCGAATTATGCGACTCGTGCTGCGCTGCGGCAAACTTGGGCCGACTTAGGGCGCGGCGCCCGCAGAGGGCGCATGATCGCTGGCTTGCGGGATTTTGCTTCGGGTAGATGCGGGCTGCCGTCCCTGGCGTGGCCTACTGGCTTCGGAACGTCCCGCCCGACCATCCTTGGCCGGGCGCTCGCCTAAGCATGACCCGCTTGTGGCGGGTCATAAGCGCTTAGGCTCGCCCTTCGAACAGCTCCCGCCCGATCAGCATGCGCCGGATCTCGTTGGTGCCGGCGCCGATGGCGTAGAGCTTGGCATCGCGCAGGATGCGGCCGGTGGGATATTCATTGATGTAACCGTTTCCGCCGAGTGCCTGCACCGCTTCCAGCGCCACCTGCACGGCGGCTTCGGAGGCGTGCAGCAGGCAGGAGGCCGCGTCCATGCGCGACTTGTGCCCGGCGTCGTAGTCGCGCGCCACCTGATAGGCGAAGGCGCGGCTGGACTGCAGGGCGGTGTACATGTCGGCGATCTTGGCCTGCATGATGCCGAAGGTGCCGATGGCGGCGTTGAACTGCTTGCGCTCGCGCACGTAGGGCAGGGCGGCATCGAGCGCGGCCTGCATCAGGCCGATCGGGCCGCCGCTGAGCACCAGGCGTTCGGTATTGAGGCCGGACATCAGCACCTTGACGCCGCGATTGACGTCTCCTAGCACGTTCTCGGCCGGAATCTCGCAATTCTCGAACACGAGTTCGCAGGTGTTGGAACCGCGCATGCCGAGCTTGTCGAGCTTCTGCGCGGTGTGGAATCCCTTCATGCCGCGCTCGACGATGAAGGCGGTCATGCACTTGCTGCCGGCATCCTTGTTGGCGGTGCGCATGTAGACCACCAGCACGTCGGCCTCGGGGCCGTTGGTGATCCACATCTTGTTGCCGTTGGCGATCCACACGCCGTCGTGGAGTTCGGCGCGGCAGGACATCGAGCCGACCACGTCGGAACCGGCGCCCGGCTCGCTCATCGCCAGCGCGCCCTTCCATTCGCCGCTGCACAGCTTCGGCAGGTACTTCTCATGCTGCGCCTGCGTGCCGTTGGCGTAGAGGTTGGACACGCACAGGTTGGAGTGCGCGCCGTAGCTCAGGCCGACCGAGCCGGACGCGCGCGAGATTTCCTCCATCGCGACGAGATGGGCGAGGTAGCCCATCTCGCTGCCGCCGAACTCGCCTGGCACGGTCATGCCGAGCAGGCCCATCTCGCCGAGCTTCGGCCACAGGTCCTGGGGGAAGGCGTTGTCGTGATCGATCCGCGCGGCGCGCGGCGCGATCTCGGCGGCGGCGAAGCGCTGGACCGCCTCGCGCAGTGCGTCGATCTCTTCACCCAGGGGAAAACTGCGCATATCAGCCCTCGTAACGAATCAGTGGCCGCCCGTTGAGCGGTTGGATCTGGCGGTTGTTGTGGCGGTAGTGGCTCAGGAAGGCGTCGATCTGCGTCTTCGACATCGACACCGGCTCGGGCAGCACGTACCACTCGACATTCTCCGTCAACGGCGGCGTGGTAAGCGAGCCCAGGTAGTGGTAGTAGCCGAGTTTGTGCGGGAGCAGGGCGGCGATGTCGATCTGCGGCTGCGGCAGCTTGCCGCCGGCGGCGGCAAGGTCGTCGAGCAGCACCTGCACCGCCGGATTGGCGGCACCTTCGCGGTACATCACGCCGATCACGGCCAGGCGGCCGTCCTGCGCCTTGAACACGAAATGGCCTTCCAGCGGGAAGTGCTTGCCGTCGAGCGTGTGCTCGCTCTCGGCGTGGAAGTGAAACTGGTTGAGCGTGAAGTGACGGCCGCGGATGTCCGCCTCGGTGGCGTGCGAATCCACCTGCACGGCATGGCCGTTGTCCTCGACCTTGTCGACCTGCGCGCCGGTGAGGTGCTGCAGCTGCAGCGCGAGCGGCTCGTTGAGAGCTGCTTTCTGCGCGTCCGTGGTGACGATGTCGATCGGCGATTGCGCGTGATCGAGCGTGCCTTTCCAGGTGCTCTGATGGTCGTAGTCGAGGTGCCCTTCCTGGTGGGCTTCCTTGACCTGCGCGCCGGCGACGAGGCTCAGCGTGACGGCGGTGGCGAGGAGTGTGGCGATGACGGTCGTGCGCACGGGGGAATCTCCGGTGTTTCTGCAAGGCAATGGGGGAAGTGCGCGAAGCGGCTTTCGCTTCCGCGACCCCCGTATACAACAACGGGGCTCCTCGCCCCGTCGTCGTGCCATGTCAGTGGTTGCGGATCCGGCCCTTGAAGCGCGGCGTGTTGCGGCCCATCGGCAGCTTGAGCTTGCCGATGGCGGCGATGCGCTCCTCGGCGAGGCGGTCGGCGGCCTGGTAGGTGGGGATGCCGTCGCGCTCGGAGATTTCGTAGATGCGCGCCAGGTTGTGGTAGATCGTGCGCATCATGCGCATGGCGCGTTCGCGGTTGTAGCCGTCCAGCTCCAGCGCCACGTTCATCACGCCGCCGGCGTTCACCGCGTAGTCGGGCGCGTACAGGATGCCGCGCTTGACCACCTCGTCGCCGATGGCGTTGTTGGCGAGCTGGTTGTTGGCCGCGCCGCAGATCACCTTGGCCTTCAGGCGCGGCAGGGTGTGTTCGTTGACGGTGCCTCCCAGCGCGCACGGGGAGTAGACGTCGGCGTTGACATCGTAGATCTCGTCCGCGCCCACGGCTTCGGCGCCGTATTCGGTGACGGCCTTGTCGATCAGCTGCTTGTTGATGTCGGTGACGAAAATCTTGGCGCCGCGTTCCTTCAGCAGCTTCACGAATTCCATGCCGACGTGGCCCAGGCCCTGCACGGCATAGCTATATTTGCCGACTTCCTCGTCGCCGAACTTGCGGTTGAGCGTGGCCATCAGGCCCTGCAGCGTGCCGTAGGCGGTGAACGGCGAGGGATCGCCGGAGCCGCCGTGCACCTGGTGCACGCCGGTGACGTATTCGGTTTCACGGAACACGTATTCCATGTCGTTGACATCGATGCCGACATCCTCGGCGGTGATGTAGCGGCCACCCAGCGATTCGACGAACTGGCCGAACGCGCGGAACAGCGCTTCCGACTTGTCGGCGGCGGGATCGCCGATGATCACGGCCTTGCCGCCCCCGATGTTCAGGCCGGCAACCGCGTTCTTGTAGGTCATGCCGCGCGAGAGACGCAGCACGTCGTTGAGCGCGTCCTGCTCGGTCTTGTACGGCCACATGCGCGTGCCCCCCAAGGCCGGACCGAGCACCGTGTTGTGGATCGCGATGATGGCCTTCAGGCCCGCGTCCTTGTTGTGGCAGAACACGACCTGCTCGTGGCCGTAGGTGTCGAGGTGTTCGAAGATCATCGAAAAACTCCGTGCATGGCACCGGCCGCGCTGGCGGGCGACGCTTGCGATGTGAAAGAGGTGTATGTGGTAAGTGATTGACTTATCTGGCTTCAACGCGCGGAGCGGGGGCGTGCCGGCGTCGAAGGCGCGGTATTTTACGCGTCCCTTCCCCTAAAAGCCCGTACAGCACAGTAGGGCTCTGTAGAGCGCCGCAATGCGACTTGTGCGGCAGCGCGGCGTGCGGGCTCGGGGCTGGCATGGCGCGAGCCGCGCAGAAGGGGGGCTCTGCTCGCGCCCGCGGTCGCCCAGAATCCGTGCCCGGAGTGCTGGGAACGCGAACGTCAGTGCCTGGCCAACGGCACCGATCCGGCGGTGTGCGAATACCGCCTCAATCAATGCCTGAAGCAACACAACTGTCCGTTCTGAGGATGGCATCCCTCGCATGGGCGACACGAAAGGCGGCCACTGGCCGCCTTTTCAACGACAGTCGACGTGTCAGGCCCGTGCCGTCCTTCACGTTACATAGAACATGTGTCCGCCGGTCGCTGTCGGCGAGACGCTTCCCGGGCATCCTATCGTTTCCACACCGTTTCGTCGTCCGCATTTCGGACGCGCCACCCAAGCTCCAGGAGCATCGCCATGGCAGCCGCCAAGAAGAAGACGTCCGACGCACCGCTATCGTCGCGCCTGCTCGACGCACGCCCCGACACCGCGGACTTCCGTGACCGCATGTTCGAGCCGACGCTCGTGGACGTGCCCACGACCATGCCGCTGGAGCGCCACATGGCGCTCAAGGTGCCGGTGTTGAACCAGGGCAACGAAGGCGCGTGCACCGCGTTCGGCCTGGCGACGGTGGCGCACACGCTGATGCGCACGCGCGGCTCCGGCGCCGAGAAGGAACGCGTCAGCACGCGCATGCTCTACGACATGGCGCGCCGCTACGATGAGTGGCGCGGCGAAAGCTATTCCGGCTCGAGCTGCCGCGGCGCGATGAAGGGTTGGCATCGCCACGGCGTGTGTTCGGAAAAACTGTGGCCGTACAAGCCGGGCGAGAAACTGGAGCCCTACACCGACGAACGCGCGAAGGATGCGCTGCGCCGTCCGCTCGGCGCGTACTTCCGCGTCAACCACAAGGATCTGGTTGCCATGCACGCGGCCTTCGCCGAAGTCGGCGTGCTGTTCGCCTCGGGCTCCGTGCATGAAGGTTGGTGGGATCCACCGTCCGACGGCAAGATCATCTGGCGCGGGCAGGACGAGGTCGGCGGCCACGCCTTCGCCATCGTCGGCTATGACGAGGATGGTTTCTGGATCCAGAATTCCTGGGGCCCCTCCTGGGGCCATCGCGGCTACGGCCACATCAGCTACGACGAATGGCTGCAATATGGCGACGACGTCTGGGTGGCGCGGCTCGCGGTGCCCGTGCATCTGCAGCGCGCGGAATCGGCGGCGGTCAGCACCTCGCCGCTGGGACGCCAGTCGGCCGGCTACGCGCAGGCCAGCTTGCGCCCGCACATCATCAGCCTCGGCAACAACGGACGGTTGCGCGAGAGCGGCCGTTTCGGCACCACCGCCGACGATGTGCGCAACTTCATCCGCGAAGACATGCGCCAGACCATGCAGGGTTGGAAGAAGAAGCGCGTACTGCTGTACGCGCATGGCGGCCTGGTGCCGGAGGATTCGGCGATCCAGCGCGTCGCCGATTACCGCGACGCCTTCCTGCGCCAGGAAATCTATCCGCTGTGTTTCGTCTGGAAGACCGACTTCTGGACCACGCTCGGCAACATCCTGCGCGACAGCGCGCGTCCGCGCAGCGAGGGCGCCTTCGATCGCGTGCGCGACCTGCTGCTCGACCGTCTCGACGACACGCTCGAACCGCTCGCCCGCGCCGCCGGCGGCAAGGCGTTGTGGGACGAGATGAAGGAGAACGCACTGCTCGCCACCACCGCCGTGCAGCGCAATGCCGAGGGCGGCATGCAGGAGGCGGGCGGGGCGTCGCAGGTGGCGCGGCTGCTGCACGAATGGATGCAGCAGGATTCGTCCGTGGAACTGCATCTGGCCGGGCACAGCGCCGGCTCGATCCTGCTGGCGCCGCTGGTGCAACTGTTCACCGCGCAAGGGCAGGTGATCGGCGGACCGGCGCACGGCATGCAGGGCATGGGCGCGAAGATCACCAGCGTGAACCTGTGGGCGCCGGCGATCGCCATGGACTTGTTCATGATGACCTATGTGCCGGCGATCGAATCCGGCGCCATCGAACGCGCCGGCCTGTTCACGCTCACCGACAAGGCCGAGAACGACGACCATTGCGCGCGCATCTACAACAAGTCGCTGCTGTACCTGGTCGCGCACGCCTTCGAGACGCAACCGCGCAGCTGGATCGACCGCCGGCTCAGCCAGGGCACGCCGCTCGCCGGCATGGCGCGCTTCATCGCCGCGAAGAACACCGAGGATCAGGCCTTCGGTTACGAGCGCGTGCACAAGCTGATCAAGAGCGGGCGCCTCGACTGGATCCTGTCGCCGACCTCCGACCAGTCGCAGGGTTCGGCGCATGCGGCCAACGCCACCACGCACGGCGGCTTCGACGACGATCGCGCAACGCTGGAGGCCACCGCCGCCCGCATCCTCGACAGGAAGCAGGCGTCCGAGCGGTTCGACATCCATCGCTCCAAGGCGGGATTGCGCGATCGTTGCGCGGAATTGATCAGTGCGCTTGATGCATAGGGCGCTCAAGCGCCTGCTGTTGGTCGCAGTCGTCGTTTTCGTCGCCGGCCTTCTGCTTCCGGAACGCGCCATCGTTCCGGTGCAAGACGCCGGTCCGAAGGATTGGAACAGGCAATCGTTCTGGTACGAACCCTGGGGCGTGTCCGGCGTGCACAAGGGCATCGATATCTTCGCGCCCGAAGGCAGGGCGGTGCTCGCGCCGGTGTCCGGGCTGGTCGTGTTTCGCGGCCGGCTGGGGATCGGCGGCAATGTCGTCGCCGTGCTCGGTCCGAAATGGCGATTGCATTACTTCGCGCATCTGCGTGCATCGCAGGTCGGCGCGCTGTCGTTCGTCTCGAAGGGGCGGCGAATCGGAGAGGTGGGTACTTCGGGCAATGCGGCGGGCAAGCCGCCGCATCTGCATTACGCCATCGTGTCGCTGTTCCCGCGCCCCTGGCGGTTCAGCACCGAAACACAGGGATGGAAGCGGATGTTCTTCGTGAATCCGGATGCGGTGCTCACGGAGGGCAGGGCGCGCTGAGCTGTGGCGGGCGACATGCGCTTCGATCAATTCGCGATGCCATCCATGGCGAAACATCGCCGGCATCGGATCGTCCGGTCCGGCCTTCCATGGCCGGTCGTTCGGAGCGCAATCGATGCCGATAGGGCATCGACTAAGCGCGCCCTTCACCCGCGTGCCCAGTACCCGCCATGGAAGCGCCAGTCCGGCCCATGTCGATACCACCGCGCCGGCCGATAGACATAGCCCGCGCGAACCGGCACGTAATAGCCGGCAACCCAGACGTGCCGGCGGCCGCTCCAGCGCCAATAACCGGGCGTCCACACATAGCCCGGACGGACCACGACACGCTCATAGCGCGGAGGCGGCGGCGCCACGCGCACGCTGACACCGATGAACCCGGCCGCCTGCGCCTCGCCGCTGTGCAGACCGCCGCCGAGCGCGGCCAGGCCGATCACCGCCGACAACACCAAAGGACGCAACATCATGACGCTCTCCTCGTATCCGGTGCCCATGCACCGTTCGAGGATGGAAACGTCACGGCCAGCTGCCTGTTGACCGGGGCATCGGCGATGTTCAGGCGCCGGCCATCCATCCGGTCGCGCACGGTCCGCCGGCCACGCCCACAAGCGCGGCAACGAGGGCACCACCGGCCGCACGCTACAATTGGCCCATTCCTGTAGCCGTCCGGAGCGCGCGATGAGCACGCCAGCCACAAACCTTCCCGAAGCCCAACTCGACGCCTCGCCGCTGCGTTTCGTCACCGCCGCCAGCCTGTTCGACGGCCATGACGCCGCCATCAACATCATGCGCCGGTTGATCCAGTCGCAGGGCGCGGAAGTCATCCACCTCGGCCACAACCGTTCGGTCGAGGACGTGGTGCGCGCCGCGCTGCAGGAAGACGCCGACGCCATCGCGCTCTCGTCCTACCAGGGCGGCCACGTCGAGTACTTCAAGTACATGGTCGACATGCTCAAGGAGCGCGGCGCCTCGCACATCCGCGTTTTCGGCGGTGGCGGCGGCACCATCACGCCGGAAGAAATCCGCGAACTCGAAGCCTACGGCGTCGAACGAATCTACCACCCCAACGACGGCATGAAGATGGGGCTGGTGGAAATGATCCAGGACGTCGTCAAGCGCGCCGCCGACGCGCGCGACGCCGCGGCGCGGGCCTCGGACAAGAACGACGCTCCGGGTATCGACGACGAGATCGCCATCGGCCGCGTCCTCAGTGCCATCGAGGACGGCAGCTATTCCGAAACCGAACTGTCCCGCCTGCGCAAGCAATGGCAGATCGCCAGCGGCAAGACGCCGGTCGTCGGCATCACCGGCACCGGCGGCGCCGGCAAATCGTCGGTGACCGACGAACTGCTCAACCGCTTCCTCGCCAGCTTCCCGAAGATGCGCATCGCCGTGATCTCGGTTGATCCCACGCGTCGCCGCACCGGCGGCGCGCTGCTCGGCGATCGCATCCGCATGAACTCGCTGCGCAGCCACCGCGTCTACATGCGCTCGATGGCCACGCGTCGCCAGAACGTCGCCACCAACGCCGTCCTCAAGGATTGCATCGGCTTCCTCAAGGGCTTGGGCTACGACCTCGTCATCGTCGAAACCGCCGGCATCGGCCAGAGCGATTCGGAGATCGTCGACCTCGTCGACTTCCCGATGTACGTGATGACCAGCGACTACGGCGCGGCCAGCCAGCTCGAAAAGATCGACATGATCGACTTCGCCGAACTCATCGTGCTCAACAAGTACGACAAGCGCGGCGCCGAGGACGCCCTGCGCGACGTGCGCAAGCAATGGAAGCGCAACCGCGTGGCGTTCAACGTCAAGGATGAGGACGTCCCGGTCTATCCCACCATCGCCAGCCAGTTCAACGACCCCGGCATCAGCTGGATGTTCACCAACCTGTGCCGCCTGCTGAGCGACAAGCTGCACCTGCCCAAGGACGCCTGGACGTCGCGCCTCGACACCACGCTGAAGGAACCGCGCGCCACCGTGCTGATTCCCGGCGCGCGCGTGCGCTACCTCGCCGAGATCGCGGAGCAGGGCAGACGCATCAATGCGTCCATCGAGAAGCAGGCCGAAGCCGCCGATCGCGCGCAATCCTTCTGGCAATCGCTGCACGAAATCGGCGACGCCAAACTGCCGAAGCAACTCGATCTCTACGACGCCGACGCCCTCGGCGAAGGCACCGACAACTCGCTCAAGACCCTGCGCCAGCGCTACAACGACGCCATCCAGTCGCTGACTTCCGAATCGCTGAAGCTCCTACGCGAATGGCCGCAGCGCCTGAAGTCGATCACCGACGCCGTCACCGAATACGAAGTGCGCGGCAAGGCGATCAAGGTCGAAAACTACCGCGAGTCGCTCAGCCATCAGCAGATCCCCAAGATCGCCGCGCCCACCTACAAGAGCTGGGGCGAACTGCTGACCTTCCTCGGCAAGGAAAACCTGCCCGGCAGCTATCCCTACACCGGCGGCGTCTACCCGTACCGTCGCACCGGCGAGGACCCGATCCGCATGTTCGCCGGCGAAGGCACGCCCGAGCGCACCAACCGCCGCTTCCATTACCTCAGCGTCGGCCAGCCGGCCGCGCGTCTGTCCACCGCCTTCGACAGCGTCACCCTGTACGGCGAGGACCCGGCGCCGCGCCCGGACATCTACGGCAAGATCGGTAACTCCGGTGTCAACATCCCGACGCTCGACGACATGAAGAAGCTGTACTCCGGCTTCGACCTGTGCGCGCCGACCACGTCCGTCTCGATGACCATCAACGGCCCCGCGCCGATCATCCTGGCGATGTTCATGAACACCGCCGTCGATCAGCAGGTAGAGAAATACCTCAAGGCCGATCCGCAGCGCTGGGCCGAAGCCGAAGCGAAGATCGCGGCTCTGTTCGAAGGCCGCGAGCGTCCGCGCTACCACGGCGACCTGCCGCCCACCAACGACGGCCTCGGTCTCGGCCTGCTCGGCGTCTCCGGCAATCAGCTCGTCGACGCCGACACCTACGCCCGCATCAAGGCCGACACCCTCGCCACCGTGCGCGGCACCGTGCAGGCCGACATCCTCAAGGAAGACCAGGCCCAGAACACCTGCATCTTCAGCACCGAGTTCGCCCTGCGCATGATGGGCGACATCCAGCAGTACTTCGTCGACAGCAAGGTGCGCAACTTCTACTCGGTGTCGATCTCCGGCTATCACATCGCCGAGGCCGGCGCGAATCCGATCTCGCAGCTCGCCTTCACCCTGTCGAACGGTTTCACCATCGTCGAGTACTACCTCGCCCGCGGCATGAAGATCGACGACTTCGCGCCCAACCTGTCGTTCTTCTTCAGCAACGGCATGGACCCCGAGTACACCGTCATCGGCCGCGTCGCCCGCCGCATCTGGGCGCGCGCCATGCGCGAGCGCTACGGCGCCAACGAGCGCAGCCAGATGATGAAGTACCACATCCAGACCAGCGGCCGCTCATTGCACGCGCAGGAAATCCAGTTCAACGACATCCGCACCACGCTGCAGGCCCTGTACGCCCTGTTCGACAACTGCAACAGCCTGCACACCAACGCCTACGACGAAGCCATCACCACGCCGACCGAAGAGAGCGTGCGCCGCGCCGTCGCCATCCAGATGATCATCAACAAGGAACTCGGCCTCAACTTCTGCGAGAACCCCTGGCAGGGCAGCTTCATCGTCGACAAGCTCACCGACATCGTCGAGGAAGCCGTCTACAAGGAGTTCGAAGCCATCAGCGAGCGCGGCGGCGTGCTCGGCGCCATGGACACCATGTACCAGCGCGGCAAGATCCAGGAAGAGTCGATGTACTACGAGCACAAGAAGCACGACGGCTCGCTGCCCCTGGTGGGCGTCAACACCTTCCTGCCCAAGGAACACGGCGGCGAGATCGCCACCGAGATCGAACTGATCCGCTCGACCGAGGAGGAGAAGGGGCAGCAGATCGCCAATGTGCAGGCGTGGCAGCAGTCACGGAATGTCCTGGCGCCGGTCGGGGAGACTGAGCATGGGCATCTGGCAGCTTCGGACGAGGAGCAGGATTTCGTCCATGATGGGCATGGGCTGGCCTACCTGCAGGCGACCGCCCGGGAGCGCCGGAATGTGTTTCAGGCGTTGATGGAGGCGGTGAAGACGCATAGTCTGGGGCAGATCAGTCATGCGTTGTATGACGTGGGTGGGGAGTATCGGCGGAATATGTAACTGCTCGTGCGTGCGCTCCGCGTGCCATGTTCACAGGGAATGTCTATGAAAGTTGCAGACCTTAACCACAGTAAATTCTCAAAAAACCACCTGAAGTATTACGAGAAGCGAGCGCCGGATTTCTCTGGCCGATTTCTCAGGTGGTTTTTGGAGCATATCTACCGCTTGGAAGAGGCTGATGCGGACGACGCCTGTGTCGATGCTAAACATGACAAAGGTGTTGATGCCATCTATGTAGATGATGTGTCAGAGACGGTTTTCATTCTTCAAGCGAAGACGAAAACTAAGGCTGATGCTGAATTTGGAGACAAGGACCTCAAAGAATTCTTCGGGACCCTTAAGCAGTTTGATAGCAAGAAGAAGATCGATGAGGTTCTCAAGGAGACAAAGAACGAAAAGCTAAAGCAGACCATTATTCGGACTGATTTGGCTGAAAAAGTTGACGCTGGCTACGAAGTGCGTGGTGTTTTCATTAGTAATGCAGCGGCAAACAAGGATGCGAAAGCGGTGCTTTCTAAGCTTCCGAAAATCGATCTATTTGACGCTGAGGCAATTGCCAATGAGTACGTCGATCTGGATGTTGATGGTGGAATAAAGGGCAGCTACTTCTTCGATGTTTCAGACTCTGATGTTATAGAGTATGAAGCGGGAGGGGCTGCGGCTAGGCTATTTTTAGCTCCCGCACTCAACCTCTTGAAGATGGATGGAATCAGTGATGGGCGTTTATTTGAACAGAACGTCCGATTGGCCTTGGGTAATACTAAAGTTAATAAGGGTTTAAGGGCTAGCATTCGTGAGAAGAGTGAACACAAGAATTTTCCACTCTATCACAATGGAATTAATGTCCTCTGCAGAAAGATCATTTCAGAGGGGGAGGGGCGAGTCGAGGTTGAGGACTATGTTGTTGTCAATGGGGCGCAAAGCCTCACCTCTCTCATGGCTGAGAAGCCAAAGATTACTGAGGATTTGAAGATTCTGGTTAAGCTGATTGAGACTAAAGGCGATATTGCTCTTTCTCAAAGAATTACGACAAACAGTAATAATCAGAATGCGATCAAGCCGCGAGATCTCAAATCTAATCACAACATCCAGCAGCGCCTAAAGGCTGAAGTTGCGTTTGCCAGTAAAAATACCGTTGCTTATGAGATCAAGCAAGGCGAGGTGAATAAAGGCAAGCAGATTCTTGCCAATGAATTAGCTGGCTTGATTTTGCTCGCCATGGACCTGGAGCAGCCGTGGAGCTGTCACCAGAAGTACAAGGTGATGGATGATCTTCATTCGGACATATTTGGTAGGCCCGATGTCACAGGTGCAAAGGTTCTCGGTTTCTGGAAGTGCTTCTGCGCTGTGGAGGCTGAGTTGGAGTCGATTGAAGACAAGCATTTCGCCTATTACAACCTGACGAAGTTCTTCTTGGCCTATTCGGTTGTTCGGTTGATGCGGACAGATGCCGCCGGAGCGAGAACGCTTGGGAATATCGAGGTGATTATGTCTTCTGGGAACTTGCCGAAATTAGAAGTGGTCTTTGGCAGTCTGGCAAGCTCACTCGCACTGGATCTGAATGCGGAGATCGTGGGTGGGGACGAGGATGAGGTTGCCTTTGACTACAAGAACGATCTTAAGAGCCCAGCTTGGTGTAAGAGGATTTCGGCAAGATTGGTTGCTCAATACGCAAAAGATGTGAAAAGAAAAAAGGCTGATTCAATCGAAAAGCTTTGCGCGAGCCTTGGCTAAGCCCGGCAAAACAGGGGTCAGAGTCGACTTTCCGCCTCTGACGCCTCGGGTTCTACGATCTTTCGTGGCCTACCGATCTTCCTTGGGCCCAACGAGCGCCCAAGTTGCGCTTCGATTGCCCGACGGAACCGGTCTGGTCCATAGAACTGTTGGCGCTGCAGGTACAGGCGGATGGCGTCGGTTTCTTCCGGCGCGACAGCCTCCAGGGCCAGGGCCCGGTAACGGCGTCTGCGTTCATCGGAATCGGGGGCCAGGCGCGTCAGCGCGGGATGGGTGGTGATAAGCGGGGCAGGGGTGCCGAAGGCGTGGTGTCGATGGCTGGACCACGGATAGTCGGCGGGGTCGGCCACCATCCGCGCGCGCATGGGATTGAGTTCGATGTAGCGATGACAGTGGAGGAGATACCGGTCATCGCCGACCAGGCATGCCTTGTAGCGTCCCTCCCAGAGCGTGCCCGTTCGATGATAGCGGTCGTTGACATAGCGGACGTAGCGTCGCCCCAACCCGTGTAAGGCGGGCCAAGGCCCGCCCTACGCTTTACCGCGATGTGCTGTTTTGTCGTAGGGCGGGCCCTGGCCCGCCGCTGGGCGGCCGCAGACCACCTATTCGGAATTGTCCGAAAGCACGATGCGGCATCCGCCGATTCCCGGCAACCGCGCGGGACGGCACGCTGGGCGCATGCCGAACTATCGACGTGTCTGGGTGCCGGGCGGCACCTATTTCTTTACCGTGAATCTGCTGGAACGCCGTCGTCGGCTTCTAGTAGATCGGGTCGATGCGCTGCGCAAGGCCTTCCATGCGACGCGGTCGGTACGGCCGTTCGTGCTGTTGGCGTATGTGGTGCTGCCCGATCACCTGCATTGCGTGTGGCGTTTGCCGGAAGGCGACGTGGATAACGCCAGTCGCTGGGCGCAGATCAAGGGTGGCTTCTGCCGGCAGGTGCCGGCCGACGAACGCCGATCCGCGCGCCGGCTCGCGCGGCGCGAACGTGGCATCTGGCAACGGCGCTACTGGGAGCATTTGATCCGGGATCCCCGCGACTTGCAGCAGCATGTCGATTACATCCACTGGAATCCGGTGAAGCACGGTCATGTCGCGCGGGTTGCGGATTGGCCGTATTCGTCGTTCCGGGATTGGGTTGGACGTGGGGCGTATGCGCTGGATTGGGCTGGGGAAGGGGGTTCGTTTTCAGGGCGGTAGGCTGGGGGCGGATAGGTTGGGATGGCGGGCTTGAGCCCGCCCTACGCCTTGCTAAGGCATGACGCGGCATCCGTCTGGGTGGCACCGGATGTCCCGTTATCCGCTGCCGCCCTGGATACGTTGCACGCGTTTGCGGTACTCACCCACGTTATCGCCATCGATCCGCGTCTCCCGCGTCCCGGTCACCGTGTCGACCTTCCTGTCCGAGCCGGTCACCGGCTTGGCCTCGACCGTTGTTTCGCGCTCGAACGCATGCGATTTGTCGGTATTGCGGTAATACCTGTACAGGGCCCAGTACAGCGCGGTCGCGCCGGCCGGACCGAGAGCAAGCAGCCAGAGTCCGCTGTCGTCGCTCATATCGAGTTCCCCACGATCAAGAGTGCAATGCCTTCGAGGAAGGTGCCGACAGTGATGGCGGCCAGCAGCAGCTTCCACTGCTGCACGGGCACGCTGCCCATGGTCTCGCCGGTGCGGCCGTTCACGGCGATGTAGTGCAACAGGCCGCCGTTGCGGCCCGGCTGGTGGTACGAGTAGAGCCAGACCGGCAGGTACATCGACACCCAGCGCGTCCCGTGCACGTCCAGGCGTTCCTGTTCCCAGCGGACGCCGCGATCGTAGCGATCCACCGATGGCTCGACCTGGGCGCGGGCGATCGACAGCAGCTGGTCCTCCAGGCGCGGGCGCAGGCGCTCGACGTCCTGGTCGCGCTTCTCCGAGGTGAAGCCCGACAGGTAGGACGCGTTCCATTTCACCGCGTTCTTGGTGTCGAACGGCAGGATGGTGTTGATGATGTTGTTGGTGTTGACGCGAGTGTCGAGGTTGCCGCGTTCGGTGGAGGATTCCAGCGGCAGGTCGTCGACGGTGAAATCCACGTGGCGCTGCACCTGGTACACGTCGGCGTCGTAGTAGGTCTTCTTGTCGTTGCCGCTGCCGCGCGTGTAGCGGCGCGTCTCGATCTCGCCATGGCCGGCGACATCGGCGCTCGCCTTGCCATCGACGATCATGTAGGGCAGATAGACGCCGACGACGTTCTCGGGCGTGAACTGTTCCTTGAATTCTTTCAGCGCGAACAATCGCCGCTTGTTCACGAACTGGCGGATGCGCGCGACGGCGTCGTCCTTCTTGATGTGGAAGGGCAGCAGCGCGTCGGGGACGGCGCCGTTGTCCACCTGCTCGTTGACGCCGAAGACATGGCGGCACCAGTGGCAGCGCGCGGTCATCGCGTTTTCGGTGTTGATCGTCACCTCGGCGCCGCAGCCGGTGCACTTGAAGGTCATCAGGCTGGCGGCGTCGGCGGCGATGTCGCGCGCGCCCGAGGCGATGATCGTGCCGCTGAGTTGATCGAGGCCTTCGCCGAGCCCGAATTCCTCCTCCACCCGCGCGCCGTGCCATTCGTTTCGGCAGTACAGGCAGATCAGCAGGTCGCTGCCCGGCTTGTGGCGGATGTCGGTCGACCCGCATTTCGGGCAGCGGTTGAGGCCGTCCTTGAGTTCGTCGGAGGACGTGTCGATGGCGACCGGGTCGGGCGCCTCCAGTTCGTCGCGAATGGGTTTGGGCAGCGTCGCCGGGTCGAGCGGCGAACTGCCGGGCAATGGCGGGACGTCCTGCGGCGATCCGGGGCGGGTGGGAGCCGCCGGCGGCAACGGCGGCGGAGTGTTGGCGTTGGACATCGTCGTCGTGCGATCCGCGGCTTACAGACCCAGCGCCTTCGCTTTCACCGCGTCGTAGTCCGCTTGCGTGATCAGGCCCTGGTCGAGCAGTTCCTTCGCCCGCTTCAGCTTGGCGACCGGATCGTCGGCGGCGGGCGCGGCCGGCGCAACGGGTTGCTGCAGGCTGCCGAGGCCGCCGACCATGCCCGACGCCATCCCCACGCCGACGAGGCCCGCCGCGCCGCCGTTTTCGCCGGCCGACTGGATGCCCGCCGCGACACTCGCCTGCAGGTTGGAATTGCCGCGCGAGCCGGACAGCGCGTCGGCACGCTGCACGGTCTTGAGCAGTTCACGCGTATTGGCGTCGTATTCGATCGACACGATGGCGGTCTTGACGATGGCCAGGCCGCGATCGGATTTCCACTGATAGGCGTTCTCCACCGCGTCGGACAGGCTCTTGGCGAAGCCGATCGAATCCTGCTGCAGCTTGGTGATGCGATTACCCTTGCCCGGATCGTTCGAGTACAGGCTGAAGGCCGGCGCGAGCGAGCCGACCACTTCGTTGAAGAGCTGGCCGGCGGCGGCGTTGTCGATGTCGGTGAAATCGAAGACCTGGCCGGGCTGGAGATACGAGGCCGGCACGAAGTTCTTCACAAACAGGATCGGGTCGACGATCTTCAGCGTGTAGGAGCCGCGCGTCACCGCGCCGACCTGTGTGTTGAGGAAGCCGTCATCCCAGTAGATTTCCGATTGCGTGCCGAACCGGTTGTCCGGCAGTTCCTTCAGCGAGACGAAGAAGGCGGCTTGCTGCGAGCCCGGCTGGCCGCCGAACTTGAAGCGCTCCCAGCTCTGCTTGATGAGCGAACTGACGAGGCCGTCGCCGGCGAAGACCGACTTCGAGTTGAGGTCGTCCGATCGCCATTCGTAACCGCCCGGCTCGGCGGCGAAGCCGGTGATCGCGCCGTCCTGGAACAGCAGCAGCCCGTAGCCTTCGGGGACGACGATCTTCGAACCGTTGGTGATGATGTTCGAGGAGCCCTTCGTATTCGAACCGCGCCCGGCATTGGTGCCGCGCGGCACGGCGGCGAACAGCGCCGCGGTCGCCGGCAAGCCGTCCGGCACCGTGTAGAAGTCCTTCCACTGATCGGCCAGCACACCGCCAACCGCACCCGCCACCGCCTGCACAAGACCCATGACATCACTCCGCGATTCGTGGCCGGATACCATTCCCGCCATGCGGGACGCACTATACATTCCCGGCGGCACGCCGAAGGCGGGGCGCCGGGAAAACATACAGAAAGGCGGAACAGAAACGGGCTCGGGCTCGCTTGCTCCATGGGGCGGGTTGGTGCGGCCTTTGCATACGCCCGCGTCGGAGAAGCGGGGTCTCTTGGCTTCGACATGTCGAGGAAGCCGTTTTGACCCAGGGGGCTGCGTCATGGACACAAGGGCCTGTCGCTGGCTGTCATCTACGTTTTATCTGTTTTTAACACTGCCTTCTTGGAAGGCTGGCAGGGTGCGGGTCTAACCCGAAGCATGGAGCATGCGATGAAAAAGTGGTGCCTTTCCGCCTCGTTGGTCCTGACCGTCGCCTACAGCGCCGCCGCGCTCGCCGACGTCCATACTTTCCAGGTCATCGGAGAGTCCTACGGACACACCAGCGAAGAAGCGATCGACAACGCCCTACGCGTGGCGGACGAGAAGTGCTACCTGAGTTGGGGACGTTCTTCGCAGGACTACACGGTCCTGGCCCAGTGGGTCGATCAGGAAAGCGGATATCCGGCCGCCCGGGTGTCGCTGGAGTGCACGACCGAGGACTGATCCGGCTCGGTTGCGATATCCGGTGCTGACAACCAGCCCGTTTCTTCGTTTTTGCTGGACCACGCCGGATTCACTTTCCAGTAGAACAAGTTCAAAGTAAGTCCCTGGAGCTTCACTCTCGGCGCCAGGGGCTAACATGGAGACGGATGGCCTAAAGCAGGTTAGGAATCGCCGCCACGATGCCTTGGCGAGGGTGCGTTGGGATCGATTGGAAGCGCTATTGGCGGACTATTACGCGGCGCACGGCTATCGCGTGGAGCATGTCGGTACCGGCGGTACCCGCCGCCGGTTCGATGGGGGCATCGACCTGAAGTTGCGCAAGGACGATGAATACATCCTCGTCCAGTGCAAAGGCTGGAATGCCTATCAGGTGCCTCATAACGAAGTGCATCAGCTGATCGGGTTGATGGTTAATGAAGGTGCAACGGGCGCCATTCTAGTGACGGCTGGCGAATTCACCCGCGCTGCCATCGAAGCAGCTGCGCGCGGTGGTCACGTACAGCTGGTGGATGGCGACGACTTGCGCGAGATGCTAGGTCCGCTACCAGAGGATGTACTTGAAACATTACCCTCGCTTGATGCGGGTAGAGGGCGATCGGAAACGAACGCGGTTCAGAGGATCGCGGCGACGGCGGGGGATCGTCTGCTGTCCGCTGCGGAAGATCGAATTCGTTATGGCCGTGGCAAGGCTGGTGGCGTGGGGCGCACCATTGCTTTCGGTTTAGGGATCAAGCTGATCATCCAATTTCTGGCGTTTCTGTTCTTTGTGTTGATCCTGTATTTCGCAGGTAGGGTTTTTCTCAGTGCGGTGAATTCATTGTCACTAGCAAAGGTGAGCCCACCCACACAACAGACGGCGAAGCCCCAACCCATCATTCCGGCGCCGAGCAGCGAGCTTCCTGCTTCCGCCGAGCCCCAAGTTGCGCTACCGCCGCCACGTGAGCCAACGCGTGAAGAGATTCGCCGTGCACAGAGCCAAGCGGATGATGCAATGAAAGTGATTCAGGACACCACACCGGAGATGTAGCAGATTCTGCGTTCGGCCTTACTTCTTCATCCGATATCCAGGACTACTCCGTTAGTGCAAATTCTTTTTTGGTGAGAAATTGCTATGAAGTCCGCCGTGGAAGGATGGCTTCCACGCGCCGGTTCTTGGCGCGGCCGTTAGGATTGTCGCTGCCGTCAGGCTGTTGGTTGGGCGCGACTGGATCGGCTTCACCGTGACCGGCGGCATCGAGGCGTTCGGCCGGTATACCGTTTGCCACCATCCATGCCTTCACCGCATCGGCACGACGCTTGGACAGGCCGAGGTTGTAGGCATCGTCGCCTTTTGCGTCCGTGTAGCCCTTGAGTAGCACCGTGCCGTGGGTTTTGCCGATCAGCTCCGCCAGCTTGCGCAGGTTCGCTTCCGCGGTGGGCAGGATGTCGGCTTTGTCGAACTCGAACAGCGTGTCGGCGGGCAGGGCGACATAGATTTCGTGATCGCGAATTTCGCCGCCGAGCGCGTCGACGAGACCTTGCAATCCCGAGACCTGGCCGGTCAGGCCGCTGACATTGCCGCTCAGGGCGGCCCCACTGTTCTGTGCCGGAGGCGCGGGCGCCGTTGCGGGAACGGCCGATGTGCTCGCTGCGGGCGGCGCATGCGGGGTCTGCTCCTGCGCCGCTGGCTGCTCACGCGCGCAGCCGAGGGCGAACATCACGCCGATGATGCCGGCGATGCGCTTCATCGCTGCACGGTCACGCCGTCGAACGGGCCCACCTCGGGAATGTTGATCGAGACGGTGGCGGAACTGGCCGGCGGCGCCGGGAACTTGAGCCAGACCACGCCTTGCGACCCGCGACCAATGTTCAGATGCAGCACTCTCCCTGTCGACGCGACCGGGGAAGCCATCGGTTTGCCGGTGTCGTCCTTGAGAACGCTGTAGCGCTGCGATGTGGTGTCGTCGACGACGCTGATGTCTTCGATCTTCTGGTCGATGAAGAACAGGTTCTTGTCGGCGGCGGGTTTCACCGCGAACTGCACGGTGAGCAGATTGCCGGTGACGGCGGCTTTGGTGAGATCCCATTGCGAGCCTTGAGGGCCGGGCTGACTGGCGATCGATGTCGATGCGGGAGCAGGCGCGGGAGCCGGCTGGGCAATTGTCGGATTCGCCGTTTCCGGCGCGGGACTGGCGGCCGTTGGTGCGGCCGGCGTATTCGCGGTTTCGGTGGGCGGAGTGGGCTGCGTGCACGATGCCAGCAGAATGATGGCGACAAACGATGCAGTACGGGCAATGATCATCGGACCGTATCCGGCTTCGGGAGCTTGATCGTAGGCGTTGCAAGCAAAGGACGGCAACCTGAGGTGTGCCCTAGGTCACGCTTGATTTGTTCGTTGATCGAGGCGTTCCGGCGCTGATAACCGACGATCCGGGCTGTTGGTGACAATCTGCCGATGGCGTGGAGTGGCGTGGAATAGTGGATATGCCCTCTATTTCACGACTGAATGGAGTTGGATTCGAATCGCGGCGACAGCAGGGAGGCACCAGATGAGCCTGCGCGATCGCGCGTGCTACGCCATAACACCTAGAATGGCGTTCACATTCCTCAGGCATCTCCATGGCACTCAAAGCCACCGTCCTCAAGGCCGAGTTGCAGATCAGCGATATGGATCGGCATTACTACGCCACTCATCCGCTGACGCTGGCGCAGCATCCGTCCGAAACCGATGAGCGGTTGATGGTGCGGTTGCTGGCATTCGCGCTGTACGCCGATGAGCGGCTGGAGTTCGGCCGTGGCCTGAGCAACGAGGAAGAGCCTGATCTGTGGCGACGCGATCGCGTCGGCGATATCGAGCAATGGATCGATCTGGGACAGCCGGACGAGAGCCGGATCCGCAAGGCGTGCGGGCGCTCGCGGCAGGTGATCGTGGTGAATTACGGCGGTCGCGCCGCTGATTTGTGGTGGAGCAAGATCGCCGCTTCGCTGAGTCGCCTGAAGAATCTGACCGTCGTCGACATCCCGGCGGATGCGGTGGAGGCGTCGGCTGCGCTGATTCAGCGCGGCATGCGTTTGAATGCGCTGATCCAGGATGGCGAGCTGCAACTGATGAGCGACACGGCCACCGTGACGCTGCGGCCCGTGCTGCGCATGGAGGCGGCCGGTGTTGCCGCCTGACAAAAACGGGGAAAGTTCAATTCCCCGATCGAAGCGTCAATCTGGCTTATTCGATGGCCGGGCTGGCTTTCGCGCCGCGAGCCAGCGGTCCAGCTGATTGGCGAAGGCCTGCCGGTCGCGCGCATGGAACACCGCCGGCCCGCCGGTCTGCACGCCGGCGCCGCGCAACTCATCCACGAAGTTGCGCATCGACAGGCGCTCGGCAATGGTGTCTTTGGTGTAGCGCTCGCCGCGTGGATTGACGGCTTCCGCGCCGCGTTCGAGCACGCGTGCGGCCAGCGGAATGTCCTGGGTGACCACCAGATCGCCGGGCCGGACCCGCTCGACAATCGCGTCGTCGGCGGCATCAAAGCCGCCTTGCACCTGCAGGGCGCGTACATGGGGCAATGTCGGAGTGCGCAGCCATTGGTTGGCGACCAGGGTGATTGCGACCTGCGTCCGTTCGGCGGCGCGGAACAAGATGTCCTTGATCACCGCAGGGCAGGCATCGGCGTCCACCCAGATTTGCGGGTTCGGCTCCGCGTCGTTCATTTAACTGTGTCTGGCGGCGGCGTGGCCGCTGCCTTCGCCGCTTCGCGCTCGGCGCGCTTCTTGGCGTCTTTCTCGTCCTGTTTCTTCTTCTTGGCGATTTCGCGCTGGCGTTTTTCGAATGAATAGTTGGGCTTGGCCATGGAGGAGGAGTGGGGGGCGGCTGTGTAGTGTACGGAAAAGATCGGCAATGCAAGAACGGAGCCTGGTTCGTTGTTACGGGGCCGATGCAATCCCGGGCCGTTCCGGAAATTCAAGTAGATATCGTTTTGTTCAGGAACCGGCACGGCCCCATGCCAGGACAATACTGCCTGGGTTTCAATAATCTTGTCCGGAGACACGCCGATGGCGCGTCCTGCCTCGCCCCAGGGCCCCACGGGATAGAGATAGACTGTTTTCGTAGAATCAGGAAAGCCGAATTGTGAGCTGTTGTGTGCCGATCCCTGAGGAGGTCGTATGAAAGGGTGTTTTGCCGTCTTGCTGGTCGCAGCCTTGATCCCGTGCACACCGACGCTTGCACGCTCATCTAAGGCGTCCCCCTTGATTGGCAGCTGGGCTGTGGATGTTTCACGCCTGCCGATGCCGCCTGAAGCACGGCCGAAGAGCGTCACGATCACGTTCGGCGACGCGAGCGGCGGGAAATGGACGACACAGGTCGACATCGTCGATGGCGGTGGCGCGAAGAGTCACGCCGTCAGCACCGCCGCGCTCGATGGTACGGCTGTCCCCATCACAGGCAGCACCGAGGCCGACATCGCCGCCTTGAGGATGCCCACCCCCAATGTCCTGGTGATGGCGCTCGGCAGGGGAGGCATTCCGGCATCGACCCGCATCTACGCGGTCGCTGCGGATGGCAAGACGATGGTCGAGACCGCTACCTACTTCGGCGCCAACGGCCAGCCAATCATGCGGACGAACTATTTCACGCGCGCCAGGTGACTGATGCGCTGATGAGCGCCGATGACAGGTGGGCATGATGGTTCATCAGTACGCATGCGTGCGGTGGTGGTCTCGGTAAGTCATAAGTGGATGCCGTAATGTCGCGCGGGAAAGTGAACTCGCCCAGGTTTTGGCTTTCGTCGTCTGTACGGCTTGTTACGGCTGAACTAGGCTAGACCCCTTGGGCAACGGCCGCACACTTGCAAGCCGATGTCGTTCACTTGCGAGGGACGGGATGCTACGAGGGCTTGGGGCGTGTCTTGTTGTCGCGATGGCCGCGATTGCATTCAACACCGCGCGTGCCGCGGATCAGGCCGATACGAAGGTCGTCGGTGCCTACTATCCAGCCGGCTCCGCCTCGCGTTACCCCATCGAGCGGATTCCCGCCGACAAGGTCACGCATCTGTTCTACGCCTTCGCACGGATCGAGGATGGCCGCTGCGCGATCGGTGAGCAGGCGAGTGCCCATATCGAGGCGTTGGCCAAGCTGAAGCGCGAATACCCGCGTCTGCGGACGCTGATCTCGATCGGCGGTTGGAGCGCGGGCGGCTTTTCGGATGCCGCACTCACCGCCAAGACCCGCAAACGTCTGGTGGCATCCTGCCTGACGTTGTTCTTCGACAAACATCGCGGCAGTTTTGATGGCGTCGATATCGATTGGGAGTTCCCGGTCTACGGCGGGCCGCCTGAGTTGACCGCGCGACCGGAAGACCGACGCAACATGACGGCATTGGTGCGCGAGTTCCGTCGCGAGCTGGATGCACTAGGACGGCAGCGCAAACAGGCGTATCTGGTGACCGCCGCGCTGCCGGCGGGGCGGATGGAATCCACGGGACCTTATGATCCGGCACGCAGCTTCGAGCTTGGCGAGCTGGCCAAGTTGCTCGATTTCATCAATCTGATGACCTACGACATGGGGACGGTGTTCACTCCCGTGGCGAGTTTCAATGCGCCCCTGCGCGAGGTGGCGGAAGATCCGCTCGATCCGCAGCTGCGCCGCTGGAACAGCGTGGAAGGTGGCGTCGATTACTACGAGCGCAACGGTGTGCCGGCGAACAAGCTGGTGCTGGGCGTCCCGTTCTATGGTCGCGGGTATCGCGTGAAATCCGACGCCCAACATGGCCTGTATCAGCCTTACAGCGGGACGTTCCCGGTCGGCGATTACCGCGACATCAAGCGCAAGCTGTTGAGCGATCCGCAGTGGCAGCGACACTGGCATGCGGTGGCGCAGACGCCGTGGCTGTTCAATCCCAAGGAACACGCGTTCGTCAGCTATGAAGATCCCGAGTCGATCACCATCCGCGCCGGTTTTGCCAAGAAGCGTGACCTGCTTGGAGTGTTTACGTGGGAACTGACCGCGGATGACGATGAGCAAGCCTTGCTCGATGCGATGGTCAAAGGGATGAAATGAGCGGAATGGCTCCGCCGACCGGCGACCGTGCTCCAGCCGTATTCGCAAGGTTTCGTTCTCTGGTTGTTTCGTTTTGCCATGAAAACGGGGATGAAAACAGGATGCGACTCGCTGTTCCAGAATGACTTTTCGGCAAGAGGATTTGTGGAAATGTTTGTGGAACACATTTCACAGTCCCCTTACTCAAATTTTACTGCCGCCTTCCTGTCGCGTGATCGAATCCGCGAGTTGGACCAACACTGGGAGGATGAGAATGAAGAAGCACGGCATCGCAATTATTTTGGCGTTTCTATTGCCCATCGGATCGGCCTTGGCCGCGGTGGTGCATGTCTCCGGCAGTGGGCAGAGCTATGACCCCGGTATCGCGCTGGAGGATGCCCGCGCCGATGCCATCAGCAAATGCGAGGCGCAGGGAGGAACACCGATTGAAGAGGTGTACAACCACGTGAGCCGGAACAACTACTGGTCCGCGTCCTCGATCTGGACATGCGACGTGCCTGACGGGCAGTAGGCTGGAACAATCTGGACACACGCTCAGGCTCCGTGATCGGAGCCTGATGCGTATGCGGAATCGGTCGCAGGCGGTCCGATGTCGTGAGCGGATGGGCGTCATGATTCGTCGGTATGCGTGCGGAGGGCGGCCGCGACGTCGCGAAAATTACGTCTGGCCTGTTTCAAGCCTCGTTTCAGGCGGTTACAGTGTCGGGCCTTTCCGCCAGCCACGCAGAGCGAGCAACACGATGACCAACCCGGCCCCATATCCGATCGGCACGCCTGGACAACCCTGGGGCGACACGGAGAAAGCCGAATGGCTGTCCCGGCAGACGCGCAAGCGCAGCTACGAAGCCGATGTGCTCAGCGTGATCGATCGCCTGCGCGCACGCTTCGACGCGACGGAATACGGTCATCTGGACTATCCGCCCGACAGCTATCCATTGATCGCCGTCAAAACCCGTGCATGGCGCGATGATCTGCCTGTTGCGCTGGTCACAGGCGGGGTGCACGGTTACGAGACCAGTGGTGTGCACGGAGCGCTGAAATTTCTCGATCTGCATGCGTCGCAGTACGAAGGACGGATCAACCTGGTCGTCGCGCCTTGCGTCAGTCCGTGGGCCTACGAACGCATCCATCGATGGAACCCGCATGCGATCGATCCGAATCGCTCGTTCCGCGAGGGCAGCCCCGCGCAGGAGTCGGCCGCGCTCATGCGCATGGTCGCGCCGCTGCACGATCGCGTGCTGATGCACATTGACCTGCACGAGACCACCGATACCGACGAGTCCGAGTTCCGCCCCGCGCTGGCCGCGCGCGACGGCAAGGCATCGAAGCAGGGCGGGATTCCCGACGGTTTCTATCTGGTTGGCGATAGCGAGAACCCGCAACCCGAGTTCCAGCAGGCGATCATTGCGGCGGTGGCGGAGGTCACGCATATCGCGCCAGCCGATGAGAAGGGCGAGATCATCGGTTCTGTCGTGGTCGCGCAGGGCGTCATCAATTATCCGGTCGAGCAGCTCGGTCTGTGCCCCAGTATCACGGGCGCCGCCTACAAGACGACCACCGAGGTCTATCCGGACAGTCCGCGCGCAACGCCCGAGCAGTGCAACGCAGCACAGGTGGCGGCGATACGGGCGGCTCTCGATTTCGTTCTGACGCGCACGAAGACCGGCTGAGATCCCGCCGTCACATTTTCCTGTGCGCTGGCGCTCTGGCCCGGCGACGGTCCTCGTTGCGATCCATTACCGGAAGCACATGGCGCGGACGACCGGCCCGATCACACTGCGTGTCTTCGTCGCAAGGGAATCTGCCGTGACCGCCTGCATTGTTCAGCATCAGCCTGATTCCGCCGCGAATCGTTTTCCCGCGATGCACCTGCGTTGGCTGGCGCTGGCGGCGCTTGCCGCAGTCGCCTCCGTGCAGGCGCGGGAGCCAGTCGCGCCGAATCCGCTCGCCGCACTCGACAACGGCTTGCGACCCAGCGCGATCGCGCCGGACGAAGCGATGCCGCACTGGTCGCTGGCCGAACGCATGCGTCACTACAAGGTGCCCGGAGTGGCGGTCGCGGTACTGAAGAACGGCGAGGTGGTGCAGGCGTCGGGCTTCGGCGTGCGCGAGGCCGGGACGCAGGACAAGGTCGATGGCGACACGCTGTTCTCGGTCGGATCGATCAGCAAGGTGGTGACGGCGGCGACGACGCTGCGGCTCGTCGCGGAAGGGCGGCTGGATCTGGATCGCAATGTCGACGATTACCTGAAACGCTGGAAGCTGCCGGCATCGACTGAAGTGCCGAAGCCGCAAGTGAACCTGCGCATGCTGATGTCGCACACTTCCGGCCTCGGTGTGCATGGGTTTGCGGATTACCAGCCTGGCGAGCCGTTGCCGACGCTGGGGCAGATACTCGACGGACAAAAGCCGGCGAAGGGCGAGGCGGTGCGGTTCAAGCACGCGCCCGGACTGGTCAACGATTATTCGGGCGGCGGCGTCACCGTGGAGCAGATGGTGATCGAGGACGTTGCCGACATGCCGCTGCGGCAACTGGCCGAGCAGCAAGTGTTCGTGCCATTGGGCATGCGTCGCAGCACGTTTGAAAGCCCGCTATCGGTCGCGCGCGGCAACATCGCCAAGGCGCACAACGGCGAAGGTGCGCCGAACGCACTGCCGCGCGGCTGGGAAAGTTTTGCCGAGGCGGGGGCGTCGGGCTTGTGGACCAGCGCGAACGATCTGGGCAAATTCGTCGGCGGGTTGATCAAGAGTTATCAAGGCCGTGCCGACTTCCTGTCGCAGCCGTTGACGCTCGCGATGATGACCGAGGTATCGCCTGGTCCGTTCGGTCTGGGGCCACGCCTGGGCGGTGCGGGACCGGGGCGATATTTCTTCCACGCGGGCGCCAACGAAAGCTATCTGGCCTTCATGGAAGGCTATCCGGAAACGGGCGACGGCTTCGTGATCCTGACCAACGGCAGCAATGGTGGCGAGTTGTCCTTTGAGATCCGCAACGCGTTGGCCGATGCGATCGGCCTGGGCGCGCATCCGCCGATGCGCACCGTGGCGCTGCGCCTGCCGCCATCCCCCGATTACGCTGGCCGTTATCGGCTCGATACGTCCGTGCCCATGGATTTGCGTCGGGCATCGGCGGACAACTTCGATTTCGACTCCCTGCAAGTGAGCGTCAAAGGTGATGTGGTCGAACTCGTGCTACCTGGCCGGGACAAGCCAACGCCGCTCCTGCCGCTGGGGCCGGCGCAGTTCGTGCATGCTGGTCTGTATCTGTTCGTGTTCGAATTCCGCCGGGACGCCTGGGGCAAGGTGCGCGGGATTTCGCTGTCGATTCCCGAGGCGGATGCGGTGGCGTACTACGCACGCGAGTGAATTCAGGCCCCGAACCCCGACTTTCGCCATACGCGCGCACAGGTCCGGAAGTGTAAGAGTGTCGAGAGTCTGGCGAGACCTGCTGCAAGGGCAGCGGCTGCCGGGACGCCCGCCGACAGGAGACATCACATGCCCACCCGCCGCGAACTGCTCAAACTCGGCGCCCTCGCCACGGCCGCGAGCGCACTGCCGTCCCTCACTTCCGCTGCCGCGTCTGCGCCTGTGGGCAAGGCCGCCAAGCCCCTGAACATCCTGATCCTGGGCGGCACCGGCTTCACCGGTCCGTTCCAGGTGAACTATGCGCTGGCGCGCGGCCACAAGATCACATTGTTCAATCGCGGCAAGAAGCCTTCGCCGGAATGGCCGGGCGAGGTCGAGCAACTGCACGGCGATCGCAACACCGGCGACCTGAAAGCGCTGGAAGGTCGCAAGTGGGACGTGTGCATCGACAATCCCACCAGCCTGCCGATGTGGGTGCGCGATGCGGGCAAAGTGCTGAAGGGCAACGTCGGGCATTACCTCTTCATCTCCACGATTTCGGTTTATGCGGACGGCAGCAAGCCCGGCATCACCGAGGATGCACCGCTGGCCGTCTACAAGGGCAAGGACGCGATGGCCGAGACGCAGGAAACGCTGCGCGGCGACATCGAGAATCTCTACGGCCCGCTGAAAGCGCTGAGCGAAGCCGAGGCGCACAAGCAGTTCGGCGAGCGCGTGACCATCGTGCGCCCGGGCTACATTGTCGGGCCGCGCGATGAGACCGACCGTTTCACTTACTGGCCGCACCGCGTAGCGCAGGGCGGAGAGATGCTGGTGCCAGGCGATGGCGCGGATCCGGTGCAGATCATCGACGGTCGCGATCTGGGCGAATGGATGATCCGTCTTGCGGAAGCGGGCACCACCGGTACGTTCAATGCCGTAGGCCCGAATTATTCGCTGGGTATGGACGCGATGCTGTATGGCTGCCAGGCCGTCACGGGCGGACCGGTGACGTTCACCCATGTCACGCCGGCATTCGTGGAGGAAAAGAAAGTCGATCTGCCGATCTGGGTACCGGCGCGTGACAATCCTTTCGCCGGTTATGGACAGGTGAGCAATGCGCGTGCGATCCAGGCGGGGCTTACCTTCCGCCCACTCGCCACGACCGTCACCGATCTCCTGGCCTGGTTCCACAGTCTACCCGCTGATCGCCAAGCCAAGCTGCGCGCGGGCATCACGCGCGAGCAGGAGTCGGAATTGCTCAAGGCCTGGGGTTCGCGCAAGGGCGCATGAACTGACTCGCCACATCAAGGATCAAATCGTGCGAAATTCAACGCTCAAGCGTGTATTGGCGGGCTGTCTGTTGTGCGTCACGGGCCTGGCGACGTCCGCCCAGGCCGAGATGAAGGCTTCCACCAACGAAGTGCATTGGGTGGCAGCCTGGGGTGCGGCACCCGTATCGGCAGGCGACGAGTTGAAGGCGCAGACGGTGCGGCAAGTAATTCGCACCAGCATCGCCGGGTCCGCCGTGCGTATCCGTCTCTCCAATCTGTATGGGACGACGCCAGTGACGATCGGGCCGGTGCGTGTGGCCAAGTCCGCGGGCAAGTCGGCTGTCGAGGTCGCTACGGATCGCGCGGTGACGTTTGGCGGCAAAACGACCGTGATCATCGCCAAAGGCGATAGCTTGCTCAGCGATCCGGTGGCGCTGCCCGTCACCGCGCTCGAACAGCTCGCGGTGAGTTTGTATCTGCCCAAGGGCGCGAAGCAGCCGACCGTGCATGGTGCCGCCGGCCAGGACGCGTTCTTCGCGAACGGCGATGCCACCGCGGTAGCGGAGTTTCCTGCAGGCGAGCCGGAAGACAGGCGTTATTTCCTGACGGATGTTGAAGTTGCGGCAGATCCCGGGGCGCGCGTGATCGTGATCGTTGGCGATTCCATCACCGACGGCGTTGGTTCGACCGAGAACCGGAATGCGCGCTGGCCCGATGCATTGGCTGAAAGATTACAAGCCGATTCGGCATTGGCGGACATTGCCGTCGTCAATTCGGGTATCGCCGGCAATCGCATTGTTAACGATGGGGCGGCGCCGTATCGTGGCCCAAGCTCTCTTTCGCGTTTCGATCGTGATGCCTTGAGTAAGCCGGGAGTGCGCTGGGTACTGCTGTTGCAGGGCGGCAACGATATTTCCGCCTCGGATGTGTTGAAGCAGCCGGAGCAGAAAGTGTCGGCGCAACAGATCATCGATGGCATGAAGACGCTGATTGCCCGCGCGCATGCGAAGGGCATCAAGATTTTTGGCGCGACGCTGCTGCCCAGGGGAGGCACGGAATTCCCGGCGCCCCCCACGCCGGCGGCGCTGGCCAAGCGCGAGGAGGTCAATGCCTGGATCCGCGATTCCGGTGCTTTCGATGTCGTGGTCGACTTCGACAAGGTGATGCGCGATCCCGCGCGCCCCGATCGTCTGCGGTCCGACTACGACAGCGGCGATCATTTGCATCCGAACGATGCCGGCTACAAAGCGATGGCCGCAGCGATCGATCTGGCGTGGTTTGCGGAAGGTAAATAGATTCGCATCGAATAGGCCGGCGCGGACTTGCCGGCCCTAACGATTGATGGATGGGCCGTTTACTCCGATATAGCCGTTGGCGCAGCCGGTGGTGCAGGTCGTGGACAGCATGTTGTAGAGGATGCGCCCGGCATTGTTCTTGGAACGAAAGTGGCCGACACCACTGCTGGTATCGCCGCCTCCCGCGTTGTAAGGCATGCCGTCGGCCCAATCCCAGTCGTAGGCATATGCGCTGCTACCGAAGCCGATGTCGACCTGTGCCTTGACGTTATTCGCGGCGTTGAACAGGGCGCCACTGCTGCAGCCGGCCGCGTAGCTGGTGGTGAAGCAGTGGACCTGGTCGTACAGGCCTGCGGTGATGGTGTAGAAGGACACGGAGGAGAACATCGACGGCAGTGCGCGCATGCCGTCGCTGCCGCTTCCGGTCCAGCGGTTGTAGCCGTAGTAGGGCACGCCGGTGCTGGGATAGAAGCCGAAGGTATAGAAATCGTATGGCCAGACGTAGGCCTCGGCGTTGCAGGTCGGCGCGTAGGGCGACTGGTAGCCGGAGGCGTAGCAGGTGTTCAGGCCGCGCAGCCCGCCACCGATGTTGACGAAACGGCGCACGCTGCCCTGGTTGCCGTGGTAGCGCATCATCGCCAGCGCCATGCTCGCGCCCATGGAGTGGGCGACGATGTCGACCTGGCTGCGTCCGGTGTAGGCCTTCACCTTGTCGATGAAGGTCTTGAGGATCTGGTATTTGGCTGGCTCGTGGTAGTTGTACTGTGGTGTCGATCGTTCGTCGGCATCGAGATAGGTGATGCCGAACAATTCGCAGTCGTTGTAGCCGCGTGATTTCAGTTCGTCGTACACGGAAAGCGATGGCGTCGTGTAGCCCGATACGGTGCCTGGCGGCATGTCGAAACTGATCGCGCTGTCGCCATTGCCGGGAATGAAGACCACCGGGGTGCGCGTGGCCGTGCAACTGCCGCCGCCGAAGCCGCCGTTGCCGACACCGGGGCTGAAACCACCGGCGTACTGCGAGGCGGCACCGGTGCAGACAAAGCCATTGTTGCTGCCACAATCGAGCGCCCACGCGGGCGTGGATGCGATCGCGGTGAAAGCCAATAGTGCGGCCAGCAGGAAGCGCCGTATGGGAGAGCGGCTCGATGCAACGAGGGATTGAGAGAAAAGGCTGCGTGCCATGTCGATCTCCAGGCGGATGGTGGAACCGGGGAGACAGCCTGTTGATAGTGAGAGCACGCCGCTAAGGCGGCCATTGCACGAAAGGGCATGATGCGCTGCGGCAATGCCGGACATTCGCGCGTATCCGCGCTGATGCGCCAGACATCATGCGAAGCATGTGATCACGGGGCGGCTATAATGTGCGGGTCCTCACTATTTCTTCCCCGATCCGATGTCCGACGCTCCAGCTTGCCCACTTTGCGCACTTGATCACACCTACATGGACGGCACGCTGTGGGTCTGCCCCGATTGCGGACACGAATGGAGCGATGGCGACGCCCCGACGGAAAATGCCAAGGTGGTGCGCGATTCCAATGGCAATCCGCTCGCCGAAGGCGATACGGTCGTCGTCATCAAGGACCTGAAGGTCAAGGGAAGCTCGATCCCGCTCAAGCAGGGCACCGTGATCCGCAATATCCGGCTGGTCGAGGATGATCCGGAGCACATCGAAGGTCACTCCGACAAGATCAAGGGCCTCGTGTTGAAGACCTGCTTCCTGCGCAAGGCGTAACAAGGCGTCACGACGCCGCCGCACGGAACACTTCGCGGTCGTAAAGGTTGACTGCGCAGGCAAAACAGTTTCAGATCGCTTCGACATCAGGCGAGGAGCGTGATCGAGGGCATGGCGCGAATGGCGCATGCGCGATCTCCGAACCGGGGCATCAGGGGGTGATGCGCGATTAGCCGAATGCGTCGGAATCGACGCGTTCCGGCATCGAACACCAATCTGAAGCTGGCTGCCCGCACGGGCAGGGGAGAGGGCATGATGACGATTCGCAAGACGATGCTGTCCGCAGGTATCCTCGCCGCGCTGGCCGCGGCTACGCAGGTCCAGGCACAGGAAGCCGCCAACGCGGCACAGGAAACTCCCGCGCCGCAAGGCACGCAAAATCCCACCGAACTCGACAAGGTGGTGGTGCAGGGCATCCGCGCCAGCATGCAGAGCTCGCTGCAGACCAAGCGCAACGCCGATGCAGTGGTGGAAGCGATCACCGCGGAAGACATCGGCAAGTTCCCGGACAAGAACGTCGCCGAATCGCTCTCGCACCTCACCGGCGTCACCGTCGATCGCAATTTCGGGCAAGGCGAGCAGGTCAGCATCCGTGGCACCGAGCCGTCGCTCAACCGCACGCTGCTCAATGGACAGACCATCGCCTCGGCGGACTGGCAGATCCTCGACGGGCCTGGCCGCACCTTCAACTACACGCTGCTCTCGCCTGAAATTGTCGGCCGGCTCGAAGTGTTCAAGTCACCGGAGGCCCGCATCGACGAGGGCAGCATCGGCGGCACCGTGATCGTCTATACGCGTCGTCCGCTCGATCTGCCCAGCAACACGATCAATGGTTCACTCGGGCACGCCTACAACGACCGGTCCGGCGACGGTTCGCCCAGCATCTCGGGCCTGTACAGCTGGAAGAATTCGAGCGAGACGTTCGGCTTCCTGTTCTCGGCGCTGTATTCGAAGGAGGAACTGCGGCGCGATGGCGTCGAGGTGTTCAGCTATCCGACCGTGGCATCCACCAACACCACAGGTGATCCGCCCCCGCCCCGGGGATTCCCCACGTTGGACGGCAACGATCGCAATGCCACGTTCCCGAATGCCATCAATTCTGCCCTGTTCCAGCAGGAGCGCACGCGTCGCAGCTTTACCTTTGGATTGCAGGCCAAGCCGAACGATGCTTTCGAACTTAATCTGACCGGCGTTTACATCAAGGGCGAATACAACAACTACAACCAGAGTCGCTACGCTTTCAACAACTGCCCCGCCTCTGCGTATATAGCCAATAAGTGTTCGAGCTACGTCACTTCTGCAACCATCCGCAGCGGTGTAGTGACGGATGCTACATTCAGCAATGGTCTTACTTTGCTCGATGCCATTGACCGCGAGGCAGAGGTGAAGACCTATTCACTAGACCTGCGCGCCGATTGGCGCGGCGACGGCTGGAACGCGAGCGCCGAAGTGGGCACGACCAAGGCCGATGGCGGCACGCAGCAGCAGCACTTCCTCGAATTCGAAGGATACGGTGGCTACACGTACCACCTTGGGGAAAAATCGGCGTCGGTCGATTTCGACAAGGATCCCGCTAATCCGGCCAACATGGAGAGGATCGGCCTCGGCGAACTGCGCCAGCAACCCACGCGAGACAAGGAACGCTACGTGCAGGGCGATTATTCGCTCAGTGTCGACTGGGGCCCCGTCAGCCAGTTGCAGTTCGGCGCCAAGTATCGCGATCACGAAACCGGGCAGACCGATCGCATCGCCGCTGTCGATCCGAGCAGATTGGCCGGTCTTTCGCTCGCGGACTTCGACGGCGGCGCCACGCCGGAAGATTTCCTCGACGGTATCGACGCCGATGGCGGCCTGACCGGCTGGTCGACGGCCGATCGTCTGGCATTGCGCGATTTCCTGCGCGGGGTTCCCGAGTACGGCAATCTGCAGGAGAGACCCGAAGGCAGCTTCGATATCCAGGAGAAGATTCAAAGCGCCTATACGCAGGCGAATTTCGGTTTTGGCGCGGTGCGGGGTAATGTCGGCATACGTTACGTGCGTACCGAGCAGACAAGTGTGGGGCAGACTCGGACGCCGCAAGGACTGTTCCCAAACAAGTTCGAGAAGACCTACAAGAACTGGCTGCCGAGCCTGAATCTGGCATGGGACGTTCACGACGATGTGGTGCTGCGCCTGGCTGCCTCGCGCGCGTTGTCGCGCGCGAACTTCGATGATCTTTCCTCGTTCATCGTGCTGCGCGATACGGTGAACACCGGGAATGGCGGCAATCCGGATCTCGAACCTTACCGGGCCAAGAACTACGATCTGTCCGGTGAATGGTATTTCAGTGATACCGGCCTACTGGCCGCCACCGCGTTCTACAAGGACATCGACACCTTCATCGTCAATCAGTCGGCGAAGGAGTTGCAGTTCAACGTGACCGACAACCAGTTCGAGATCTACGACATCACGCGTCCCCGTAATGGCCGCGGCGGCCGGCTGTACGGACTGGAGCTGACATTCCAGAACACCTGGGATTCCGGCTTCGGTGTGCAGACCAATTACACGTACTCCGAAGGGAGCACCAGCGAAGGCCTGGAAGTGCCGTTCAACTCGAAGAACGTTTTCAACATCACGCCGTTCTACGAAAATGACCGCTTCAGCGCGCGTGTGACCTACAGCTGGCGCGACAAGTATTTCCGGGCGATCGGTGTCGACGGCGTGGTGACGACCAACGATGCGTACACGCAGGTCGACGCCAGTCTTGGGTTCAAGGTCAACGAGTACCTGGAACTGACCCTGGAAGGGCTGAATTTGCTGGATGAAACGCAATACCGCTACGCAGGCACCGAAGACCGGCCGCTTGGCATCTGGCGCAACGGGCGACGCTATTTCCTCAATGCTCGCGTCAAATTCTGAGGTGGTGCCCGGACAGTGGAGTAGCGTCGTCCCGGTCCACGCCGGGGCGACGAGATTAGCCGTAGAGTTGTCGGCATGAGCAAGGCAAGTCGCGTGTCCTGGACATCGCATCAGCGTCGTGTGCCGATTCTCGCGGCTGCGGGTCTCCTGTTTGCATCGGTGGTCGGTACCGGGTCACGGCCCGGGATGGCAGCCGAACCGGAGACGCACAGCCCCGTCCCCCAATCTGAAATCCTGCGGGAGCTGCCGGCGGCGGATCGGGACTGGGTCGAACGAACCTTTGCCGGCCTCGATCTCGATCACAAGGCCGCGCAGCTGGTGTTCGTGAAGACCGAGGCCCGGCCGCGTCCATTGGATTCACCACAGACCGTGCAACTGCTGGAGCAGGTGCGTGATCTCGGAATCGGCGGCCTGGTGTTGTCGCGTTCCGAATTCGACACCGTCGTGCCTTATCTCGATCGCATGCAGTCGGCGGCCAGGATCCCGTTGCTGGTGTCGGCCGACTTCGAGCGTAGCGTCGGATTCCGGGTTGACGAGGGATCGGTGCAATTGCCGGGCACGATGGCGATCGGAGCGCTGTCGTCGGGCGCCGAGGAAGCGGCGCGCTTTGTAGGTGAGTTGACGGCACGCGAATCACGTGCGCTGGGAGTGAATTGGGTGCTGGCGCCAGTGGCCGATGTCAACGTCAATCCGGCCAATCCGGTGATCAACACGCGTTCGTTCGGCGAGGAGCCCGAACGGGTCGGAAAGCTGGTCGCCGCTTTCATCAAGGGCGCGCGCACGTCGCATTCACCGGTCATGACTTCGGTCAAGCATTTTCCGGGACATGGCGACACCGCTGTCGACAGCCATCATGGCTTGCCGACGATCACCGGCGACCGTGCACGCTTGAATCGCGTAGAGCTCGTCCCGTTCCGTGCCGCGATCGCTGCGGGTGTCGATTCGGTGATGCTCGGGCATCTGCAGGTGCCGGCATTCGATGCCAGTCTGGCACCGGCGACGTTGTCGCGCACACTCACAACGGGATTGCTGCGCGACACATTGGGATTCCATGGCCTGGCGGTGACGGACGCGATGGACATGCGTGGTGTCGGCGGCGTCTGGGTCGGCGCGGCGGCGGTGCGTGCCATCGCCGCGGGCGCCGATGTGTTGCTGATGCCGCCCGATCCGCGCGTGGCCGCGCAGTCGATCGCGCGTGCGGTGCGCGAAGGACAACTGCCGGCCGCGCGTCTGGATGAGGCGGTGCTGCGCGTGCTCGCCGCCAAGGCACGATTGGGGTTGCAACGCCAACATCTGGTGGATGCCGAGGCGGCGCGCGAGCGGGCCGGACGCAGCGACGATCAGGCGCGCGCCGACGCGATCGCGCACGAGGCCATCACGTTGGTGCGCAATACCGGCGATGTCGTGCCGCTTTCGGTCGAACGGCGCCTGCGCATCCTGCACCTGGTGGTGGCCAGCGACGGGATCGACAATCCGTCGGAGTTGTTCGATGCCGAGCTCGATGCGCGCCGCATTCCCCGGGAAACGCAGCGTCTCTTGATACGGCTGTCACCGGATGAGCGCGCTGCCCTGGTGGCACGAGCGAAAGACGAATTCACCCACGTCATCGTGTCGCTGTATTTGCGGGGCGGTGGTCAGATCGAAGCGAGTCAGGCGGAGCTGTTGAACGCACTCGGCGCATCCGGGGTCCCGGCGGCCGCGATCGTGTTCGGCAGTCCGTACGTGGCGATGCAGCTTCCACAGATGCCTGCGTTGCTGTGCGCATGGGGGCCGTGGTCTCCGAATCAGCGCGCCGCAGTGCAGGCGTTGTTCGGCGAGAGCGCGATCGAAGGGCGGTTGCCGGTCACCCTGCCGGGGGTGGCCAAGGTGGGCGAGGGATTGCGGCTTCCGCGCCGTCAGCTCGGGTTGGCGGTTGCAGCGGACGGAAAGAAAGCCGCGATCGCTGCGGGCTTCAGGCCCGAAGGCTTGGATGCGGTGGCGCGGCTGCTCGACAAGTCGGTGGCCGACGGCGCCTTCCCGGGCGGTGTCATTGCCGTCGGTCATGGCGGCAGGCTGGCGATGTTGCGTCCGTTCGGCCATCTCTCGTATGACAAGAATGCGCCCGCGGTCGCGGCTGACACGATCTACGATCTCGCCAGCCTGACCAAGGTGGTCGCGACCACGACGATGGCGATGATCCTGGTCGATCAAGGACGATTGGATCTCGACGCCGCGGTGGCGTCGTATCTGCCGAAGTTCGTGGATGCGCCAGGGCAGGGGGCAGGCAAGGACAGGATCACCATTCGCCAGTTGCTGACTCACTCCGCTGGATTGGAAGCCTCGGCACCTCTGTTCAAGGAGATCAAGGGCAAGCAGGCCTATCTTGAACGCATCGAATCCATGCCGCTGGCATATGTGCCGGGCACGGAGACCCGGTATAGCGATCTTGGCGTGATCCTGCTCGGGGAAATTCTGGAACGCGTCGCCGGTGTGCCGCTGGATGTCTTCGTTCGCGAGCAGGTATTCGAACCGCTCGGTATGCGGGAGACACGATTCTTTCCGCAACCTCCCGCACCAGAACTCCTTGCGCGCATCGCGCCGACAGAGCAGGACCCATGGCGAGGCCGGCTCGTTCGTGGCGAGGTGCATGACGAGAACGCTTATGCGCTCGGGGGTGTGGCGCCGCATGCGGGGCTGTTCTCCACGGCGGGCGATCTGGCGCATTTCGCGCAGATGCTGCTCTACGGTGGCGTGTTCGAAGGCCACCGCATCGTTTCCCGCGAGACGGTCGAATTGTTCACCCGTCGTGCCGATCTCGTGCCCGATTCGAGCCGGGCACTCGGCTGGGACACGAAATCACCGGTTGGGTCGTCCGCGGGACATCTGTTCTCGGCCCATGCCTACGGACACACCGGGTTCACCGGCACCTCGATCTGGATCGATCCCGAACAAGATTTGTTCGTGATCCTGCTGACCAATCGCGTGCATCCAACGCGCGAGAACAATCAGATTCGCACGGTCAGGCCAGCCGTCGCGGACGCGGTGATCGAGGCGCTGGTCACGCTGGATCGGGGTTCGGGCGCATCGCGACCGCATTGACGTGAAAAAAGGAACGAGAGCATGAGCCAGGTGTTCAAGCGAGTGCAGAACCCGATTCTGACAGCGCTGCTGGTGGTCGTCGCCGCCTGCGCAAGCATGCCGCCGCAGGAGTTGCCTGCCGCGGGCAAGCAGCAGGATGTGCTGACGCTGCTCGGTATCTCTCCCTCGGAGGAGTCGGTCGATTACGTTCGGAACAAGACCCAGTTCCAGCTCCATACCTTGTTGACCGAGCAGCGGCATCAACGCACCTGGGATCTGAGCGAACGCATCTCGCGAGAGACCGCGGAAGGGTTGCGGATGCTGTTCTCGGTGGACGACGACATCACCGCGCGGCTGGAAAAACTTTCGCGGGAACCGGCGCCAGCGGCGCTCTCGGATGCCATCGAGCAGGCGCTGCTGCAGCGCAGGAAGATCTACATCTACGGGACTGGCGCCACGGGGCGTCTTGCCAAGGAGATGGAAAGCACGTTCTGGCGCCCATTCTGGCGTCGCGCGCTCGCCGATCCCGTAATTCGGGCGAAGCTCAAGCCGCATCTGTCCACCGATATCGAATCGGAGTTGATCGGTGAGATGACCGGCGCCGATCGTGCCCTGATCAGTTCGCTCGAAGGTTTCGAGGATCTGCAGCTGATCGGTCGCCTGCAGCTTGCCGATCACGACATCCGCAAGGGCGATGTCGTGATCGAGGTGACGGAAGGTGGGGAAACCTCCGCCGGCATCGGCACCGTGCTGGGCGCGCTCGATCAGTGGAAGTTCGTCGAGGGCGAGGGCGGGAGCAAGCCGGTTGCGGACTACGATCCGGCCGAGGCCGCCAGGCATCTGTTCTTCGTCTACAACAATCCGGATTCCGTGTTGCTGCCGTTCGAGCGCAGCCGGCAGGTGATCGAGCAGCCGGGCATCACCAAGCTCAACCTGACCACGGGGCCGCAGGCCATCACCGGTTCGACGCGGATGCAGGCGACGACCATCGAGACCTTCGTCATCGCGCACGCGGTGCAGGAAGCGGTCGGGCGTGTGCTCGAGCGACTTCTCGATGCCGAAGAGTTGGCCCGGCTGGGCTTCGAGCGCGGCACCTCGCTGCAGCAACGCTTCGCGCGATTCCCGGAAGTATTGTCCGCGGTCAAGGCCACCGTGCCGGATCTTGCCAAATTGACGGATCTCGAATCCGACACCTATCGCGATGGACATTTCTCTACGTACTTCGCCGATCGCGGCCTGATCACCGTCTTCATTGACAGCACCGAGCGCAGTCCAACGTTTCGTCTCTTCCCGCTGGATACCGTCAACGAGCCGCAGCGCAAATCCTGGATACAGGTGTGGACTCCCGCGCGGGACACGCAGGAAGCCTGGCGCAAGATGCTCGGACGCCCGTTCCTTGGTTTGCAGCCGGAACGTTATCGCGAGCCGTTCGCGACGCGGATCGAGGATCCTTACCTTCGCAATGCGGCGCTGGAAAGCCTCAAGCGCGCGGGCGATGAACAGCAGTCACTTTACGACTTCTCCTTCGCAGCCGGTCTGAAACATCGTGGTCCGCAGCCCGGCGATCTTGGCGTGATGGTGGCGATGGGGGACGAATCCCCGGGGCTTGCCAATCGCGGATCCGCGTTCGCCCGCTTCGGTGCCGCGTTTGAAGAGCGCGATGCGCGGCTGGGCATCGTATACGTCGGCACCGAGCAGGCACCGGCGTGGCCTGGTGCTGACGCCACTGTCCATGTCGCGGTCGGAATGCGGGACGATCCGTTCGGTGTCGATCAGCAGATCGCGCTCAAGATGCTTCTGAACGCGCATTCGACCGCCGTGATGGCGCGCCTGGACAAGGTGGTCGGCAACACGATGACCAACGTGAGCCCCAGCAACCTCAAGCTCATCGGTCGCGCGACCTATTTGATCCAATCGCATGTCAACGATGTGCTCGCGAGCGAGGCCTGGACGCGGCGATACGGCAAGCAGGCGCCGGTCACGTATGCGCAGGCCAATGCCGTGCTGTTCGACACGATCGGATTCGTCCGGGAAAAGAAGAAGGCGGGGGATCAGGCGTCGGCGGAGGTGTCGCTGGCGATCGTGCGCATTCTGGAGTCACTGCGCCTGCAGCGAGCGGTTTCGTATGACGAGGCCCTCGCGCTGCTAAAAACCGGCGGGTTGAACGGATACCTGGCGAGCCTCAGAACCCCGTGAGCTGACATGCCCGAGCGGCGGCGGTTGACCGTTTCCCCTGGAAAATGGCCGGATTTGACGCCAGCCACTTATCTGACTAAAGTCAGAGAATGGATTTGGAGCAGATTCAGCAAGTTCGCAGCTTCAACCGTTCGGTTACGCGGCGGATCGGGGTGCTGAACGATAGTTACCTGGGCCGTGGCCGACCGTTGAGCGAGGCGAGGCTGCTGTTCGAGATTGGCAGGGAAGGGGCAGAGCTCCGCGATCTGCGCGCGCGGCTGTCGCTGGACTCCGGCTATCTCAGCCGCCTGCTGCGTTCGCTGGAAGCGCAAGGGTTGGTGACGTCGCAGCGTGCTTCCGACGATAGCCGGGTGCGGCGAGCGGCGCTGACGCGCAAAGGGCTGCGTGAGGTGGAAGAACTCGACCGCCGTTCCGAGGAGTTCGCGACCTCGGTGCTCGCGCCGCTCGGCCCGTCGCAGCGCGATCGCCTGGTCGCGGCCATGGCGGAGGTGGAACGGCTGATGCGGGCGTCGGCCGTCACCATCGAGGTCGTCGACCCCGGCAGCGCGGACGCACGCGCATGCATCGCGGCGTACTTCCGCGAACTGGATGAGCGTTTCGACGCCGGATTCGATCCGGCGCGCAGCACGTCGGCCGATCCCGATGAGCTGACGCCGCCAGCGGGATTGTTCCTCATCGCGCGTCTGGATGAGCAAGCCGTCGGCTGCGGTGCGTTCAAGGTGAAAGACCACGGGGTCGGCGAAATCAAGCGCATGTGGGTGGCGCCCTTCGCACGCGGGCTCGGCATTGCCCAGCGCATTCTGGATGCGCTCGAGGCGCACGCGGTCGAAGCCGGCCTGAGCGTGCTGCGGCTCGACACCAACCGGACGCTCAAGGAAGCGCAGGCGCTCTATGCCAGGAACGGGTATCGGGAGATCGCGCGCTACAACGACAATCCTTACGCGCACCACTGGTTCGAGAAGGCCGGGCTGCAACCGGCAAAGAAGCGGCGGGACGCAAAAACGTCTCCCAAGCCGAAAGGTGCCGGCAAAGGTGCCGGCCGCACCGGCCGCTAGCGCCAGCACGAACAGTCACGGGCAGCAGCGCGAACGCTGCTTCTACCGTCGCTCCTACTTCGGCGGCGCATCCCGATAGCGGAACGTTAGCCAGATGCCGACCGCGACCGCGTAGCAGAGATTCGGCACGTAAGCGCGGTCCAGCGTGGTGACGTGCGTGGAGATCGCCATGAAATTGGTGTACGCCGCCTGCGAAAGCGTGAAGGCGGCGACCATCAGCATGAGGCGGATCGGAACCGGGTTCCCCATCTGGATGGCGATGATGGTGGCTTCGGAAACCAGAACGCCGATCATGAAAGGAAGCAGTCCGCCGATCAGGACCAGGCTGATCAGGTTCTCCTGCACGCGCGCCAGCAGCATGAGGTCGGCGAAGGTCAGGCCGAGAGGGCGGGAGATCAGGAACAGCAGCAGGCCGCTGCAGAAGGCCATGATCCGCACGTACTGCTCGGCGCCGGTGGCATTGAGGATGACGCGGATCGCGATCCAGATCTGACTGGAGATCGTCAGGAGGATCAGCAACTGCTCAAGAATGGTGAAGACGTCCCACTTCATGCCGGTCCGTGGAGGGAGGGTGTGACGGGCAAGGATACAGGCCCTCGCAGTTCGCGTCTTCTGCACCCGGCTACGCGCCAGGATCCGTCCGCCAGGGCCCCTTGGACGCCACGCCATGGCGGTGAACCCCCGCGTCAAGCTCGGGAGCGCCCCAGCCTGTCTTTTATCGGCCGTGGAAGTACGCTTGAACCGGGTGAGCGATGGGGTGCCGGCCATGATCGAATCCTCCCGGGTGTTGTACGCACGGGAAGCGGGGCTGGATGTCGCCGAATTCCGGCGCGTTCTGGTGGAGTCCGGTCTCGGTGCGATTCGTCCGGTCGACGACGAGGCGCGGCTCCGGATGATGTTGTCGGCGGCGAATCTGATCGTGACGGCACGATTGAACGAACCTGGAAACCCCTTGGTGGGTGTCGCACGTTGCGTCACCGATTTTTCCTGGTGCTGTTATCTGTCGGAACTCGCGGTCTGCGCTTCGGCGCAGAAGCTCGGCATCGGCAAGGGGCTGCTCGATGAAGCGCGGCGCCAGTTGGGGCCGAGCGTCAGCTTGATCCTGGCTTCGGTGCCGGATGCGGTCGGATTCTACGAGCGGGCAGGCATGGCGAAACTGCCCGATGCGTTCTGGTACAAACGTGAATACTGATCGTTCGTGGTTCACGGGATGACAGTTTTCACGGCAGCGAAAACCGTACGCCGGGCGATGGCCGAATGGTGATGGAGTCGCGCTTCTGGCCTACGGCATTTATGCAAAGTGTGCGCGCCGCTTGGGGTTCGCAGTAGCGGCGTCATTCGATCGTTCGACCAGGGGAGTTCACTAGTGAGCATCAACCAGCATGCGCTGCTTTCCCGTCTTGGGAAGCCGGCCAAGTTCTTATGCGTTTCCGTATTGGTTTTTGCTTCGGGCCTTGTCGCGCCCGTTGCCGCCACCCGTCAGAGTGTCGCGGGTGTGATTCGCACCGAAGCGAGTTTGTCATGGCCGGCCGAGCCGCCGGCGCAGATCTGCGGCAACACGGTATTGCTGGATGGGCCGGCGACGGCCCCGGAGGGTGCCATCGTCGTGCCGGCCGGCAGCAACAGCGGTTTCAATTTCAATCAGCCAGGCGCCACGTTCTGGTTCGAGCCCGGTGTGCATACGCTTGGCGATGACGTCTACGGGCAGATCATCACGCGCGACAATACAACCTACATCGGCGGTCCCGGCGCGATCATTGATGGCCGCAATCTGAACCTGTATGCCTTCACCGGCAACGCGCTGAACGTGACGATCCGCCATCTCACCGTCCGCAATTTCGGCCGAGGCCTGGACAACAACAACGAGGGCGTGGTGAACCACGATGCCGGCGACGGTTGGCTGGTCGAATACAACACCATCATCAACAACGACGGTGCCGGCGTTTTCCTCGGCAGCGACAATACCGTGCGCTACAACTGCCTCAAGGACAACGGGCAGTACGGCTTCAGCATGTTCAAGATGCCGGTGGAAGGGGATTCGGCGATCAAGAACATCGTCCTGGACCACAACGAGATCGCCGGCAACAACACCGATGACTGGGAAACCCGCGAGCCCGGCTGCGGCTGCACCGGCGGCGGCAAGTTCTGGGATGTCAACGGCGCGCGCGTCACCAACAACTGGGTGCACGGCAACAAGAGCGTCGGGTTGTGGGCCGATACCAACAACATCGATTTCCTGTTCGAAGGCAACTACATCGCCGACAACGAGGACGAGGGCATCTGGTACGAGATCAGCTACAACGCCACCATCCGCGGCAATACCTTCCTCAACAATGCGTGGATGAAGGGCCAGCGCAACCAGGGTTCGCCAGCGCCGGCGATCTACCTGTCGGAATCCGGTGGTGACGCACGGCTGGCCAGCACCGTGTCCGGCGCCGCCAAGATCCGGATCTACGACAATTATTTCGAGAACAACTTCTCCGGCGTGTCGATCTACGAGAACGCCAACCGCTTCTGCAACTCCAACGGCAATACCAGCAAGGGCTACTGCACGCCTTTCGTGCCTCCCACGCTGATTCCGGAGCCGCACGACTACGACTATCTCGATCCGATCAGCGCCACGCATCCGTGCTACACGCAGGTGAGCAGCGAGCCGTATCGCACGGATTGCCGTTGGCGTTCGCGCAACATCGAAGTGACCAACAACGAGTTTTATTTCGACCCGGCGGTCGTCCCCTGCGCAGGAGCGGACTACTGCGGCGTGCAGGCCCTGACGGCGACCGGTGCCGACAACCTTCCCTGGTCGCCTTATACCGTGGCGGGCATCCAGGACGAGGTGATGTTCAACGCCAACAACAAGTTCACCAACAACCACTATTACGGCCCGTGGCAGTTCGCCAAGCGCTGGGGCGAACGCATCAGTTTCTCGGCCTGGCAGGCGGCGCCGTATTTGCAGGATGCGGGGAGCACCAGTGACCAGGGCGGCGGCCCGGGGCCGGTCGGCAACCTGATCGACGGCGACACCTCGACGCTGGAAGGTTCCGTTGGCTACTGGGGCGGCTGGTACAACGCCAACGTCTCGCGAAGCACGGAGCAGGCGCATGGCGGCAGTCATAGCCTGCGCGTGGACATCACCGACTCGTATTGGGGCGTGGAGGTTGCCAACTATCCCGGTTATGTCGCGGGCTCCGGCCCGAAGAGCGTCAGCTTCTGGGTCAGGGGCGGGGGGGGTGTCCCCGGCAATCCGAAACTGGTCCTGGAGTGGCGCGGTGATTCCGGGCAGGTCCTCGCTTCCAATGCCATCGCCTTCCCGGCCTTGACCGCGGACTGGCAGCAGGTGACCGCCTCGGCCGATGCCCCGGCAGGCACCAGCAGCGTCCTGATCACCCTGGTCGGCTCGGGGAGCAGTGGCGTCTCGTTCTACCTCGACGATGTGGTCATCGAAGAGGCGCAGGACTGAACGACTTGAGTTTCAAGGCTTCCGGCATCGGGCGGCTTGCCCATGCCGGAGGCGATTCCTGCCGATCCTGCGTATGATCCGTTCCCGGCGGCGCCTGGGGACGCGCTGGTCGGAGAAGAGAATGCGAACGAACCGGCTGCGCGTTGCCACGGGTATCGCCTGGATGTTGCTGTCGTGCCTGATCGCGGGAACGGCGCAGGCGCGCATGAAGAGAGTGGATCCCGGCGAGGTCGCGACGCTGGAGGCGGACGAAGGTTTCGTGCTGATGGCGGTGGACACCGACATCAATCTGTCCAATATCCGCTTGAACAGGCAAGGGCGCGATTTCGGTTCGGGCTCGATGAACAGCATCAAGGTGGGCACGTCCTATCGGCTGTTCGTCGCACCGGCTGGCGATTACCAGTGGCGGCGCATCGACCCGCTTCCGTCGCTGACATACTCCCTGCGTGACGATCCGGAGTTCAAGTTCAAGGTCGCGCCTGGCGTGATCACCTATGCGGGCGATCTGCTGTTCCGGCCGAAAACGGTCTGGCGCGCCGATATCGCGATGGTGAACCGCAGTCTCGCCGCGATCGACTGGATGGAACGCACGCATCCAACTATCCAGGGGCGCTATCGATTCGAGTATTCCGGGCATTATCCGGACCCGTTTCCGGCGTTCTACAAAGAAGCTCGCGCGCGTCACCTAGGCACGAATCCATCCGCCGAAGTGGCCTTGAAGCCGCTGCCGCCACCTGGCGCGTTGCCGCTGCCCATCAAGACGCTATGGCGCCAGGATCGCATTCGTGGCGTAGAGATCAATCCGCGAGGTGATCTTCTCGCGATCCTGGTCCGGGAGGCGGACAACGATTGGCATGTCGATCTGATCGACCTTCGTGAAAGCACTCTCAAGCGCATGGCCAACAGCGCGGCGGAGTTCGATCAGATGCATTGGGCAGGCGAGGATGCCTTGCTGGTGTCCAGCAAGATTCCGATGGTGAAGCGTGTCTCGCAGATTCTTCGTTTTGGCGTCGATGGCAACGGGAAGCGCACGGTGGCCGTGCTCAAACTTCCGGAGGAAGGATATGTCACGGATCCGCTGCCGCAGGATCCCGAGCATGTGCTCTTCGCTTCCCGGGCCAATGACGGGTCCCTCCTGATCCATCGCATGGCGATCGATTCACAGAAATCGATCGATCGGACGCCGCTCGGCAAGTCGGCACGCCTGAACGTCGGCGTGAAGGACGACGTGCTGTGGTTCACAGACGGTGCGGGAAATCTGAGTCTGGCGCTCGTCAAGCGCGAGGACGATTACGTACTCGTGCACCGGAGCGGGGATGTCTACCAGGATGTGATGACATTGGCGGACGATGATGATGAATTCAATCCCGTTGGAGTTTCTTACGATGGACGTGAGATCTACGCCCTGACGGACAAGGATCGCTCACAGCGCGACCTCGTCGTCTACGATATTGAGCAGCGCAAGATGACGCGCACGCTGTTTTCCAAGCCCGATGTCGATGTCGACAGGGTCCTGTTCGGTGACCGGCGCGCTCCGATCGGCGTGTCGTACTTCCAGGGCGGGCGTCGCCTGAACGAGTATTTCGACGATTCGGGAAACCAGCTGGAACGACAGCTGCAGGCTGCCTTTCCTGGGCGCAACATCGCCATCGCCGACCGCAGTCAGGACGGAAAACAGGTCATCCTCTGGGTCGATGCGGGCGATCAGCCGCCGCAGCTCTATCATCTCGATCGCGACAAGCGCCAGGCGAGTCTAGTTGGTGAAACGATGCCCTGGTTGCGCGATATGCGCTTCGCCCCGACCGAGCTCGTTCGATTCAAGGGAGTCGATGGCCGCATATTGGATGCTTTCCTGACGCTGCCACCGGGAGATGGAAAGCCCCCGCTCATCGTATTCCCGCACGGTGGGCCGGTTGGTGTCGCCGATACGCTGGCTTTCGATCGCGAGGTGCAATTCATCGCATCCCTGGGCTATGCGGTGTTGCGCGTCAATTATCGGGGCTCGGCCGGGTATGGGAAGGCGTTTCGCGAGGCGGGATATCATGCTTACGGTACTGCCATCGAGGACGATATCGATGCGGCGATCCGCGAGGTGCTGGCCAAGTATCCGGTCGACGAGAAACGCATGTGCGCCGTCGGGAGCAGCTACGGGGGTTATTCCGCGCTGATTCTGTCGATGCGATGGCCTGACAGGTTCCGCTGTGCCGTGTCCATCGCCGGTGTCAGCGATCGCATCCTTTTCTTCACCGCCAGCGATAGCGCGCACAACGAGAAGGGTCGCAAGCTCATGGAGCGCATCATCGGCGATCCAAACAAGCAACTGGAAGAGATGAAGAAGACCTCTCCGCTGTATCGGTTCGACGAGATCCGGGTGCCCGTGATGCTCGCTCACGGTCGTGAAGACCGCCGAGTGGATTACGAACATATGCGCCGCCTGCTGCGCATGCTGGACATGGCGGGACACACGCCCGTCGGCGTAGCGTTCGACAAGGAGGGACACGGCGTGGACGATGAGAAGAACGTCGAGGTGCTGTGGAACGGCGTGGCGGGGTTCCTGCGTCAGTATCTCGGTGACGGGAAGACGGTGTCTTCTTCCGGCGCAAGCGCGCCCGCGGCTGTACCAGGCGCTGGCGGATAGCCCGGTGCCGTACTGATGTTGGGTTCATGCGGCAGCGTTATCCTAGAGCCAGACACGATTCTCTGATCGGGAGAACTGACATGGCCACCGGTTGGGCAGGTGACGGTGCCGTCCAGGACCAGATCGACGCGACCGTCAAGGATGCGATCAAGCGTGCGCGCAGCCAGTTGCCGCAAGGACCTGGACTGACGCACTGCGAGGAGTGCCATGCGGAAATTCCCGAGGCGCGGCGCAAGGCCGTGCCGGGTGCGCGTCTGTGCATTTCCTGTCAGGAGGCGCGTGATCAGGAGCAGGGCGGCTTCACCGGCTACAACCGACGCGGCAGCAAGGACAGCCAGCTTCGCTGACAGTGTTTTGCTTCTTCAGGCGTTGATCGAGAATCGCGCGGTTCGCACCGCGCGATTTTTGTCGGAGCGATTCATGCCGCGGCACGTTCCAGCGTCGCGAGATCGATCTTTTTCATCTGCATCACCGCTGCCATGATGCGGCCTGCCTTCTCGGCGTCAGACTCGCTGAGCAGTTCGGAGATCTGGCGCGGCACGACCTGCCAGGACAGGCCGAACTTGTCCTTGAGCCAGCCGCATTGCTGCGAACGTTCGTCACCGCCAGCGATGAGGCGATTCCAGTAACGGTCGATTTGCTCCTGGTTTTCGCAGTTCACCACGAACGACACCGCTTCGTTGAACTTGAAGTGCGGCCCGCCGTTGATCGCGGTGAAGCTTTGTCCGTCGAGTTCGAAGGCGATCGTCATGATCGATCCTTCGGGCCTGCCCGTGGCTTGCGCGCCATCCTTGGTGTAGCGGGTGGTGCTCACGATGCGGGAGTTGTCGAAGGCCTCAATGTAGTAGGCGACGGCTTCTTCAGCCTGATCGTCGAACCACAGGAAGGGAGTGATGCGTTGCGCGATGGCCATGATGCTGTCCTCGGTTGCTGTATGCGGGAAAGGGGCCGCGAACGACCACGGGAAGGGCTCCGGTCACGAGTCCTTGAAATCTAGACGAGTGGATTCGGGCGAAATCGACACGAGGATCGCGTTCAAGCTGAATCGTTCATCTTTTCCTGCGGGGGTTTTGCATAGGCTCTTGACGCTCCAGGGTTCATGAGATAGATAATTAAGTAATTTCTTAATTAAAGAACTGCTATGGATCGCGTCTTTGAAGCCCTGGCCTCCACCGCGCGCCGAAAGATCCTGGCCTATCTCAACGAAGGCGAGCTGACCGCCGGCGAGATCGGCGCCAGGTTCGACTTCAGCAAGCCGGCGCTCTCCGGCCATCTGCGGATCCTGGAGGAGGCCGGCCTGATCGCCCGCGAGAAACGCGGACAGTTCGTCTATTTCCGGCTCGTGCCGGATCGGCTGGCCAATACGTTGTTTGCCTGGGCGGCGGAGGTGTGTCCGGTGGCCGGGCCGCTGAAACGCGAAAGCCGCGCACGGGCGCGCGGGAAGACACCAACGACCGCCGGTTGAACGGCCTGACAAGGAAGAAGAGGGGCTCCATGCTGACGACCACGAAAGTCATCCGTACCTTTCCGAGCGTGCGTATCCGTCCGCATGCCGGCGGCCTGCCGATCGAAGTGTCGCTGATCGCGCAGCTCGGGCTTGGCGGAGGCGACCAGCTCATCGAAAGCGCATCGGGGCGGCAGCGCGGCCACGAGGCCTTCATCGACGAACTCGATGAGCCGTCGGCACGTCTGGGTGGCGTCGATCTGGCGAACGGGGATGTGACGTCGCTGTATTCGTTCACGGTGGGCGCGAACGGGCATCCGTTCCACCGTCATGCCGGCCATCGCGTGTTCACCGCGGTGTCGGGCAGTGCCGGAACGCAGTTGCGCTTCTCGAACGCGTCCATGGAAGAAATCGCGGAGGATCCGCAGCGGTTCGTCTCGTCGCTGCATCACGTCAACATTCCACCGGATTGTCTGTTCACCGTTCGCTTCGGCGGCGGGACGTGGCATCAGTTCGTGCCGTTGCAGGGGCGTGCGTCGCATCCGGCGATGTTCGCCTTGTCCTGTCACACCAACGAACTGGGTGGCGATCTTCCGCAGGAACTGCGCCAGCGCGTGATCGACAATCGCGCCGACATCCCGGCTTTGACCGAGGTGTTGCCGCCGAACGTGCGCGACCTGCTCGACAGCGAATCCTTCGATGCCTCGCGCGTCCCCACGTATGCGCTGTCGCTGGACGCGGCGCCCGCATCGGCGCTCGCGCGTCTGTGCGCATGGACGCGTGGTGTGCTCGGTCGCGTGCGCGGCGCGTGGGGGCGCTGGCGCGGACCGAGCGGGTTCCTCGCCGATAACGGGGGAGGCCGGTTGGTGGAAGAACTCGCCGCGCCACCGGCCGATTCCCTGTTGCGCACGCAGTTGGATGGCAGGCAGACGCACGAGGACACGTTCGAACTCACGACGGTCGCGGGCGAATTCGGAAACGCGTCCGCCAGCGCGATCCTGGGCGCGATGCTGGGAGGATTCCTCGAGAACCGGCCGTTGGGTGTGTCGCAGCTGATGGCCTTCCGCAATGTACTGGTGAGGCCGCTGGGACTGCGCACCTCGCCGCTGGGTTGCCCGGCCTCCTCACTGCTGTCGACGACGTCGGAAGGCTGGTTCGCCGGCCGCTATCCCGTGCAGGCGCAACGCGTCGACGCCTCGGGCGGACGTGCCCAGGTGATCCTCGGCGCGGACGACAAGCATCTCGTGTTTCGTTCGTGCGTCGGTGTCGAACTGCTGCCGGACGGGCGCGTGAAGTGCACGCTGGGCACGCGCGTTCGCACGCGCAACCTGTTTGGCCGTTTCTACATGGGCATCATCGACCGCATGCATCGCGGTTACATCTCGCCGACCATGCTGCGGCTGGCGGTGGATCACGCGGTGCGGGAACTGCGCGAAGCACCGCAGAGGAATGCCGTGCCGATGATCGGCGCGGACGTTCTCGGCTGCCTGCCTTCAGTGCGCTGACGCGGACGCTTTCGACCAGCGCCGCAGGCTGTCCATCTTGGCCTGATAGCGGTTGCGCATCACCGCGTCCTCGCTGCTGAGGGCCAGGGCGCGGCTGAGTTCGCGCCGGGCGCGCTCCATGTCGCCGGAGAGGAAGTACACGCGAGCCAGGCCGAAGTGGAACTGGTGCACCTTGTCGTACAGGCGGATCGCGCGGCGATAGTGCGTGGCGGCGATGGCATAGTCGCCGCGCTTCTCGGCCTGATCGGCCTGCAGGAACTGATAGAACGGATCGCCAAGCTGGGCTCGCCGCAAGCGGTGCATGTAGGTGTCGACCTTGGCCTCGTCGCCGGTGAATTGATACAGGTTCACCATGTTCGACAGCGCCGGTGCATAGGACGCATCGCGCTGCAGAGCGGCGAGGTAGTCGCGTTCGGCCAGGCCGGGCTGGTGGTTGCGCATGCGCAGCACGCCGAGATTGTTCCAGGCCGGTGCGAAACCGGGGTCTTGCGCCAGAGCGGCGTCGAAGTGCGCCTTGGCCGCGACGATGTAGCCGTCCTGCATCAGTTCGGAGCCGCGGTTGTTGTAGAAATGCGCCAGCGCGCGCTTGTCGGAAATGCGCTTGGGGCCGCCGCGCGCGAGCAGGATGTTGCGGTCCAGGTCGACGGTGCCCTGATCGGTGCCGAGCTGGATGCCGACGTTGACGTGTCCGGCGTTGTAGAGCGTGTTCTCTTCCTGATACCAGGAGAGCGCCTGACCCACTTCCTGCACGTAAGCGCTCACGCCGGCTTCCCGCGCGAGCGTCACGAACAGCAGGGTGAACGACATGCAATTGCCCTTGCGGTCGCGGAAGGTCTGCTCGACGGTGCGGGTGACCGAGGAGTCGTACTCCAGACCGAGACCCTGCTTGCTGAAGATGTAGTCGACGAGCAGCTTCATGCGCCGCTCGCGCGAGTAGCTCTTGTTGATGACGTTGTCGCGCAGCTGCTTGAGCAGTTCCGGTGGAACCGTCGTGATCTGCCGCGGGTTGGGCACGGCAATCGGCACGATGTCGGCGGGAACCGCGAGCGGTTCCGTCGTCGTCACAAGTGCAGGGTTTGCGATGTCGGGAGCGGCCAGCGCCGGCGCGGTCGCGCCGTGGACGGCCATGCAACATCCCAACGTGGAGGCGGCCAGCAGGGCCGCTGCGGTACGGGGAATCATGTCGAGCCCTCCATCATGTGGGAGGCGATGTCGCCATGCCGAGTCTATCCCTTTGCCACGGCGCCGGCGCAAGAATTTTTTGGATCGTCGCGGGGGCGAGGACATTGTCCGGAAACGGCGATTTCGCGGCCGCCGGACGCAACGAGAGACGGTGGCGAATACGCCCACGAGGGCTTTCAGTGGCCTTGCAAGTAACGGCTGGGAGCGGCGCCGAGCGTGCGCCGGAACGCGGAGGTGAAGGCGCTGGCACTGCTGTAGCCAAGATCGGCCGCGACCTGCGTGATCGAGTCGCCCAGGCCGAGCCGCGTCAGTGCCGCCAGCAGGCAGGCCTGCTGACGCCAGAGGCCGAAACTCATGCCGGTCTGCTGACGAAACAGGCGGGTGAAGCTACGCCGGCTCATGCCGGCCTTGTGCGCCATCATGTCGATATCGATTTCGAGGGCCGGTGCTTCCATCAATGCGCGGCAGATGCGGGCCAGTCGTGGATCACGTGGCAGTGGCGTGTTGAGCGCCAGTGTCGGCATCACCGCGATCTCATCCACCAGCAGCGCCATCAGGCGGCCGTCACGGCCGTCCAGCGCATATTCCGCCGGCAGATCGACCGCTTCCAGCAGCAGCGCGTGGAGCAGGGTGGACACGGCGATCACTTGGCAGTGTGTCGGCAGGCCAACGGCCTGCGCGGCTTCGGGGCGGACAAAAGCGCTGCGCGTGGACACCGCGCCACTCATCCGCACCTCGTGCGCGACGCCGGGCGGAATCCACAGCGCGCGTCGTGGCGGCACCACCCAACTGCCTTCATCGGTGATGGCGGTGACCACACCGGCCGAGGCATACAGCAGTTGTCCGCGCTTGTGCGAATGCGCCGGAAGCACGTAGTGCGGCGGGTATTCGTTGCCAGTGGCGACCACATCGCGAGGCGTGTCTTCGTAGAGGCTGGCGCGGGTCTGGCGCATGGGATCTGATGTCGATCCAGGACTGGCCCGGATTCGATATAAGTTGGCCCAATGATTCGGGCAGGCCGATGCCGGCAACTCTAAAGTGGCGCCGCTGCCGTGGCAAGGCGGCAAGCCCCCACGCTGGAGTGACCGCCATGCAAACCCGAGTCGAAGACGCCGCCATCGATGGCGCGATGGAGAGCGCCATCGCGGTGCCGTCCGCGCCTGCCGAGTCCTCGCCAGCCGAAGAACGCACCGCCTATACGGTGTTGGGTGCGATCAGTTTCTCGCACCTGCTCAACGACATGATCCAGTCGCTGATCCTGGCGATCTATCCGATTCTCAAGAGCGGATTCAATCTGAGCTTTGCGCAGATCGGTCTGATCACGCTGGTTTATCAGCTCACCGCGTCGCTGCTGCAACCCGTGGTGGGCATCTACACCGATCGTCGACCGCTGCCGTATTCGTTGCCGGTCGGGATGGGCTTCACGCTATGCGGGCTGTTGCTGCTCGCATGGGCGCCGAATTTTCCGCTGCTGTTGCTGGCGGCGGCGCTGGTGGGAACGGGATCCTCGGTGTTCCATCCGGAATCCTCGCGCGTGGCGCGCATGGCCTCGGGCGGGAAGCATGGGCTGGCGCAGTCGCTGTTCCAGGTTGGCGGCAATACCGGCGCGTCGCTGGGGCCGTTGCTGGCGGCGTGGATCATCGTGCCGCACGGGCGCGGCAGCGTGGCGTGGTTCTCGCTGGCGGCGCTGCTGGCGATCGTGGTGCTGCTGCAGGTTGGCCGCTGGTATGCGGTGCGTGGCAAGCCGGCGACGAAGAAGCGCACGGTCGGCGAATCGCTGTCGCGCGGCCGCATCGCCGCCGCGTTGCTGATCCTCGGCGTGCTGGTCTTCTCCAAGTATTTCTACATGGCCAGCCTCAGCAGCTACTACACCTTCTATCTGATCCACACTTTCGGCGTGTCGGTGCAGAGCGCGCAGGCGCATCTGTTCGCGTTCCTGGCCGCGGTGGCGGCCGGTGCGCTGATCGGTGGGCCGGTGGGTGATCGCATCGGACGCAAGTGGGTGATCTGGATCTCGATCCTCGGCGCGGCGCCGTTCACGCTGCTGCTGCCGCACGCGAACCTGTTCTGGACCGGCATCCTGAGCGTGGTGATCGGTCTGGTCCTGGCCTCGGCGTTCTCGGCGATCCTCGTGTACGCGCAAGAGCTGCTGCCCGGCCGTGTGGGCATGGTGTCAGGGCTGTTCTTCGGTTTCGCCTTCGGCATGGGCGGTGTCGGCGCGGCCCTGCTCGGCGAACTCGCCGACGCGCGCGGCATCGATTTCGTCTATCAGGTCTGTGCGTACCTGCCGCTGATCGGCGTGATCGCGCTATGGCTGCCCGATCTGAGCGGGCGGCGGACATTCAAGAAGACGTCCATGCCGGCAGTGGCATCGACAGGTCGGACAAAGTGATGAGCAGCCGCCCGCCATGCATGTGGCGGACGGAATCGCGACCGTTCTACTTCGCCTTGCCCTGATTCGCCACGGCTTCGGCGGCGCGCTTGGCCGCTTCGGGATCGCCGAGATACCGGAATGACTGCACGGCCAATTGTTCGTCGAGTTCAAACAGCAGCGGAATCCCGGTGGGGATGTTGAGTTCGAGGATGTCCGCGTTGGAGATGTTGTTGAGGTACTTGTAGAGCGCGCGCAGCGAATTGCCGTGCGCGGTGACCAGCACCGTCTGGCCGGCCTTCAGTTGCGGCGCGATGGCGTCGTGCCAGTAGGGCAGCACGCGGTCGAGCGTGGAGGCGAGCGATTCGGTGGCGGGCAGCACGTTGCGATCGAGGCCGGCGTAACGACGGTCGTGCATCGGATGTCCGGGATCGTCCTGCGCCATCGGCGGTGGCGGGATGTCGTAGGAGCGGCGCCAGATCTTGACCTGTTCTTCACCGTGCTTGGCGGCGGTCTCGGCCTTGTCGAGGCCTTGCAGGCCGCCGTAGTGGCGCTCGTTCAGGCGCCAGCTCTTGTACACCGGCAGCCAGTCCTGATCGAGTGTCTTCAGCGCGCCCTGCAGCGTGTGGATCGCGCGCTTGAGCACCGAGGTGTGGGCGACGTCGAACTGCAGCCCTTCCTCGCGCATCAACTGACCGGCATTGGCGGCTTCGTTGCGGCCCTGTTCGGTGAGGTCGACGTCGACCCAGCCGGTGAAGCGGTTGTCGAGGTTCCACTGGCTCTGGCCGTGGCGCAGCAGCACGAGGCGATGGGTCACTGCGAAGCTCCGTTGCACGATCGCGATGGGGAGCGTCGATTGTAGCGGGTTGCGCCGTCGATGCGGACCGGGCCGTGGGCAAATCGCGGATAATCGCGGCGACGGAACTGGATGAGGATGTGTGGTTTGAATCGTTCTGGCACGAGAAAATCCGGCACGGATCTGCCTGACGTACAGCAGTCGCTCGACGGGTTCGGCCTGCAGGAGCCCATCGGCAACCTGTTCTTCGCCGTGAAGCCGGATGCGGCTGCGATGACGCGGATTGCGGCGGTTGCGCGATCGCTGCGCGCGGAGCACGGCCTGCGCGGACGGCTCATCGACGAGGATCGGTTGCACGTCACGTTGCAGTACCTCGGCCAGTTCGCCGGGCTGCCCGCCGACGTGTTGGCCGCGGCCAGGCATGCGGGCGAGGCATTGTCGATGAGCGCGTTCGAATTGACGTTCGACAGCGTGGCGAGTTTCGGCTCGGGACGTGAGCGACGGCCGCTGGTGTTGCGGGGGCAGGGCGTTGCGGTCGCCGCGATGATCGCATTGCACGATGCGCTGGCGATCCGTCTGGCGGCTGCGGGGCTCAAGCCGGATGCCCGCCATGAGTTCGTGCCGCATCTGACCGTGCTGTACGACGAACATGCGATCACGCCGCGACCGATCGAGCCGGTCGGCTGGCGGGTGCGCGAAATCCATTTGCTGCGGAGTTTCGTCGGGGCTTCGAGGTACGAGACGCTCGCCAGCTGGCCATTGCAGGAGTGAGCATGCGCGAGATCGAACGACAATCCATCGCGGGACAAGATGCGGTTCCCGTTCGTGCTGGAACAACCGGACGGGCCGTGGGCTTCTGCGGCATCGCCGCGCTTGCCGCGATCCTGTGCTTCGCGAGCGCCGCGCTGGCGCTGCAGTTCGCACGCGAGGATCTCGATTGGGTCCGGACGCCGCTCAGCTTCTATCTGATCGGGCCGCATGGCGTCTGGTTGCAGGCGGCCTATTGTCTGCTCGGCGCCGCGTTGGTGTTGCTGCCACTGGGACTGTACTTCGCGTTCGTGCCGCAGGCGCGCAGCAGTGCGCCTGTGCTGCTGTTCGTCATGGCGGCGGTGGCGCTGGTGGTGACGGCGTTCGCGCATACCAATGTTCCGGGGCGCGCGCCGACGTTCGAAGGCTGGGTGCATGGAACCGCCGCGCAGGGTGCCTTCCTGTGGGTAACGACGGCGATGGTGTTGCAAGCCTGGCGCTTCCGTGGCGATCCGGTCTGGCGATCGCATTTTTGGTTGGCGTTCGGCCTTGCCATCGCCTCGTTCGCGGCTGTCTGGATCCTGTCGTTGTGGCGCAGCGCGCCACGCGGGCTGACGCAGAAGTTTGTGATCGCGATGATCGTGTGTTGGCTGGTGATGGTCGCGATCTGGTTGTGGCAGGCAGTTCGAGGGCGACGGCGATCGGACGTATCGCCGACGGACGCCTCGCCACCTGGACGGTTGTCATGAACTCCGAAGCTTCCATCGAAAGCCTTGCCGCGTTCGTGGTGCCGGAACAGTGGGCGGCATTGCGCGCCGCATACGCGACGCCGCCGCGCGCATATCACAACTTCGAACACGTCGGCGAAGTCATGCGCCATTGCGAAACCGTCGCGGCTGGCCCGGGCTGGTCACAGCCGATGGAAGTGCGATTGGCGGTGCTGTATCACGATGCGATCTACGAGGCGGGACGCAAGGACAACGAAACGCGTTCGGCCGAACTGGCGGCTTCCGAGATCGCGCGCTGGATGCCGGACGCCGGCGCGGACGTCGCGCGGGTGGTGGAACTGATCGAGCTCACCGCGCGTCACGGCCAGTTCTCGCCCGACGATTTCCCGCGCGACCCGCGTGGTGACGATACCCGCCATTTCCTCGATTGCGACATGGCGATCCTGGGCGCGCCGCCAGCGATCTTCGATACCTACGACCGCGGTATCGCCGCCGAATATCGTGGACATGTGCCCGGCTGGCTGTTCAAGCTCAATCGCCGCCGCTTCCTCAAGGCGCTGTTGGCGAAGCCGCGCATCTATCTCAGCGAATTCTTCCACGAGCGCCTGGATGCGCAAGCCCGTCGCAACCTGCGCCGCGCGGTGAGCGAGAAGCGGTAGCCGCGGATTTTGGTGTCGCTGCCGCGCGGGCTATGATGCGGCCATGGCGAAGCTCCTGCTCAATCTGCGCATGGTGCCGGAGGACGAAGCGGACGACGTTCGCGCGTTCCTCGACGCCAACGACATCGGCTGGTATGAGACCAAACCGAGCCGTTGGGGGATTTCGCATGGCGGCATCTGGGTCGGGCGCGACGAGGACATCGCGAAGGCCAAGGCGTTGATGGCCGACTATCAGGCGCGCCGCCGCGATTCGGCGCGCGCCGCCCACGCACAGGCGCAGCGTGACGGCACGGCGGAAACCTTCGCCGACGTGGTGCGCGAATCACCGCTGCGGGTCTTGTTGACGCTTCTGGCGATCGTATTCCTGCTAGGGTTGGTGGCGCTACCGGTATGGCTGCTGCACAAGTGACTAGATGACGGCGGAGGTGCAGTCGATGCGTTCCAAACATGCTGTCAGACAAGGGCTGGCATGCCCGGATTGAAAAGGCAGCGCATGAAAAAACAGCGCAAGGTCGAGTTTCCGGATCGTCAGGCCTATCGCCGGCGCCAGCGCAGCGGTGCGTGGGTGGCGCTGTTCGTGGTGATCGTCGCGATGGCGGGATGGATCGGTTTTCGCATCTACCAGAATTTCGCGGCGCACAAGCCGCCGCCGCCGAAGCCCGCGCCGATCCTCAAGCCTCCGCCGCCCAAGCTGCCGCCGAAGCCGCCGCCTCCCGATCCGGTTGTCACGCGCGCCGCGCGCATGGCCGCGGTGCATGAGGCGATGCAGCGTGGCGACGAGGTCGCGATGCAGCAGCAGGTCGATGGGATGCAGGACGATTTCCGCAAATCGATGCGCTTCGTCGATCCCGATCGCGTGGCCGATTACGAAGCGGCGCGCACGTCCGCCTGGAAGGTGGCGGGCGTGCGTTCGCTGGCGTGGCTGGATCGCGTCAACCTGTATGTCATCCTCGATACGCCCGAGCATCGCAGCCAGGCGACGATCGACGCCATCTGCGGCGCGGTGCAGGCGCTGAGCCGCAAGCCGGACGAGAAGCCCGATGTCATGGTCGATCTCCAGGTGGACTATCGCGGCCAGGAGCCTTCGGAGATGCTCAGCCGCAACTGTCGCGCCGCGCCCGTTGCCAGCGCCATCACCGGAAAAGGCGACAAGGACGGGAAGACGCCGGAAGAGGCGAAGGACCCGTCGGAAGAAAAGCCGGAGGAAAACGCCAAGGACCCCGTCCGCGAGGAAAGCCTGCGCATCCTGCGCGATACCACGCCGGAAATGTGAGCGGGCCGGCCGCATCAAGCCGGTTGTCCAAAACAGGCCGCTCAAGCAGGTTGTTCGAGCAGGCAGTCCAAGCAGGCTGTCCGAACGGGCCGTTCAAAGCGAACCGGATTGCATTCAAAGCCGGCCGCATTCAGAAGTGAAGGAAGCCTAACGTTTGTTGAACAGGTGATGCTTATGATGTTCGGTTTGAATAACCGTTCGGGGAATTCCGTACATGACTTGTGACCGCGTTCGCAAGGGCTCCGCAGTTGCCGCGCTGGCAATGGCCATCGTGCTGGCGGCGGCGTGCAAGCCGGAGCAGGCACCGAAACCAGAGCCGGCTGCCCAGGCGCCGTCCGCGCCGGCGGCAGCGCCGCCGTCCGTTCCCGAGCCTGATCCGAGCACGGCGACCTACGAGCGCGCCGCGCCGCCGACGCTGCAGCCGGTGGTGCTCGGTGATTTCCAGCCCGGCGATCCGGTCGGCGAATCCAGCACGGGCGCGATCAAGATCGAGGACGGCAAGATCACCGGTGCCAATGGTGCGACCTTCGTCACCGAACGTGTCGCCCTGGTCAACGGCGACGACCAGTACGCGCCGAACGAGCGCTACGCCGACGCGATGATGATCGAGCCGCGCCAGCAAGTGGAACTGCGTCACATCGTGCAGCAGACCGCGCCGAGCAAGATCCCCAGCAACGCCTTCTGCGGCAGCACCGCTGATGCCAGCTATCTCGCGCTGGCCAAGGTCATGGAGGACGAGAGTGAGGTGGTGAAGCTGATCGCGCTCAGCGGCAAGGCCCTGCCGGCGGCGTCCGCCCAGGACGTCAAGCTGTGCGCCGCCACGCATTATTTCTCGAAGAAGAAGTAAGGCCACGCGCGTCGCGCGCCCGGACGTGCATCACGTCCGGGCGCGCGCCTGTTCCGACTTCCGCCGCAGCCAGGCGACCGCGCCGTCGCCGGCGCGCTTGCCGCTAGCGAAGCAGGCGGTGAGCAGGTAGCCGCCGGTCGGGGCTTCCCAGTCGAGCATTTCGCCCGCGCAGAACACGCCGGGCAGGTCGCGCAGCATCAGGCCGTCGTCGAGGGCTTCCAGGCGCACGCCACCGGCGCTGCTGATGGCTTCGGCGATCGGGCGCGCACTGTGTAGCCGCAACGGGAGTCGCTTGATGGTGCTGGCGACCAACGCGGCGTCGCCGAGCGCGGCGCGTCCCAGCACTTCGTACAGCAGCGCGGCCTTGGCGCCGTCCAGGCCGGTCTGCCGGCGCAGATGCTCGCTGGCGCTGCGTCGCCCGCGCGGTTTGGCGAGCGCTTCCCGCAATTTGGTGGTGTCGCGGCCGGGGGCGATGTCGAGATGAAGCAGCGCGGTGCCGTCGCGCGCGATCGCCTCGCGCAGTGTCGCGGACAAGGCGTAGATCAGGCTGCCCTCGATGCCGGTGGCGGTCGCCACGCATTCGCCTTGCAGCGCGTGTTCCTCGCCGTGCTCGTCGCGCCAGTGCGCGATCACCGGTTTCAGCGGCGCGCCGGCATGACGCTCCGCGAAGTGAGTGCTCCAACCGATGTCGAATCCGCAATTGGCCGGTTGCAGCGGCGCCACGTCGATCCCGCGCGTGCGCAACACCGATTCCCAGGTGCCGTCGGAACCGAGTTCGGGCCAGCTGCCGCCACCGAGGGCGAGGACGGTCGCGGCGGCATGGACTTCGCGCTCTCCCTCCGTGGTCGCGAAGCGCAGCGCGTGGTCGTCGTCGCCCCAGCCGAGCCAGCGGTGGTGGACGTGGAAGCGCACACCCTGATCGCGCAGGCGCCGCACCCAGCCGCGCAGCAGCGGCGCGGCCTTGAGGTCGGTGGGAAACACGCGGCCGGAACTGCCTACGAACGTGTCCACGCCGAACCCGCGCGCCCATGCGCGCAATTCCTCGGCGCCGAAATCGTGCAGCCATCGCGCCACGTCGTGCTCACGTTCGCGGTAACGGCGGGCGAAGGCCGGCATCGGTTCGGAATGCGTGAGGTTGAGGCCGCCCTTGCCGGCGATCAGGAATTTCCGTCCGACCGAGCCCTTGCCATCGTACAGGTCCACCTCGAAACCGGCGGCGCGCGCGGTTTCCGCCGCCATCAGTCCGGCCGGGCCGCCGCCGATGACGGCGAGTGCATTCGTGTGAGGTGGGGGAGCATCCATCGGCGACAGGGTAGTGAATGCCCGCCCGAGGAGGAAGGCGTGCTTGTGAAGGCATGTCCGGGAAGGCATGCGGACTCGGCGCGGCATCTGTCATGATCGGCGCGCCCCTCATCGCGGATGCATTGCATGAATTCCGTTGTCGCCGCCCCGAAGAACCCAGCGGGACGCGTCCTGTTCGCCAGCCTGATCGGCACCACCATCGAGTTCTTCGATTTCTACATCTACGCCACCGCGGCGGTGCTGGTGTTTCCGAAGTTGTTCTTTCCCGCCAGCGATCCCGCCTCGTCGACGTTGCAATCGCTGGCGACGTTCGCGCTGGCATTCTTCGCGCGGCCGGTGGGTTCGGCGCTGTTTGGCCATTTCGGCGATCGCGTCGGCCGCAAGGCGACACTGGTGGCGGCGCTGCTGACGATGGGCATCTCGACGGTGGTGATCGGCGTGCTGCCGACCTACGCGCAGATCGGCGTGGCGGCGCCGCTGCTGCTGGCGTTGTGCCGGTTCGGACAGGGGCTGGGACTTGGCGGCGAATGGGGCGGGGCGGTGCTGCTCGCCACCGAGAACGCGCCGCCGGGCAAGCGTGCCTGGTACGGGATGTTTCCGCAGTTCGGCGCGCCGATCGGGTTTTTGCTGTCGAGCGGCGTCTTCCTGCTGCTCACCGAGCTGATGGACGACGCGCAGTTCTTCGCCTGGGGCTGGCGCATTCCGTTCCTGGCCAGCGCGGTGCTGGTGCTGGTGGGCCTGTGGGTGCGCCTGCGCATCGAGGAGACGCCGGCCTTCCGTCGCGTCCTCGCCAGCGAAGCGCGCGTGAAGGTGCCGATGCTGACGGTGCTGGCGCGGCATCCGCGCATGCTGCTGATTGGTACGTTCGCGGCGGTGGCGACGTTCGTGCTGTTCTATCTGATGACGGTGTTCGCGCTGAGCTGGGGCACCTCCTCGCTCGGCTATACGCGCGAGAAATTCCTGTTGCTGCAGATGCTGGCGGTGCTCTGTTTTGCGGCGACGATCCCGTTGTCGGCCGTGTACGCAGACCGGCGCGGCCGGCGCGCGGCGATGATCTGGTCGACGGTGGCGATCATCGTCTTCGGCCTGTGTTTCGCGCCGTTGTTCGCGTCCGGCAGCGCGATCGGCGTGTTATTGTTCCTGGCGCTGGGGCTGGCGGCGATGGGGCTGACCTATGGGCCGCTCGGGACGATCCTGTCGGACCTTTTTCCGACCGAAGTGCGCTATACCGGCGCCTCGTTGGCATTCAATTTCGCCGGCATCATCGGCGCCTCGCTGGCGCCTTACGCGGCCACGTGGCTGGCAAAGAATTACGGCCTGCAATACGTGGGCTACTACCTGTCGGCGGCGGCCGTGCTGACGTTGCTGGCGCTGCTGTCGATTCCGAAGTCGGCGGAAAACGAGACCGCCGTTCCGGTCGGCGAGCGGGCCTGACTCGTTCGTCAGGCCGGTCGCCGACCCGATGCGCGCGGCTCAGGTGGCCGTGGTCAGAAGACGGCCGCGAAGCGCTTCTGGTATTCCGCTTCAAGCGGCGCGTGCAGCTTCCAGAAGTTCGGCGGCGCGCGGCCGTTCAAGCGATCGGCGAGCACGTCGAGGTGCGCATGCCAGCCGCCGGAGTACTGCACGAGCTTCTCCTGGCTGGCGATGCGGGTGTGCGTCAGGGTGAGCAGGACGTCGCTGCCGCGTTCGGTCAGTTCGAAACGGACTTCGTCGTCCTCACCGAAGATGTAACCCAGCAGGCGCGGCGGGTCCCAGGCGGTGACGCGGGATTCGTGGCGAAAGCCGTTGGGTTCCATGTCGGCGTAGCGCGGCGGCGGCGCACCCGGTTCGTCCGAAAGGCGCGAATGCAGGAACAGCAGTTCGACCTTCCCGCCGACGCGCGGCTCGATCGTGCCGGAGGCGAACCATTGGCCGCGCTTTTCGTCCTCGGTGAGATAGGCCCAGACGCGTTCGATGGGGCCGGGCAGGATGCGTTCGATGCGCACGGTGTCGGGAGCGGTGCGGACCGCGTAGGCGTTGGCGTTCATTTGAATTTCCTTGATCGGTTGGGGCGGGTGGGCGAAGACGTGCGCGGGATACGGACGAGAGGAGGTCAGGCGGCCGCTCATCGTCGTTTCCCTTTGGCCGAGGGCTTTAAAAGTGCCTTCGCGACGGGTTCGCTTGGTTTCTTCTTGGCGGCGGCATCTTCCGCGCGGAGCAGGGTTTCCAGTGCATCCAGGCGCTGGTTCCAGAAACGCTCGTAATGCCGCAGCCATTCCATGCCGGCATGCAGCGGCTGCGCATGGAGGCGGACGCGATGCGTGCGACCAAGCACTTCCCGCTGCACCAGACCGGCGTTTTCCAGCACCTTGATGTGCTTGGAGGCGGCGGCCAGTGACATCGAGAACGGGGCGGCGAGCTCACCTACGCTGCGTTCGCCTTCGGCCAGCCGGGCCAGCATTCCGCGGCGGGTGCTGTCGGAGAGGGCGGCGAAAATACCGTCGAGAGCGGAGCCATCCAGATCGATGGGACCGAGGGGCTGATATTCATCCATATGGTTGAATATATCCTCAAAAATACGATTGTCAACTATTTGGTTGAATATTGCGCCCGGTAGAATTGGCGGATGGTCACCAACCTAGCCGCCTACCACTTCACCGCGATCGACGCTCCCGACGCCCTGGCCGCCGACTTGTCGGCATGGGCGCAGCGCGATGGCCTGCTCGGCACCGTGCTGGTCGCCGGGGAGGGCATCAATCTGTTCCTCGCCGGTACCGATGACGCGATCTCGGCGTTCCTCGCATGGCTGCGCGCGGATGCGCGCTTCGCGGATCTGCGCGTGAAGCTCAGCTACAGCGCGACGCAGCCCTTCGCGCGCCTGAAGGTGAAGGTGAAGCCGGAGATCATCAGCTTCCGTCGTGAAAATGCCTCGCCGCTGCGCGAGCGGGCGCCGGCCGTCGCGCCACGCGATCTGGCGCGCTGGATCGCCCAGGGCCACGACGACGATGGCAAGCGGCTGGTGCTGCTGGACACGCGCAATCGCGAGGAAGTCGGTTACGGCAGCTTCGCTGGTGCGTTGTGCCTGCCGATCGACAACTTCACCGATCTGCCCGACGCGCTGGCGCCGCATCGCGATGCGATCGCCGACGCCACCGTGGTCAGCTTCTGCACCGGCGGCATCCGCTGCGAGAAGGCGGCGTTGTGGATGCGCGCGGACGGCATGGACAACGTGCTGCAGCTTGATGGCGGCATCCTCGGCTATTTCGAGGACGTGGGCGGCTACGGATACGACGGGCGCTGCTTCGTGTTCGATGATCGCGTCGCGCTGGATGCGGAGCTGCAACCCCTGTGCGCTACGATGTCCGAAAAGGAGAGTGTGCAGGCATGAGCTGGGTCGGCGTGATCTTGATCGTGGTAGGGGCGTACCTGGCCTTCAAGGTGGTCAGCTTCCTCTTGAAGGTGGCGATGTGGGGCGTGGTGCTCGCGGGCATCTACTGGGTGGTGGCCCCGATGGCGGGCTGGCCGCCGTTGACCGAGCTTTTTGCCGGATAAGCAACCTGCTTTTCCCTTCTCCCTCCGGGAGAAGGTGCCCCGCAGGGGCGGATGAGGGAGGGGGAACTCCGTCTCACGAGGAACGTTTCCCGGCAAGTGATTCCTCGCCCTCATCCGACGCTTCGCGCCACCTTCTCCCAGAGGGAGAAGGAAAAGCATTCAGGCGAACTCGCGTGACGGCAGCGTGTAGCGCTTCTGCGGGCGCCCGATCAGATCGAGGAAGTTGTTGAAGACACGATTGGCCTGCGCCTGCATCGCACCGATGTGCGCATGGGTTTGCGCGCGAATCGCCTCGGCATCGTGCGGCAGGCCGGAGCCGGCCAGTTCGTCGCGGTAGGCCGGCGTCGCCAGCCAGCGTTCGATCAGCGGCTGGTCCATTTCGAGATGAAACTGGAAGCCGTAGGCGTTGTCGCCCCAGCGGAACGCCTGCTGCGGGCAATCATCGGAAGCGGCGAGATGCGAGGCCCCGTCCGGAATCTCGAAATGGCAGGCGTGCCATTGAAACACCGGAGCCTGCTCGCCGAGCGGGGACAGCACGGGATCGGCTTGCCCGGCTGTCGTGGTGCGCAGCGGATACCAGCCGATTTCCGGCACCGGCCTGCGGCGCACCGGCGCGCCGAGCACGTGCGCGAGCAACTGCGCGCCGAGGCAGATGCCGAGTACCGGCCGCCCCAGTTCGAGCATGCGTTCGATCGCGCGCAGTTCGGTGACCAGATGCGGGCGCTGTGCCTGATCTTCGACGTTCATGGGACCGCCCAGCACGATCAGGCCGCGATAGCGATCGACGTTGGGCTGCGCATCCGGATCGCGTTCGAAGTTGGCGAAGCGGATGCGATGGCCGCGACCACGGATCAGCGGGTCGAGCGTGCCCAGGGGTTCGGCGGCGACGTGCTGGAAGACGAGCAGGCGGGACATGTCCCGATTCTAGGTCTGGAGAGCGGGATTCTTGAAGTCTCTTCTTATGCCCGTCATTCCGGCGCAAGCCGGAATCCAGTTTTTCGTTCCGTCGCCGGATGTTTGTGGCTGCCGGGAGCAGAAAGCTGGATTCCGGCTTGCGCCGGAATGACGAGGCTGGACTATCGCGGCTTCTTGGGACCAGGCCTGTGCGCGGCGGGTTTCCCTCGTGGCTTTCCCGAGAACGGACGCTTGCCACGAGGCGGCGGCGCGCTGGTGTCGCTGTCGTCGGCGCGGCGCATCCGTAAGGGGAGGCCGGCGACGCGCACGCGCTTGAGGTGTTCCAGCAGCTCGCGCGGCATGCCTTCGGGCAGGTCGACCAGGCTGTAGTCGTCGCGGATGTCGATGCGGCCGATGTAGCGGCTTTCCAGATCGGCTTCGTTGGCGATGGCGCCGACGATGTTGCCGGGTTGCACGCCGTGCGCGTGGCCGACCTCGATGCGGAAGGTTTCCATCGGGAAGTCGGAGGCGGGCGGTGCATCGGCGCGGCGTTCGCGTGGGCGCTGCGGCTCGGCGGCGAACATCGCTTCTCCGGTTTCGGCGTCCAGGCGTGGCGGCGTCGATCGCCGTTTGGCGTCGTGCTTTTGGGGCGCATGCTTGAAGCCCGGCGCGTCTTCGCGATGCGTGCGGCTGCCTTTGCCTGCATGACGGTTGTCGCGGTCATCGTGGCGCGAAGGAGCAGGTTCAAAGTCTCGATGCTTGTGTTCCGCCGGCGCCGCCAGCAGCAGCGGCGAATCACCCTGTACGAGCTTCGCCAGCGCGGCGGCGATTTCCACGGCCGGCACGTTGCGTTCGGTCTCGAAACGGCTGACCAGGTCGCGGAAGACGTGCAGGTCCTCGCCCTCCAGTGCCGTCGCGATCTTGTCGAGGAAGCGCGAGACGCGGCGTTCGTTCACCGTCTCCACGCTGGGTAGAGCCATCGATTCGATCGGCTGGCGCGTGGCGCGCTCGATCGCGCGCAGCATGCCGCGCTCGCGCGGCGTGACGAACAGGATCGCCTCGCCCGCGCGCCCGGCGCGGCCGGTGCGGCCGATGCGGTGCACGTAGCTTTCGGTGTCGTAGGGGATGTCGTAGTTCAGCACATGGCTGATGCGCTCCACGTCCAGGCCGCGCGCGGCGACGTCGGTGGCCACCAGCACATCGATGCGGCCGTCCTTGAGTTGCTGGATGGTCTTCTCGCGCTGCTTCTGGTCCATGTCGCCGTTGATCGCGGCGGCGGCGAGGCCGCGCGCGGCGAGCTTCTCGGCCAGTTCCTGGGTGCCGAGCTTGGTGCGCGCGAACACGATCATCGCGTCGAACGGTTCGGCCTCGAGGATGCGGGTGAGGGCATCGAGCTTGTGCACGCCGCTCACCGACCAGTAGCGCTGGCGGATGTTGGCGGCGGTGGTGGTGGTCGACTTGATCGCGATCTCGACCGGATCCTTCAAATACGTTTGCGCGATGCGCTTGATCTGCGCCGGCATCGTCGCCGAGAACAAGGCGACCTGGCGCGTGTCCGGCGTCTTCTTCAGCACCGCCTCGACATCGTCGATGAAGCCCATGCGCAGCATCTCGTCGGCTTCGTCCAGCACCAGGCGGCGTAGCTGCGACAGGTCGAGCGAGCCGCGGTCGAGATGATCGATCACGCGTCCCGGCGTGCCGACCACGACATGCACGCCACGCTTCAACGCGCTCAGCTGCGGCGCGTAGCCCTGGCCGCCGTAGATCGGCAGCACGTGGAAGCCGGGCAGATGCACGGCGTACTTCTGGAACGCCTCGGCGACCTGGATGGCGAGTTCGCGCGTGGGCGCGAGCACGAGTGCCTGCGGCTTCACCTGCGCGGGATCGATGCTGGCCAGGATCGGCAGCGCGAACGCGGCGGTCTTGCCGGTGCCGGTCTGCGCCTGGCCGAGCACGTCGCGGCCGGCCATCAGAGGCGGAATCGTTGCCGCCTGGATCGGCGAGGGCGATTCGTAGCCGACGGCGGTCAGCGCGCGCAGCAAGCTCTCGGGCAGGCCGAGATCGGTGAATTTGGGGGAGGAGTCGGTGGGGGAAGGCAGGTCGGCGCTCATGCCGGACTTCTTGCAGCGCCGGGCGGGCCGGTCAGGACAGCACAGTTTACCGGGTCGCATGGGAAATGATTGGTTTCTAGCTGCAACGGACAGCTAATCGAAGGATTGCGGAGGGATGCGCAATACTGCACAATTGTGCACGATTATTAACGATTTTGTGGGGTTCCGATGGCGGCCGAGGAATTGCTGCCGCAGCAGCGGCATGCACTGATTCGCGACCGGTTGCTCGCGCAGGGGCGAGTGATCGCGGTCGATCTGGCGCAGGAACTCGATGTCTCGCACGACACCATTCGTCGCGATCTGCGCGAGCTGGCGGCTGCCGGCCAGTGCCAGCGCGTTTACGGCGGCGCGTTGCCGCCGGCGCCCCGCAACGGGCCGATCTCGGCGCGCCTGAAACAGGATTCGACACGCAAGGAGGCGCTGGCGCGCGCGGCGGTCTCGCTGGTGAAGCGAGGAGATGTGGTCTTCCTCGACGCCAGTTCGGTCAATCACGCCATCGCGCGCGTGCTGCCGCGCGAGCAGGGCCTGACCGTGGTCACCAACGCGCCCGCGATCGCGGCAGTGCTGGCCGGACGCGCGGATGTGGAGTTGATCGTGATCGGCGGCCGGGTCGATCCGCACATCGGCGCGAGCCTCGGGGCGGGCGCGATTCGCGACGCGAAGGCGCTCGGCAGCGATCTGTATTTCGTCGGCGCCTGTGGCGCGGATTCGGCGGCCGGGATCTCCGCGCAGGATTACGAGGACGCGCAGTTCAAGCAGGCGGTCGCCGCGGGCAGCCGCGCGACGGTCGCGGCGGTCACCAACGAGAAACTGGGGACGTCCGCGCCATTCTCCGTGCTGCCGATCGACGGGCTGCATGCGCTGGTGGTCGAACGTGATGCCTCCGCAGCGCAGGCCAAGGCATTCGCGCGGAGCGGTGTGCGCGTGTTGCGGGCGGAAGCGGCCGCGTGAACACGACATTGTGAGCACGGCATTGCACGGACACGCCGCGACGATCGGCGCGAGCGAACGGCTGTCGACGCGCATCGTCTTTTTCGCCGCCGGCCTCGCGATGGCGGCATGGGCGCCGCTGGTGCCCTATGCCAAGACCCGCATCGGAATCGACGAAGGCGCGTTGGGGCTGCTACTGCTCGCGCTCGGCGCCGGATCGCTGGTGGCGATGCCGCTGACGGGAGCGATCGCCGCGCGCTACGGCTGCCGGCTGGTGATCCTGGCCGCGCTCGCGGTGGTCTGCGCGATCCTGCCGTCGTTTGCCTATCTCTCCAGCTGGATGACGATGGCGCTTGCCCTGTTCCTGTTCGGTGCCGCGATCGGCACCGTCGATGTCGCGATCAACATTCAGGCTGTGATCGTGGAGAAGGCGAGCGGTCGCGCATTGATGTCGGGGTTTCACGGCTTCTTTAGCCTTGGCGGCATCGCCGGCGCGGGGCTGGTCAGCATCTTACTGCGGCTGCATTGGTCACCATTAGGTGCGGCGATTGGCGTGACGGCGTTGCTGGTGCTGCTGGCCTTGGTCAGCAGCCACGGACTGCTGCGCCAGGGCGACGGCAGTCACGGCGATTCGCCGTTCGCGCTGCCGCACGGCATCGTGGTGCTGATCGGCGCATTGTGCTTCGTGGTCTTTCTGGCCGAAGGCGCGATGCTGGACTGGAGCGCGCTGTTGCTGGTCACGCAGCGCGGCCTGCAGCCGAGCTTGGGCGGTGTGGGCTACGCGGTATTCGCGCTGGCGATGACCCTCGGCCGCTTCAGCGGCGACCGTGTCGTGCAGCGATTTGGACCACGTCCGATCATGGTGATCGGCGGGGCCTGTGCCGCCGCTGGATTCGTGATCGGCGCGATGGTGCCGTCCACGGCGGCGACCTTGCTGGGCTTCGCCCTGATCGGCCTGGGTTGTTCGAATATCGTGCCGGTGCTGTTCACCGCCGCCGGCCGGCAGCATGCGATGCCCGCGGGAGCTGCGGTTTCGGCGATCAGCACGCTGGGGTACGCCGGCATTCTCGCCGGGCCGGCGGCCATCGGCTGGATCGCGCACATGAGCAGCCTGCCGCTGGCGTTCGTGATGCTTGGCGTGGCATTGATGGCCGTCGCGGCGAGCGCGCGGTTCGTGGTGGCGAGCAGGTAAGGCATCGTCCGGCCATATCCTGTCGTGATGTCGGTCACGCTACCATGTCGGCTTCCCACCGGGACGCACGCCATGATCAAGGTTCACCACCTCAACAATTCCCGCTCGCAGCGCGTGCTGTGGCTATTGGAGGAACTCGAGATCCCCTACGAGGTGGTGCGCTATCAGCGCGATCCGAAGACCTTGCTGGCGCCACCGGAACTGCGTTCGATCCATCCGCTCGGAAAATCCCCGGTGGTGGAGATCGACGGCAAGGTGCTGGCCGAATCGGCGGCGATCATCGAGACGCTGATCGAACGTTACGATCTCGCTTACCGATTCTCGCCGCCGCCGCAACCGCAGGATGCCGACGAGCGACTGCGTTATCGCTATTGGCTGCATTACGCAGAAGGCTCGGCGATGCCACCGTTGCTGTTGAGCCTGGTGTTCTCGCGCATCAAGCACGCGCCGATGCCGTTTTTCGCCAAACCCATCGCGCGCGGCATCGCCGACAAGGCCCTGTCGAGCTTCGTCGGGCCGCAGGTGAAGCTGCATCTGGATTACATCGAGAGTGAACTTGCCAGCCATGCCTGGTTCGCGGGTGACCGGTTCACTGCGGCGGACATCCAGATGAGCTATCCCGTCGAGGCCGCCGCGGCGCGTGCCGGCAGCGGGCGGCCGCGGCTGAAGGCGTTCCTGGAACGCATCCACGCCCGGTCGGCGTATCAGCGGGCGTTGGAGCAGGGCGGGCCGTATTCGTTGCTGGGTTGAGTTGCAGGCTTCACCGAGTTCGTTCCACCGAGCTTGTTTTTCTGCGATCGCGACGGAACCTACTCGGGATGCATGCACTGAATTTCGACAATGCCTTCGTGCGTGAGCTGGCCGGTGATGTCGAAGCCGGTCCGCGCATCCGTCAGGTGCATGGCGCGCTGTGGTCGCCGGTCGATCCGACGCCGGTGGCCGCGCCGCGCCTGATCGCGCATTCGGCGGAAATGGCGGCGACGCTGGGATTCGATGCCACTGCGCTTGCCAGTCCTGAATTCGCGGCCGTCTTCGGCGGCAACGCGCTGCTCGAAGGCATGCGCCCATACGCCGCCAATTACGGTGGTCACCAGTTCGGTCATTGGGCCGGGCAGCTTGGCGATGGACGCGCGATCTCGCTGGGCGAAGTGATCGCCGCGGACGGTGGCCGCTGGGAATTGCAGCTCAAGGGCGCTGGCCCCACACCGTATTCGCGCAGTGCCGACGGACGCGCGGTGCTGCGTTCCTCGATCCGCGAATTCCTGTGCAGCGAGGCGATGCATTATCTCGGCGTGCCCACCACGCGGGCGCTGTCGCTGGTCGCCACTGGAGAGACCGTGGAACGGGACATGTTCTATGACGGTCATCCGCAATGGGAACCCGGCGCCATCGTTTGCCGGGTGGCGCCGTCCTTCATCCGTTTCGGCAATTTCGAGCTGCCGTTCTCGCGTGGCGATACGGTTCTGCTCCGGCAGCTGGTGGATTTCACTATCCGCCGTGATTTTCCGGCATTGCGTGGGACCGGAGAGTCGCTTTACGGCGACTGGTTCGCGCAGGTGTGCGAACGCACCGCGGTGATGGTCGCGCACTGGATGCGCGTGGGCTTCGTGCATGGCGTGATGAACACCGACAACATGTCGATCCTCGGCCTCACCATCGATTACGGGCCATATGGCTGGATCGACGACTACGATCCCGACTGGACGCCCAACACCACCGACGCGCAGGGACGCCGCTATCGTTTCGGCTGGCAGCCGAAGATCGCGCACTGGAACCTGATGCGCCTGGCGCAGGCGGTGTCGCCGCTGTTCGGTTCGGCCGAACCCTTGCAGGCGGGACTGGATCGTTATGCCGAGGCCTACACCCGCGCCGATCGCGACAACATCGCCCGCAAGCTGGGCCTGGGCGAATGCCGCGACGAAGATGTCGAACTGATCCGCGACCTGCATCACCTGATGCAAGACGCCGAGGTCGACATGACGATCTTCTTCCGAAGCCTGGCGCTGCTGGATGCGGAGGCGCCGACGCTCGACCCGCTGCGGGACGCGTTCTACGACGAGGCCAGGCGCGATGCCGCCGAGCCGGAGTTCACGACCTGGTTGCAGCGCTACGTGGCGCGATTGCGCGACGATCCTTTGCCGCCAGAGCAACGCCGCGAGCGCATGAACGCGGCCAATCCGCGTTACGTGCTGCGCAACTATCTCGCCCAGCAGGCGATCGACCGTGCCGAAGCCGGAGACGAGACCGGCATCGCAGAATTGATGAACGTGATGCGCAGGCCTTACGACGAACAACCGGGCCGTGAGGCGTTCGCGCGGAAGCGTCCGGATTGGGCGCGCACCCGGGCCGGATGCTCGATGCTGTCGTGCAGTTCCTAGCGGGCTGCCAACAAAGCTTATCGATCACCCTGGCGGGCCGCGTGCCTGATCGCCTGTGCACCGCTCTGCGACGCTGATCGAGGCGGCGATCCGGCCGGCAGGCAACCAATGCTGCGCCGCAACTTGGCAATTCGTATATGAAGCTTCATTTTGTGAATGAAGAATTGTGGCTGTGCGGCCTGGATTGAACCAGGCAAGCCGCGTTCGTTTTGCCTGGCGGTGGCGTGAAGGATCGACGTTTGGCGCGAACGATTGCCGGTTCCCGCTCGGCGCGGGTCCACTGATAGAGGCTGTTGTGTGACGACCAATCCCCAGCGTATGCGTGAAGCCGCTTCGCATGCGTCCTCCCCAACAAGCGTCAGGTTCGGCCCGGCGAAATCGGATGCCGGACTCCGATGGCGCAATCAGATGGACGCGCGAGACGCGGGTCAGGTCGATCTCGGCGGGACCGACCCATTGGCATGTGTGCAGGTCACGAATCTCACTGTGGAGCAGGGGGCTTCCACCGCCGCTCCGCGCGATTCAGCGACCCAGGCCGGCGGCGAGATGCTGGCGGCGAAGCCCAGGGGCGGAAAAAGAGAAAGCCGGCTTACTTGCCGGCTTTCTTTTCCTTCTTCGCCGCACGCTTTTCCTTCAGCGTCTTTTCCGGCTTTTTCTTATCTTCCTTCTTTCTATCCATACCTTTCGACATGGCGGTCTCCATTGGCAGTGGGGCTGTTGCCGTGCGAAATGTACTGCAGTGTCGGTTCGCCGCCTAGTGGAAGACGGAAGATAGGGGCGGCGATGCAGCCGTCAGACATCGACCGTTTCATGGAGGGTGAGGCGCTGTGAATCCAACAACACGCAGGCGGTTTCTCGTGCAGTCGGGCTGGCTGAGCGCGGCCGTGGTCACATCGGCATGGACGATGCGGGACGCACTCGCCAAGCCTGTCGATGCCCCTGTCGGCATCCAGCTGTACACGGTGGGCGAGTCCATGCGACAGGACGCCGCCGGCACTCTCAAGACACTCAGGAAGATCGGATTTCGTGAAGTCGAGTCCGCGGGATTCGGCGCGCATTCCGCCAAGCAGTTCCGCAAGCTTTTGGACGATGCCGACCTGACTTGTCCCAGCGCGCATCTGAGCTTCGACCTCGGAGATCCTGGTCCAGCCTTCGAGGATGCGCATGCAATCGGCGCCAAGTATGCGGCCAGTTCGATGCTGCATGCGCTTATGGCCGATTCCAAGCCGGCCGGCAAGAACGAAAAGCTCGCGATGAGCCTGGACGAAGCCAAGCGCACGGCCGAATTCGTGAATCGTCTTGGCGAGAAGGCCAAGCGTGCAGATCTGCAATACGTCTATCACAACCACGCTTTCGAGTTCGTCGATCAGGGAGACGGCGTGACCGGCTATGACGTGCTCTTGCGGGAAACCGATCCGGACTTGGTCAAGTTCGAAATCGATTGCGGCTGGATGGTATCGGCCGGGCGCAATCCGATCGATTATTTCCAGGCTCACCCGGGCCGGTTTCCGCTGATCCACGTCAAGGACTTCTTGCCGAAAACCGGCGCGGATACCGACGAGAAGATGCGCGGTGCCGAACTCGGTCGCGGCGTGATCGACTACAAGCCGATTCTCGCCGCCGCCAAGCAAGCCGGCCTACGGCATTACTTCGCGGAACAGGAAGGGCCATTCGTGCGCATGAGCCAGCTCGAAGCCGCCAAGGTGGCTTATCGCTATTTACGTTCCATCAGTTAAGGCGGCGCGAGCGCGCCGCCACATGCGAGTCTTGATCCTTTTGGTGCAACCCGGACAAACGATCCGAGCAGGAGAGGGCGGTGGAGTCTGAAAGTTACGATGCAATCGTGGTGGGATCGGGCATTTCCGGTGGTTGGGCGGCGAAGGAGCTGACCGAGAAGGGGTTGCGGGTCCTGCTGCTGGAGCGTGGACGCAACGTCGAACACGTCAAGGATTACGTCAATGCCTTCAAGGCGCCCTGGGAATATCTGCACAGGGGCCGAAAGACGCAGGCCATGGCGGCGGCGTACCCGGTGCTCAATCGCGACCTGCTCAATGAGACGAACCTCGACTTCTGGGTCAACGAAAAGGAGTCCCCGTATACCGAGGTCAAGCGCTTCGACTGGTTCCGCGGCTATCAGGTCGGCGGCCGTTCGCTGATGTGGGGGCGCCAGAGCTACCGTTGGAGCGACTTCGACTTTGAGGCCAACGCAAAGCAAGGCATCGCCGTCGACTGGCCGATCCGATACGACGAACTCGCGCCGTGGTACGACCATGTGGAAAGGCACGCGGGCATCTCCGGTTCGCGTGAGGGGCTGGCACAGCTTCCGGATGGACAGTTCCAGCCGCCGATGGCGCTCAACTGCGCCGAGGAAATGATCGCCGGCAGGATCAAGACGGTGTACGGCGGCAAGCGTCGGCTCATCATCGGGCGAACGGCGAACGCCACGCAGGCGCTGGAAGGACGCGCGCCGTGCCAATACCGTGGCGCGTGCTGGCTGGGCTGTCCGTATGGCGCCTATTTCAGTACGCAATCCAGCACGTTGCCTGCGGCGGCCAAAACCGGAAAGCTGACCTTGAGGCCCTGGTCGATCGTGACGGAGGTGCTTTACGACAAGGATCGTCAGCGTGCGAGTGGCGTGCGCGTGCTCGATGCCGTCAGCGAAAAAACGATCGACTACACGGCCAAGATCATTTTCCTATGCGCATCGGCGCTCAACTCGACCTGGCTGCTCATGCGTTCGGCGACGGATGTCTGGCCGGGCGGGCTCGGCAGCAGTTCCGGCGAGCTCGGTCACAACCTCATGGATCATCACTTCCGGATCGGTGCGAAAGGGCGGATCGACGGGTTGACCGACAAGTACACCTATGGCCGCCGCCCGACCGGTTTCTACATTCCACGCTACCGCAACCTGTTTGGCGACAAGCGCGATTACCTGCGCGGATTCGGCTACCAGGGCGGCGCGAGCCGCGAGGACTGGACACGCGCGGTGAGGGAACTCGGAATCGGCGGGGCGTTCAAGGACGAGATGGCGATGCCAGGTCCGTGGCGGATCGGCGCCACCGGATTCGGCGAAATGCTCCCCAATCATGCCAACAAGATCGGGCTCGATGAGAGCAAGCGCGACAAATGGGGATTGCCTGTGCTCAAGATCGATTGCGCCTTCGGCGAAAACGAACGGCTGATGCGCAAGGACATGGCCAACGACATGGCGCAAATGCTCGAAGACAGCGGCGTGAAGGAAGTGGAGACATTCGACAGCGGCTGCGCGCCGGGCATGGCGATCCACGAGATGGGCACGGCGCGCATGGGGCGCGATCCGAAGACATCGGTGCTCAACGCGCACAACCAGGTCTGGGACGCGCCGAACGTCTTCGTCACCGACGGTGCGTGCATGACGTCGTCGGCTTGCCAGAACCCTTCGCTCACCTACATGGCGCTCACGGCCCGCGCGGCGAACTTTGCCGTCGACGAGCTCAATCGCCGCAATCTTTGACGAGACACCATGGACAAGTCATCCGGCACAGAAGAACGCATCCGTGTCGATCGGCGCGAGGCCGTTCGTCACATCATCGCCTGGCTCGGCGGTGCCGCCGTCGCGGGTAGCAGCAATCTCCTGGCGGCGCTGGAGCGGCCGGGGCCGGTTGCCAAGGGCACGCCGGGGGCGTTCAAGGCCGCGGACGTCGCCTTTCTCGATGAGATCGCCGAAACGATATTGCCCGAGACGAAAACACCGGGCGCGAAGGCGGCCAAGACCGGTGCTTTCATGGCGCGAATGGTCACCGACTGCTACACCCCTTCGCAGCAGCGCGTTTTCCGGGATGGCATGCGCAAGGTCGACGAGGCATGCCTGGCCGCACATAAGGTCTCGTTCATGAAGGCAACGCAACAGCAGCGGCTCGCCGTGCTGGAGGCCTTGGATCGTGAGCAGAAACTGGAGATGGACGCCCGACTGGCCAACGATCAGGTGCCTGTCAAGGAGGATGAGCCCGTGCATTATTTCCGCATGATGAAGCAACTCGCAGTGCTCGGTTATTTCACTTCCGAGATCGGTTACACGCAGGCGATGCGTTATATCGAGGTGCCGGGGCGCTTCGATCCCTGCGCTCCCTACACGCCGGGGGAAACCATCTGGGCAGCGCACGCTTGAGGTGATCGATTGCCCGGCCGGGCATTTCCGGGGCGGGGCATGCGTCATACTAGAAGGTCGTCTGGCGTCGTTGCCGCACGGATAGCACCAAAGCGCTCGCGACCTGAGTAAGTTGAAGCCCGTATGCCCCTGATCACTATGAATGCCGTCGACTACAGCGTCGGCGGCCCACTCCTGCTCGAACGCGTCAACCTGTCCATCGAGGCCGGCGAGCGCATCGCCCTGATCGGCCGCAACGGCGCCGGTAAGTCCACGTTGATGCGCCTGCTGTCCGGTGAACTGAAACCGGATGGCGGCGAGATCCGCCGCGAGGGCGGCGTGCGCGTAGCACGGCTCGAACAGGAGGTGCCCGCTGGCGCGGGCGGCACGATCTTCGACGTGGTCGCTGACGGGATGGGCGAGCTTGGCGCAGCGCTGTCTGAGTACCACCACCTGATCCATGCCGGGCACGAGGGCGAGATCGACACGGCGGCGCTCGCCGCGGCGCAGGCCCGCATCGAGGCGGGCGGCGGCTGGGCGCTCGATCAGCGCGTGGCGGAAACCCTGTCGCGGCTCGGGCTCGACGGCGACGCGGGCTTCGAGCGCCTGTCCGGCGGCATGAAGCGTCGGGTGCTGCTGGCGCGGGCATTGGTCTCGGCGCCCGATCTGTTGCTGTTGGATGAGCCGACCAACCACCTCGACATCGCCGCCATCGACTGGCTGGAAGGGTTCCTCAAGGCCTGGCCCGGCGCGCTGGTGTTCGTCACCCACGATCGCCGGTTCCTGCGCGCGCTGGCCACGCGCATCGTCGAGATCGATCGCGGGCAGGTGACCAGTTGGCCCGGCGACTGGGGGAATTACATGCGCCGCCGCGAGGAACGACTCAATGCGGAAGCGCAGGAGCAGGCCCGCTTCGACAAAATGCTGGCGCAGGAGGAGGCCTGGATCCGTCAGGGCATCAAGGCGCGACGCACGCGCGACGAGGGACGCGTGCGGCGGCTGGAAGCGATGCGCGTGGAGCGCGCGCAGCGGCGCGAACTGGCCGGCAATGTGCGCATGGAAACCGCGCAGGCGGGAAATTCCGGCAAGAAGGTGATCGAAGCCAAGCACGTGGACTTCGGTTGGGGCGATACGCAACTGGTGCGGAATTTCTCGACCACCGTGTTGCGCGGCGACCGCATCGGCCTGATCGGTCCGAATGGCAGCGGCAAGACCACGCTGCTGAAGCTGCTGCTCGGCCAGTTGCCGCCACAGGCGGGTGAGGTGCGCATCGGCGCGCAGTTGCAGATCGCCTACTTCGACCAGTACCGGACCACGCTGCGCGAGGACTGGAACGCGCTGGAGAACGTCGCCGAAGGACTCGAATTCATCGAAATCGGCGGCAAGCGCAAGCACATCATCGGATACCTGCAGGATTTCCTGTTCACGCCCGAACGTGCCCGCGCGCCGATCACGCGCCTGTCCGGCGGCGAGCGCAACCGCTTGCTGCTGGCGAAGCTGTTCGCGCGGCCGTCGAACCTGCTGGTGATGGACGAACCGACCAACGATCTGGACGTGGAAACGCTCGAGCTGCTGGAGGAATTGCTGGCCGACTACCCGGGCACGCTGCTGCTGGTCAGCCACGATCGCGATTTCCTCGACAACGTGGTCACCTCGACCCTGGTGATGGAGGGGCAGGGACGTGTCGGCGAATACGTTGGCGGCTACAGCGATTGGTTGCGCCAGGGGAGACCGCCGGCAGAACCGCAGCGACCGTCACCCGCCGTCGCGAAAACGGAAACGGCGCCAACCCGGCCGTCATCCCCCGCGCCCGCGCAGAAGCGCAAGCTCAGCTACAAGGACGCGCGCGAACTGGAGCAATTGCCGGGACGGATCGAAGTGCTGGAAGCCAGGCTGGCGGAACTGACCGCGGCGATGCAGGACACCGGTTACTACCAGCGCGACCATGCTGCGGTTGCAGCAGATACCGCGGAGCTTGCCGACGTCCAGGCTCGCCTGGATGCCGCCTTCGCGCGTTGGGAAGCACTGGAAAGCAGCGATCCTGGCGAGTGACTTGCGGGCGCGGCGCCGTTGCCAGTAAAACGGTGGCCGCTTCATGGAAAACCATCGCATGCACCGAACTGGCCCATTGCCGCTTGTGTTCGCCCTGTTGGCGTCACTCGCGTCGCCGTGGGCTTCGGCGGCGGTGGCGGATGCCACGGCATCCGGATTCACCATTGAGAATTCCCGGGAGGTTCCGGTCGATGCCGCGACGGCGTGGAAGGCGCTGGTCGAGGACATTGACCGCTGGTGGCCGAAGGACCACACCTGGTGGGGGAATGAGTCCACATTGAGCATCGATCCGCGCGCGGGCGGCTGTTTCTGCGAACGCGCCCGCAAGACGGGCGACGGGCGGGAAGCCCAGCACTTGATCGTGACGTTCGTCGAGCCGGGCAAGTTGATGCGCATGGTCGGCGGGCTGGGGCCGTTGCAGGGCATGGGCCTGCACGGCGCGCTCGAATGGCGCATCGTCGCCACGGGCGAGAGCGCGACGAGAATCACCCTTTGGTATCGCGCCGGTGGCTATGCGCCGGACGATCTGAGCAAGCTGGCGCCGGTCGTCGATCGCGTCCAGGCGGCGCAGCTGGGCGCGCTCGCGGATTTCCTCGCGGCCAGGAATGGCAAGAGGGAAAAGCGATAACAGGCGTAAACTTTTACATCGTCGTCCGCGCACTGCGGTCCCGCCAGTGCATGCTTTGACAGGTGCACGCTTTGACAGGTGCGTCAGATGGCCGAGAGATGGGATCGTGACGGCATGCCAAGCCAAACGGGATCGGGAAACGTAGGCTGCCGTCGAAATGTCTGAACAGGGGTGATTATCAACGCCGCGACACTACCACCCGCCCCGGATTCCAGCGCACGCGCCCGCATGGTCGAGGTCGTCGATCGCAATCATTGGATGCGCACGTTGGGGATGGGGCTGGCCGCGCTTTCCGTGGCGTCGGTGCTCTACGAAAACGGTGCCGGGTGGCCGACATGGCTGATCCTGGGGATCAACGGCTTCGTCTGGCCGCACGTCGCCTGGCAGCTCGCGCGGCGCAGCCGCGATCCGTTGCGGATGGAATTCCGCAACCTCCTGCTCGATTCCGCCATCGGCGGTGCATGGATCGCGGTGATGCAGCTCAACCTGCTGCCGAGCGCGCTGCTGATCGCGATGCTGACGATCGACCGGATCGCGGTGGCCGGTATGCGCTTCTATCTGCGCACGCTGGCCGTGCTGATGGCGACCTGCCTGCTGGTGTGGGGGCTGCTCGGATTCCCGGTGCAGCTGCATACGACGACCTTCAGCATCGTGATGTCGCTGCCGTTCCTGTTCGTCTACACGGCCGCGCTCGGCATGCTGGTGCGCGGGCTGACGGTGCGGGTCGGTGCGCAGAACCGCATGCTCGAACGCTTGAACCGCATCGATGCGCTGACCGGTCTGCACAACCGCCGCCATTGGGAAGAGGTCGTCAGCAGCGAACTGTCACGCTTCCTGCGCACGCGTCGGCCGGCCGTGGTGATGCTGATCGACGTCGACAATTTCAAGATGGTCAACGACCGGCACGGCCATGCCAGCGGCGATCGCGTGTTGTGCTGCATCGCCGATGTGCTGCGCGAGTCGCTGCGCGAGATCGACGTGCCTGCGCGCTACGGCGGCGACGAGTTCGCCGTATTGTTCGCCGAGACCGACCTGCGCAACGCGCGCGAGGTGGCCGAACGCATCCGGCTCCTGTTCCTGGAGCGTCGCGGGCCGGATGCCGAGCAGCAGCGCTGCACGCTGAGCATCGGGCTGGCGGAGGCGGATCGGTTGCTGGTGACGGTGGACGACTGGGTGCGGCATGCGGATGCCGCCATGTATCGTGCCAAGGAAGCTGGGCGGGACAGAATCAATGCTGCTTGATCTGGCGTAGGCGCCAGATCAAGCCCCAAAGTTTGCTACGCAAACTTCGGGCCCCAGGCGCATGACTCCCACAACCCCGCCGCTGTTGCGGCGCCCCCTTGACTCAAGGGGGCTTTCCTCCAGCAAGTGAGTTGAATTTGTAGAAGCGCGGCGAAGACAGAGTTCCTCGACTCCAGGCGTGAGCAATGCCTGTCATTCCCGCCTTCGTGGGAATGACGGGCAAAAGCGCCACTGTGGGTCATCTGTCTTTGCGCCAGGACTATTCGTCCAGCCAACTGCCACAACCACGATAGGTCTTGCCCCCCACGGTGAACTCGGCGCGCGCATCGAAGCCGGCGCCGCTCATGTCGTCGCTGCAGGGTTCGCGATAGATGCGCAGCAGGACGTCGGTGCCGTCGGCGCTCTTGCCGCCGAAGCCGAACGTGCTGCTGATGCCGATGGCTTTCGCGACTTCGATCTTGCGTTCGCCGTAGTCGAGCTCGGCGCGGATCACCGGCGGATCGGTGTCGGTGACCTCCACCCACCAGCCCGGTTCGTTGCCGACCGCGCGGAAGGCGACCCCGCGCTTGCGGGCTTCGTCCCAGACCGGGCTGGTCTTGCCGCCCTCGGGCGGTGCGGCCGAAGGGGAGGCCGCACCATGGACCATGGTCATGACGAATTCGCCGACATCGTCCTTGCCGGGCGTGTAGGGGATGCGGGTGTCCGTAACGAACAGGAGGCTGCCGTCGGCACCGCGCAGGCTGGCATGCAGGCCGTAGGTGCCGTCCGCGCGCAGCTTCGCCGGATCGTAGGGCAGTTCGAACGCATACGGCGGTCCCGCCACGTCCTTCAGCGTGGCCTGGGCCAGCACCGCGTCTGGTGTGTCGGCGAGGCGGTTGTCGATCAGCTGCACGGTGAAGGAGGCGCCCGGCGCCATCTTGATGCGCTGCAGGTAGGTCGCCTTGCCACGGATGACGGGCTGCGCGGCTGTCGCGGCGGAAGGTGTCGCGGTGCTGGAAGTGGAATCGTTCACGGCGCCTCCGGCGGGGGATTGGCATGCCGTCAGCATGCACAGCAGCAACAGCGCGGGGATCGGGATGTGGTGCATGTCGTCCGGCTTCCTGTGGCGGAGACCGCAGGATAAGCGCAGCCGCCGGAACGCATCGGCAACGGCGGCGGAGGGATTCAGATCGCCGCCACGATTTCGCGTGTCCGCCGCCACAGGTCGCCGGGCGCGGTCGTGCACAGCTCCGGATGCAGGCTGCGCAGGCGCGCGCCGTCCGGACGCGGTGCCAGTGGCGCCGGGGCAGGGGCGGGGTCGAAGCGTGGCTCGATCCCCAGCAGGCCGGCGATGTAGCAGGCCCATTCGGATTTGCTGATCCCATCCGAGCCTTCCGCGTGGAAGACACCGCCGGATTCGGGATCAGCGATCAGACGCCGGGTGACCGCGACGACATGGTCCACGGACACCGGATAGCGCCGCCGTTCGTCGCGTCGCAACGGCCGCCCTTCGCGCAATGCCTGCACGGTGGAGGCCACGAAGTCACGGCCGGGCACCGTGGCGCCGAACAGCAGCGGCAGGCGCAGCACGAGATGCGCCGCGTTGAAGCCAAGCAATAACTGTTCCGCCTGCCGCTTGTGCCGGCCGTAGGTCTGCAGCGGCGACGTCCTGGCACGCTCGTCGTACTCGCCGGCGCTGCCGAAGACGTAATCGGTGGAGTAGTACAGGACGCGGCTGCCTTGCGCGCGCGCATGACGCAGCACGTGGCCCAGGCCGTCGAGATTCACGCGCTTGCTCAGATTCGGGTCGCGCTCGCACGTATCGGGATCGGCGATGCCCGCGGCATAAAGGATGTAACGCGGCGCCACCGTTTCGATCACGCCGCGCAGCGCCACTTCATCGTCGACGTCGACCGCGATCGTCGCGCCGGTGCCGGAGCGGGTCGTGCCGACGGCATCCAGATCCGCGAAACCCGATGCCAGCGCGGTCCCCAGGCCGCCGCCGGCCCCAAGGATGAGGATTTCGTGGTTCGTCGGCATGCTCGTCCTGGATCGCGGCTGCGTCAGGAATCCAGCGCGGACGGCGGACGCAGCTGACGCAGGAAATCCTCGAGCGCGCCGGAGCCAGGACCATCGAGATACACGTTGGCCGCGGTGCGCGCCCGCGCACTGGCCTCGCCGACAGCCACGCCCAATCCCGCATGCGCCAGCATTTCCGCATCCGAATCGCTGTCGCCGAAGGCAGCCACTTCGTCCAAACCGATCTGCAGGTGCTTGCACAGGGCCGCCAGTGCCGCGTGCTTGCCGGCCCGCACGGGATGGATGTCGTAGTAGTCGCGGCCGCTGGAGAGCAGATTCAGCTCCTCCTGCGCCGCGAGCAGTTCGCGTACTTCGCCCAGGTGTTGTTCCTGGCCCTGGCAGAGCGCCTTGAACAGCGGCGTTTCAATGTCGCGGGTATCGATCATGGTCGTACGATAATGCACGCGGACGCCGACGATGCGTTCTTCCTCCTCGACCCGCCCGCGATCGCCGAACGCGATCCAGCGATGCATCTGGTCATAGAGATGCACGGTGCCGCCGCGCTGCTGGTAGCGCTGCAGGGCGGCGAGCAACGATGCATCGACGCGGAAGGCTTCCGTCATGATGTCGTCGCCGCGCAGGTCCTCGGTGTAGGCGCCGTTGTAGGCGATCCGGTACATCGGCAGTGCGATGATGTCGGCGATCACGTCCAGCGCCGCGGCCGGGCGCGAACTCGCCAGTGCCAGGGAGATACCCCGGCGGTACGTGTCGTGCAGCGCCGACATGGTGCGTGGCGATAGCGGTTGCCCGGTATGGAGCAGGGTACCGTCGATATCGAAGACCGCGAGCTGAACTCGCATGGATTGCATCGTTACCCCTCGAAACGCCAAGGCTTGCCGCCGGCTTCGTGCAGCCGCTCCAGCCCCTTGCTGTGCAATCCGGCGCAGGCAGACAACGGGTCGATGTCCAGTTCCTCCAGCACCTCGACCAGCAGCAGCGCGCCCGTGGCGTAGATCGGTACGGCCACGCTCGGCGTGGCGTTGGGATGGATGTGGAAGGGCATGTCCGAGCTGAAGTGCATCGCCTCGTTGAAGCGCACCCGCAGCTCGGTGTCGCGATCGCCGAGCAATTCGCGCACGACGATGCGCATGCGGTCGTTCAGTTCGCGGTAGATGCCCACCAGCGTCCCTGAATTGAATCGGAAGTCGATGTGGACCACGGAGTCCTGGATGCGGCAATGGGCTTCATGACGTCCTTCGTGCAGCAGGTCGTAGTGGCTGTTGTAGCTGTGCGCCAGCTTGCCGAGATCGTAGAAGATGTCGCAAACGGGATATCCACGCGGATCGACCAGCCAGAAATCGCCGCTGTCGAGGTCGCAAAGGATGTTTTCCAGATGCAGGTCGGCGTGGATGTGGCGCGACACCTTGTCCGGCAGCAGCCGCTTCTGTGCCGCCTGGTTGCGTTCGAGCGCATGCAGCATCGCCGGAAGATTGGGAATGTATCGGCCGTTGATGCGCAGCCACGGTGTCGCGATGAGATCCTTGAACATCGGATCCATCTCCGCCGACAGCGCCATGCGGCGCCAGACGCGGTTGAAGTGGTAGTCCTGCAGGTAATTGTCCGGTACCGGTTGCGCATGGGCGAGGCAGGCCTGGCCGTATTCGTATTCCAGCACCGAGCGCAGCAGTTCGGTGGCCTGCGCCGGCGTGATCTGCAGGTTGAGCAACAGGTCGCGCAGGTTGGGGAAGGCCTTGTACTCTACGCCGAAGGTGGTTCTGTCGTCCGCGTATTCGTGGAACAGCAGTTCCGGATAGCGATGACGCAATGTTTCCGGCAACTGCCGGTAGAACTCGACCTCGTTCCGCAGCTTGATCGCGCCGCGGCCGCTGGCCTGCTTGAGGAAATGCTTGCGCACGCCCGACTTGGAGAACGAGTCGCCGATGCGCAGCACATCGGCGCTGACGAACTCGTGCACGGAATATTCCTGGAGCGCGCCGGACGCGCTCAGCGCGCGCACGGCCTGCTCGATGCCGGTTTCATCGTGGAGGCGCAATCTGCGCAGACTCGACACCGGCACGCGCGCGGCGACCAGGCGAGGCTGCGGGCTGTCATCCCAGACCGCGAGATGCGAGGGCAGGCGCACGGTATTCAGCGTGAGTCGGCGAATCGCAAGTCCGGAGATGCCAGGATGCGGCCGTATCAGCACGACGTCGCGAATATCGTCGGGGCCGACATGTTCGGCGCTGGTGTCCAGCGCGTTGATCTGCGCATTGTGCGCGTCGGTCGAACTGCGGATGTTATCGATACCGTAGCGCGAGAGCAGGTTCGCCAATGGCTGAGCGGACGTCGTTGCGGATTTTTCTTTGTCGAGAAGGATCGCAAGCATGAATAGTCCTTCGTTGTTTCAACTGCGCTGAGAAAATCTCCCTGGCTGTGCTGCAGTGCAGCATCGTGATGATGAAAACAACGTGAAACCGATCATGAAATCAGTGCGATCGTGTTCAATGAAAACGACCTCCCACATAACGCGGGAGATCGTATTCGTGCGATGACTCAGCCGCCGGGCGCGACGTCGGTGCGCAGCACTGGATAGAGGTTGTAGCGCTCGTCCCAGGACGAGTGGCGCTGATAGAAGAAATCGAGACGCGCCTGCGGATCGTTCTTGAATGCGGAGTCCTCGCGCAAGCGTCGCTCGAACTCCACTTTCACCGCGGGGTCCTTCGCCAGCATTTCGCGGGCGACATCCTCGGCGACGTAGGCTTCCATGCCTTCCTTGCGTTCGAAGGCGTTGTTGAATTCGCCCCACGTGGCGAGCGAATCGGGTGCTTGCGGTTCCAGGATCGCGATGACGAGCCAGGACTTCGGCTGCGCGATGGGCACGAACAGGGCGCCAGCGGCGAGATCGCGCGTTTCCGGTTTCCACGAGCCCTGCAGTTCGAGCGGTTGATGGCCTTCCACCGACCTCGGCGAGAACGTGGCCTTGCGGGCACGGAAGGCCTGCACTTTCGCCTGCGTCAGCGCGGCGTCGAGTCGACGGAACACGATGCCGTGCTGTTTCAGTTTCTCGCCCACCCAGACCGCTTGCGCCGCGGGCACGAGATAGCCGGCCTCAGGCGCGGTGATGCGATGGTCGGGCACGATCTCATCGCGCAGCGGCAGCTTCCATACCTGCGGCGTGTTCTCGTCGTAATGCGTCATCAGGGCGCCGGAGATGTCGGAAGGCGTGCGCGTGTAGGCGTAGCCGAGGAAATCCACAGTGCGTGTCTTGTCGGTGGCCTTGAAGTCGATCGGCACCTGGGTGCCGCCAATCTTCTCGGCATGCGCGTCGGCATCATGCGCCAGCGACAGCCAGTCGTGGCCGTTGTACGCGGTCTGTTCGAGCAGGGCCACGATGGTGTTGCGGGTGATGCGCACGCGCGTCGGGTAGTCCTTCCACGAATGCGTTTCCACCAGTAGCGCGAAGCGGTTGCGGTACATGAAGTAGGCGTGCGAGAAGCGCGGCGGCGCGACGTTGTCGACGAAGCCGGAAGACGGGTCGTCGTCCTTGACGAACGAGGGATAGAACGTCAGCGGCAGCGAACCCTCCTTGCGCACGGCCTCGACGAGTGCCGTGCGCAGCGCCAGCCCGGCCTGGCGCAGCTGCGGATCGCCGGCGTGGACGGGTTCGATCTGGAAGGAGACGTCGTGCCGGAACTTGGCACCGTCGGTGACGTGCAGGTCGGCGGTGAGGATCGGGTCCCAGGCGTTCACCAGGGCCAGCATCGCCTGCATTTCCGGCGCGTCGGCTTTCACGTAATCGCGGTTGAGGTTGTAGTTCTGCGCGGTCGTGCGCCAGCCCATTTCCTCGGGGCCGCGTTGGTTGGGCCGATTCCAGCGGCCGAAGCGTTCATGACCGTCGATGTTGAACACGGGCACGAACAGCAGCACCTGCCGGTCCAGCGCGCCTTTCGCCGTCTCGCCATCGAGGACCTGCCGCAGCGCGAGGAAGCCGGCGTCCTTGCCGTCGATCTCACCGGCATGGATGCCGCCCTGGACCAGCAGCACCGGGACGCGCTTGGCGTGTGCCTGCTCGGGCGTGAACGCGCCGGTGCGCGTCGCGACCAGGGCCTTCATCGGCCGTCCTTCGGGCGTGACACCGAAATCGATGCAGCGCACGGCATCCGGATATTTCTGCGCGAAGGCGCTGCACAGCGCGATCACTTCGTCGTAGCGGCCGGTCTTGAGGAATCCGGAGCGCTCGGAAACCGTGGTGAGCGTGTCCTCGGCCGCACCCGCCCATGGCGGCGTCAGGGCAAGGGCGAGGGCAAGCAGCGGCAGGCGACGAACGAAGCGGGACATGGCGGTCTCACGGGCGGCGGGAAGACGCGGATGATGCCTGTGGCGTTCCGGCAGCCCAAGTGCTGACTGTCCTAATTGACAAGTCGGCACGGACGAACCCTCGATCGTGCCTCCGCAACCTGTGGCACGGGGCAGAAATTGGACGCTTGGGTTAGTCTTCGCGCTGGTCCTAGAAGAGTTCAGTGCCGATGACGACTGCCGCCGCAGCCGCCCCGACCCCTCGCAACAACGGGAGAATGCCCCGGCAGATTCCCTACATCATCGGCAACGAGGCCTGCGAACGCTTCAGCTTCTACGGGATGCGCAACATTCTGGTGTCCTTCCTGGCCAGCAGCATATTGCTCGCCTATCTGCCGGAGACCGACCGCCAGGGCGCGGCCAAGGATGTCTTTCATACCTTCGTCATCGGCGTGTACTTCTTCCCGCTGCTGGGCGGTTGGCTGGCGGACCGCTTTTTCGGCAAGTACAACACCGTCTTCTGGTTCTCGCTGGTGTACTGCGTCGGCCTGGTCTGTCTGGCGGTGATGCCGAATGACCGGACAGGTTTCTACACGGGCTTGTTCCTGATTGCGTTCGGATCAGGCGGCATCAAACCGCTGGTCGTGTCCTTTTGCGGCGATCAGTTCGACCAGAGCAACAAGCATCTGGCGAAGATCGTGTTCGATGCGTTCTATTGGGTCATCAATTTCGGCAGCCTGTTCGGTTCGTTGCTGATGCCGCTGCTGTTGAGCAGTCAGGGGCCGGAGGTGGCGTTCGGCATTCCGGCCGTGCTGATGCTGATCGCCACGTTCATCTTCTGGCTGGGACGAAAGCGATACGTGAATGTGCCCCCCGTGCAGTCCGATCCGGACGCATTCCTGAGCGTGATCCGCACCTCGCTGCTGGCGCGTGTGCCGGGACAGGGGCGGCCGGGCCTGATGGTTGCCGGGCTCGGCGGTGTGCTTGCTCTGGTGGCGTTGCTGCTGATTCCGAAGCTCGGCTTCGTGATCAGCGCCTGTCTCGCGCTCGGGTTGGTGATCGCGTTCGGCGGCGCCGGCGCGTCGATGCAGCTGGATCGCGCGCGTGGCGTGCACGCAGATGTGGCCGTCGATGGCGTGCGCGCGGTGCTGCGCATCCTGATCGTGTTCGCGCTGACCACGCCGTTCTGGTCGCTGTTCGACCAGAAGGCCTCGACCTGGGTGCTGCAGGGCAAGGACATGGCGATCCCGCACGAACTGTGGTGGTGGCCGAGCTGGCTGGTCAAGGAGGCGACACAGATGCAGGCAATCAATCCGGCGCTGGTGATGTTGATGATTCCATTCAACAACATCGTGCTGTATCCGTTGCTGCGGCGTGTGGGCATCGAGCCGACGCCATTGCGGCGGATGGGGACGGGCATTCTGTTCTCGGGCGTCGCCTGGATCGCGGCTGGCATGATCCAACTCGCCATGGATGGCGGCGATCCGGTTTCGCTGGCGTGGCAGATTCTGCCTTATGCGCTGCTGACCTTCGGCGAAATCCTGGTGTCGGCCACGGCGCTCGAATTCGCCTACAGCCAGGCGCCGGGATCGATGAAGGGCGTGATCATGGCGTTCTGGTATCTGGCCGTCACCTTCGGCAATGTCTGGGTGCTGCTGACCAACCTGGGCGTGCGTAACGAAGCCGTGATTTCGCACATCGCCAGTACCGGTTTGAGCGAGAATGCGTTCCTGATGTTCTTCTTCGCCGGGTTCGCTTTTCTCACCGCGCTGGCCTTTGCCGGATACGCGCGTCGTTATCCGATGCAGGACAATTACAGAACGGCGTGAGAGAACTCTTCAGGTGCGGAACTGTCTAAAGCAGCACCACCTAAAACAGAACCGTCTAAAAAATAATCGTCTGAAACTGGAAGCATCCGATGGAATCGCCGGTCACTATTCTCATCATCGTCGCCACCTGCGTGGTGTCGTGGATGGCGTTCAACAATCAGCAGCTGATTGACCGCCTGATCCTGTGGCCGCCGGCCATCGATCGTTCCAAGCAGTACGACCGCCTCATCACGCATGGCTTCATCCACGCCGATTTCGGCCATCTGCTGTTCAACATGCTCACCTTGTTCTTCTTCGGCCGCGCGGTCGAGGAGGTGTTCGTGCAGCGGATCGGCATGATCGGCTACCTGGTGTTCTACCTCGCCGCGATCGTGATCGCGATCCTGCCGACTTACACCCGCCATCGCCATGACAGCCAATACCGCAGCCTCGGCGCTTCCGGCGCGGTCTCGGCGGTGCTGTTCTCCTTCATCCTGATGGCGCCGTGGTCCGGCATCTATCTGTTCTTCATTCCGATTCCGATCCCGGCGATCGTCTATGCCGTGCTCTATGTGGGCTACAGCATCTGGATGGATCGCCGCGGCGGCGACAACATCAACCACAGCGCCCATCTGTGGGGCGCGGGCTTCGGCGTCATGTTCACCCTGATCATGGACCCGTCCGTGCTGTCCCACTTCCTGTCGCAGTTGAGCAACCCGCGGTTCGGGTGAGCGGCTGCGCACGCGTTCAGACTCCGAACCGGATTTCCGACATGACCGACGACCTCCAGATCAGCCACGACACGGGCACCCGACGCTTCGATATGCGCGTCGACGGCCACGAGGCCTATGTCGAATACGAGCGCGAGGACGGCATCGTGACCATCACGCACACCATCGTGCCCTCGGAAATCGGCGGCCGCGGCATCGCCGCCCAGCTGGTGCGGGCGGCATTGGAGTACGTGCGGGCGGAAGGCCTGAAGGTCGTGCCGCAGTGCTCCTACGCGGCGGCCTATCTGAAGAAGCATCCGCAGTACGCCGACCTCGTCGCCTGACATCGGCCGGCCGGCTGTGTCAGCATGCGCGCCCCGCGGCATATCGTCCTGCCGCCTTTGGATGAATGCGCCGCGGTCATGCGCCTGAACAAACACATCAGCGACACCGGATTCTGCTCACGGCGCGAGGCCGACCGCCTGATCGGCGAGGGGCGGGTGACCGTCAACGGCGTTCGCGCCCGTATCGGCGCCGAGGTGGGCGAGGGCGACGAGGTCAAGGTCGACGGCCAGCAGCTGCGCGTGCGCACGGCGGCCAAGGGCAAGCGCAAGCACGTCTATATCGCCCTGAACAAGCCGGTCGGCATCACCTGCACCACCGAATCGTCGGTGCCGGGCAACATCGTCGATTTCGTCGGCCATGAGGAGCGGATCTTCCCGATCGGCCGTCTCGACAAGGATTCGGAAGGGCTGATCCTGCTGACCAGCAACGGCGACATCGTCAACGCCATCCTGCGGGCGGAGAACAAGCTGGAGAAGGAGTACCTGGTGGCGGTGAACCATCCGGTCACCGAGGATTTCCTGCGCGGGATGAGCCGGGGCGTCCCGATCCACGGGGAGACGACCCTGCCGTGCCGGACCGGCAAGCTGGGTCGGTTCGGCTTCCGGATCGTCCTGGTGCAAGGCCTGAACCGGCAGATCCGGCTGATGGCGGCCCACTTCAAATACCGCGTGAAACAGCTGCTGCGGGTGCGGATCGGCAATGTGAAGCTTGGGCATCTGAAGCCCGGCCAGTGGCGGAATCTGACCGATGCCGAGCTGCGGGGGCTGCTGCCCAAGCAGGAGGAGTGGTAGCCCGGTCCCAGAGCGGGGTTTCCGTGTGTCGGGAAATGTTCGAAATTTAACATTTCACCCCGAACTTGCGGTATCGTGCGCGCACTGTTCAAAGCCGGGATCACGGTACATCGTGGTTTCGATGCGGTAGATCACTGTTCAATACAGGAATTCCAAAGAATTTCTGGGCCGATCCGCTCCATCGCTTCGCGTTACCCCTTGCTAGACACAGTCGCGGACCCGCACTTGGCGGGGCGCGTATCCATCCCACTGTTCCAAGGAGTAACTCATCATGTCCGATCGTCAGGTTGGTACCGTCAAGTGGTTCAACGACGCCAAGGGCTTCGGCTTCATCACCCCGGAAAGCGGCCAGGACCTGTTCGTCCACTTCCGCTCGATCCAGGGCACCGGCTTCAAGTCGCTGCAGGAAGGCCAGAAGGTCTCGTTCAAGGTTGTGCAGGGCCAGAAGGGCCTGCAGGCCGACGAAGTGCAGCCCATGTAAGTTGGTGCGTTTAGTTTGACCCGAGCCCCGGACGGCAACGTCCGGGGCTTTTTATTTGCCGATCGGGAAGTGTGAATTGCGTCACGGTGTTAATCTCGGCATCACGCTGGGCTCGTTAAACTGGCGTTATTAGAAGCTTCGGAGTCAAGGAGACCGCCATGCGCCGCCTGTTGGCCTGTTCGTCCATCCTCATCGCTCTCGCCATGCTCGCCGCCTGCAAGCGCGAAGAGCCCGCAGCGCAGGCGCCGGCCCAGGCGGGCCAGGAGCAGCCGGAAACCGCCGCCACGCCACCGCCCGCGCCGGCCGAACTCAAGGACGTGATCGAGCGCGATCCGCGCTACGTGATCGGCATCAGCTACCCGAAGGGCATCGACAAATATCCCGGGCTCGCCGCGGAACTGCGCCAGTATTCCGACGCGGCGCGCAACGAACTTAAGCAGGCGCTCGACGGCCTCGGCACCGAGAAACCGCCGGCGCCCTACGACCTGACGCTCTCCTTCAACACCGTGCTGGAAACGCCGCAGATCGTGGCGGTGTCCGCCGACGGCAGCAGCTACACCGGCGGCGCGCACGGCAATCCGCTGGTGGCGCGTTTCGTCTGGCTGCCGCAGCAGAACAAGGCGCTGAAGATCAACGAGCTGATCGTCGACAAGAACGGTTGGCGCGATCTTTCCGGTTACGTGCGCGAGCAGCTGCACGCGGCGTTGTCGCAGCGCATCGACGCCGACGAAATGCCGCCGGCCGAGCGCGCCGAACTGATGAAGTCGGCGTTGAAGATGATCGACGAGGGCTCCACGCCCGAGGCCGACAATTTCGCCCAGTTCGAGCCGGTGTTGGCGCCGGACAACAAGCTGTCGGCGCTGCGCTTTGTGTTCCCGCCCTATCAGGTCGGGCCTTATTCCGACGGCGTGCAGACGGTGGAGGTGCCGGCTTCGGTGCTGCTGCCGCACGTCGCGCAGGAATATCGTGACCTGTTCGCATCCGCACCCGCACCGTCACCGGCGGCGCCGAAACCGGCGGCGCCGAAACCGGCGCCCGCGCCGGCGGGCTGATTGGTCGCCCTGATCGATCATCCTGATCGGTCGGGCGACGCTGTGTTGCAAGCTTGCACAGCGATGAAGGAATGGCGACTGGAGTAATCTGGAATTGCCCTGTTCGTGTCGACGATCCCCCCATGTCCGCGACGCATCCTTTCCAAGACCGCCTGCAATCCCTGCTTGCGGAGGCTGAAGTCCAGGTCGGCGGCAACCGCCCCTGGGACCTGCGCACCCACGATTCGCGTTTGCCGGCACGGCTGGTGGCCGGCGGATCGCTGGCCCTGGGCGAAAGCTACATGGACGGCTGGTGGGACGTGGAATCCCTGGACGATTTCCTGTTCCATCTGCTCGAAGCCCACGTCGATGAACGCGTGCACGGCATCGGCGACATGCTGCTGGCGATCCGCGCGCGGCTGTTCAACATGCAGGCCGGCCGCCACGCCTTCGACGTCGGCGAGCGGCATTACGATCTCGGCAACGATCTCTACTCGGCCATGCTGGGCAAGCGGCTGGTGTACAGCTGCGGTTATTGGCATGGACGCGACGGCGTCGTCGCGGCGTCGCTGGACGAGGCCCAGGAGGCCAAGCTCGACCTGATCTGCCGCAAGCTCGGCCTGCGCCCGGGCATGCGCGTGCTCGACATCGGCTGCGGCTGGGGCGAGGCGCTGAAGTTCGCCGCCGAGCGTTATGGCGTGAGTGGCGTGGGCATCACGGTCTCGCACGAGCAGGCGGAGTTTGCGCGGGAATTGTGCACCGGCCTGCCCATCGAGATCCGCGTGCAGGATTATCGCGAACTTGATGAGCGCTTCGACCGCATCCTCTCCGTCGGCATGTTCGAGCACGTCGGTGTGCGCAACTACCGCACGTACTTCGAAATGGCACGGCGCTGTCTGGCCGAGGACGGACTGTTCCTGCTGCACACCATCGGTGGCAACAAATCGGTGAATCACAGCGATCCGTGGATCACCAAATATATCTTTGCCAATTCGATGCTGCCGTCGGTGCGGCAGATCGCCGAAGCGACCGAAGGCTTGTTCGTGATCGAGGACTGGCACAACTTCGGCGCCGACTACGACCTCACGCTGCAGGCCTGGCGCGCCAACATCGAGGCCGCCTGGGATCGCCTGCCATCGCGCTACGATCAGCGTTTCCGCCGCATGTGGCGTTTCTATCTCGCCGCCTCGATGGCGAGCTTCCGCGCGCGGCGCATCCAGCTTTGGCAACTGGTGCTGTCGCCGGGTGGTGTGCCCGGCGGCTACGTCGCGCCCAGATAGTGCTCGTCCCGCGTGAACGGGACGAGCCGCGCCGTCGTCATCCGCGCAGCGGCAGGCAGATCGCCGTGCGCCATTCGGTCGGCGGGAGCATGCGCGCGTCGTTGAGGTATTCCTCGATCACCGGTGCGTCCGAGGCCTCCTCGCCGCTGGACGGCAGCCATTCGCCGAACAGCCAGCGATAGGGCCGTTCGAGTTCGGCGTAGGGGCCGACGTGCACCAGTACGGCGTAGCGGCCGCCTTCGATCGTGGCGCGCCGGACCGGAGCCTCCAGCGCGAGATCCTCCGGCGCTTCCACGCAGGCATCCGACAGTAGCTCGTCCTCGGACTTGCTCTCCGGATCGTCGTAGTAGATGCCGAAGGAGCGGGATTGGTTCAGGCCGCGTCCGGCTGCCCAGACGCCGAGCCTTTCGAACGTCTTGCCGATGTCGTGATAGGCGCCGTGATGCCGCAGCGCGGCGACGCTGACGGGCGGCAGTTGCGTGATCTTCACTTCGTACATGGTCGTGTCCTCATCAAGGGTTCGATCGGGGCAGGGCGGAGCGGGAATGCTCGCGTCCTGGCGGCGACGGAATTCCCCCGGAGGCAGGCCATAGCTCTGGGCGAACGCGCGATTGAAGGCGGCGCTGCTGCCATAGCCGCAGCGGTGCGCGATGGCTTCGAGCGTTCGCGTGCCGCGCACCAGTTCGACCGCCGCCCGATGCAGACGCATCCGACGCTGCGTGTCGGCCACCGTTTCGCCCATCAGGCCGCGATAGATGCGGTGGAAGTGATAGGGCGAGAAATGGCCGACGGTCGCCAATTGCTCCAGCGCCAGCGGCTGGTCGAGACGATCGGCCATGTGCGCGACCACCCGCTCGATGCGGGTGGCGTAGTTGCGTTGCGTGTTCGGGCGATTCATTCCGGACTCCGTCGTTACCGCGGTGCGAATGCTGGGCGGTTCCGATTGATCCAGGTTGCGCATTTTCTCCGGCGGCGTCCGCCCGGAGTGGTGACGATCAGGGCTGGCTCGCCAAGCGGCTGTTGCGGATGCCGTAACCGAAATACACCACCAGGCCGAGTGCCATCCAGATCAGGAAGCGCTCGTAGGTGATCCACGGCAGCCCCGAGATCAGCCAGATCGAGAAAGCGATCCCGATCAGCGGCACGAACGGCACCCACGGCGTGCGGAAACTGCGCGGCAGCGACGGCTGGCGCTTGCGCAGCACCAGGATCGAGGCGCAGATGACGATGAAGGCGGCGAGCACGCCCACGTTCACCAGTTCCGCCAGTTCGCCGATGGGGAAGAAACCCGCCGCGAGCGCGGTGATCACACCGAGCAGCAGCGTCGGGCGATAGGGCGTGCCGTAGCGCGGGTGCGATTTCGCGAACCACATCGGCAGCAGACCGTCGCGCGAGAGCGCGTACCAGATGCGCGCGGCCGCCAGCATGAAGGCGAAGACGACGCTGATGATGCCGGTGACGGCGATCAGCGAGATCACCGTGGCGACCCAGTCCAGCCCGAGATCGCGGAAGGCATTGGCGACCGGCGCGCTGTTGCCGAGCGTGGAGTAGTGGGCGACGCCGGTGAGCACCAGCGAGATGGTGAGATACAGCGCCATCGAGATGCCAAGCGACAGCATCACCGCGCGCGGCAGATCGCGTTGCGGGTTCTTGGCTTCCTCGGCGGCCGTGGTCAGCGTGTCGTAGCCGAACACGGCGAAGAACACCACCGCGGCGGCAGTGACGACGCCGTTGAAGCCGAAATGCGAGGCACCGCTCGCATCGACCGTGCGTTCGGGGATGAATGGCGTCCAGTTAGCCGGATCGATGTAGAACACGCCGACACCGATCACCAGCAGCACGCCCAGCACTTTGATCGCCACGATCAGCGTGTTGAAGCGCGCCCCCCATTCGGTGCGCACGGTGAGCAGGACAGCGACCAGCAGCGACACGACGGCGGCGACGAGGTTGAAGACATGGCCTTCGCCGCTGCCATGCGCGCCCTGCGCCCAGACCGGCAGGTCGATGCCGATGCGATGCAGCAGATCCTGCGCATAGCCCGACCAGCCGCTGGCCACCACGGCCACCACCATCGCGTATTCGAGCAGCAGGTCCCAGCCGATCAGCCATGCAGGCAGCTCGCCGAGTACCGCGTAGCCGTAGGTGTAGGCGCTGCCGGTGACGGGAATCATGCCGGCGAATTCGGCATAGCACAGTGCCGCCGCGGCGCTGGCGATGCCGGCGATGATGAAGGCCAGCGCGACCGCGGGGCCGGCATTCGCGGCGGCCTGCTGTCCGGCGAGCACGAACACGCCGACGCCGATGATGCCGCCCAGTCCGATCGCGGTGAGCTGCCAAACGCCGAGCACGCGGCGGAAATCACGGCGTTGCCCGAGCTCGGCCTGGAGTTGCGCGATGCTCTTGGGTCGGATCAGCCGTGCCGTCAGTGAGGGCGGTGCGCTCATCGTTGGGGTCTCCCTGGAGGTGCGGCGATCATAGCCGCTGACGTCTCCGTGGCGAACCCACGAAGCGAAACCCGACAGCACCGATCTCAGGCGAATGCAGCGTGCAGCGTCGTCCCGACGTCGGTATCGAGCTTGAGCGAGGCGAGATCGTCGGCGCGCGTGCGTCCGCGGTTGAGGATCGCGATCGGCAGTCCGGCCTCGTGCGCCATGCGCGCGAAGCGGAAGCCGGAATACACCATCAGCGACGAACCCGCGACGAGCATGGCGTCGGAGGCTTGCAACGCGTCGCGCGCTTGCTCGTAGCGTGCGCGGGGCACGTTCTCGCCGAAGAACACGACATCCGGTTTCAGCGGGCCGGCACAGGCGGGACAGCGCGGCGGAACGAAACGCATGACGGCTTGGTCGTCGATGTCCGCGTCGCCATCGGGCGCGGTGGCGGCATGCGCGGCGTCCCAGTCGGCATTGGCGGCGGCGATCGTTTCCTGCACGGCGCTACGCGCTTCGCGCAGGCCGCAGTCCAGGCAGACGACCGCGTCGAGCGACCCATGCAGATCGACCACGGCGCGGCTGCCGGCACGCTGATGCAGCCCATCGACATTCTGGGTGACCAGCAGCGACAGCGTGCCCGTCGATTCCCAGGCCGCGAACGCGAAATGCGCGCGATTCGGGGCCGCCTGCACGAAGCGTGGCCAGCCGATGGCGCTGCGGGCCCAGTAGCGCTGATACACGGCCGGATCGCCGGTGAAGGACTGGTAGGTGACCGGCGGCTTGCGTTTCCAGGCGCCGTCGGCATCGCGATAGTCCGGGATGCCGGAATCGGTGCTGCAGCCGGCGCCGGTGAGGACGAAGACGCGGCGGAAGGGCGCCAGCCAGTCGCGCAGTCGATTCACGTCGGCGGATTCAACATCGGGCGATCCGACATCGGCCGGTTCAGCGAAAGAGGCGTTCATCGCCGCATCCTAGCGTTTTCCATGGTGAGCCCGTGTTTTGGGCGGCGGAGGGCATTTGCAAGAGCCGTCTCAGTGGTTGAGACGGCTTGCGGCTAGGGTCTGCCTGTCTGATCGGGCACCACGGGTTTGAATTCCGCCTGCGTTGAATTCCAGAGGCTCCGCTCCGATCTTTCGTTCATGCCTTTCCCTTCCCCGGCGTAATTTTCCCAGTACGATCATCCTCACGATGCCGCTGACAGCGTTCCATCCCGCCGTCGCCAACTGGTTCCGCAGCGCGTTCCCGGCGCCCACGCAGGCGCAGATCGCGGCGTGGCCGGCGATCCGCAGCGGGCGCAACACGCTGGTGGCGGCGCCGACCGGCTCGGGCAAGACGCTGACCGCCTTCATGACCGCGATCGACGGCCTGGTGCGGCAGGGCCTGGAGCAGGGCACGCACGATCTGTTGGGGCAGTCGACGTCGGGTCTGCCCGATCAGACCGTGGTGGTCTACGTCTCGCCGCTGAAGGCGCTCTCCAACGACATCCGCATCAACCTCGAGGCGCCGCTGGCGGGCATCCGCGCCGAACTCGAACGCATGGGCCTGCCGGACATCGAGATCCGCACCGCCGTGCGCACCGGCGACACGCCGCAGGCCGAGCGCGCGCTGACGCGGCGCAAGCCGCCGCACATTCTCGTCACCACGCCGGAATCGCTGTACGTCCTGCTCGGTTCCGAATCCGGGCGGGCGATGCTGGCCACCGTGCGCACGGTGATCGTCGACGAAATCCACGCCGTGGCCGGCAGCAAGCGTGGCAGCCATCTGGCGCTGTCGTTGGAGCGTCTGGAAGCCTTGTGCGGCGACCGGCTCACGCGCGTCGGCCTGTCGGCGACGCAGAAGCCGATCGAGGAAGTGGCCCGTTTTCTGGTTGGCGCGGCCGCGGTGTCGAAGCATGGCGTGCCGGATTGCGAAATCGTCGACATCGGCTACGTGAAGCAACGCGATCTAGCGCTGGAACTGCCGCCGACGCCGCTGAGCGCGGTGATGTCGAACGATCAGTGGGAACAGGTCTACGCACGTGTCGCCGAACTGGTCACGCAGCACCGCACCACGCTGGTGTTCGTCAACACACGCCGCATGGCCGAGCGCGCGGCACGACATCTAGGCGAGATCCTGGGCAAGGAGGCCGTCGCCGCGCACCACGGCAGCCTCGCCAAGGAACTGCGACTGGATGCCGAGCAGCGCCTGAAGCGCGGCGAATTGCGCGTGCTGGTGGCGACGGCTTCGCTCGAACTCGGTATCGACATCGGCGATGTCGATCTGGTCTGCCAGCTCGGCTCGCCGCGCTCGATCGCGGCGTTCCTGCAGCGCGTCGGTCGCTCCGGACACCATGTCGGCGGCGTGCCGAAGGGCCGGTTGTTCCCGCAGACGCGCGACGAACTGGTCGAATGCGCCGCGCTGCTCGATGGCGTGCGCCGCAGCGAACTCGATGCCCTGATCATGCCGCAGGCGCCGCTGGACGTGCTGGCGCAACAGATCGTCGCTGAAGTGGCGAGCCGCGAATGGGACGAGGACGCGCTCTACGACTGGTTCCGTCGCGCCTGGCCCTATGCCGGACTGTCGCGCAAGGATTACGACGCCATCGTGCGCATGCTGGCCGAAGGGTTCACCACGCGACGCGGCCCGCGCGCGGGCTATCTGCATCGCGATGCGGTCAATCGCAAGCTTCGCGGCCGCAAGGGCGGCCGCATGACCGCGCTGATGTCGGGCGGCACCATTCCCGACACCGCCGACTACAGCGTGGTCCTGGAGCCGCAGGCGCAGAACATCGGCACGGTGAACGAGGATTTCGCGGTCGAGAGCCTGACCGGCGACATCTTCCAGCTCGGCAACGCCAGCTATCGCATCCTGCGCATCGAGCCGGGGCGCGTGCGCGTGGAGGATGCGCAAAGCGCGCCGCCCAACATCCCGTTCTGGCTGGGCGAGGCGCCGGGGCGCACCGACGAACTGTCGTTCGCGGTGTCGCGGCTGCGCGAAACGGTGGCCGAACAGATCAAAGGGCGGGGTGTCGAGGCAGCGCTCGCCTGGTGCGTCGGCGAAGTCGGCTTGCCGTCGGAAGCCGCGCGGCAGCTGATCGATTACCTCGGTTCCGCGCTGGCATCGCTCAACGCGATGCCGAGCCAGGACACCATCGTCCTGGAACGTTTCTTCGACGAATCCGGGGGCACGCAACTGGTGATCCACACGCCCTACGGCAGTCGCGTCAATCGTGCCTGGGGCCTGGCGCTGCGCAAGCGCTTCTGCCGCAAGTTCAATTTCGAACTGCAGGCGGCGGCGACCGAGGACGCCATCGTGCTGTCGCTCTCGACAAGCCACAGCTTCCCGCTGATCGAGGTGGCGAGCTATCTGCATTCCAATTCGGCGCAGGACGTGCTGGTCCAGGCACTGCTCGACGCGCCACTGTTCGGCGTGCGCTGGCGCTGGAATGCGACCACCGCGCTGGCGCTGCCGCGTTTCGTCGGCGGCAAGAAAGTGCCGCCGCAGTTGCAGCGGATGAAGTCGGAGGATCTGCTGGCAACGGTGTTTCCTGATCAGGTCGCCTGTCTGGAGAACATCGTCGGCGAACGCCAGGTGCCGGATCATCCGCTGGTCGCGCAGACACTGCACGATTGCCTGCACGAAGCGATGGACATCGACGGCTGGCTGCGCCTGCTGCGCGCGATGGAATCCGGCCAGGTGCGGGTGGAGGCGCGCGATCTGACCGCGCCGTCGCCGTTCGCCGCCGAGGCCTTGAACGCGCGGCCCTACGCCTTCCTCGACGATGCGCCACTGGAAGAACGCCGCACCCAGGCCGTGCAGACGCGCCGTTACGCTGATCCGCAGAGCGCCGACGATCTCGGCAGGCTCGATCTCGCCGCGATCGAGGCGGTGCGCGAGGAAGCCTGGCCGCAGGTGCGCGATGCCGACGAGATGCATGAGGCGCTGATGGGGCTGGGTTTCGTCACGGAAGCGGAGGCGATGGGCAACGGCGATTGGTTCGGCTGGCTCAAGCGGCTGGCGCGTGATCATCGCGCGACACGGCTTGCCATCGGCGACGGGTTGTGGGTCGCCGCGGAACGTCTGCCGCAATTGCAGGCCCTGCATCCCGAGGCCGCGATGCAGCCGGCGATCGAAGCGCCGGCGGAATTCGTTGCGCAAGCCTGGACGAGCGAGGATGCGGCGGTAGAACTGCTGCGCCTGCGTCTCACGGGCCTTGGTCCGACCCCCGCGACTGCGCTTGCTTCTGCGATTTCGCTTCCCGCTACGGACGTGGACATGGCGCTGTTGCGCTTGCAAGGGGAAGGCTATGTGATGCAGGGGCGCTTCACCCCCGGCATCGACGTCGACGAGTGGTGCGAACGCCATCTGCTCGCGCGCATCCATCGCTACACGCTCAAGCGCCTGCGTCGCGAGATCGAACCGGTGGAGCCGCGCGACTTCATGCGTTTCCTCTTCGACTGGCAGCGCGTGGCGCCCGGTGCGCGCGTCAGCGGACCAGAGGCGCTGGCGGGCGTGCTCGCGCAGCTGGAGGGCTTCGAGGCGCCGGCGGCCGCATGGGAAGCGGAATTGCTGCCGGCACGCGTCAACGATTATTCGATCACCTGGCTCGACGACCTGTGCACCGCCGGCCGCACGATGTGGACGCGCCTGCGCGTGAGTGCCGGCGACAGCAGTGGCTCGCGCGGCAGCACGCCCGTGCGCGCGACGCCGATCGTCCTGCTGCCGCGCAAGCATGCTGTTGCATGGACGCGGCTGGCACCGGAGCAGAGCAACGACGACAGCATTTCTTCGCGCGCGCAGCGTGTCGCCGATTATCTGGGCGAACACGGGGCCTCGTTCTTCGACGAACTCGTGACAGGCGCGCACCTGCTGCGAACGGAACTCGAAGACGCGCTCGCGGAACTGGTGGCGCGTGGCCGCGTCCATTGCGACAGCTATGCCGGATTGCGCGCGCTGCTGGTGCCCGCATCGAAGCGATCGGGCGGCTCCCCTCATCGCCGGCGTCGCGCGGCGCTGTTCGGTATCGAAGACGCAGGCCGCTGGGTGCTGATCCGGCGCAACGTACCGGCGCCGAATGGGAAATCCGATCCGGAAGCGATCGAGCATGTGGCCCGGGTCCTGCTGCGCCGCTACGGCGTGGTGTGCTGGCGGCTGCTGGAGCGCGAAGCGAACTGGCTGCCGCCGTGGCGCGAGCTGCTGCGCGTCTATCACCGGCTGGAGGCGCGTGGTGAAATCCGCGGCGGCCGTTTCATCGCAGGCCTGTCGGGTGAGCAGTTCGCGCTGCCCGAGGCCATCGGACTGATGCGCCAGATGCGTCAGCGCCCGCACGATGGCGCCTTGATCTGCCTGTCCGCGGCCGATCCCCTGAACCTGGTCGGCACCGTGCTGCCCGGCAGCAAACTGCCGCGCCTGACCGGCTCGCGCGTGCTCTACCGTGATGGTCTGCCGCTGGCGACCTTGAACGCGGGGCAGGTCGACTGGCTCGTCACGCTGCCGCCGGAAGAGCAGCGCATGGCCCGCAAGGTGCTGCTGCGCGAGCCTGATCCCGCGTTCTTCGCAGGGCAGGTTCCGGCCGCCGTGCACTGATCCCAGGCTTTGCGTATCGTGGCCGGACGATGTCTGGACGCAGACTGTCAACGGATCGCAATCCTAGTCACCGACCCTGTGCGCGGGCCGGCTGCAGGGGAGTCGGCACGTCCGATCCCCCGACACAGGATTCAAAGCCATGAGTCTGCGCACTAAGCTAATCTCGACGCTGTGCGCCACGGTGTTGCTCGCCGTCGGCGTCCCCGCCTTCGCACAAGAGTCCGCCTTGGCCGCCAAGCCCGCCCGCCATCACGACGATGACCATCACGGGTTGATCGTGATCGGCCATCGCGGCGCCAGCGGCTATCGCCCCGAGCACACGCTCGAATCCTATCGCCTGGCGATCCGCCAGGGCGCCGACTTCATCGAGCCTGACCTGGTGGCGACCAAGGACGGCGTGCTGGTCGCGCGCCACGAGAACGAGATTTCCGGCACCACCGACGTCGCCGATCATCCGGAATTCGCCAGCCGCCGCACCACCAAGACGGTCGATGGCGTCAAGCTGACCGGCTGGTTCACCGAGGATTTCACCCTCGCCGAGATCAAGACGCTGCGCGCCAAGGAACGCATTCCCGCCATTCGTCCGGGCAACACGCGTTACGACGGCCGCTTCCAGATTCCGACCTTCGCCGAAGTGGTGCAGCTGGCCAAGCGCGAGAGCCGCAATGGCCGTCCGGTCGGCATCTATCCCGAAACCAAGCATCCGACCTATTTCGCCAAGGAAGGGCGTCGCATCGACGGCACGCCGATCCATGTCTCGCTCGGCACGAAGCTGATCGAGACGCTGGTGGCCGAAGGCTTCACCGATTCGCGCCGCGTCTTCATCCAGAGCTTTGACGTGGAGAACTTGCTCGAACTGAAGAAGCACATCATGCCGTCGGCGGGTGTTTCGTTCCCGCTGGTGCAGCTGTATGACGACATCAATTCGGCCAAGCCCTACGACATGGTCTACAACGCCACGCACGGCGGCGATCTCTCGGCGATCTATGGCGAGCTGAACCAGCGCATCGAAGGCGGCATCAGCGCGGACACGACCTATGGCGCGCTGGTCAGCCAGTCGGTGTTGAACTGGATGAAGGCGAACTACGCCTCGGGCATCGGCCCCTGGAAATCCAATCTGCTGCCGCGCACCGCGCTCGATCCCAAGGTCGACGCCAACGGCGACGGCAAGGCGGAACTGGCCACGCGCAATACCGGCGCGGTGCATCCGATGCTGGCGCGCGCGTTGAAGGCGGGGCTGCTGGTGCATCCCTACACCTTGCGGGCGGAGGAGAGCTTTTTGACGCAGACGGCGAATGGCGTGTCGCAGTCGGCGCTCTGTGAAGCCGTGCAGCTCTACAGTCTGGGCGTGCAGGGCATGTTCTTCGATCAGCCGGATGTCGGCGTGGCAGCGCGCGAGATCTTTCTCGATCTCAGCAAGCCGTAAGTCATCCAGAAAACGGGGGCTTTGAAAACTCTCGATCTAGACGCACACAAGAGCCCCTCTCCCGCTTGCGGGAGAGGGGTTGGGGTGAGGGCAAGTCCAAAGCCGGCGAGGCATTGTTTTTTCGTTGAATTCAAGGAGGATGGGCGTCTGCGCTTGCCCTCACCCTCGCTCGCTGCGCTCGCATTTCCCTCTCCCGCAAGCGGGAGAGGGGCTGAAATGAAAGTCGGGTAAAAACAGCGCACGTCCTTGTGCGCCACCCTCTGGAGCTCCCGGCGGCGCCGAAGCGCGGCCGCGGGAGCAAAGACAGACTTACTTGCTGCCGCTCACTTCCGGAGCGGATTGCGGTTGGGCTTCCGCGGCCAGGCCACGCTTGACCAGCAGCGGCTGGATGTCCGGGGCGTGCCCGGTGAAGTCGAGGAACAGCTGCGAGGCATCCTTGCTGCCGCCGCGCGAGAGCAGGGTGCGGCGGAAACGATCGCCGTTCTCGCGCTTCAGGCCGCCGTTCTGCTTGATCCACTCCACCGTGTTCGCATCCAGCACTTCCGACCAGATGTAGGCGTAGTAGCCGGCCGCGTAGCCGCCCATGATGTGGCTGAAGTAGGGCGTGCGATAGCGCGGCGGCACCGGCGCGTAGTCGACGCCGTCCTTCTTCAGGACGTCTCCCTCGAAGGCCATCACGCGCGCGGCGGCGGGAATCTGTGCTTCCGGCGCCTGATGGTAATTCTGGTCGAGCATCGCCGCGCCGAGATATTCGGTGGTGGCGAAGCCCTGATTGAACTTCTGGCTGGCCAGCACCTTGTCGAGCAGCGCCTTGGGCATCGCCTCGCCGGTCTGATAGTGCTTGGCGTAGTGGGCGAGGATTTCCGGCCAGTCGGCCCACATCTCGTTGACCTGCGAGGGGAACTCGACGAAGTCGCGCGGCACGCTGGTACCGCTGAAGTACGGGTACTTCACGTTCGAGAACATGCCGTGCAGCGCATGGCCGAATTCGTGGAAGGCGGTGGTCACCTCGTCCCAGGTCAGCAGCGTCGGCTTGCCGGCGGTCGGCTTGGGAATGTTGAGATGGTTGGCGACCACGGGCTTGGTGCCAAACAGTTCGGACTGGCTGACATAGCTGTTCATCCACGCGCCGCCGCGCTTGGACGGGCGCGCGTAGGGATCGAAGATGAAGATCGCCAGCTGCTTGCCGTCGTTGTCGATCACGTCGTAGACGGTCGTGTCCGGGTGGTACTTCGGCAGGTCGGTGCGTTCCTTGAAGCTGATGCCGTAGAGCTGGTTGGCGGCGTAGAACACGCCGTTTTCCAGCACGTTCTTCAGTTCGAGATAGGGTTTCAGCTGCGATTCGTCGAAGTCGTATTGCGCCTGGCGCACCTTCTCGGCGTAGAAGGCCCAGTCCCAGGGCTGCAGCTGGAACGTGGGCTCACCCTTGGCGGCTTGTTCCTTGTCGATGATTGCCTGCATCGCCGCGGCTTCGCGCTTGGCGTTCGCCACCGCGGGCGGGGCCAGCTTGGAGAGCATGTCGTTGACGGCATCCGGCGTCTTCGCGGTTTCGTCGGCGAGGACGTAGGCCGCGTAGGTCGGATAGCCCAGCATCTTGGCGCGTTCGGCGCGCAGCTTCAGCACTTCGGCGACGATGGCGGTGTTGTCGAACTTGTTGCCGCGGCTGTTGCGCGTCACCGACGCCTTGTGCAGGCGCTCGCGCAGCGCGCGATTGGTGAGCTGCGATTCCGGCGGCTGGCCGGTGGTGTTGAGCAGGGTGATGACGTACTTGCCGTCGAGCTTGCGTTCCTTGGCGGCTTCCGCGGCAGCGGCGATCTGCTCGTCGGTCAGGCCGTCGAGTTCGGCCTTCGAATCCACGACGATGGCGGAATCGTTGACCTCGTTCAGCACGTTCTCGCTGAAGTCGGTGCCGAGCTTGGCGAGCCGGGCGTTGATGTCCTTCAGGCGCGCCTTGTCCTGGTCGGAGAGCGCGGCGCCGGCACGCACGTAGTCGGTGTGGTAGCGCTCGATCAGGCGCTTGCCCTCGTCGTCGAGGCCGAGCGAATCGCGCTGGTCGTACAGCGACTTGATGCGCGCAAACAGCTTCGGATTGAGCTGGATGGCATCGCCATGCGCGGCAAATTTCGGCGCGTACTCGCCACGCAGGCGGTTGCGCTCGGGATTGGTGTCGGTGCCGACGAGGTTGAAGAACACGGTCGTCGCGCGATCGAGCACGCGTCCGGAGCGTTCCAGGGCGAGGATCGTGTTGTCGAAGGTCGGCGGCTCGGGATTGTTCGCGATCGCCTCGACTTCCTTCAGTTGCTCGGCCATGCCGGCGTCGAAGGCCGGGGCGAAGTCGGCGTCCTTGATCTTGTCGAACTGCGGGTAGTGCAGCGGCAGCGTGCTCAGGTCGTGGAACGGATTGGATGCGCTGTAGGAGGCGGGGGTGGCGGTGCTGTTCACGGGTGTTTCGGCCATGCTGTAGGCAGGAGCGGCGAGTGCCAGGGCCGCGGTCAGGGCGAGGGCGAGCGGGTGCTTCATGGGCGGGGCGGTCGAGGAATGTGGCGGCCAGCCTAGCCCAAGCGGCAGCATGCCACCTGTGACTTTAGGCAGGGGTGAGGGGCATCGTTGGCCGCGCCCGCTTCCTCGGGGACACGCTCACAGCGTCTCGAACTGGCGCACGATCCATGACAGCTGGTACGCCAGACTCGCGACCGCGAAGAAGGCATGGAAGCGGCGGTTGCTGGTGGCGATCGCCACCAGGCACAACAGCACGTAGGCCAGGCTGCGCAATTCGAGCTCGGGCCCGAAGCTGTCGAAATACTGCCGGCCCTTGATCCAGGTATCGCCCAGGTCCGCGAGGTAGGCCAGCGCCAGCAGGCTGAAGAACCATTTCCGGCGCGAATAGAAATATTCCTCGTAACCGGCATGGCCTTCCATGTTGTCCGGAAAGATGATCGCGCACAGCAGATACAGCAGCAGCGCGTACAGCGCCACGTACAGATAGAGCATGAAGGTCCAGTGGACCGTGTCGGCCAGGCGGAATTCCCACCACCAGAAGTGCAGCAGGTACACGAACATCGAGATCGCCCAGACCATGTGCACCCAGTAGGCGCGCTCGCGCACCGGACGATCGATGGCGCGCGCGAAATGCCGGATCAGATGGGTCAGGCCGAGGCCCACCACCATGCCCAGCAGCACCCGCACGTGCAGGAACAGGTTGGACAGAGCGTCCGGATGGCTGATGGTGGGGTCCACGAGGGGATTGTCACCAGCGCCCCGGATGGCCGCAAGCCGGCGGCCACGCCCCGTCACGGAGGGAACGAGCGGCGTGCCGGAGGTTCGCGGTCAGCGTACCTTGAAGGACAGCAGGTAGCCCGGGATCAGGTCCATGCCGGCCGGGCAGGCGGTGTCGAGCGGCACCTGCTGGCGCGCGCTGTTGTCGGCGTTGACGCAGACATCGAACTGCTCGCCTTCACCGGTCTGGGTGACGCTGTAGTCGTTGTCGCTGCCCACCAGCACCACGCGGCCGCCGAACAGCAGGCGCGGGCCGATGGCCAGGCCTTCCAGCTTTTCCGGCACGTCGGCGCCGACGCGGCGCAGGGCGGCCAGGACGTCGACCTCCGGCTGCTTCGACACCGGAGCCACGCCAGCGGGCAGATCGCCGCGGCCGGCCAGCGACACGTGCTGCACGTCCGTGGCGCCGCGCAGGTCGATGCGATAGATGCGCTTGTGGATCGGCGTGGCGGTTTCCTCGACGCCGACGCCGCGGTTGTCGCGTTCGATCACCAGGAATTCGTGGTCGGACACAGCCTCGATCGCGCTCAGGCCGATGCTGCGGCCCTGGTCGGTGGCCTTGAAATCATCGGCGGTATCGGGATCGATCGCGTTGAGCACGTCGACGGTTTCCAGCGGATACAGGTACTGCGCCGTGCTGGTACCTGATTTGGGATCGAACTCGACGACGCGCACCCAGCGGCTGCGCCGGCCGTCGCTCTTGTCGCCCTCGTTCACCAGCGGGTCCTGCAGCACCGCGTACAGGCGCGTGCGCGAGGCGTTGAAGGTCAGGCCCTCGAAGCCGCGATTGTCCTGGCGGCCGTTGACGATCGTGCCGCGGCCGTCGGTGTAGTTGGACTGGCCGTCGGCTTGCGCCGGACGCAGGTTGGCGGGGATGTCGAAGGCGCGCACGAAGCGGCCGCGACGGTCGAATTCGTACAGGCTCGGGCCGTACTCGTCGGAAACGAACAGATGTCCGTTGCGACCGACGGCGATGCCCTCGGGATCGAAGCTGTTGCCGAGCACGTTCGGCGAACCGTTGAGCAAGGTCGGATTGAGGCCGTTGAACGGATTGCCGTTGCGGTCGGTGAACAAGATGGTACGCAGCACCAGCGGCTTGCCGAGCACGGCGCCGGAAATCGGATGCAGGGGCACGATCATCTGCTGCACGCGCGTGCTGTAGCCGATCACGCCGCCCCCGGGGCCACGGTCGGACAGCGCGAACCAGGTGCCGGTCGACGCGTCGTATTTCAGGTCGGAGAAGAAGCCGAGGCGATTGATGTTGGCGGCTTGTTTCCCCGGCGCGATGCGGTCGACGCTGTGGGCGGAGATCGGCACCACATCGCTCAGCGACCAGTCGGCGGCCTGGGCGGAGAAAACCGGCACGGAGCCGGCGAGAACCAGCGCGCAGGCGCAGGAAAGGCGACGCAGCATCGGAGCGCTCCCGGGGGAATGGAGAAACCCGGCACGTTAGGAACAGCGTGTTGCAGGCAGATGACGCCCGTCACGGAGGCTTGTATTAAGATCGCCGTAACTTCTCTGGGATTTCCGCCATGACCACAGCCTACGATTTCAGTGCGAACGACATCGACGGCGGTCAGCAGGCGCTGTCCCAGTACGCCGGCAAGGTGCTGCTGATCGTCAACGTCGCTTCCAAATGCGGCTTCACGCCGCAGTACACGGGGCTGGAGAAGCTCTGGCAGACCTATCGTGATCGTGGCCTGGTGGTGATGGGCTTCCCCTGCGACCAGTTCGGCCATCAGGAGCCCGGCGACGAGGCCGAGATCAAGAATTTCTGCTCGCTTACCTACGATGTCGACTTTCCGATGTTTTCCAAGGTTGACGTCAACGGTGGTGACGCGCATCCGCTGTGGAAGTGGTTGAAGGAAGAGAAGGGCGGTTTTCTCGGCATCGATGCGATCAAGTGGAACTTCACCAAGTTCCTCGTCGGTCGCGATGGGCGTGTGATCAAGCGTTATGCGCCGACTGACAAGCCGGAATCGCTGGCGGCCGACATCGAGGCGGCGCTCGGCTGATTGTCGTCCCAGCGGAGGCTGGGATCCTTTGGCTTTTGCTGCTGCCGTTGCTTGTTGAAGATCAAAAGCGTTTCGTCCGCTACGCGGCCGAGTTCATTTCTTTTGATAAGCGTCAAAAGAAACGAACCAAAGAAAAACG